>CAVYEL010000019.1:0-27332 GCA_963767555.1 uncultured Bacteroidaceae bacterium | reverse complement strand
AATTATAACTCTTGCTTTAAATTTATGAATTATGGCGTATTATCCCACTATTATTTTTTTAACCAGAATACCCTTTTCGGTAATTACCTTCAGAATATATAATCCCTTTGCTTCTTTGCTGATATCTATCGAGGCACTTTCATCCCAATTGCTGGCAATTATTTTACATATTTTGCCGTTAAGGTCCAGCAAAACTACCTGTTTGATGTTTTGTCCCTCAATTGTTATTATCCCATTAGATATCCTTGGATAAATGGCAACTTCATTATGAGTATTATAATACTTCATAGCAACCACTGCATAGGTTGAGTCAAACTCATCTGCACCGATATCGGGAAGAGAGATTATGTCTTCGCAATCTATATCCATCGTTCTGTCCGGGGAGTTTGTTCCGGCATCTATAGCAGTAACAGCATTTGAGTTTAAATGCAGGTCGCATTCCTCTATGTTCACAAAATCAGATGAAGTTGCCGTTGTATTATTTGAAGTCAGAGAGCATGAAGCCCCATCCCTGTTATCCCAGATATCTTCATCAGAGAAATTGTTCGTTATTTCACAATTTGTAGTTTCGGCAAATCGTGCTTCTATTGAATACGGCCAGCCTCCTGGAGAATAGATGGTGTTATTAATAACCTTAGCATTGGGTGCAAATGCCAGACCAATGCCAAAATCACTGGATGCATATCCAAGAATAAAATTATTTCTGATAATTCCTCCAGTATGGCTTATGCTGCCCTGGGCAGAATTACCAAAAGAAATACCGAAATCACATTCAATTATCCTGTTTCTCTCGACAATTGTATTTGTAGACTGGTACCAGCACAGAATTGCCGCTCCCGCAAGAGTAGATGTTAGTGAAGGATTATGTTTGATATTTCTGATAACATTATCCCGGATAATCCAGTTATGGCAATTTAATAGATCAATTCCCTGCGTGTAGTATCCATCATCTCCATCGTCAAGAGTGCTTGTGTATTCGAAGGTTGAACACTCAATAATTCCATTATTTTTTGGCGGCAGTGAAGGATAACCACTTGCTTTAAAAATCTGCTCACCCGTATCCAGTCCCCTTACATTATGAAATAAACAACTGTCCGCACCCGGGTTCACAAAAAAAGCATGATTCTGAACATCCCTCACGGTCAGATCTGCAACGGTAATATTATCTGCATCAACAAATATTCCATGACCCACTCCACCACCTGCCGCCATTCCTTCGCCCTGAATGATGACATCATCCCGATTTCCGGAGGTTGACCGGATGGTAATATCTGGTTTGTAAACATTGATAAAACTAGAGGGACTTACAGGGTACGTTCCTGAATTCAGATAAATGGTGGTTCTCCCATTCGCATTCTCTATGGCCAATTGCACTTCCCCAATGTTGTCAGCATATATTACTGATTCTCCGCTTTCGGGCGGAGGCAAAGGACCACAATTACATTGTGCAGCAATACCATCTGCAAATACAATACAAAATATGGATAACAGGAAGGATTTCATTTTACATAATCAATTTACGAAATCCTGTTCAATGCCTGAAGACTTTTACTGAGAATCACTTCCAGACTACATCGTCATTGTTTCTGATGAGATTTTCAGGGATGGGATGTTTGTCATCAAAAGGATAAAGGTCCTCGATTTCCTCTATTACAATTCCTTCTTCAAGAAGGGTCGCATCCATTGCCAGGGAAATATCAAGTCCGAGATGTTTGGCCAGGAATGGATATACAGCGGCACGTTTGTTGAAATCATAGCCATGCTGATCGTCTGGGAGATGTGCATTTTCCACCATTTCCGCTTTGCCAAATAACTCGTATATGTATTTGATATTCGGATACTCTATTTCAGGGGTGGTTTCTGTTGCATCTGTGCCTACCGAAACCAGAAGCAGGGGATTGGGTGCAACACATGCTGCTATTTCAACATTGTTGGTTTTGAAATCATTGTTTTCATGAATGGGCATTCCCAGCTCGCAGATGCAACCTCCGAAGTGCCGGTTTGAAACCATCACAACTGGGACAGACACAGTGACCCGACGATCAACCGCAGCCAGGTGAAAGGTTTGTGTGCCTCCTCCGGATGCACCCGTACAAGCAATCCGGTTTGGGTCAGTCCCCAGTGAGATCAGGAAATCAAGCGCACGGATACTGTTCCAGATCTGCAATTTCATTGTTTTGGGATGATCATGACGCCAACCCAGTTCAGCAAGCTGCCCATAACCAACCATGTCAAAGGTGAAAACAATGGCACCCAGCCGTGCCATGGCAGCACAGCGATTTTGCACATCAGGCCGATAACGTCCATAGTCCTCTCTTTTGGGCCAGTGTCCATGGGGACTTAAAACGCCCGGGAGTATGCCTTCTGCATTAACCGGGCTGTAAATACTCCCGGTAACATATACCCCCGGCAGGCTTTCAAATGCTGCATTCTGCACCTGGTAACCATCGTAAATGCGTTGCTCGCCAAGGATAGGATTCAGGGGACATTTTTCAGGCAGGGGTGCCAATTCCGCACCCATCAGGATCTGCATACGGATTTCTTCGGCTCGTTTCTGCCAGGTTTCAGCAGTGGTAATGCTTTTACGCATCTGGTCTAGAAATGCCTGACCCTCTGTTTCTGACCATTGGTAGACCTGACCGGCCTTTGATAATTCAGGTTCAACTGATTTTTCTGTTTTCGACTTCTTCCCGGTACAGGAGACAAGCAGGCCAATCATTGTGATGACCAAAAAGAGGATTTTGTAATAGCTTGCAGGATATTTCATTAAACAATAATACGATATTCTTTGCTTAATATTAACTTTGGTTAGTGTGTGATTTTAAGTGAAATATTGAAACAATATGCAATTCCTTAAATAAATCAAAATGAAAAACTACCCTACATTTTTATTGGTTTTATTGGTTTGGATATCCATTAATAATGTTGTTAACGGGATGACAGATCAAAATTCTCCCTGGAGTAAATCGCTGGCCTATGATGGAGGAGGGTACTGGACAGTCAGGGTTCCACTTGCAATAATGAATAACTCTGAAGGAGCGCTCAGGGGAGTTCCCATTCGTGTATCAATTTCTGAAGATGATGGCACTTCCAGTCTGATTGGCAAGTCTGTTGCCGGACTCCGTGTAGCTGATAACCAAGATGTTGAGTTCCGGTATGAATTGGAAAGTTCAGACAGACAAAAGAAAAGGGCAGGTTTGCTTTCAGCCGGAGATATCATAACACTTCCTGTTGATGCAGAAGCCGATTCACCCGTTATTATATTCCTCTATGCAGGTAATCCTAATGCGTGGCTTCCTCCCGATATTAGAGATTTTACCGATGACATTGAACGTTCAAAAAGAGCTGTTAATGAATGGCTTGAGGTGAAAAGGGATGCGCCATTTGATATTGATGGGATCAATGTTCAGGTAAATCCCGCTGAAATCAGAGAATTAATGATTGAGCCCGCAGATTCATCCTGGATACCAGGATTAAACTGGGATTACAGAGTACCGGTTCGCATTCGAAATTTCAGCGATAAGAATATCCATGCAGGAGTGACTGCCATAAACACCAGGCATGTTGATAACCGGATCGGTAAATTATTTGATTTCAATACCATGCCAGCTCTCTACCTTTATGATCCTCAATATCCTGACCGTCCACTGAATTTGACGGGAGACCTATCAGATGATATCCGGATCATGGTTAACATTGCAGCTTTAACGGAAAAGACACTCTGGCTGTATGTAAGTAGTAAACGGGACATCAAAATACAAAGCAAGTTTGTGGACTTGTTTGCGAATACCCAGGACCACCCGGAAATGAATGCCTGTGCAGGGGAGTTTGGAGACAGACAGAAACAAAACTTACCACTTGCCGCCTGGGTCGTCAACCCCCTGGTTAAAGTGTTTCGCCAGGATATACTTCCTGAAGAACCGGAAGACATTGTTAAAGTATATGCTTCCCGAAATTCACATAAGTCTTTTCAGATCGCGTTGCGATCCATAAACGATATGGATGCTAAAGTCAGTATCACTGCCTTGCGAAATATCCATGGAGATATGCTTCCTGTACCTGAGATCTATAAAACTGGATATGTGCCTGTTGATTTTCCGGTAAGGTACTTCAGAACTCCGGATATCTCAGAATACATCAGATACTACCCTGAAAAGGCAGGCTCAGACGGCTGGCGAGACTGGTGGCCAGATCCCCTGATACCCATTAAAGATGGAACAGAGTGTAAAATTGTGGCAAATAATACCCAACCAGTTTGGTTTGATTTGCATATTCCGGAGACCACAACTCCTGGTATGTATAGCGGACACATCATCGTTGAATCCGGCACGGATAAGGTCTTTATGCCCGTGCATGTGAAAGTATGGCAGCTACAGCTACCGGATAAGCGTAATATTTCGGCCATCTATGACCTGCGAATTGGTCCGGGTAAGACACCATTTGGAGAAAATCTGACCGATGCAAAAGGCTGGAGCAGGTTCATGGCGAAATATAATACCTCCCCCGGGATGTTGGCAGAGGCACGGCCTGAGTTTACATATAATAATGGTAAAGTGCACATGGAAACTACAGCGTTTGATGAGATCGTACATTTCTTTATCGATGAATTGAACATTTCGATGTTGTACACTCCAGGATTCTTTTATTCTGTTGGATGGTATTCCGGAGCAAAGCCCATATTTGATCTTCAGCCTTTTTCTCCCGAATATGTTAAAGCCTGGAAGGATGCCTATTCGATGTTTATCGACCACATTACTCAGAAGGGCTGGCGGAAGAATTTTGTACTCTATCTATCGGATGAACCCAGAATACCACTTGCATTTAATGCAATCGCACGGGTAGCAGACATGGCAAAAGAAGTTGCTCCTGACGTACCCGTATATGTTAGCTCATGGGACTATGTTGAGGAAATTGCTGGTCACATTACAGCGTGGGGGATTGGCGCACAGGGACAATTCCCGGTAGAGCTTATCGAGGAGCGAAGAAACGCAGGTGACCGGTTCATTTATACAACCGACGGGCAACAAAGTCTGGACACTCCATTCCCGGCAACAGAACGATTAATGCCCTGGTTCTGTTTCACTTATGGAGCAGATGCTTTTGAATTCTGGGGTTCCACCTGGTGGACCTTTAATCCTTGGAAATACGGATGGCATGCCTTTATTAAAGAAGGGGGCGGGGAAGAGGTTAAGAATCCTGTCAGGTACCCAAACGGGGATGGCTATGTTGCTTATCCAGGTGATGAAATTGGAGTTTCCGGACCTATTCCGTCCATTCGACTAATTGCTATCAGAGAAGGTGTAGATGATTTTGAAATATTTAATTCGCTTAAACCTTATGCTGAACAGGGAGATCCTGATGCCCGGGAGGTTCTTAATATTGTGCGTTCTCTTGTGATTGTACCAAATCTTGGAGGCATGTTGTCAACCAGCTTTATGCCTGATCCGGCCGCTGTCTGCAATGCTCGTATAGCGGCTGGAGAAGTACTGGACAGATTGCTTACTGAATGATAATGAAATCATTGATTCTATCCGTTTTATTTTCTATCACCGTGATTTTTGCTGTGGATGGAAGCTTTTGGGATGTCCCGAAAAAAGGAGCCAACTATTTTAATAAAATACCAACTGAGCAGTGGTTTCAGGATGCAAATGACCTGGGTTTAGAATGGGTAAGGATGGCCTATGATAAATGGGATTCAGAACACAGGGATTTTTTGATTGGAGATGCTTCAAATTATGATGGTTTGATTGCTGATGATCTCATCAAATTAAAGCAAGTGATTCGATGGGCAAAAAAATATGATATTAATTTGGTAATCGCGCCTTTAAGTTTGCCCGGGAGCAGATATACACAAAATAATGATTATCTGCATGATATAAGACTTTGGGAATCATATGAATACTGGGATCAGGCCTTTCGCTTCTGGAAGGACCTGGCAAAAGAGTTAAAAGATTTTGACAATGTTGTAGCATATAACATTGTTAATGAGCCCCATCCTGAATTTGGAACCGGTGTGGCAGAGCATCAAAGTCCCGGTGATGTTTCAAGATTTCTTGATTGGTATGATAAGGTTCAGAATACGCCCCGTGATATCCATGCATTTTACAAGAGAATAATTCAGGAGATCAGGAAAATTGATCCTGACAATGCGATTATGCTGGATGCCGGATGGTATGGTCAGCCGGGTGCTTTTTGCTATTGGCCAGCTATATTCAATGATGATAATATTCTATATTCTTTTCATATGTATGAGCCTTATGAGTTTACCTCAAATAAAAACTTTAAGGAAAAAAACAATTATGTGTATCCTGGAAAGGTTCCTTTTGGGAATGATACGATTTATTGGGATAAAAGTACGATTGAAGTATATTTTAAACCATTCCTGCATTGGTCAAAAGAAAATGATATTCCCAGCAGCCGTATTGTAGCCGGTGAATTTGGATGTATGCGAAGAAATGAAGGTGCCATCCCCTATTTGAAAGATATAATTGAGTTTCTGGAACGGAACAAATTTCACTGGGCTTTTTATTCCTTCAGGGAAGATGAGTGGGATGGTTATGATTATGAATTGGGAACTGAAGGTCTGGGCTGGAAATATTGGCAGGCAAAGGAGCGAGGAGAAAACGTACCGCTGCCAAGAAAAAACAACGAACTTTTTAGCATAATCAGGCAAAAATTCAAGAAAGAAAACTAATCCATAGATTTAACTATTAGCCGTGAAAATCACGGGAATTTGGCGGTAGTTTCAAGGACTCAAATGGAAATGACAGCGAATTTTATATTATATTGAAGGCTGGAATATTATCCCTGAAAATTTCGCACAATACAATTGTCGGATTGAGCAATCTGATGATAAATAAATAGAAAAATGAAAACTTTATTGAAATTAATGTCAATCGGTATTTTAGCAGCCAGCTGCAGTTCATCCGTCACAGAAACAGGCTGGAAGATCAGTGTTCTCCCTTCATCAGTCCGGTTAGACCCTGCGACCAACGAGATCATAGACCAGAAATTTGATGCGGTTGTCCAGGAGTACACCGGTGGACAAAACCTCCTGGAAAAGAACTGGATCTATGATGGTGAGCGGGCAACATTGCATGGAGCCAGAGGTGAATATGTTTCCTTTCAGCTTGTTTTAACCAACCATTCCGGATCTACCCTGAAAGGCATCACCGTTGATATACCTTCTTTCCAGGGACCAGATAACAGGTTCAATGTTGATCCGGAACTATTCCTGGAATGGGCAGTAGAGGTTAAAACCCTCAGTACAGGGTATCCCAAGGCCTCTCTGGGCACAGGCTGGTACCCCGATGCCCTGATCCCCTTTGAATTCATACAAATGGATTCCTCCAAAGTGCACCGGAGGTGGACCTATCCTGTAGAACTTCCGGATTTTAACAACCGCATCGATAATCAGCGTTCCCTGATTATATGGGTGGACCAGTACATTCCATTTGAGTATGACGATGCCCAACCAGGGACCTATACCAGTAATGTTTCGGTGACCATTGGAAATGAAACAAGGAGCATGCCGGTTGATTTGATCGTCTGGGATTTTGCTATCCCCAATGAGAATAAGTTGAAAGCAGCCCTGCAGCATGAAGGCTTTTTAAGCAGGAAGGATCCGGCATTTGAACTGGAGATCTATCACCTTTTTAAGCGGAACCGGATCTCCCTGATGGATCCAACCTATAAACCCGACATGCAAGTATCAGCAAGCGGGGATATAAGATTGGGCTGGGAAACATTCGATGCTCGCCTTACAAAATATTTTACGGGGGATGCCTTCACCAGTGAGTATGGTTATGAATATGGTCCCGGTTATGGTGAACCTCTGGAAACATTCATCCTGCCCTTTAATGTCCATGGAAAACACGGAGGATCCGGATGGCCTGATGTAGGTGATATTGAAGAAGAACGCAAACCCGAGAATCAGGCAGTTTACCGGAAAGTAATAAAAGAGGTGCGTGATCATCTTAAACCTTTTGTCGATCCTGAAAAAACAGAGTTGTCAGTATATCTGAATGGGCTGGATGAATCTTATTTCCCTGAGGCATGGGACCGGATGGTGTATTATGGTGATATATTCAAAGAGGATTACCCTGAGGTCCGTTTTCGGATTGACGGAGGTTACAGTGAGGAGGCCATGGAAGTTGTACAGCATTCCATCAGCTCCTGGGCATCACATACGATCACTTATGACATTGAGAGGATCAGGAAATACCAGGATATGGGTATAGAGGACTGGCTTTATGGCCCCATGCTGTATGAATCTAAAGTAAACAGCTGGGTAGGAAGTTCGACATTTCTGGATCTCCCCCTGGTAAATGACAGGGCGATCAGCTGGGCCAGCTGGAAGTACAATACCTATTCCTGGATCAGCTGGGGCATAGGGGCCGGCTGGGAGAGTGCATGGTATGATCCTGAAACCTGGAAAGACACCTACAAGCACGGATCAGATTCGGATGCTGACTATACCTTTAAAAAGTGCAATGGCAATGGCATGCTCATTTACAGTCCGGGTATTGTTCCAAATGTCGGAGGAGCCTGTCCTTCCATTCGGCTTAAAACCATGAGGGACGGGGTACAGGAATATGAATATATGCGCCTTTATCGGAAATTGATGGCAACAATGACCGGGTCGATGAAATAGTGAACAGCATCATAAAACAGCCATTTGGAGAAAATTCCATCGGAAACCTGGATGTCTGGACTTATGATGCAGCGCAATGGGACCAGCAGAGGATTCAACTGGGAAAACTAATTGAAGAATCAACAAAATAAAACTTTAAACAAATGAAAAAAGAAATCAATCGCAGGAGATTTTGTGAAAACCACATGCTGCCGCAGCCGGGGGACTTGCAGTTTCCCAACTGGGTATGGCCCAGATCTTATTTCGATGAAGAAAAACCCCTGCGAATGGGGTTTGTGGGTGTTGGGAGACCGCGGATCCTATCATCTTGATGCGGCACTTGGTATCGAAGGTGTTGTTGTTCCGGCGCTTGTGACATTAAGGATGCGACCTCTGCACCGGGCCAAAAGATGGGTTGAAGAGGCCGGGCAAGCAATCCAACCTTATACGGGAAATCCGACACCGATTTTGTAAGAATGTGTGAAACGGAAGACCTGGATGTGATTATATGCTGCTACTTCATGGAAATGGCATGCCCCGGTATGCCTGGCTGCCATGAACAACGGGAAACATGCAGTCACTGAAGTGCCCATTGTTCTTACCCTCGATGAAGCCTGGGAGATTGTGGAAACTTCCGAAAAAACCGGAAAATGGGCAACCCTGGCACTGGAACAGGCCCTGCTGGAATCCAATTATGCCATGGCAGTTCTGAATATGATACAGCAGGGTGTGCTTGGTGATATCATACATATTGTCGGAGGCTATGTGCATGACCTCAGGATGGTAAAATTCAATCCTGAAGAGGAACCCTGGCGCCTGCAGCATTCCGTTGACCGGAACGGTAACCTTTACCCTGATCATCCCATGAACAGGATGATGGCCATGATGGATATCAACCATGGTGACAGGCTGGATTATCTTGTTTCCGTGAGCTCAGGTGCTGCCATGCTCAATGAATATACCAAGAACATATTTGGGGAGGCCCATCCTTATGCCACTCAAAAAATGGCCCAGGGTGATACCAATGTCAGCCTCTTACGCACCGTAAAAGGCAAACTCATCACATTGAATTTTGACACCAATACACCCCATCCAAGAGGTATTTACAGGGTTCAGGGAACCAAGGGAGTATTTTTAAGCAGCAGCGGACTAGGATCCCATATATATGTGGATGGCATCAGTCCTGAATCACATCAATGGGAAGATGCCGAAAAATGGCTCCAGGAGTACCAGCATCCACTGGTAAAGAATTATAATCCTGCCGAAAGAGAAAGTGCCATCCGGGGACACGGAGGCCAGGGAAGAGCCACACCACTGACCTGGCATTTGCTTGTGAAAGCCCTTCGAGAAGATAAAATGCCATTTTTTGATGTTTATGATTCTGTAACCAGCAGTGCTGTTTCACCATTGTCCGAAATGTCAGTGGCCAATAAGGGCCAATCGGTAAGCTTTCCGGATTTTACGAAAGGCAAATGGGAAAATCAGCCACCTATAAGTTTTGATTGATTAATCAATATCTAAAAATTCAAATAATTATGAAGCAAATATTCAAACTGTATGCAAGCTGCCTGTTACTTATAGCACCAGGTATAATTACTGCTCAATCGGGAGATCTCAGGTTGTTGGACTGGCATCCGCAAAGCCAGCTGGTAGTAAAAGAGACAAAAGTACTAAAGCCCAAATATCCGGTAATCGATATCCACAATCACCTCGGGAATCTCGAGAATGCTGAACAATATCTGGAAGAAATGGATAAGGCTGGCGTATGGAAATGCGTGAGCCTGGACGGAAGATCAAAAGATGATTTTTACAAGGAACATCTTAAAGTTTCACATTCCGTTTCGAAAGACAGGTTCCTGATCTTTTTCCGACCTGATTTCAGTAAGATCGATGAACCGGATTTTGGTATCAAGGAAGCAGAAAGGCTTGAAAAAGCGGTCAAAATGGGCGCCAGGGGATTAAAGATTGCCAAAAATCTTGGACTTGAATACAAAGATAATACTGGCAAACTTATCCCGGTGGATGATCCGCGGATCGATCCCATATGGGCAAAATGCGGAGAATTAGGGATCCCGGTAGCGATCCATGTTTCTGATCCCAAGGCATTTTTCACCCCTATCGATGAATTCAATGAGAGATACGATGAACTGGGAGCGCATCCGAGCTGGTCATTTTACGGAGATGAATTTCCATCCAAAGAAGAGATACTGGCCGCCCGCAACAGGGTGATTGCCAGGCATCCCAATACCATTTTTATAGGTGCACATATGGGTACACTGCCCGAGGAATTGCATATCGTAGCGAACTGGCTGGATATTTACCCCAATTTTTATGTGGATATAGATGCCCGAATAAGTGATATTGGCCGGCAGCCCTATACTGCCAGGAAGTTTTTGATCAAGTACCAGGACCGGGTAATGTTTGGGACAGATACACCCTGCGATGCTGAGGCCTACAGGATCTATTACCGCTTCCTTGAAACCGATGATGAGTATATTGATCCTGCAGGAGGCCATCATCTCCAGGCTCGCTGGATGATTTACGGTGTCCATTTGCCTGATGAAGTGCTGGAGAAGATTTATAATAAAAATGCATTGAAAATTCTAGGAATGCTCAAAGTAGATAATTAATAATGGTTATGAGGAAAAATAGTTTTTTGAGCCTTATGCTCTTCGTTCTTTTGTGTCTGTTTGCTCAATGTGCTCAGGAGAATCAAAAATCAGATAGTCCTATCCAGTTAACTGCTTTGAACTCAATGCAACGTGCTGTTCCTGGACAATCTGCAGAGGGCAGTTTGAACATTGATATTAAGGCTGCAAAGAACGAATATGAAGCCTTTCAGGTGGTCATTTCTGCCGGAGATAGAAACCACTTAAAAAACATAAGGATTTCAATTTCCGACCTCGAAGGAGAAAAAGGACGTATAAGTCCAGACAACATAAGATTATTCCGGGCAGAGAACGTTCATCTCCGGAATTCCTCTCCCAGAGCAGATTTTGGTCCTGGACTCTTTCCTGATCCTCTACTTCCCTTTCTGAACCCGGTTTCAGGGGATTCAATTATGGCATATCATAGCATTGAATCTCCTTCCGGGAGGCAGTATTCAGGCGCTAAGTACAGGGCTTATCCGATCAATTTATTTCCAGGTCAATCTTGCACCATCTGGGTGGACGTTTATATTCCCACCGACACAAAAGCAGGAATTTATAAAGCAGATTTTAGAGTTACTGCCGATGGGGATATTTCATCCGTCATACCAGTCACTCTCAAAGTATGGGATTTTACGCTTCCGCAGGTCGCTACTCACCGGACACATCTGGGGCATTTTTCCTATATCGCAAAAGCATGGGGAATAGATTCACATTCTGAGAAATTCCGGGAAATTGAGATGAGGTTTTGCAGGGAACTGGCAAAGCACAGGGTAAATCCACCAATACCACACAGCTTGTTACCAGATGTTAATGGAGACGGATCCTTGACCATTGACCCGGAAAGGCATGAAAGTCTCAGAAAATATATTGAGGAAACCCATCTTGTAGATTTTGAAGTGCCAAGAACAAGGTTTATGACCAATACCTCAAACAGTCCATTGGCAACTCCTGAAAACCAGTCGGATCCTATTGCCATCGAGAATTCAAAACGCTACTACCGTGAAATGTACAGTTACATTAAGGAAAATGGCTGGGAAAAAAGGGCATATTTGTATCTAATCGATGAACCCAACTCGGTTAAGGATTATAACCAGGTGATTGCCCTTGCAAAAGTTGCGAATGAAGCAGCACCCGAGTCTTAAAAGGCTGGTTGTTGAGCAGACCTTTAAGCACAATCCGGAATGGCCGGATCTGGATTCGTCGATAGATATATGGTGTCCATTATTTGGCTTTATAGACAGGAAAACAGTTCAGGAAAAAATACTAAATGGCGATGAGGTTTGGTCCTATACCGCATTGGTTCAACCGGCACCTTCATACCATCCTGACTATGATAAATTAAAGGATAAGGATCCCCCATACTGGCATATTGACCAGCCGGTAATGATGTACCGGATTCCTCTGGGATTAACCGCCAATATAATATTAATGGACTGTTGTACTGGACCGCTACCGGATGGTATAATAATGAGGGACCCTGGTTGGATCCTAGCATGGCACATTTCGGCAATCGCTGAAGCCCGGGCGGAATACTTTAACGGAGGTGGATTACTTTTCTATCCCGGGAAGGATGCTGGTTTTGATGGACCGGTTTCTTCAATCCGTTTAAAGAATATCCGGGAGGGACTTGAAGATTATGAATACTTTGCTATCCTTGAAAAGAAAGGAGAAGAGGAATTTGTGAGAGAAATGGTGAACGCTGTATGTCCGGAATGGTGGGATTTTACAAAAGATCCCGAAACCCTTCTTAAAGTGAGGGAGCAACTTGCGAGAAAAATCGAGTCGCTGGTTGATTAATGAAACATGATCGAAGAACAGAAAAAATCAAATCAATGAAAAAGTATCTTCATTCAAAATCATGGCTTCATAATTTTCTGACAGCATTACCAATAGTATTGACGGTTAGCGGGACAGTAGTTCATGCCCAATCTTTTGAACTATTTGCGGTTAGCGATCTGACACGTGTTTTTGAAGATGGATACAATTTGCCGGTTAGATATGATACTTTGAAAGTATTTGGAATCCGGGGAGAAATCGTTTCTGCGCAGCTTGCTTTGAGTTCGAAAAAAGACTTGAAGGATGTGACCATTGAAGTGAGTGATCTAAAGAACCATTCTGAGGGCACAACTTTATCAGCGGGTGCTGTTGAATGGAATTTTGTGGGTAGTATTCCCCTCAGCGCAAATGCTCCAAATCAGCCCAGCCACACAACAGTCCGGTCTGCACCTGCCAGATTTCCGGATTATCTCATGCCTGATAAACAAATCAATGTGAATAAGGGAATGTTCCGATCGGTATGGCTGACTATTTCAATACCTTATAATGCCGTTGCAGGTGGATATTACGGGAATGTCACGGTGAAGACCAGCCAGGGAGAACAATCGCTGCCGTTTGCCTCAGGGTCTATCCTTTATCCCTGCCCGCTGAACGGCATCTGAAGGTTACCGAGTGGTATAATACCCGGAATTTTGAAAAGTTGCATGGAGTTGAAGGAACTTACTCCGAGGCCTGGTTTAATATGCTCAGGACGTATGCCGAAAATATGGCAGCTCACCGGCAAAATGTATTTCGGGTGTCGATGAATTCCATTGAAATCAGCCTGTCATCAGCTGGCGAGCTTGCATTTGATTTTTTAAGGTTCGACCAGATCGCCCAGGTTTTCTGGGATACAGAGAAGAATGGATTACCTGGAAACAGGGTTTTTAGCAAAATTCGGAGAGGGAGCATGGTTCAGCACTGAGATTGTGTTAAAAGATTTTCATGTAAAAGGCGAAAAAACAGGGGAACAGATCATCATGCCCGGCAAGGACATTATTCCCTTTTTACTACCTGCTTTTGAAAGCCACATAAGAAGGAAGGGCTGGCTTGATAAAACCCTGTTCCATATCCAGGATGAACCAACCTTAAGAAATGTTAGGGCCTGGCGCGAGGTATCAGCATATATCCACAGGTATGCCCCCGATCTGGTCCGGATGGATGCCATTGAGACTACGAACCTATTTGATGATATCGAAATCGCAGTACCGAAGCTGGATTATCTGGATGCTTGGCACGTGGATTACATGAAGGCTGCAAGGGAGGGGACTGAACTTTGGTATTATACCGTGGGAATTTACCAGGCTAATTCCTATCCAAATAAAACAATTGATATGCCTGTTATGGATAACCGGATGCTGCACTGGTTGAATTACAAATATGATTTGAGCGGCTTTTTACATTGGGGCTGGAACCAATGGACGGAAAATCCTTATGACGATGTGGGCATGCACATCGGGGATGGCTGGCATGTATACCCGGTCAAAGAAGGTGTGCTAAATTCCCTGCGCTGGGAGCAGATGAGGAATGGACTCCAGGATTATGAGTATTTCTGGATGTTGGAGAACAAGATTGAAGCACTGAAAGATTCCCTCGGCTTCAGTTTTAAATGGATTGACCCAAAGCAACGGGGTAAGGAGATTGCCAGTCAGGTCGTGATGGACCTGCTGAATCATACACATGATCCGGAAGTGTTATATCAGGCAAAAAGGGAATTGATCGAAGAGCTGCTGGCATTTAATGACTCTCCGATGATCTATATGCAGACAAATCCGGCAGTCAACTCAACAGTGGTTAGAGGGCAGTCATATCTTGTGGAATTGCTTGGTCTGGACTGAACCCGGGACTAAAATCGTTGCCAATGGGGAGGAGATACTGGTTGATAAACAGGGTTTATTCATGTGGAATTTTAAATTATCAGAAGATAGCAACAGTATTATTGTACAAGCAAGTAATGAACATGGTTCTAAAGAGATCGTTCGTGAATTCGTGGTTAAGTATTAATAATCTGGCTTATACATGAAACTCCGCATATTTTTTATCCGGGTATTATTTCTGTCTTATTTTCATCCCGGTACAGGCTCAGGATGATGTGGCATTTTTAATTACTGGCAATATTATTCTGATATTGAAAACTCTCTCTACAAGCATTTCTGTTCTGTCGCATCTGAACAACTGGCATTAAGAAAGAAAGAGATCAACGGGTTGAAAACGAAATCGGACTGGCTGGAAAGGCAATACCTTGTCCGGGAAAAACTATCCGGGATTGCTGGCCCTTTTCCTGAAAAGACCCCGCTAAATGCAAAGGTAACAGGGAATTTGCGGCGCGATGGTTACCGCATAGAAAAAATTCTCTATGAATCCATGCCGGGCTATTATGTAACGGGTGCATTGTATATTCCTGATGGGGCCAGAAGAAATGCTCCGGCCATCTTTTATGCATGCGGCCACAGTATTGGCGGATTCAGGGCAGAAGCCTACCAGCATATCTGCATCAATCTGGTCAAAAAAGGCTTTGTTGTACTCACCATAGATCCAATGGGACAGGGAGAACGGTTTGAGTACTGGGATCCGGAAAAAGATAAGCCAAGGTTTCCCATCCCGGATCACGAGCATTCCTATGCAGGTGCCCAGTGCCTGATCACGGGATATTCAACGGCAAGGTATTTTATATGGGATGTCATGCGGGGCATTGATTACCTGCTGACCCGGAAGGAAGTAGACCCTGGACCGGATAGGCATGACCGGCAGGTCAGGAGGGGGGAACCTGACGGCCTACCTGGGTGCCCTGGACGATCGCATCCTCGCCACTGCTCCTGAGTGCTATATCACGGGTTATGAGCAAATCTACAAATCGATTGGTCCCCAATGTGCCGAACAGAACCTGTACAAAATGATTGCTGAGGGACTGGACCATGCGGATTTCATTGAAGCGAGGGCACCGAAACCGACTATGATGATCACTACGACGAGGGACTTCTTCAGCATACAGGGCGCCAGGGAATCATATGCAGAGGCGGGCAGGATGTACCAGGCCCTGGGTGCAAAGGATAAGCTGATCATGGTGGAAGATGACACCGTGCACAGATCAACCAGAAAAAACAGGGAAGCCATGTATGCATTTTTCCAGCAATACCTGGAGAATCCTGGCAGTCCGGATGACCTGGAAGTGGAAGTGCTTCCTCAGGAGGAATTATGGGTTACTGAAACGGGACAGATTGTGAGCTCTCTGAAAGGGGAATCAGTGTTCTCACTGAACAGATCAGAAGTACAGGATCAAATGGAATTACTTAAAGAGGGAAGGGCAAATTATGTTAAGCATCTTGAAAAATTGAATTCTACTGTCGCCCGTTTATCCGGGTTTAACTACCCTGACAAATTTGGAGATGCGGTATTTTCGGGACGATATGTGAACCAGGAATACCAGCTGGAAAAATACCTGCTTGAAGGTAGTGGTGATTATGTACTTCCTGTAGTATTGCTTAAGCCTAATGTCCCGTCAAATGATGAGCTCATTCTGATATTGGATTCAGAAGGTATGGAGCACGCCGTCAATCAGGATAGCCTGGCACATGACCTTGTCAGAGAAGGCCGTACCGTACTGATGGCGGATCTTCCTGGAATTGGCAGCATGGGGCCGGGTTACCTGAGGGGTGATTCATACATTGATAGTACCTCATACAATCAGTGGTTTGCTGCTGTCCTGGCTGGTAAGTCCAATGTGGGTCTCAGGGCTGAAGACATTGTCAGGATAGTACATTTTGCGAAACAGGGTCCATATAATTTTTCAGGCATTTCAGCGATTGCCATCGGTCCCCTGGGCAGCGAATTGCTACATGCGGCATTATTCGAACCCGGAATACAAAATGTATGTCTTATCAGATCTTTTTTAAGCTATGCAAATATTGCTGCAACCCGTTTCTATAATCCGGAATTTGTTCCTTTTACTGTACCGGGAGCCTTAGGTAAATATGATCTGCCTGACCTGATGGCCGGGCTCTGCCCCCGGAAAGTGCTTATACTGGAGCCTCTGTCAGGTGATGGTATGATTGCTGATGAAGCTAAAGCCAAAAATTGCATGTTCTTTCCTTCAATGGTCTACTCAGAAAAAGGAGTGCCAGGTAATCTTAACCTGGTGAGCGGTCTGGAAAACCAGACGGTCCATGAGGTTTTCCTGAAAGTATTCTTGAAATGATCATACAAATATGAATATCATAAAAAGATCATTTTTCAACAAATATTTTTTACCCGGTTTTGTCTTTCAGAGTGTAATCATTGGAGGAGGATATGGAACTGCACGGGAGCTGGTCGAATATTTTCTTAAGTTTGGTCCGATCGGAGGCTTGTTGGGAATGCTTCTGATCACTACGGTCGTATGGTCAGTATTTCTGGCATTGACATTCGAATTCACCCGCCTGTTCCGCACGTTTGATTATCGCACTTTTTTTAAGGAGCTCTTAGGTCCGTTCTGGCCAGGTTTCGATCTTATTTATCTCTTATTAATATTAATTATATTGGCTGTATTAGGATCTGCTTCAGGAATTCTACTGCGTGATAATTTTGGTGTCCCTTACTTTTTAGGTGTAATAATCATGCTGGTAGGTGTTGCATATTTAACCTTTAAAGGAACCCGGATCATTGAAAAATTCCTCTCTCTATGGTCCATAATATTATATATAGTATTTGCGCTTTTATTCGTTTTTACACTGATTAAATTCGGGCCAGCTGTTAAGGAGTCTCTCTCTAATACTCAAATTGAGCCAGGCTGGGTCAATATCCGGATTCAAATATTCCTTTTATAATATTGCCAGTGTTGTTGCGGTATTATTCTGCCTAAAACATCTTGAGACAAGGAAAGAAGCTGTTACTGCCGGTGTCCTGGCCGGAATCATCGGCATTGTCCCTGCATTACTTCTATATGTTTCTATATTAGGGTATTATCCGAATATTTTAGATGAAGAATTGCCCTCTGTCTACGCTTTCCAGAACCTGGGTATTCCTGTTTTTTTTGTCACGTTTCAGATTGTACTATACGGCACCCTGATTGAAACGGGAACTGCTTTAATTCATGCTGTGAATGAACGCGTTCAATCAGCTTTCAAGGCCAGAGATAAAGAAATGCCCAGGGTCTACAGGCCTATCATTGCCTCTATATTTTTATTGATTGCATTTGGCATTTCCAGCTTTGGTTTGATCAATCTAATCGCTAAAGGCTATGGTGCATTGAGCTGGGGATTTCTTTTGGTTTATCTGCTTCCGCTGGTAACTATAGGTATTTATAAGATAATAATTCATGAAAGGAAGAATAAAACTAACACCAGTTGTAATATGATTAGAGACGAAAATATTAATTTGCATTAAACCTAAAAGAGTATGAAAAATATTGTCCTTACAGGTATATTCGTCACACTTTTCTCAGTAGGTCTCAGTCAGGAAAATAGAGAAATCGAAACAGTGACAGTCAGACCAACAGAAATTGATGATGTATTGATCAATCCGGGAATAGGCTTTACTACCTTTCAACGTTTTAACGGAGATGCTTTAAATGATGGCATAGGATGGACAGAGGGACTGCCCATCGTATACCAGGATTTTGACGGGGATCTCACCAACGAGGGTTATCCCCAGACCTCCATCGCCTACTTCCGGGTAAACTGGCGTTTCCTGGAAACAGCCCCGGGAGTTTATAACTGGGCAATGATTGACAGGGCCCTGAAAACGGCTGCTGAAAGAGGGCAAACATTGATGTTGAGGATCTCGCCCTATGAAGCCAGTGAGGAGAAGGATGTGCCGGACTGGTACAGGAAAATGGTCGGTCCGGATACGCTGACCGGATCCGGAAAGCACTGGAGGGTTCATCCTGAGGATCCAAGGTATGTCCAGTATTTTGGAGGATTGATCAGGGCTATGGGTGAACGTTATGACGGACATCCTGACCTGGAAACGGTCGATATTTCTTTTATAGGTTACTGGGGCGAGGGCTCGGGGACCCATTTATTGAGAAATGAAACAAGGATTGCGCTGACCCGGGCCTATCTTGACAGTTTCAAGAAAACACACCTTATTTTTCAGCCTCTGAATGGAGATGCTCCGGACCCGGGGGTCCTGGTCAGAGGTGTACCCATAGCTGCTTATTGGCCTGACGGAAGGAATAATGGGGTGGGACCGGAGATGCGACACCTCGGATGGCGTATTGATTGTCTTGGCGACCTGGGTTTCAATCCTAACTGGGGGGGAGCTCATATGTTTGACATTTATCCCCAGGATATTGTCAAGAGCGGGATGAGTGAAGCCTGGAGAAAAGCACCAATTGCCATGGAGATCTGCGGTACTTTTTTGAGCTGGAAGGAAAAACATAAGTATGATGAGGAGGATGTGAAATACATTTTTGAGCAGGGACTGAAATGGCATGTATCCACTTTCAATGCAAAGAGTTCAGCCGTTCCCGAGGAGTGGATACCATTGGTGGATGATTGGCTGAAAAGAATGGGATATCGTTATGTGTTGCGAAAGTTTACTTTTCCTTCCAGGGTAAAACCCCAGGGAAGAATTGCTTTTACTACCTGGTGGGAAAACAAGGGTGTCGCCCCGGTTTATAAGGATTATAAGTTTGCACTCCGGTTAAGGAATTCAGAAAAAACGCAGGTCCTGGTCACCGATGCAGATCTTCATACCTGGCTGCCGGGTGATATCGTTTATGATGACAATGTATTTTTACCGCACGATTTTCCAGAGGGTACCTATGAACTGGAGATAGCCATTGTATCCCCCGATAATTTTGAACCGGCAGTAAAGCTTGCCATTAGCGGGATCAATGAACAGGGATGGTATCCCATGGGCAGTATCCTGGTTGAGTATTAATTTTCCCAGGCTGGTTTGAGCGTCCATAACTGAAGCTTTGTCATCTCTATCAGATGACTCATGTCCAGGTCTTCCCTGTGGACCGGCCAGTCCTTGCATGCGGCTACTTCGCTAATAATATTTTCCTCATTTACAGAGGGATATGATTCGAAGTTAACAATGGAGAAATGATCCGGCACTGCTGATTGCTGGATTTTCATATACATGTCACCAAATAGTGCGAGCAGTGAACCTGTTCCTATCTTCTTCCCTTCATAGACAAGATAGGCAGGCAGATGATTGGTCTCTTCGATATGAGCCTGAGCCATTACTGACAGTGCTAATACAGAGTTTGCAGGAATACGGTCGACTTCCGGATTCCCTGGGGGCATTTCAAGCGGGCCAAAAGGCCTTATAACTTTTAGTTGTACGGGTAATTCCTGATCAGCCTGATATTGACTGAGTGACTCAGCAAGGGCTGAAAATAGTTCTGCTGCTGAGAAAAGATCATCCGTCACCATCTTTTTTTCTTTCAGCACCCTGGATGTAAGCAATTCTAGTTCGTCTTTATCAATGACATCTTTCTGGTATGAAAATCGTTCCATCAAATCCCGATAAGTGGTCAGCTCAATGTCATCCCTGTTCTTCAGGTATTGGATGAGTCTGCGGAAGTTCTTCTGTGCTGTCTTCATTGATTCCAGGGGGCGCAATTCAGGTGTTTTCCATTCATCGGGACCGGGGTTTGCTCCCCTGTAATAGTTGAAATCCCAAAACTGTATACTGCGTACCTTACTCGGGTGGTTGGCAAAAAAGGCCATTACATCTACATCCTTTATGGAAGCGGGAATTATTGAATCTAGGGCCTCCAGCATGGGATTGAACAGATCATCTCTATAATAGGCATCATCAAAAAAACCATAGTTGCCTTCTCCATGGAAGTTTAAGGCATTACAGAACCATACAGCATTATGTCCGGGTAGGCTGACCGGAGAGTAGACATATCCGGCGTTCAATTGAGATAAGGACCCAGTAAGCTGGGGGCCATAGGATCCTCCATGCCTGGCCAGGGTAGCCGGCCGCTGTCCGAAAATTTGTTCCAGCTCATCAAATCCAATGCTTTCATTCTGTAGCATGGTTTCTGTTCCCTTTTCCCAGGAAGCATATTCCAGGATCTCTGTCACTGTGGGATGGATGGATCCAAAATTGGTATGGCTGCCGATATCATGCCTGGCCATAGCCTCAATGACATCCTTTCGTCCACGGTTTTCCATCATCCTTGCCTTTTCTCCAATGACAAAAAAGCTGCCTGTAACTCCTTCATCGGTCATGATCTCAGCCAGCCATTTTGGTATGTCATCCATACCTGCTGATTCGGGAGAAGTATAGTCCTCGACATCAAAACAAATTACTACCGGTGTTTTTTCAATGACAGGCATATCTTCTTTTTTTAATGAACAGGTTGAGAATGTTATGATATAGATACCAAGGAAGAGAAATTTGACTAATTTTAATAGATGCATTTTTATATGTATGAATTGTAAAAGATAGTTTAAAATTAAATAAAATGATCACACCAAAAATTGGATTTATCGTGTTTGGCGTTCATAAAGACGGTTTAAATGACCCAATGGGAAAACCTTTTATAGATGACGGATTAATTAACGATGCAAAAGAAGCACTTCTGAAGGCGGGCCTTGATCTGGTTGAACACGAAATTATCATTGCCACAAAAGAGGAAGCGAAGGACTGCTTTGCAAAATTTAAGAAAATGGATGATGTAGATGCGGTCATCCTGTTTTCCGGAACCTGGGTATGGGCGTCACATTTAATCGCTGCTATCAGGGATTTCTCATTTTCAGAAAAAGGCATTGTTCTGTGGACCAATCCGGGTTCGCAGGGGTGGCGGCCTGTAGGTGGACTCGTGATGCAGGGTGCCCTGAAAGAGGTAGGGATCCCGCACAGGTTCGTGTACGGCAGCTATGATGATCCGGAAGAGATGGTCAGAATTGTTTCTTATTGCAGGGCATGCCATGAAAAAAACAGGTTGAATATGAGCACGATAGGAACGTTCGGAGGGCGTGGCATGGGACAGACATGCGGAGCTGCTGATCCCTCACAGTGGATGAGGGTGTTTGGTATTGATATAGATTCACGCGATACCATTGACTTGCTACATACGGCAAAAAATATCAACGGGAAGGAAATAGAAGATGCCAGGGCGAGGATCCAACCATTTTTCGAAGAGACCATCCCTGATGATGAGATCTCTGAAAGGTCCATTCGCCTGTACCTTGCTATTAAAAAGATCCTGAAAAAGGAGCAATGGGATTTTTACACCATACAATCCTTTCCCGGTATGGGTGATGAATACAGTGCTACCTGTTTTGCCCAGAGCATGATGCTGAATGACGGGGTAGGCACATCCACCCTGAGTGATTTCAATACAGCCATGACCGTTAAACTGATGACAGATCTGAGCAGTGAGCCAGTTTATTACGGGGACCTTCAGCATATTGATAAATCCACTAAAGAGATCAAGATCATTGGTGATGGTGCCTGTCCGCCTTCACTTGCAGGCAGCGCAGGTCCGGCCGGGTTTGCCGAACATGGAATCCCAACGGAAGGTGAAGCCGGGGGATTGTCCGTAAAACTTACCTGTAAACCGGGAGAGGGGATACTGGCAAGACTGGGAAGGAATAAGGGTGAATTTGAAATGGCCATTACACGTTGCACAATTTCTGAGCCCGGGGAGAAGATCTCGAAAAGCGCCAGCTAGAATGCGGCATCCCATTCTGGCCACATGCCTTTGTAACTGCCCATTGTGATATGGATGAACTGGTAGAAGCCTGGAATAATGAGTATGCTGTGCTGGGCTATGGAGATCATCTTTATCATGATCTCGCTGCATTCTGTGAGATCATGGGCATAAAATCCATCCTGCTGTAAATTAATACATATCGATCAGTGATAAAAGTTCACTGTGAACCGATCCGCCGGATGCAATGATGGAATAATTATCTGAAATGGATCCGGCGGAGACATTAAAATCGTGATCATTTTTCCGGATATCACAAACTGATCCTCCGGCTTCACGAATAATAAGGGAGGGGCCGGCTATATCCCATATCTTAGTAGTCTGGTTAATGACCGCCCCAATCCGGCCATCAGCTACATAGCAAAAATCAACCAGGGAATTGGTGGCCCTGATATTCCTGACATTGGCTGAAATTTTTTCTATCAGTTTCATCTCAGATGCTGTTTTTCCCGGATCCCTGCTGTGATCGAAGGAATATGCCAGCAATGTATCCATTAGCTTTTTTGCCTTGCTAACCCGGATGGGTTTATCATTCCTCCAGGCTCCTTTATCCTTTTCGGCATAATAAAGCTGTTCTTCCAGCGGCAGGTACATTCCTGCCTGTACCGGGGTTTTATCTTTCATCAATGCCATTATGACGCCAAACCATGGCAGTCCCGCTGCAAAATTTGAAGTTCCGTCTATGGGATCGATGATCCAGGTGTATTCCGAATCGGCCTCTAAAAATCCACATTCTTCGGAAATGATGTTGAATTGCTCCGGATGCCTGTCCAGGATGTCCAGGATTATTTTTTCTGACTGGATATCCGTTTCGGTAACAATACTACCGTCTGTTTCCTTGACTGATATTTTTGGTGTCTTGCCGAAATTTTCCAATAATATTTTGCCTGCAGCCTCCGCAGGGCAGTGATCATGGTCTTTTTATTTTGAATATCAATCATCTGTTAATAGTCAGATATCTGGTAAAGCTGCAGGCTGTCATTATTGAGTGTGAACAGCAGTAAATCCTTGACCGGTTGCCAGTCTGACCCGGGCGATATCCCTCACTTCACCATTGATGAATAAACCACTTTCATTATTCGGTACTTCCGTAAAATTCCCCTTTCCGTCACCCAGCATTAACAGGCCCTTATTTGCATCAAGGCGTCCGTATTGGATCCTGGATCCAAAGAAATTTCCGGCCAGTAAAATGTCCGGAATGACCATCATTGTTAAAATCATCGATCTATATACTGTTCACAGGAGCTAACTGGGCAGGCAAAGGGCAGATCGGACAGTTCGAATTGATTGTTTCCCAGGTTTTCCAGGTAGGAGGAACTGAAAGTATTGGCCTGGAGCAAGAGAGAATTTCTCAGTTCCTCTTCCGAAAAGATATCCGAAATGGTCTGATCTGCATAGGATCCATAATTTGGGTATTTATTAATCATTTCGGGTATTTGTGACTGCAGGTCATCTTTTGGATAGATTGGGTAGTTTTTCCTTTAATAAATGAGGACATTACGGCATCCAATGAACCATTGTTGTCAAAATCTTTGGCATAAATGCTTACAGGTTCTTCAGGTGTTGGTTTTATCTCGAAATTTAAACCAAAATTGCCCAGAAGATAATCCATATCTCCATCCTGGTCAAAATCACCGGAACCAATACTGTTCCACCATCCCCTGGAGTCAGGCATCCAGTTTTGGCCGGTTAGTTCCTCCATTTTTGAACCAGTATTCAGAAACAGCCTTATCGGCATCCATTCGCCGACCAGTATCAGGTCCGATAACCCATCACCGCTGAAATCTGTCCACAGGGCATCAGTTACCATACCCGGATTAAGCAGGTCCGCATTTTTTTCTTCTGTTACATCGGTGAAATTTCCCTTTCCGTCATTCTTCAGGATATAGCTTCTGGGAGCAATGGGGTAGAGTCCGGGAGTCAGCCTGCCGCCAACAAAAAGATCCATATCCCCGTCATTATCAATATCTGCCGATCTTACACAGGAACCACTTGCAAGCATTCCGGGAATACGATTTTTTGATCTGGAAAAATTTCCTGTGCCATCATTTATATATAAACGGTCCTGCAGATCGGCTGATGCCAGCTCGAATTCGTTTCCCCCGCTGACCACATAGAGATCAAGATCATCATCACCGTCAGCATCAACAAACAAAACTCCGAGGTCTTCACTTCCCTTATCTGCTTCAAAGCAATCCAGATCTCGGGCTTCGAATGTACCCTCCTGAAGCTGTATATACAGTGCACCGGGAAATCCCCTGGCCCCTCCGATAAAAATATCTTCCATTCCGTCATTATTGACATCTCCGGCAGTCATAATATGGCCCCTGTGTTGAAAGAAGCTAGGGTAACAATGGTTGTGTTATAAAATCAATATAATCATTCTCCTGATGCCTGTAATGAAGCGGCTTGTTTTGGTCAATGGGTTTGAAGATGGTTTGAACCTCAGGTTTTGCTTCAGGCTTCTACCCTTTCTGCATGCTTATTGTCGAGAGTAATGGTCTGATCAACAGCAATATTCATGAAGTGTTTGTACCCTGAAGTCAGGCCAGGTAATGGTAAGTTTATCAATGACTCTTGCTTCTCCCAGTCCAAAGATCAAAGCATGGTCCATGGAGGACATATACCCCCTGGAGGGATAGAATTCCTGGGTGTAGGTCTTATCCCCGCAGCTTATATCAATCCTGGCACCAATACCACCTGTATTCATGCCACTCCCTTTCAATTTAATCTTCAGATAGTGATTATCAGTTAATTTTTCCGAGTTGTTCCGGTAGATAGAAGCATAGTCATTGATATTGTTTATCACAAGGTCCATATCACCATCATTATCCAGATCAGCATATGCTGTACCATTGGAAAGGGTTGATTGATCAAATCCCCATTCATTGCTGACATTGGTAAAGGTAAGGTCACCATTGTTCCTGAACATATAATTCTTAAGAATGGTGGCCGGAACCTGGTCGATCACCTCCATATCACTCATCCCTTGTCTCCCACTCTGCTGTTTCTGTGCATCCTCCACGAGCATCATGAGTACATCCATATGGGTGTTGTTCTTACCATAGCCATTGCTGATAAAAATGTCCTTGAAACCATCGTTATCATAATCGCAGATCAGGGGTGACCAGCTCCAGTTGGTAGCGAATATGCCGGCATACTGTCCGATTTCAGTAAAATACCTACCATCATTGTTCAATTGCAGCATATTCCGTGTGGTCTGATTATAAAAGCCCCTCGTTTCGAGCAATTTGAATTTCTCGTAATTGTGGGGTCCTGCCACCAGTTTTTGCTCCTTGTTCTCTTCCGGAAGCATATCCAGGGTAAAGAAATCGATGTTCCCGTCATTGTTTATATCGGCTGCATCATTGCCCATGGATGAAAAGGATAATGTGGCCGAACCAGTTTTCCAGCTGCTCGGAAAAAGTGCCATCCTTCTGATTGATGTAAAAATAATCCTGCTCGTAATAATCGTTGCAAATATATATGTCGGGCCAGTTGTCATTATTGAAATCCGAAACGGCAATCCCCAGGCCGAAATTTATGACGTTTGAAAGAATCCCGGCTTCTCTGGTTACCTCAGTGAATACTATCCCCATCGTTACGGAATAGTTTATGTCCGTAATTAGGATTATACTCCTGCTTATATCCCGGGGATTTTTCCTTGAATATGGTATACCTGTCCACTGAATGATTGATTACGAATAGATCCAGGTCCCCGTCCTTGTCATAATCAAAAAAAGCGCTGTGGGTTGAATAGGCCGGATCTTCGATGCCATATTCCGTGGCTTTTTCCGAGAAGGTCAGGTCTCCGTTATTGATAAAAAGCAGATTGTTCCTGTATTTTGGTCTTCCGTCCGTGGAGCTGCAGAGATAGATGTCCAGGAAACCATCGCCATTGATATCGGCCATGGTCAGCCCCGTTGTTCCAGGTTTCCCTGGCAGCAACCCCTGCCGTTTCGGTATATCCTCAAACTTAAAATTTCCCTTATTCAGATAAAGCCGGGATGTTACCAGGTTACCGGGAAAATATATATCAGGCAGACCGTCATTGTTGATATCTCCAATGGCGACCCCTGCACCGTTGTAAAGATAACTGTAATCAAGATGATTGAAATTCTCCGTCTCCTCAATGGGATTTCTGAAAGTGATCCCTGTCCTGTTCGGGGAAAGTAAGGTAAACTGTTTATTATTCCAGGTACATGACAAAGCCGCCATGAAAACCATCAGGATGCATATGAATCTGATACTCTTCTTCATTAGTTTTGGATTCTGCATTAAAACTAATTGTTTTCCTGCAACAAAAAAAGACAGGCCCGGAAGGCCTGTCTTTTTAATATATAGATTTTCAAGATATTATTTAGCAGGATCCCACCATAGTCTGGTGCTTCCTTTATCCGGTCCGCCGAGCTTCCCTAGGGCTGCGTTGACTGCCTCGCATTCTGCTCGTATTCACTGCTGACAAACTGTACCCTGCGCATCATATCATTTACACCCACATCCGCATTCTCCGATGCCATAATAGGATACCTTTTTGGAAGGTCTGCACGACGCTGATCAGCCCATGCTTCCCATCCGT
>CAVYEL010000018.1:0-60073 GCA_963767555.1 uncultured Bacteroidaceae bacterium | reverse complement strand
AGATGTGGAGTATGCTGTAATCGACTACATCAACAAGGTAAGCCTGGGTACTGTAACGAGCGATAAACCAAGCCTGAATACCAATTTCAAAGGATCTTTGCTCGTCAAGTTGCAACAATCAGGTTAATCTAACAACCTCATTTCTTTCAGCATGACCCTGAACCGGGGATCATCCCTGATAAAATCGAAATCATGATTGCTGTTGATGCGTGGCATATTAGTCTCACCTTCTCTCATCCCTTTTTCAATATAATGCAGGGCTTTTTCAGCATCCTTAATGATCGAATAGAATGAAGCAACTCGATAATTTATTGAGGTGATACTGAATGAGCCATTTGACTCATTTACCAGCATCCATTCAATAAACCAGGTAATGGCTCCTTTAATTCCTGAATTCTTGAATGTTTCATCCAATTGAGCAAGATCCGAAGCACCCGATGAAACAATATATTTGATTTGTACCAGTGCACTATCAATCATACCCAGGTTCACAAAGCTACTCAATACTCGTAAATCGGGAGGAATGAATTGTGCAATTTCAGTTGCTCTCCTGCTTCCTTTAATCGTCTTTTCATAATCAGCTACATGATAGTAGTACATGGAGCTCAATGCATACATTACATAGGAATTGGGATTGAGATTTATTGCGATATCGATATGTTCCCGTGATGCTTTGTAATTCCTCAGAATATCCATTGTTTCCGAATAGTATTGATGGGCCGTGGCATGATTGGGATTCAAAGAAATGGCCCGCTGCAACTCTTGCATGGATTTTTCCCAGTCCCACTCATACCAGGTAGCAATTCCTCCCAGCGTTGCATGGGCTTCAGCGATATTTTCATTGAGCGAGAGTGCTTGTTTCGCATATTCCTGTGATTTTTTGTATGCCTCCTCTTCTGGATAGTATCCCCACCAGGCCATGATGAAATACGTATCTGCCAGTCCGGTATAAGCCAGTGCATAGTTATCATCAAGCTCGATGGCCTGGTTATAGTAGTCTATGCTTCTTCTTACAGCTTCCTCCGTTCTCAGATTCCAGAAATACCGGCCTCTCAAATAAAGATTATATGCCTCAATATTCTTTGTCTGACGTGTTTGAATTGAATTTTCAGCATCCCCGAGGAGTTTGACTTTGAGTACATCTGTTATGGCCAAGGAGATCTCATCCTGGATGGCAAAAACATCTTCCAGATCACGGTCGTATTGCTGGGACCATAGGTGAGAACCATCCGCTGCTTTAATCAACTGTGCAGTGATGCGCAACCGGTTCCCTGATTTCTGAACGCTCCCTTCAAGGAGTGTTTCAACATCAAGATTCTTGCCTATCTCACGGATATCCTCATTTTTACCCTTAAAAGCAAAGGTAGACGTCCGGGCAATTACCTTCAGGCCTTCCATCTGTGTCAGTGCATTGATAAGTTCTTCCGTTATACCATCACAGAAATATTCCTGGTCTTTAGCCGGACTCATATCCATAAAGGGGAGGACGGCAATGGATTTTCCTATCTCAGCCTGGACTTCAGATCCTTCTCTGGTGTTGATCAAATAAAAGGCTATGAACGCCAGAATGATGGCAAAACTTACATAGGTAGCAATCTTCCAACCTATAGACCCTGTCGGTTTTACGGCTTCACTGGCCTCCTTAACCGGTTTGGTCTTTTCGATTCCCTCAGGTGTTATGTCATAAATCCAGGAGAGAATAATCGCAATAACAAAGACAATACAGAGTAGCACAATCACCAGAGCCAATGTCCAGTCCGGAAGTTTCAAAGGCTCGGTGATGATGGAGACCAGTTCCAGGATCACAAAGGATGCAGCCGCATACACGGTGATTACACGTATTACTTTCCTTCGTTTAAGTTCCTGCCAGAACTGTTCAAAATTACCAGGCTTGCCAGGCATGTGATTTTTAGGTATAGAACTAAGATAGATAAAAATATGCTATCCTGTAAGCAAAGTCAATGTTCATTCTACTAATCGAATGTAAGATGAACCTTCTGCATATTCCACAGGTACCGGAGGCTGTAACTGCGGCCAGCATCAGAAAATACCATGTACATTGATCTCCCGTCTTTGGAGATCCATTTTGGAGAAAGCTGGGGTAAGTAGAGACGGTTTTCCGGGTCATCGGCTACCCAGTTTTCCTCCCAGTAGAATTGTTTCCATGGCCCCCATGGGTTTTCTGCCCAGAGGAACATCAGTCCCCCGCTCTCATAATGCATATACTTCTCCAGTCCCCCGCCAGTACCTGGTTTCTGGGTTCCTGCCACTGCCATTATAAAGAGTTGTAGTCCTTCGTTCCAAACTACACTCGGTGACCAGGAATAGAATCCCCATCCTTCAGGGAATCGGTGGATGAGGCCTCGATCATCAATTTCAGGTGACCAGCCGGCCTGGCCATTTTCAGTGATCCCGGTGAAAAATTCCCATTTGGCGCGGTTCAGAATATCTTCTTTTTTTACCCTGGCCATGTTTAAGAGGTTAGATTTTTCTTTACCGGTTGGAGAGTAAAGGTAGACGTAGCCATCCCGGTTCAGTTCATAATCCTGTCCGAACTGGGCCACTGTTATAAAAGAAAATGCCAGTTCCTGTTCCTGATAAAAGAATAACTGGTTCCCCCCCTCATTGATCAGCCATTTCTCTCGGTCATTGGCATCTGTCCCATTCCATCGCATCCATTCTTTTTTGCCTGAAGGCCGCCAAATCAGCTGGCTCCCATCGAACCAGCCGAAACCGGACCGCTCCCCGCAATGAGAGATAAACTGGTATATGCTACCGTCAATGGAAACAATTCCATAACTGTACCAGTTCCATACATCAAGGCGGTCTGCCGGCGGAAATTCGATAGCGCTATCAGCCGGTTGGATCGGACCGTAAATTTCCTGTTGTGCAGTCCTGGAATAATCCGGTGCACCTTCAACCAAAAAAGGTGTGAAGGAATCCGGATCAGGTCCACCCTTTATCCTCCAGACCTGGTTATTCATAAAATCCCGCTGGTTTCCATTCTCGTAGCGCCATCCCCGTCCATCGCACTGTGATGTATAAAGATCACCGTCACCTGCCCAGGTAAGGCACCAGTTATCACCATTATCACCCGACCTGAAAATATAGGAATCGAATTCAATCCCAGTTGGAATTTTAAATGTGCTATCACAATTTGTAACAATGATCAATACACACAGGAAAAGTAAGATTTTTGCCAGTTTCCATCCAAAGGGTTTCATATTTTATGTGTCATTAAATTAACACTACACACAGTTTTCATAAAAGTGAGGATTTACTGAAATACAATATTAAGTACTTGTGAATATTATTACAAAAAGTTTCTCCATATTTGAATATCATGAACAACTTCCAGCTACCGGCCATTGTATTCTTCCTATTGTTATCGTTATCCTGTAAACAGAAGACAGGCAATCCAACCCCGGGCCCTGCAGATCCAGAATTGAGCCCTAATACTACTACTGAAGTGAATGTTACAAAAACTGTATATGGCCACACGGAAGAAGGTACACCTGTTCACAGCTTTCTCCTGCAGAATGGCAATGGCATGGAAGTAGAAATAATTGAATTTGGAGCCATTGTGTCCAGCATCATTGTCCCCGACAAGGACGGAGAATCTGATGATATTGTTCTGGGTTATGACAAGCTGGAAGATTGGCAGAATGATCCTTATTATTTTGGCGCTACGATCGGGCGTGTTGCAAACCGTATGGGAGGAGCACAATTTTCCCTGGGAGATGAAACTTATGATCTGGCACCCAATACCCTGCCTGATTTTGGAAAAAACCACCTGCATGGAGGAGTGAAAGGCTTTAATAAGGTACTGTGGTCCGGAACTGAAATAAGTGGGGACAAGAGAGCAGGTGTCAGGTTGGAGTACCTGAGTAAGGACATGGAGGAGGGATACCCCGGTAACCTGAACTGTATTGTTGAGTACACCCTGGGCAAAGATAATTCATTGGTTATCAAGTATGAAGCTTCAACTGATGAGGTTACGATTGTCAATTTCACCCACCATAGTTATTTCAACCTGAGTGGAGCTGGCAATAGTAACATTCTTGACCACCTGATTATGATCAATGCAGATCGATATACTCCAGCTGATAATGATCTTATCCCCGTAGGGGAGATTGCTGAAGTTGAAGGGCTGCCGGTTGATTTTACTGCAGAGCGCAGCATAGGTTCCCGGTTCGACGAGATGCAATTTGAGAAGTTCAAGGGATACGATCTCAATTATGTATTGAACCATAGCAATGAAGGGGCACTTGATCTTGCTGCGACCGTGAGAGATACTTATAGCGGTCGGATAATGGAGGTCTTTACAACACAGCCATGTATGCATTTCTATACGAGTAACTTTCTTGCGGGTGAACCCGGCAAATCAGGGATCCATTATTCACAGTACGGAGCCTTTTGCCTGGAACCTCAGGGATATCCGGATGCCCCAAATCATGAAAATTTTCAGTCCATACAATTAAAGCCGGGAGAGACCTATAGCCAAGAAATTGTTTACCGTTTTACTGTTGAGGCCAAATAGAAATTTCTCATTCAAAGATCATAGAACCAGGCATGTAGTTTTTACATCTCAAAATCTCACCTCAATAACTTATATTCACCACCCGATCCTCTGAGATATACAGTGCCTTCCTGTGGCCGTACCTGTATGGCGGGGATGATTACCATGCCATCCTTTACTACCTGCCAGGTGCCTTCCGCCATATCTGTCAGGAGTATGGAATATGTATCATTTCCTTCTATATCAAAGGAAAATGGTGTGTTCATCATTTCAGCATTCCTGCTGAATATTACTACCCTGCTTCCGATTTGGGCTCCGACAACCTTATCTCCAGCTATCAGTTCCACACTATGCCTTTCTTCATGATCATTATCCATCACCTGTATTACGTTCAGAAAATAGTCCTCCTCAGTGGAAGCAGAGGGTGATATTTCGACCCGCCATGCTCCCCTTTCTCCGGCGGGATCCCTTCCCCTGGTGGGTTCATTTTCAAAGTTTTTCCCGAACACCCAGAACTCTTTTCCCGGTCCGCCTACTGGTGTAATTTCAGCATTGTCAACAGCCGGCAGAAGGACCGTATTTATGAGTTTCCCGCTATCACCATCTTTTGAACGCCTGATAGTGATCTCATTTTCCACGACCTCAGGTTCTTCAATGCTATGCAACAGCCAGTATTTCTTGAATTCAGAGTTGCTTGAACTAACCTTATCATACACAATCAGGGCGGCCGGGATTATCCGGCTTGTGGAAGTTCAGGAACACAAATGAGCGCTTCACCTCTTTCACTTTTGAACTGTATGCATCGGTAATATCGCCTTTCAGATAGGTATAATCTGGTTGCTTCTGAAATGGACCGAATCCATGGGCCAGCACCTTGCCTGTTTTGTAATCTTTTGAGATAAGATCGTCCAGGGTTTTTGGGGCATGCCAGCCATCACCCGGTAAGCGTTGTCCCCCGTCATTTCCTGCAAATTCAGTATTGAACTTCCCGCCATAACCTATTGATTTGAATACTTCATCGGGATCATAAATAAGCAGGCTGTTATGGGCGATGGTCCTTTTGAAATAGTTTTTGTTATGGGGACTGTTATATCCTTTGTTCCCGCCCGATGTGCCTGAATACATCCCGGCGTCAATGGCCAGGGGACCCTTGTAGTATATCTGGAATGCCCCTCCATCATGGTGCTGGTGATTGATAAAATTGTACTCATTGATTTTCATCTCGGCGATGACAGCATTTTCACCCCAGCCGGTGCGGGCGATCATCCATCCATGGGGGAATCCGAAATACTTCGTGAGTGGCAGGTCATCCCGTTTCTTTATGCCCAGATCTGTATCCCGCCAGAGGAATTCAAAGAATTTATCCCGGCTGTCAATAGAGGGGCTTTTCAGGAATTCATAGTTGATATACTCATCCTGGAAGTAACTACCCGATAACATGGCCAGTAAACCCAGGGAAACCGGTCTGCCGCGTGAGTAGTTCACATCACCGCTTGGGATGAATTGTCCGTCAGGACGCCGGATATAGAACCAGTGATAGGGCACGAACTGCATGGAAGGATGAAATACATTGCCGGCTCCCATCCTGTCAAAGATCCACAGTGCATATAGATCGGAAGCATACCTGACCTTATTATAACTGGATCCCTGGTGATAGGCATGGGAAGGATAGAACCAGTTACGGGCCGGAATATGTTCACTGAATATGCGGTTCGCGGTTAGCTCATACATTTCAGGGAATTCATCGTATATGGCAATACCGGCCGATATCAGGTCCCTCATGATCATCCACTCTGCAGAATGGCCGGTAATTGATCCCTGTATGACCGGAGGGTATCCGCATTCCAGTTTCCGGGCCATCCGCAGGAATTCGGCAACAAATTTCTCTTTTTCCCGGGGAGTCAAAAGATCATAGCACCAGTCATATACAATGGCCCCCGTGACCATCATTCTACCGACTGAACGGGCTATGTCCTGGATTTCATCTGGCCATTCACTTTGCTGTATGGTGTCAAGCGCAGTCTTGATGGCCTTGCGGCCGATTTTTTTATCCTGGCTCACAAGATATTGCAGGGCAAGTAGTTCTGCCTCTACCTTGGGTCCTCTTTGTTGCACATAATAACGCCAGTCTCTCTCTGATTCGGGCACATCCGGAGGGCTCTCTGCAGCCATTCTTTCCAATTCGGCCCAAACAGGTTCCAACTCGGGGTCGGACATCCTCTTCTGCAGATCAGGGATATGTTGTGCTCTCAAATATAACCGTGGGTGTTCCGGTGGGGGTATGGGAATTGAAACCCCGTCAATTTCCTTCCAATCAAGTTCCATCGTAGGCTGGGCAAATGTGAGAGCCGGAAAATCCAGCAAAAATATCATTGCGACTGTAAAAACCGAGCGAACTAATCTCATATGTATCGTATTAGGCGATATTGACCAAAGTATTACAAATTTACCAGGTATTGCATTGTGAATTACTTTGAAGCTGCTAAATTACTGTCTCATTTAAGAATTAAAGCCATTTAAAGATATGAAATCAACTTGCCAAGTATCATCGGGCATATTGAGACTTCTCCTGCCAGCCTTTATTTTATATTTCCTGTCCAACTTTTCTGCTGGTGCCCAGAGCGATAAAATCCCACCAAATATTATTTTCATCATTTGCGACCAGATGCGAGCAGATGCCATTGGCACAACTGGAAACAGAAATGCCATGACACCCAATCTCGATAAGCTGGCCGCCAATGGTGTTTTGTTCCGCAATAACTTTGTAAATAACCCCGTATGCCTCCCTTCCCGCATATCGATGTTCAGCGGATTATTCCCCAGTCAGACGGGAGTTCTACATAATAAACACAAAGGAGAGTGGTTGAGCTTCGAGGGTTCTTTGCCCTGGTATATGAAACAGGCTGGTTACCGGACTGCGTATATCGGTAAGAATCACACTTATGTTAAATCTGAACTTGAGAATTTTGATTTTGTCAGTATCAGAGGGAGAGAGGCATGCCGGGCCTATTCAAAATATGTACCGCCAAACTGGCACTCGGATATATTCTGGCCGGAGGAGGATTGTAATCCGGGAAAAAACACCCACGAGGCTATCGAATTCATTAATCAGAGTAGTTCAGAGAAACCATTCTTTCTTCATGTAAGTTATTTTGACCCCCATCCCCCGTACATGGCCCCTTCCAAATATACAAGCAGGTATAGTTCCGATGAAATGGATGTACCTGAATACATAGATCCTGCCCTTCTGAGTGAAAGGCTGGCCCTACACCAGAAAGCGCTGCATTATGATCGTATGCCTGAGACAGATCTGAAAGAAACACTGCGCTATTACCATGCCTCCGTGGAATGGGGAGTCGATAAACAGGTCGGAGAAATCCTCCAGGCCCTTGAGAATAAAGGTATTGCCGACAATACGATCTTGGTATTTACTTCCGATCACGGTGATTTTATGGGAGAATACAATATGGTCCGGAAGGGCATGTTCCATTACGATGCCCTTTTGCATGTCCCATTGATTTGGTATGCTCCCGGGCATATAAAAAAAGGACTCCGCCTGGATAATATGACCCAGAACGTCGATATTTTTCCAACTCTCCTTGATATTGCAGGGATGGAAATCCCGGATCATCTCGCCGGAAGATCATTGAAGAATATCTTGCAGGGAAATCAACCGATTGATGATGAATTCATTGTTTATGCTTCTGCTGTTTATGGTGATTTGCCTGAGGGATACTGGGAAAATCCTGAGCCTTATTTTAATCCTGACAGCGATGTCCCTTTTCATTCACGTGTTGAAAATCTTACATGGACATCACAATACAGAACAGTCATGGCCAGGACCCGAAACTGGAAGCTGATCCTGAGCGAATCACACGAGCCCGAACTGTATAAAATGGATGGCGGGTATACAGAGAATGAGAATCTGTATGGACAGGCTCAGTACAGTCAGGTTGCTGAAGAACTAGAACGAAATATAAAAGCCATTTGGGAATGGTAAATACTGGCTATGTCTACCTGTTATTTCTTATTCTGCTGACCCTTCCTGCTGCAGGCCATGCTCCCTCAGCAACCATTGAGGAGGAACCTGCAAGACCCAGTTTCCTCTGGCTGACCATTGAGGATACCAGTGAATACCAGTTCAGTTGTTACGGCAATCAGAATATTGAAACACCGACAATCGATATGCTTGCCAGGAAAGGAATTCAGTATACACATGCAAGTTCGACTGCCCCACACTGTTCACCTGCAAGATCCACGCTGATCACAGGCTGCTATGCCACCACATTTGGAATGGACATACACAGGGAGGATTATGATACGCCGGATGATATTTTTTATCCCCAATACCTCAGAGAGGCCGGTTATTTTTGTACGAATAATGCCAAGACTGATTACAATACGACCATAGATGACAAAAGCCTGTGGGATGAATGTGGGAGGGAGGCCAGTTATTCGAGCTCAGCCCGCAAACCCGGGCAGCCATTTTTTTCTGTCTTCAATACAGAAGCCACCCATATGGGCAGGATACGTTCGATCACCCTGGAAGGACGGCGAGATTTTAAGGCTCTGGGTATAGATCCGGAAACCCTTCAAATGCCCGGGCATGTGCCTGATCTGCCGGCTATGCGATCAGATGAAGCCTATCAGTTGGAAGCTTCCCGTGATGCTGATGGCTGGGTCAGGGCATTCGTGGATGACCTCAAAATCAGAGGGCTTGATGAAAATACCATAATCTTTTTCTTCAGTGACCATGGGGGATGCCTGCCAAGGGGCAAGGGGTTTCCCTTTGAGTCCGGATTAGACATTCCGCTTGTTATTTATGTTCCGCCTATATGGCAGGAAAAGCTTGGCATTGAAACCGGGATCATATCAAGACAGCTGGTAGGATTTGTTGATTTTGCTCCGACCATATTATCCCTGGCCGGAATGGAACCTCCGGAATTCATGCAGGGAAAAGCATTCCTTGGCTCCTACGGCAGGGAGCCACGAGGCATTCAGTTCGGATTTCGTTCCAATCAGGAAAACTACCATTATGATCCCTGTCGCACGGCAAGTGATGGAAACTTCAAATATATCAGGAATTACATTCCCCATAAACCATTTTGTCTGAGAAATCTTTACCAGTGGGGAATGCCCGCTAACCTGGCCTGGGACCAGTACATTTTCTCAGGGGAATGTACCAGTGAAGAATGGTTGCAACCCTACAGGCCTAAAGAGGCCGAGATGCTCTTTGACCTGAGCAATGATCCCTGGGAACTTCATAACCTGGCAGATGATCCCCGGTTTGGAGAAATCCTTAAAACGATGCGGATGCAGGTCTCGCAGCATATTCGGGAAACAGGGGATCTCGGCTTTTTTGTTCGGGGCAGAAGAAAAAAACCGGGTGGACTATACAACTGGGTCCGGGAAACTGAATTTCCTGTCAATGAGCTTATTGCTGCTGCTGAGATGGCTGGTATGCCAGCGGCAGGGGATGTTGACAGGCTCACATCATTAATTGGCCATCCAGTGCCTGAAATGCGGTTTTGGGGAGCCATTGGCTTCAATACCCTCGGTTCACAGGGGATCCTCAATGATTGTCCTGCTGTGGTGTTAGCGGCCATTAATGATTCGGAACCTCAAGTTGCTGCTGCGGCTGCAGAGGCTGCCTGTTATTTGGGACAAAGTGAAAAGGGGATAGATAGGTTACTTGAACTTCTGGAGGTAAACTTCAGCCCGGCTTATTCATCCCTGGAGACCCTGACCTGGTATCCTGGGCAGAAAGAGATACTCAAAGAATATATACCAGAAATTCGGAAACTATTGAATGAAAATTCCTCAGATGCTCAGGACCGGATGGGATTAGACATCAAAATAAGGTCACTTCTGGTGAACCTGGGGGATCTTCCCCTATCTCAGCTGTATACTCAGGAAGAAAAGGAAAAAGGGATACAGGTGAATCAGAATCCACGGAAATTCAGGTATCCATCGATAAGAACTAATCTAGATAAATGATTTTGACATTATTATCATTACACAGACTTGAAAATTTATTATTAAAACCACTTATGGCAAATCTAAATACCAGAAGCATGAAAATTCATGGGATTTTTAAAACGGTGATCACCATATTGCTTGTTGTTTGTTTTTATATGAACGAATTATCAGCACAACACATCCTTTCCAAAAAACAATCTTTTGACAAATCTGAATCCCGATCATTTGATCTGATATTGAAGGATTACTGGCGTAGTAACATAATTTTGGACGATCACTTAATCACAGGCCAAAAAAAGGCAATGGCTACTCATGTTCCCGGACTCATTGAATACTACATAGATTTTATAGCCGGTGGGGAATATGAAATTCAGGCTAAATATAAAAATCAAGAAGCTTCAAAAACTTATATGAATATTGAAGGCGATGAGGTAAGTGAAGTTTTCGTTGAAGCCGGAGACTTTACGGACAAATGGGTTTCACTGGGTCGGTTTAAAGTCGCTCCAGGATTGAATCACATTCGTTTTACTTCGGAATATGTTGAAACAACATTTCCAGAGATCAGGGGACTGAGGCTGGTTTACAAAAGCAGTAGGAAACCACCCCCAAAACCGCAACCTGTTAAAAGAGATATGACTAAAAAGATTCCTGAAGATTGGTATAAAGGAATAAGCCGGAAAATTCATTGTGATTTTCATACAGGTGGATTTGTAAAAGGGATAGGGAAAAATTTTGATCCGGAGGTTTATGCTAAAACATTGAAAGAAAGCGGCCTTAACTCAATTACTCTTTTTGCCAAAGGTCATCATGGTTATGCATATTATGATACGAAGATAGGTACCATTCATCCGGGACTGGATTTTGATCTGATGAAAGCACAGATTGAGGCTTGCCATAAGAATGGTATAACGGTTTGGGTTTATTTCTCGATCAACATTGATGAAATGTATGGGACTACAGTTGAAGGAGAAGGAGATATTAATAACAAGTACCAGAATGTTGATTCTCATCCCTCCACCCAATACGTAAAAGACTACACATGGCCCATGATTGTTGAATGTGTACGTGATTATGATATCGACGGGTTCTGGTTTGATTTTCCCGGTAATGATGAATTTGTTTATGAAACCATTGATCTTATCAGGAGTCATCGCTCAGATATTATTATCGCCAACAATCACCAGTTTTACAAGCCACGCGAAGAGCTTGCTAAACAAGATGTCCTTGAGATTGAAGCCTGGATGCACAAACAATCCTTATACCGGCTTCCGTACATAGCAAGGTATGCTCATGGTTCTATTCCAATGACAGCGATGACAACACGTTTTTGGACTGGTTGGGGGGATTTTGGAGGATTTGCTGACGAGTCTCTATTGTATTACGAAACTGCTGTATGTCTGGCCAACGGTTGTGGAATAACCATAGGGGACCAGCTGCATCCATATGGAACCTTTAATCAGGAAGCGTATAAGTCTATGAGTAAAGCAATGCATATGGCAAAAAGGGTTGAACCATACGTGTTTGATGCGGATCTGGTACCTTATGTAGCCTTTCTGCGCCCAAACACGGATGTAAAATCTGTGAGGGCAGATGATGTGCTTGAAACGAATGAAAAGGCGAGTTCAATATTAACAGATGCTGGAATACATTATACTGTGGTTGATTTAAACAGTGATCTTGCCCCATTTAAGGTAGTGATTATTCAAAATCCGGATAACCTTCCTGAGTCATACCTTCAAAAGCTTGAGGAATATGTCAGGAGAGGAGGCAAGTTGATGGTTGAAGGAGTCCCTGGTGAAAAGTTGCAAGCATTGATCGGGATTAAAATCGATGATAGTGTTAAACCACAACCTGCCTTTATCCATATTGACCCGGAAGTATTACCTGACCCAATCCCCACTGATATATATTCACGAGAAAATGTACAGTATGTGGAACTGGTTGGAAATACTGAAACTTTGGCACCATTAGTACTACCATTGAATTTCGGTACAAATCACAGGATATCACATCGACAGAGCCCACCTATGGATATGATATCGGAATATCCGGCGATAACTAAAAGGAATGTAGGCGATGGTCAGATTGTTTATTTTGCTTACCCGGTTTTCACCGATTATGTTATTTCTGGCAATACCCAAAACCGTAAAATATTTAAAAGTACCTTTAATGGACTTGTTGAACGGAAGGATCGCCTTGTTGAGGTTGATGCCCCGGTTAATATCGAGGTTTCTATATTTAAGCAACCTGATAGAATGATGGTTCATCTGGTGCATGGATCTCAAGGCCGAAGATCAAGCAATTTTGAAGAGCCGATCATGGATGAATATCCAATAGTAAAAGGAGCGAATATTACCCTTCCGGAAAACCTTGTAAAAGGAAAGACAATACATTTTGCAGAAAAGGATGGTTCAATTACTGATATTAAATACCACGATGGAATCGCTGAGATCCAAATTCCTGAATTCAGTATTTATACGGTCTTGGTAATTAAATAAACCTCTTAACCTTAATTATTATGAAAGCTGAGAAAGTCATTTTTTTGTCACTTATTCTTTTGTTATTTAATTCAAAAGTATTTTCAGAAGAGAATAAATTACCAAAACTGGATAATCCAATCTCAGTAGAGTATCTGGAAAAAAACCTCAGGAAATCTCTACCAAGGCTGGTATATAATTCAGCAATTGAAAAGAATCTCAAGAAGAATATGAAAACCGATAAGGTTCTTCAGAGTATATACAAATCGATAGAATATAATGCCGGAATGGTTCTGGAGAAGGATTTGATTTCAGTAAGAATTCCTGATAATCCAAGATCGCAACGCAACCAACTCGGTATTTCAAGAGATTTTTTATGGAGGATAAATATGCTTGCCACGGTTTATCGAATTGAAAAAAAACCAGAGATTTTGCAAAGAATTAACGATGAAGTGGTGGCTGCTTGCAATTTTCCAACCTGGAATCCAAGGCATTTTCTCGATGTTGGCGAAATGTCACTGGCCATTGCGTTTGCCCTCGACTGGACGGCCGGAGATCTTCCAAAATCTACAATTGATTTGGCGAAGAAAGCATTGATTGAAAAAGGGATAAAACAAAGCTGGCCCGAAAATGGAAAAACTCCAGGATGGGTTTATAACGATAATAACTGGAACCAGGTTTGTAATGCTGGAATGATAGCCGCTTCAATTGTAGTTGCCGAACTTGAACCTGAACTGGCAGCTAAAACCATTTACCGTTCCATTGATGGATTGAACAATGCCCTGAGATCATATGCTCCGGATGGAGTTTATCCTGAAGGTGCGGTATATTGGGGTTACGGAACCCAGTTTTCGGTAGTTACTGCTGCCATTTTTGAGAGTGCATTCGGAACTGATTTCGGGATTGCTGATTTCCCGGGATTTAAAGAAAGTGCCATTTTCAGGGTATTATCAACTGCTCCCTCAGGGAAATTATTTAATTATGCCGATTGTGCAGAGGAGCCTGAAAGGTATACTGATTTTACTTTAAGTTGGTTTGCTGCTAAAACCGGAAACAAGGCCTTTTTAAGTGAAGAGAAATTTATGCTCCCGGCTGAAGAACGAGGCAGAATTTCACGTTTGGCGGGTGCCGGTTTAGTTTGGACAGCTCAATTTGAAGAGAAAGAAACTAATGAACTTCCCACAGCCTGGAAAGGGGAGGGGCCAAATCCGATTGTCGTTTTCACTGGGAATAAAGATGATTCAAGAGGTTACTATTTTGGAGGAAAAGGTGGCCGGGGAACTGTGAATCATGGAAATATGGATGCAGGATCCTTTATTTTTGAACTGGATGGAGTGCGCTGGGTAATTGATCCGGGGAACCAGAGTTATGGAGTGTTGGAACGCGCCGGATTTAATTTATGGAAAAGTTGCCAGGAATGTGACAGATGGAAATTATTGACCAAAAGTAATTTCGGGCACAGTACCATTTCAGTAAACAACCAGCTTCACATTGTCGATGGGTTGGCTACTCTTGCGGAATTCAATGAGCATGAAAATCCTGAAGCCACATTCGATATGTCTGCTGCATTGGGAGATGCGGTAAGTACTGCTTCAAGAAAGTTTGTAAAAGACAGTCCAACTTCAATCCTGATTGAAGATGAAATTGAAATATCAGATAAAACAATTTTGATCACGTGGCAATTAATGACAATGGCAAATGTTGAGATTGTTGAAGGTGGTGCAATTTTAAAACAAGACGGAAAAGAACTGAAGGTTAAGAATCTAACGCATCCTGAAATTAATTTTTCTGTCATTTCTCTTTACCCTGCTCCATTGGAACTTGATAAACAAATTGAAGGATTGAAACGGCTTGAGTTAAGAATTCCGGCCTGGACAATTGAAGGTGACAAAACCAGAATTAAAGTCAGGTTGTCAGGAAGTTATTAAGATTATCCTCTTACGACTGATCTTCGATCATTTTCAGCATATTGGATAATTTCTCAACGACTTCTCTGTATTCATCCTGTTCTGATAAATTGAAATTTTCCTCAGGATCTTTTTGGATATCGTAGAGCATATTGGCAACAATCTTGCCGTCAGTGTCCGAATATTCCGTGTAGCTGTATTTCTCTGTTCTGACTGTATGTCCGTGCAGGGGATTGGATTCCTGGTAGCGGCTGAAGACAGCTGTTTTTCCAGGTAATTCCGGATTGTTTATGAGGGGTACCAAACTCATACCTTGCAGGCTTACGGGGCGGCTTATGCCTGTCAATTCACACAGGGTAGGGTAGATGTCAATGAATTCATTCAATCCCCCGGCCTTTTTGCCCCCTTCAATCCATGGGACCTTGTAGATAAGTGGTGAGTGCAGACTATGTTTGTAATTGGTGTGCTTGTCCCATAATCCGTGTTCCCCTAATTGAAATCCATGATCACCCCAGAGGATAACTATTGTATTTTTTTCAAGTCCAGTCTTTTCAATTCAGCTAACAATTTTCCAACCTGGGCATCAACAAAGGAGGTGGAGGCATAATAGCCATGGATCATTTTTAAGGCCTCTTCATCTGGCATCGGTCCCTCATCCGGCACAGTTGAGTAATATCTTGTTTCTTTCCAGTTATGAATTGACTCGGAAGGAGCATTTTCTGGAGGGAAAGGATTGGGAGCCAGTTTGATATCATCCTCGGTATATCAGATCCCAGTATTTCTTCGGAGCCTGGAATGGAAGGTGGGGTTTAACATAACCCACTCCCAGGAAGAAAGGCTGGCCCCTTTCTGCAGACTCTTGAAGTTTTGATAATGCCCACTGAGTAAGTTTCCCATCTGAATATATATCATCGGGGGCATCCGGACTCTCATAGGCCGGTCCCGTATTCTGTTCCTTAAGCATTATCCGGTTTTCTTCGAGGGCATAGTCCCTCCAGTGATCCCCATTCTTTTCAGGAATTATGGGATCTTCACTCCAGGCATGAAAACTGTCCTTATTCGAGTGAAATATTTTACCACCTGACATAGTATAATAACCATTATCCTTCAGGTGTTCAGGTAAGGTGACGGCAAAGGGAGTCTCTCTCTGGGCACTGGCCCGGGTTAATGAAAAGCGATCTCTTTTGGGTCGAATCCCCGTCAGCAGACTGGCCCTGGAAGCACCGCAGGTTGGTACCTGGCAGTAGGTACTGGTGAAAACTATTCCCTCCGATGCCAGTGCGTCAATATGCGGGGTTTTCATTTGTGGATTCCCGTAGCATCCCAGTTGGGGACGCAGATCGTCAACTGAAATAAACAGGATATTGGGCTTGTCAACAGGGGGATAGGTTCCCATTTGCTCTGCTGAGGGAGTATTACCAGTACAGCAAGGCAATAGAATGGTTGCAACGAGTAAGATCTTACCAGATAGTGTTCTGGCAGAATTCAGGATACCTTTCATATGCTAACAAAAGACAATGTCCTTATTGCAAACTGAGATCAGGAAAGCTCGCCTTCCAGTGCTTTCTCCAGTTCCCTGGCTTGCTGGATGAATTCTTCGACTTTCATCTCCTTGTAATACAGCAGGCCATGGGCTGCTTTTAACAATACGTTTTCATTATTATAGAAATAATCCTTGCCCATCAGCAATTGGAGTTGTTCAAGCTGTTCAACCCAGATCCTCTGAGCGAGAAGACTGAATTTTCCATCGTACTCATAACTTGGGAATGATGCATGCACCTGGCTGATATAGCAATTGGTGAAGGACTGGTCCATGATGGATAATGAATTCAGAGACACCGGGACAACTACATTAATATCAGCAGGATGGAATCTGAACCATACATTCCTGTAGCCAATGATGCGCAGTTTTGAAGTATCCGTTTCTTTTCCCCATTCCCTGACAGCCTCTGCAATGGCCTGCAGGACTTTGTAATGTGTATCCGGACCGCTGCCTTCGGGATCAAAAGCCAGGCTGATGACGGTTGGTTTGATTTTCCTGAGCTCTCAAGTATGGGGGCAACATCACGGCTTCGGTCGGGTTGTTCGGTAAAAATATCCCCTTTGTAGAATCCAAGCCTCAGGTGATGCACATTTTTTACCGGAACGCCATAATGTGCCCAGATCAAGCTCCTCCTCGAATTCCCTGACCATCCCTTTGAGTTTCTGTATTTTGGGTGGATTCTGGCTCCCGTCATAACTTTGTCTCAGGATGGAAAGGATTTCATCAATGGTAAAATGCAGTTTCTCTAGGCTTTTTACTTTCCAGATATCTACAATGGCCCTGACAATCCGGTGAGCTATTCCACGTTTCCGTTCCTTCTCATCCTCTGCAGCAATATTGTTCAGATAGTGGCTGACATCTTTATCCCATTTTAATGTATAACCGGTTTCGAAAAAATCAGGATATTTTGTCATCTGTATTTCTCCAGCATTTAAAAAATGCTTCACATCCGTCAGCAAGGATGTGATGAACATATTGGTAACGGCGGTAAATCCGGAGGTCAATACGGAGAAATAAAATTCATTGGTAGGTTCCCTTAACTGCCGGTTAATATGTGGCATGATACCCAGCATGATGTCATCATGATGGGGACCGGTATGATAAAATACCTGGTTCTTTTCCTTTTCCATCCCTTTCACAATCTTGGCCTGGATGGAATCCTTGACGGACTGGACCGTATCTTCGTCCAGTTTCGGGATCATGCTGCAATATGGATCGCTTTTGAGATCGTCCATGAGCAGGCGATCTCCATATTTATCAATCTTCTGACACAGATCAATGACGGCACGTTCTGTCTTTTCATGGGTCCATGGACCGGTCCTGTAATACTGGTCAATCCTGTCATGCAGCTTGTTGGCGGCACCCGTGGTCAGGTAGAAACGGGCATTGGGCAATTTTTGCAGGGCCGTGGCAGGATATATACTGGTGATATCACTCTCCAGGGAGGCTTTCACGATGTCTGCTTTGGCCTCTCCAGCTGCAAAAATGATGGCTACAGCATCAGGATTGTAGGTAATCGTTTCAAGACCAATGGTTATGACAAGCCGGCTCCGTGAGACTTCAATCCCACCAAGATCTCCGGCAGCCACTGCCTGGGTTTCAAAATTGGTAGGTGTAAGCCTCGTTGCTGAATGGTGTTCCGACCCCCGTACATTAAAGGCAATATGGCCATCGGGACCAATACCGCCGAGGAAGAAACCAATACCACCCATTTCACGGATCTGCTCCTCGTAATTGTAACACCAGTCATTGATCTTTAGTATGGATGCCTGCTGGCATTTCTCCAGGTCTGTTTTGGGGTCACGGTAAATGAGTGACATATCAACTATAGAATCGGGGAAAATCTCTGAGAAATGTTTTCCTCTTGCGAGTGGAATTTCATCGGAATTGATCAGCAGAGATCTCTTTGGATCCAATCCAAATCCCCTGATATAATATTTCTCAACATAATTATAGAAACTGTTATGCTGTTCGGGAGATATTGGGTAAAACTCATCTATCTGCACAAACTTAAGTCCTCCGAGATCTGGTTTCTTTGCACTTTCAAGCCCACATGCCTTCCTGATTTCTTCCCCTTTTTTCTTGTTCCAGTTTTCCAGGAGGAACTCTGTGTACTTGATAAAGAATTCAGGTGTTTTTCCGGTCGGGAGGCTGATCACTCCCTCCGGGTTTTCCAGGACCCATTCCAGGAATCGCAGGGCGGTCATAGTCCCAGTTTAGGAAAATTCTCAACCAGGATATAAGGTATCCTGGTGCTTATCTCAAAGTCACCAGCTTTTTTTAAGAATGACCTTTCTACGGGAGAAAATATGGTCTCCATTTATTACAAATTATTTACAATTCAGATTACGCTTTATTATCCACCCTCAATTTGTCCAGCATCCTGAACATGAAGAACGTTCCAACCACTGCAATGGCAGCCGTGATAATCCCGGTAAGCATATTGCCATAGACAAAACTGCCGATGGAGAACAATGAACCGTATATGACTATGATCCCGATGAATACCATCAAAAGCTGCTGTGGCATTTCCCATTTCTTGCCGGCTTCCATTTCATTGATATTTTTTCCTTCTGATTCAGCATGCAGTATAACTTTTTTCCAACCGGGACCTCCGGGATGGGTCAACCTAATGAATTCATACAGGGTTTCCATACGCTCCGGTTTGGTAACATAGGTTGTTACCAGCCAGACGATGGTTGTTCCCGTAACGGCAATCAATAATTTGACCGTAAAAGCATCCAGGTTGGTGGTTACAACTGCTTCATCGGGAACAACGAAAACCAGGACCACTGCGAAAGCGGTGGCAAATATCATGGCCACGATCTCCGTCCATGCATTGATCCGCCACCAGAACCAGCGAAGCAGGTAGATGGCACCGGACCCGGCCCCTGATAACAGCAGTATATCAAAGGCCTGGGTGGCATTGTTAAGAAAGGTCAGTGCAAAGGTTCCGGCAATGACCATCAAGGTAACCGTGGTGATCCTTCCAACCATTACCAGTTCTTTTTCAGAGGCATCTTTGCGTATAAACCTCCTGTAAAAATCATTTACTACATAGGAGGAACCCCAGTTCAGGTGGGTGCCGATGGTTGACATATAAGCTGCAATGATGGATGCCACTACCAGTCCCAGCCATCCGGCAGATAGTTTTGAAAGCATAACCGGGTAAGCAATATCATCCTTTAAATAAGTTTCCGTGAGATTTGGGAATTCAGCCCGGATCGAATCCAGGTCAGGATAAATAATTATGGATGCCAGGGCTACAATGATCCATGGCCAGGGCCGCAGGGCATAATGTGCAAAGTTAAATAGCAAGGTAGCCCCGATGGCATTCTTTTCATTTTTCGCCGATAGCATCCGCTGGGCAATATAACCTCCGCCGCCGGGTTCGGCACCCGGGTACCAGACGGCCCACCACTGGACGGCAATGGGAATGATCAGCAGGGGAATGAAAACGGATGGATTGCTCAGATCAGGAAGAAAATCGGCCTTGCTGCCCAGTTGATCCAGCATTCCTGACAGTCCGCCGATCTCCTGTACTTCCGGCTGCCTGATCGCCACAACAGCGGCCAGCACCGCTCCGAACATGGCAATGGAATACTGGAAAAAATCTGCCCACACCACCCCTCTGAGTCCCCCGAGCCCCGCATAAATCACTACAATTGCAGAAGCTGATACAACAGTGATCCAGGGTTTGATGCCAAACATCACATCTCCGATCTTAATGGCAGCCAGGGTTACGGTACCCATGATCAGTGTATTGAAGAATACACCCAGGTATATGGCCCTGAATCCACGCAGGAAGGAGGCAGCTTTTCCCCTGTACCGGATCTCATAAAACTCAAGGTCGGTCATTACATTGGACCGCCGCCAGAGCCGGGCATAGATAAATACGGTTACCATCCCTGTAATCAGGAATGCCCACCAGGCCCAGTTTTTGGCAACTCCGTCTTCCCGGACAAAACCGGTTACCAGGTTGGGGGTATCGGCTGAGAAGGTACAGGCCACCATCGAAATACCCAGCAACCACCAGGGCATTCCCCGTCCGCCTAAAAAGAATTCTGAAGTGTTTTTTCCGGCCTTTTTTGAGGCTATGTATCCAATCAGGAGGACAATACTGAAGAATACAGCGAGAATAATAAAGTCAATTTGAACTAATTTCATGAAATTATCTGTATGGTTTGTTTGTAATCAGGATGAAAATAAACAATTATCTGGCAAATTTAACATTTTGCCATTTTCGTTGGCATTAATTGTCGGATTTAATTTCTTCGAGAATTTGCCAGGCCATTAATTGCATTCGGGGGATATGAAAAGGCCCTTTCCATAGATTGCCTTTTAGTGGGACCGATACTCTTCCGTCGCGGTGCAGGTAACCATACCATTCACCAAATTCGGGATCAGGAAAGAATTTATAGGTCCAGTCGTGGATCATCTTATGCCATGCAGCATATTTGGGATCGCCTGTTAACTGGTAGGCCAGCAATGTAGCAATGATGGCCTCGTTCTGTGGCCACCAGAATTTCATGTCCTGCCAGTATTCCTGTACCGGCAGTCCCTTGACATCCCTGAAATAAAGGATCCCACCATATTCCTTGTCCCATCCGATCTCCCACATCCAGTCCAGAATGGTCGTCCCGGTCTTTACCAGATCAGGGTCATTGTCCCGCTGTTTGGCTTCATTTAAAATGAACCATGCGGCTTCTATTGAGTGTCCCGGACAAGTCATCCTTCCATCAAAATGGTCATGGAACTGACCATCCGCACCCACACTTTCCAGTACTGCCTTAAAATTGGGTTTCATGAAATCAGTCCTGATTTCTGCAATAGATTCATCCACGAATTTACTGAAAGTGGGATCGCCAAGGTTATCTCTTAATTCCTGGGCCGTTGCAGTAAGGATCATCGGAATTGCCAGTCCCTTCATCGGCCTGGTATCCGTGTATTTGGGATGGGAAAGTTCCGGATTGCTAAGATGCCTGATGATCAGATCAAACAGCTCACGGGCTTTGGCTGCGTATTTATCATCGCCCGTAGCCTTATACAACGCTGCGTATGCAATGGCCCCGAATGTTTCAGTGAATACATATCTTCTTTTGCGAATGGGTTTTCCATCCCTCGTCAGGTGAAAAAACATCCTGCCATCCTTATCAAATCCATATTTGCTGATAAAGTCAATTCCATGGATGGCCAGATCCAGCCATTCGGGTTTCTGTTCCACCCGGTTATACAGGGTGGCAAGCATCCATGTGAACCGGCAGGTCTGCCACATGCCTTTGTCGGTATCAAGCCTGGAGCCATCCCGGTCGACGGAAATCATAAAACCGCCGAATTCAGTATCGATGCTGTGCCTGATCCAGAATGGGATGGTGTCATTCAATAGACCATCCCTATATATCTTGATATATTCATCTATTCTATTCGTATCCATTGTTTAAAAATTTAATTATCAAGTGTTTTATAAGTCAGTCCTGTAATGTCTTTCTCTTCTGCAGGAGTGAAAAGACTGACCATATAGGCTATCAGAACAGAGATCGTGATTCCTAGAAAACCATACAGCAGGAAGGAAATGGAACTGTAGAATCTTATAAAAAGTAAAATTATGAAGCTCAGTACAAATCCGGTAATTGCCCCGGTGGAATTGATCCTCGGGAAGAAGATGGCCATGACAAACACACCCCCCAGACCACCGACCAGCAATCCCAGTATGGCATTGAAATAATCAAAAAGAGAAAGGATACTCCAGGTAGCCATCAGTAAGGCCAGCAAAATTCCCAGTCCCCCGGACACTATTCCTGAGATCCGGGCTACTCTGAGCTGCCTGGAATCCGGAGAGGCCGGCCATAGATGTTTATAAATATCTATGGTAAATGCTGTGGAGATAGAATTCACATTGGATGAAACCGTTGACATGGTGGCAGAAAATATGGCTGCTATCATAAGTCCTGCAACCCCTACAGGCATGCGCGTCATGATAAAATGGGGAAAAATGGAATCAGGATTTCCCATTGCCATATTCAGTTCCTGGGGCTGCGTTTTATAGAGGGCAAAAAGTGTAGTACCTATAAAATAAAAGACTACCGAGATGATTATGCTCATCGTACCGTTGAACCATAATCCTTTTTCAGCTTCTTTCTGGTTCTTAGTGGTCAGGTATCGCTGGATCACAGCCTGGTCGCTGCTGTATGATATCAGATTATTGGCCAGTCCACCCAAGAGGACCACCCAGAATGTAGCGCTGGACAGGTCGAAAATAAAATCGAACATTTTCATTTTCTCATGTTCTACAGTTATCTCAATGACCCTGTTCAGACCACCCTCTGTGCCGGAGATCATAAATACTACGGCCAGGATGGCTCCTCCCAGTAAAACAAATCCCTGGATAACATCTCCCCATATCACTGCTTTCACACCTCCCATTGTACAATACAATATGGTAATTACGCCCATGAGGACAATGCAGAGATAGATATTGATCCCGGTTACTGTCGTCAGTGCCAGTGAGGGCAGGAAAAGGACCAGGGCCATGCGGGCCACCATAAATACCTGAAACAGGCTGCTGGAAAGAAAACGTGTGGCATAATTAAATCTCTTTTCCAGATATTCGTATGCCGTGGTCACATTTAATTTTCTGAAGAAAGGGAGATAGTACCTGACCACGGGCCATACCATGATGAAAATCGTCAAAGCCATGATGAAATACTTCCAGTCCGTAGCATAGGTTTTGGCCGGAATGGCCATGTAAGTGATGGCACTCAGCATGGTGGCAAAAATACTCATGCCGGCAGCCCACCAGGGAATATTTTGTCCACCTTTAAAAAACGTATCAGTCCCCTCTTCCCGTCTCATGAAATAGTACCCGATAAATACCATCATGAGAAGGTATAATACAACTACTGACCAGTTGATCCATCCAAATTCCGGTGTATAGAGTGTTTGCCCGTAATAGATCTCGGGGGATAATATCCCTGGTTCGGTTTCACCGTTCATTACTACGAATCCATGGCCCCATTTTAGCATGATCCCACCAGCGGCTCCGGGAGAGGGGAGGTCCTGTACTTTGACCCAGGTTTGGGTAAGTGTATGATAGGCAAGTATCTGATATTCAGATCCACCAGCGCAAAGGATATGCTGAGTGCCCATGGCTATGCCAGAGCCACCATGCAGGGGTATGACCCGTTGTCCGTCTGGAGCAATATCTGGCAGAAGGGTCCATGTACTGGTTCTTGGATTGTATTCCAGTCCATCCGTTAATAATGCATCATCCGCATCTTCCGGAACAGAATAGCCGCTGAAGAAATAGAAATGCTGTTCTTCAGCTGCATTTTGTCCCACAGCAATGGCCTGCAAACGCGGAGGGCCTGGAAAATCTTCAAGAACTTCCCAATTAAAATCATGCCCCCCCCATTTTGACAGGTCCAGGCATAAAAAGGTATTGGCAGGCCGGTCATCCGTATAACCTCCTGCAAGGTATATTTTCTGATCGACCAGGGCAGCTGCCATTTGGCTCATTGCACAGGGCAATGATGGAAGACTCTCCGTCTTGATTTGTTCGGAATCCGGGTCCCATTTCATCAGGAAGACCGAAGATAATGATCCGGTACTATTACTGCCTCCAATGCATATTACACCTTCCGGGACAGTGATGGAAACCCCATAGGCAGCCCGATAGGGTATTTGAAATCCTGTATGCCAGGTATATTCCCCTTCTGTATTTTTGCCCAGCGCATAGGCATGATCATAGAATTTTTCGTTGTTTCCGCCGGCAATCAGCAGGACATCACCCGATACCCCGGCAAAAGGGGCAGCCAGGCCATCCTGGACTTCCTGTCCGGGAGCAGGAGGGAGGTTGGTAAGCTTATGCCATTCCAGCTCATTGGAAAACCTGTTTTCTCCAGATGCCGGGAAAAGAATGGCCTGGCTGATTAGAAGTAAAACAAGAAACGCTCTGATCATTTGACAACTTTGTTAATACGGATGGCTGTATTCCATCACTGCATCTCTCATGGCATAATAATTCTCAAGCGGGATTAGTTCATGCAGGTTATGGCTTGAAGATACAATGTACCCTCCTCCTTTTCCGAGTCTTTTCATATGCTCAATTACATCTTTTTTTACCGCTTCCGGACTGCCATTTTTGAGTACAGTGTCAATATTGATGTTGCCTGACAGGGTAATGTGGTTACCATAAAGCGATTTGATCTCATATATATCCTGTACCTCTCCGGAGGGATCGATAGGGTTAAGTACATCCACACCCATTTCAATAAAATCAGGTATCAGGTTATCCACCTTGCCGTCGATGTGAAAGAAGACAGGCAGGCCTGCTTCACGGATTATGCCTATCTGCTCCCGGATAAAAGATGTTTCTAATTCTTCCACCTGTTCCCAGGATACCATGGGACCGGTAGTCGTGATAATACCGCTTCCCACTTTCATCATATCCATGGGGTATTGAAGGTATATTTCCATTTCCTGGAGACAGTAGTCATGAAGGGTTTTGATCAGGTCCATCACCAGGTCCGGATCAGCAAGGGTATTCAACAGGAAATCATTGTACCCCATGGCCGTCATGGCTGTAAAAGCAGCTGTCTGGGCCCCGCACATTAAGCCCATTTTTTTACCCTGAAGAGCTTTGCATGTTGCCTCCAGTCTATGCTCAAGATTGCCGAGGTCAGGAAACCAGAGCTGGTCAAAATCCTTCCGGGTTTTGATCCGGCCATCCTTGTAATGGAGCCTGCCATCACTGTCCTTAACCTGCACCCGCCCCGTCCTCCATACATGGGAAAAGAATACCATATCATTTCCCATTCTGACATTGAGTTCGACATTGTTTTCTGCATCCAGCTCATAAGGATGAAGTTCATATGAAAGGCTCTTTTCCAGGATCGGGTTAACGATCTCCATGTCGGGATCGATCTCAAAAAGGGGTATGTCCGGCCGCTCAATATGGTTTATGGCATCCAGTATTCTCTGTTTGTCAGGTTCTCTCATAGCGCCCATGATGAATCAATCCATTGGATAGAGCAAAGGGAAGAATTGTCCTACCATTTTATTTCCTTTCGCAATCTTCGGAACACCACCCAGGATCTCTTCATCGGAATCAGACCGGGTCCCGTCCGCAAAAACATTCAGTACACATGCCCTGCGTGGCCTTTCTGACAGGTTCTCAAAAGATCCGTGTACAAGCAGGGGATGATGGAAAGTTGCATAACCTCTTTCCATTTCGACAGGCAGGGGTTGCACAAGTTCTGCCTGCTGTTCCTCGTTCAGGAATGCCTTCAATCCCTCCATTTCTCCCGTCAAAACAGGCTTGTCCAACAGTCCCCACGTATGGCTTTCCGGTATGTATTGCAGGCATCCATTTTCCTGGCTGGCATCATCCAGTGCTATCCATGTTGTCAGGTGTTGCATGGGGGTGGTCCGGATCCAGTATGAGTAATCCTGATGCCAGGCCACCACACCTCCATGCTTGGCCGGTTTGCAGAACAGCTGGTCATGCCAGAACCGCACTGCTTTTTCCCCAAGCAATTGATAGGCTGCCATTACAAAAGCGGGACACCAGAGTATGTCATGGAATCCCGGGGTCATCCGCCAATGCCCCAGTGAATGGAAAATAATTTTATCAGGATAAGTAGATTCATTGGCATGGAATTCATACAGCAGATCATGATTCGCATTATCCGGATCCATAATCTCATTTAATTCCTCACACAGCTGGTCCACCTGCCAATTTTCCAACAACTTGACATTGGACAGATATCCCTTACTGTTAAAGGATGCTATCTGCTTCTCATTCAGCCTGTACCTGCCCCATTCTTTTTTACTCCGGGGCCAGGTGAACATATCTGATACCTGCTTGCTGAACATTGAAAGATCCCGTTCAATGGTCATTTTCCATATAAATTAATGAATACTCTTGGGAAATCAAGGTAAATATATAATTGGACATTTCCCATATTTGAGCTGCATCAGAACACATATGGTGTCACTATTAGGCCTTCTATCTACCCTATTTTCGAATTTCTTGCAAGTCACCTATATGTGACTTCTTCACAGGGTTGTGACTTTTGAATAATGATTACACATTTTTCTCATCATCGTATAACACTGTTATACAATCAATAACAGACATAGCTAAGCAACTTTAATTGAAGCTGGGAGTCACACGAAAGGAAAAACTCACAGGTGTGTGACTTCCGGTTTTTCCGAAATAGACAACCCGGTTTTCAAATAATCCCACTATCTGTTGTTTATCACTTTTGAAAGGCATGGATCTCGCGACTATGCTGCGAGACAGAGAAAGCAAAAGGAAGTATTGGGGTATGATAAGAAATATAATATTACTGCCAGAGAACCGAGTAAATTTAAATGCTACTTGTTTATGATAAGTATTGGCTTAATATCTTTTTAACTTCAGAAATAGCAATGCGGTGGTCCGGTAAAGGAAGTGGGCGAATTTGGTATAGGGGAAGTAGAGAATGATGATCCAGACCAGGACCAGGTGTAAGAAATAGAGATGGTAGGCGAATCCCCATTCATGGAAACGGGCCCCTTCTACCAGCATGCCCGAAAATGTCAGGAGCCAGAACGAAACCAGGAAGAACCAGTCCCCATACCTGCTTTCCAGGCTGTTCTTCTTCCTGAGCCGGTGAAAGATCATCAGGCTGCTGCCTCCAAGCAATAAGAAGGCACCGAGGTTGCCCGCAATCTTGATGGGATTCAGAATGCCCAGGGGATATTCGAAAAAGATTGTCGAAAGGATGGCAAAGAAGGTCACAAAAAGCAGTAGAATGAATCCCCAGAAAACAAAGAGGTGGGCCAGGGAGCGGCTTTTATTTTCCGTGCAGCGGTTAAAATCACGGTGGACCATTATATTCCGCATGACCTTCCAGAAACTTTGTAAAGTCAGGCGGGGCAGGGTGCTGTTGTTTTCCTCCAGACTTTTCATGTTCTTCCAGTAAGAACGGATCCCGTTTATTCCGGCCATGGCTGATAAGACAAACAGGATGGTGAAGGAGCCGTTGAGCCAACCATGGGGAAAGAATTCGCCATAATCCACAGGTCCTTCCGGCATGGACAAATCAGTCAGCGTGAAAGTCCCGGCCAGGATCAGGATCATCATAATAATGAGGGCCGGGAAAAGGATCACCAGGGGAAGGTAGCGGATGTCCAACATCCAGCTGGAGATGAATGCCGGTTTTGAATAAAATGATATCTGCTTCAGGCGAAGGGCTGCCAGTATCTCTCCTGGTTTTACCCCCCTGGGACAGGTAAGTGTGCAGTCGCCGCACTGGTGGCATGTCCAGACATTCGGATCGGCCATCAGCCTGTCTTTCATTCCCCAGGCCGCCATTATCATCTGTTTCCTTGGGAAGACATTCTCCCCCTCTGACAGGCTGCAGGCAGCTGTGCAGGCCCCGCATTGCATGCAGGTAGTCAGCTGGGAACCGGTTGCTTCCTGCAGATCTTCAATGAATTGTATGTCGGGATGTACCTCCAGCATCTACATGTCTTTGAATGGATTGGGACCGATATCCTCTATGATTTCCATATATTCATCTAAAATTTCAGGGATCCTTCCGTATTCATCAATTTCAAGGAATACTGTTTCTATCCTTTCCGGTTCCAGCATCATTGTCTGCAGGGTCTCCTGTATGTTCTCAGAACGTGTTTCCATCAGCTCGCTCCCGGTGATAAAATGGCATTGATAATCCTCACCCGGTTTACATCCTATCTGGAGGATCCCGTCATAACCCTGGGAAAGTGCATCAGACAGCCAGATCTTATTGATGGATCCAATGCAGCGGACTGGAATGATCCTGACAAAGGGACTGATCTTCAACCGGTGTTGTGCTGCCAGGTCAAAGGCCGGATAGGCATCATTCTCACAAATGAAGGCCAGTATCCGTGGCTTTTCTTCAAACTCATCCGGGATGGGAATGGATTTGATCATGGAAGAAACAGCATGTATGGAATAGTCATCGAAATTAATGATCCGTTCCGGACAGGATCCCATGCATATTCCGCATCGCCGGCACCTGGCAGGGTTGGGGAGGGGAGTCCCGCTCTCGGTTTCGTCATAGGATCCGAAGGGGCATTCTTCTGTGCACCGTTTGCAGTCAGTACAGCGCTGGAGGGATAAAACGGGGAAACTTTCATCCCCTGGCCTTGGATGGACAGCCTGTCCGCGTTTTACACGCTCAATGCATTGAATAGATTTCAGGGCAGCGCCGGCAGCATCCTCCATGCAGGCCTGTATGCCCTGTGGAACCCGTATGGCCCCGGCTGCATATATACCTGTCCGCTGTGTTTCGTACGGGAAACAGATGAAATGAGAGTCGGGGAAACCATATTTCAACTCCGGTAATCCCTCACCTTTGCGGTATTTCAGGTGCAGGTCACCGGACTGGTTCGGTACCATGCCGGTAGCTGCAATTATCAGATCAGCCCGGATACGGATGGGTTCCCCCAGCAGGTTATCCGAAACGGTAACTGCCATGGAATCCCCGGGCGTGTCGACAATCTCGGAAATCTCCCCTTTGGAAAAGAATACCCGTGAATCAGCCTGGACCTCCTGGTAATAATGTTCGTTTTTTCCAGGTGTCCTGATATCCTTATATACAATAAACACATTGCTGTCCGGAAGCTGCCGCCTGATGTATTGTGCCTGTTTCAGGCTGGTCAGGCAACATACATTTGAGCAGTAGGGGAGATGTTCCTTGTCACGGGATCCTGCACACTGGATGAAAAGGATGTTTGAAGGCGCAGTATTATCAGAAGGCCTGAGGATGCTTCCGGCTTTAACCATCGTTTCCAGTTCCACCTGGGTGATCACATTCGGCCTCTCACTGTATTTAAATCCTTTCAGTTTCGTGGCATCATATGGCTTCCAGCCGTTGGCCAGGACAATGGAACCAACCTGGTGGCTGGTGATCTTTCCTCCCTGGTTCACCTCAACCGAAAAAGCTCCGGGCTCGCCGGAAATGGATGAAACAACCGTATCTGTAAGTACCTTTATCCCTGGCAAAGATTTTATGTCATCCAGTTTCTCCTGCATGAAAAAGTCCAGATTGGTTTCTTTTGCCCCGGAAACCGGTATAATATCATGCCATTGATTCAACCGTCCTCCCAGGGCTTTTTCTTTCTCCACAAGCAGTACCTGATATCCTGCCCGGGCCGATTCTATGGCGGACTGCATACCGCTGATACCACCGCCAATGACGAGAATGTCTGAAACCGGGTTCTCGAGAAGGTAGGGATCCGGGAGGCCGGATGTTGCTGTCCTGGCAATACCCATCCTGAGATAATCTTCGGCTGCTGCCTGTGTGTCTTCATGGCCTGGTTCCATGGTCCAGGCAACGCCTTCACGGAGATTAACACGTTCGGTAAAGATCTTTTCAAAGGAAAAGGAGCTTACTGCATGGCGGGGCGAGCAGGCTGCAAGGACCAGGGAATCAAGTTGTTTTTCCTGTAAATCCTGAGTGATCTGTTGACGGGATTCATGGCTGCAGAGGAAGGGATGTTCGGCACAAAACACGACGGTTTGGGATTCATCGGCTATGGACCTGAGTCCGGCTGTGTCGATAGCATCCCCGATCTGGCATCCGCTGCAGATATAAACTCCTGTATTTTTTGATTCCTTTACCAAAATGTTTTTTATTGTAAAACATTCAGTACCATGCCGGTAGATTCCCTGACTGTAGCAGCCACGTCCTTGGGTTCACAACAACAACCCCCTGCAGAAAATCCATTCTCCAGGCTTTCCTTTATGATAAAACCATCAGGGTCAAGGTCCGCCGTGGGAGACAAGGGGATCTCCGGAACTATTCCCGTGGCAAGGACAACCAGGTCATAATCCCCCCGTATTTTCCGTCCTGATAAAATATCTTCTGCTTCTATCACAGGTTTCCCGTTTTCCAGTCCCACGCCAATGACCTTTCCTTTTACCAGGTTGACCTGCTCATTTTCTTCCACCTTCCTGAGAAAATCCTCGTTCCTGCCCGTTACCCTCAGGTCGATATAATATATATCTGCCAGGTTCTCCTTGTCCTGCCTGGTGAAATAAAGCGCCTGTTTCAGGGAGGCCGAGCAACATACAGCAGAACAGTAGGGGAGATGGTTTTCATCCCGGGATCCGGCACATTGAACAAATGCGATTTTTTTGGCCGGCTGCTGATCGGAAAGTTTTAATATTTTACCGCCGGTCGGACCGTTGGGTGCCCCCAGTCGTTCCATCATAACATTGGTCAGTATATCTGGCGATTTTCCCCACGAAAACTCCTCCAGGTTTTCTGGCTCATAGGGCTTCCAGCCTGTACTGAGTATAACGCTGTTGATGTTAATCTCCAGCTCAGTTGGCCGGGCATTGAGGTGGATGGCATTATAGCGGCAGGCTTCGACACATTTTTTGCAGGAATCCATTTCGCAGACGGCATCATCCAGAAAAAATCTTGCCGGATGGGCCAGCTCATGAGGCAGAGCAATGGCCTTGCGGGATGACATCCCGTAATTAAATGGATCATCTGTTTCTACCGGACATACCGCAGCGCATTCTCCGCATGCAGTGCAGTCCGCCGTCACATATTCGGGCCCGCATTTTATCCGTGCTTTAAAATCCCCTGCAGGGCCACTGATCTCTTCAACTGTTGCCCCCGTGAGTACCTCAATTTGCGGATTGTTCCTGATCCGTTTGAAGTTAATTTCCAGTCCGCAATAAGGGGGACATAATTTGGGAAAGTACTCATTGATCCTGGCTACCTGTCCCCCGAGATAAGGCAATTTTTCCACCAGGTAAACCCGGCAACCTGTTTCAGCAGCCTCTACGGCAGCGGTCATCCCGCTGATGCCACCACCAATGACCAGTACCCTATTTTGATCAGGATCCGGCATTACTCAACCAGGTCTATAATATCGCGTTTTAACAATTCCCATTCGTCTGAATCCGGGTTCCACCTGCAGTTGGCAAATACTTTCCAGTCCCCCGACATCCCCGGGAAATCACTCCTGAAATAATACCCCGGCCAGCGGGTCTCTTCCCGGAACAGCATGGTCCGGATATGTGATTCAGCCTGCCAGATCCGGTGGATATTCTCCCAGCATCGCATCAGCTCATGCGTATCTTCTGCAGCCAGCTTTGCAGCATCTTCTTTCAGCATTTCGAGATGCTCCAAACCCTTTTCAAGGAGGGGTGCTGATGTTTTAAATCCGCTGGAGGCACCTCCGGCATATTCATCCATGATCTTCTGAAGGCGGAACATGAACATCTGGGGCTTGATATAATTGGGGTTGACATCTTCATCCTGGGTATATCCCTTATGGGTCTCGAAAAGCTCCAGGGGCTGCAAGTATCCCCTGCTTCAGTTCCAGGACCTTCTCCTCCGAAAGGGATGGGGTATCAGGATGATCAACACAGAAAGAGGCGGCAGCCTTGGCGGCAATCCGTCCTTCCGTAAAGGATCCGGAGGAAAATTTATGGCTGGAGGCTCCAGAAGCATCTCCCGCAGCGAAGAGTCCCTCGACCGTGGTCATATTCGGATAACCCCATTTGTAAGGTTCGGGGGCAAGGTCTTCCGGACCGCTGACCCAGGCGCCGGATGCCCCGGAGTGAGAAGAGATAAAGTAGGGCTCACAGGCTGATATTTCTGAGGGTTTTTCATCCGGTTTGATGTTCATGGATGCCCAGAGCAGGGCCTGGCTGACAGTCATATCAAGAAAATCCTCCCAGGCCTCCTTCTCCAGTTCTTTCAGTTTCCGCTTTGCTTCTTTTTCATCGGGGATGCTTTCAACGATCTTTTTAATAGCTTCATCAGTGCGCATGTAAATGGGACTCTTCCCGTCTTCGATCTCCAGCATCATCAGGTAGTTCCTGAGGTTGGCCGGGGTAGGTTTTTCCAAACCGTAAGGGGCCCATTTCTCCAGTTCGGCAGCCCTTGTCTGCATGTAATTCTCTCCAAGGGCATTGGTGGCCTGTGCCTGGAAAAGCAGGAACCAGGCGCCAACGGGACCGTAGGCATCCTTGAAACGGACAGGTACAAATCGGACTTCCTGGCAGGTCATCTCTGCTCCTGCTTTCAGGGTGAAATAAGCACTGGCACCACTGTTGAATGGCGGATACCAGGACCTTCCCAGTCCCTCGCCAACTGATTTTGGTTTGAAGATATGCACTGCTCCCCCCATGGTCGCCAGCACAGATTTAGCCCTGAAAATATACACCTTTTGATCCCTGACACTGAATCCGATGGCCCCGACACAGCGATTACCTTCCATGATGGGGTCCGTGATGAATACCCGCTCCAGGTACTGGCCGTTTTCACCGAGCTCGGCCAGGGCATTCTTGGCTGCTTCGGCAACGATGGTTTTATAGGATTCCCCGTGGATCATGATCTGCCAGCGCCCTTCATTCACATATTTTCCTTCATCGTCTTTCCATATGGGGAGTCCCCATTTCTCGAATAAATGCACCGATGCATCCACATGGCGGCCGATATTGGCTACCAGATCGTCGCGGGCAATGCCCATCAGGTCATTCTTTACATATTTCACATAATCACTGAGCGAGTTTTTCCCTTCTTTCAGTCCCAGGTACATATTGATCGCAGACAATCCCATCGCCACTGCACCGGACCTGTCCATTGAGGCCTTGTCCACCAGTGTAACCCGCAGGTTGTTCTTTTTCGCCCAGTGGGCAGCTTCATAGGCGGCTCCACAGGCAGCCATTCCACCTCCAAGGATGAGGATATCCGTCTGGATCTCGACGGTTTCAAAGTTCTCAGTAATACTCATAATCAGATTTTTTCAAGTTCATCAAGTCCGCTTGAGGCTGGTTCTGTACGCAGTAAAGGATTTTTAAGGTCTTCCGTACCGGTCTCAAAGCCGGCATCCGGATCTGCAGACCCTTCTGGTATTGTGCGTGTGGGGAACTTGAATCGTTTGATCTGCCCGTCCCTGAACTTCACTGACCACATGATGGCATCAGAGCTCCTTAATGGCTGTACCACCCCTCCCAGCGGCATGAAATCGGCGTATCCCCGGACCTCTATGGCCTGGGTGGGACAGATCTTTACGCAATTGTAGCATTCCCAGCACATCTCAGGAGCCCGGTTCTTTGCCTTATTGCTTTCCTTGTCCAGGACCATCAGGTCATTCGGACAGATGTACTGGCATGCAGTCCGGTCCAGTGCTTTACATCCGTCACATTTATCAGTAATTACAAAACTGGGCATGATGATATTGATTGGTAATGCTTACAAACATAACCAATGCAGTCTAAATAAGAAAATCAGTAACCTATAACATACAGGTTATGATCCTCATCTATGCAGTAATCCACGAGATCCAGGAGTTCCTGGTTGATCTTGACAAGCTTTTCATGGTAGAGGGTCCAGTGGTCCATCCAGGTTTTATCCATTTTAATAAGGGCGAGGAGGAATTCTTTACCAAAGACCTTTTCGTCAAGGAAGGACTGAAACCCGGAAAGAGATCTGAGCTTTTGCAGGATAACCAGGTGGGTGAGCAACTGGTTTCTCAGGGGCACGATATAACGGGTATTGTACTTGGTAGCATCATAATATTCATACAGCTTATTTGATTTCTCAAAGCAGGCGGTGAACAGATTGAAAACAACACTGTCAATATACCGGGATTCAGCATCCAGTTTATTATAGTCTTCATCAGTGCCGGTCAGGTTAAGCTCAACGAAGTTCAGTTCTTTTTGGCTGTAAATGGATAGTTTCATATTATCAATATTCCTGTGTAAAATTATAAAAATAGTTATAGACCCGCGCATCTTTAATTTATTATTTTTGCAGGTGTTAAATTGATCTCAAGTGAAACAGGAAGCATTACAGGAACTATTTCAGCAACATTATGGTTCGCCGGTTGTGAGTATGATCGAATTGCCCAGATCACCTTCGCACAGGCGGTATTTTCGCATGGTGGGACAGGCATCGGGATGCATCGGTGCCATCAGTCCGGATCCCCTGGTAACCAGGGCGTTTCTCCGGTTTACAGAGCATTTCCGAAACAGGGGTTTGAACGTTCCTGAACTGTATGCTGTTCAGGAAGAGAAGGGGATCTACCTGCTGGAAGACCTGGGTGACCTGATGTTGAAGCACCTGGTTGATCAGGCGAGAGAGGAAGGATCTTTTCCCGGGAAGGTACTGCCTTACTATCACTCTGTGCTTGAGCACCTGTTGAAGTTTCAGATGGAAGGCCATGCGGGACTGGATTATTCGGTCTGTGTTCCCCGAAACGAGTTTGACAGGCAGTCGGTTCTGTGGGACCTGAACCATTTCAAGTATTTTTTCCTGAATTTACAGGGCATCCCATTTGACGAGCAGAAACTGGAAGATGATTTTCAATTCTTTGCAAATTTTCTAATGCAGGCCAAAAGAGATCATTTTCTATACCGTGATTTTCAGGCCAGGAATATCCTCTACCATAAAGAGGATTTTCATTTTATTGATTACCAGGGAGGAAGGTTAGGTGCTCTGCAGTACGATGTGGCATCATTGCTGTTCGAAGCACGGGTAGATCTTCCGTCGGATCTCCGGGAAGAATTACTGCAGTATTACCTGGAGAAACTAGGACAGATAAACAAGCAAGAGGCTGATGAATTTCAGAAATATTATTATGGTTTTGTTCTGGTCAGGATAATGCAGGCTATGGGGGCGTACGGTCTGAGGGGGATTATTGAGAATATCCCATTATTCCTGCAGAGCATTCCCTATGCCATTCAAAATATCGCCTGGCTGCTTGAAAATTCATGTATCCCGCAGGGAATGCCGGAACTGACAAAATGCTTGCAGCGCCTGACAGGATTATCAAATTGGAAACATAACATGGCAGAAGATAAATTAACCCTGAGCATCACCAGCTTTTCCTATAAACTGGGTATTCCAAGGGATTATAGCGGACATGGAGGGGGATACATCTTTGACTGCCGTACTCTTCCCAACCCGGGCAGGATAGAAATGTACAAGAAATATACAGGCATGGACCAGGAGGTAATAGATTTCATGGCAGACAAGCCCGAAGTTTCGGAATTCCTGGAGAACATATATGCATTGGTGGACCAGTCTGTTGATGTATATACTCAAAGGGGATATACCAATTTAATGATAAATTTTGGTTGTACCGGTGGGCAACACAGGTCGGTATACTGTGCTGAACAGCTCAAGGTTTACCTGGAGAAAAACCATCCCGTAAATGTTGTTCTGAAGCACCGGGAGCAGGATAAATAATAGCCACAAGGAATGAGTAAGACGATGTGCGAGATAGGCAAGAAAAAGGCAAAGGCAAGAATGTCTCAAAAACCCGGATATGAATGTCAGAAGTGCCATAGCAGGGTGAAGAAAAAAGACTGGGTCTGCAAACCCGGCAAATTATAATCCAATGTCTAATATCTGATGAGAGCAATCATCCTTGCAGCAGGATTGGCCACCAGGCTGAAGCCCCTGACTGATAATACCCCAAAGGCGCTTGTTCCTTTCAAGGGAACACCGCTGGTGGAGAGAATAGTCAGGAACCTGGCGGATGCCGGTATTAACCATATCATGGTGAATGTTCATCATTTTGCGGACCAGGTTATCGATTTTCTTGATAAGCTGGATGTGGGGGATGTGAGCCTGCATATCTCGGATGAAACCGGTGAATTGATGGACACCGGCGGTGCCATATTGCAGGCAAGGGAATTTTTCTCCGGGGAAGATGACTTTATTGTCCACAATGTAGATGTGTTTACCAATCTGGATATCGGCAATCTCATAAGGTATCACAGGGATGGCAATGCACTGGCAACCCTGGCCGTAAAAAAGCGGCCAACTTCAAGATCCCTTTTATTTGACGGGACCGGATCATTATGTGGATGGATACACAATGAAACAGGGGAGAAACGGAGTGTCCGTACACCCTCGGGATCACTTGAGGATTTTGGCAATAGCTGCGTACAGGTGATCAATGCTGAATTCCTGGATTTTTTTCCGAAAACTGAACCCCGGTCACTGACTGAGATGTACCTGCAACTGGCTGAACGGCAAAAGATAGGGGCTTTTATACATAACGGGGACTACTGGTACGATCTGGGAAGGTATAACAACTTTATGAAAGCAGACAAAAAGGTATTTTATTAATAAATTCGCTATTTTTAGCACCAAAATTTTTGCCATGTCAGCCAAACAATCATCCGCGATAACCACGCTCGTGGGACCATTCCAGAGGTTTATGAAAGTCGAGGCAGCCGGCGGGATACTCCTGCTTGTCTGCACAGCCATAGCCATGATAATGGCCAATTCGGAACTTTCCGATTTCTATGACCAGGTGGTTAACTGGGAACTGACAGTTCAGGTCGGGAATGTGTTCAAATTGTCAAAACCCCTGATCCTCTGGATAAATGACGGATTAATGGCAATTTTCTTTTTTGTTGTGGGACTCGAAATCAAAAGAGAGATCCTCGTGGGTGAATTATCCAGTTTGAGAAAGGCGACACTACCCATAATGGCTGCTATAGGAGGGATGGTTATTCCGGCCACGATGTTCGTTGTTCTTCAGGGTGACAATCCCGGATCAGAAGGCTGGGGCGTTCCCATGGCAACAGATATAGCCTTTTCACTCGGGATACTTAGCCTTCTCGGGAAACGGGTACCGCTTTCTTTGAAAGTATTTCTTGCGGCTTTTGCCATTGCGGATGACCTGGGAGCGGTCCTGGTAATTGCGGCTTTTTACAGTGAATCAGTAGGCTGGGATAATCTTTTGATTGCAGGAGTGCTGTTTGTTATGTTGTTTATTAACCATCCGGTTTGGGATGCGAAATCCGGCTGTCTTCCTGGTATTCTCGATCTTTATCTGGTATTACGTACTGAAGTCAGGTTTACATCCGACCATTGCCGGTGTTGCGCTTGCCTTTATTATACCAGCAAAACGGAGAATCAAACTGGGGGTTTTTAACCGGGTAGTGCAATCCAATATGAAACATTTTGAAAATCCTGATAATGATGATGATCTAATGCTAACTCATGAACAACTTGAAGCAGTGGATAATCTCGAGGTATATTTGGACAAAGTACATAGTCCCCTGCAATACTATGAACACCGAGGGCACGGCTTTACATCATTTTTTGTAATGCCGGTCTTTGCACTCGCCAATGCTGGTGTTTTGCTCAGTGCTCCGGGTGGTGAGTCTGTAATCGGTCCTTTATCATATAATTTAGCCATCGCCCTGGTCGCCGGGAAGGTACTTGGCATACTCATTTTCGCCTGGATTGGGGTGAAGTTGAAAATCACCGATCTGCCACCTGGCACAAACTGGACACAGATGGCCGGACTGGGATTTCTCGGCGGCATTGGATTTACCATGTCCATGTTTATCAGCAGCCTGGCATTTCAGGATGCAGGATTGTTGAATCATGCCAAGATAGGGATACTGGTGGGTTCATTAATAGCCGGTATCTCTGGTTATCTGCTATTAAGATCCAATCTTACACCAGAGATGGAAGAAGCTGAATAAATCAGAGGAAGAAATATGAAGGATCACCTGATAGATGAGTTGAATGAAAAATGGATGGGGAAGGATGCCGGAAGAGGTCCTGTCCTTTTTCCTTGACAGGTATAAAGGTAAAATTGTATTTGCCTCAAGCATGGGAGCAGAGGACCAGGTACTGACCAGGATGATCGCTGATATTGATCGTGGAACAAGGATGTTTACCCTTGATACAGGACGTTTGTACCAGGAGACCTATGACCTGATCCAGCATACCAACGAAGAATATAACCTGAATATAGAGATCTACTTTCCGGACTACCAGAAGGTGCAGGAAATGGTGGCAAGCAAGGGCATCAACCTGTTTTACAAAAGCATAGAAAACCGGAAACTCTGTTGTGATGTACGCAAGAATGAATCCCTAAAACGTGCCCTGGGAGGCATGGAGATATGGATTTGCGGACTGCGGAAGGATCAGACGGTTACCAGGTTTTTCAATAAACTGGTGGAATGGGATGACAAGCACCGCCTGATGAAACTGAATCCCCTGATCAACTGGACCGAAAAACAGGTCTGGCAATATATAAGGGATAATGATATCCCTTATAATGTACTTCATGACCGTGGCTTCCCGAGTATTGGATGCAAACCCTGTACCAGGGCCATCCAGCCCGGGGAGGATTCCCGTGCGGGCCGCTGGTGGTGGGAGAATGCAGAACACAAGGAATGTGGCCTTCACAATACAGAGTAGAGGAATACCTTTAATAAATCAAATCCAAACATATGAAATTGGCATTAAATACCCTGGTTTACGAAGTCGGGGACAAAGGTCCGGAAAAATCATTGCGTGCGGCTGTTAAGTTTGGATTCAAATACATTGAATATGCCGGGATCAGGAAGGGCAATCCCCTTACAATGAGTAAGAACCAGCGGGATGAAGCAGTGAAAATTGTGAAGGATAATGGGATCCACTGTACACAGATGCTCATGGTGGCTACCAAGGATACTGCACACCCGGATCCTGAAAAACGCGATGCGGTATTTGATTATATGAAGGCCTGTGCCGACTTCCAGATGGAAATGGGTGGCCGTCAGTTACTGGTATGCTGGGGAGGGGGACTGTATGAACTGGGGACAAGCCCCGAACAGTCATGGTTGTATATGCTGGAGAATGTCGGGCGGTTTGCTGAATGGGGACTGGATAAAGATCTGCTGGTAGGAATTGAACTGGATCCGCATGTATATTTCATCTGTAATAATACATACAAGCTTGCCAAGGCAGTCGAAGATATTGGCCTGCCGAATGTATATCCGAATGTTGATGTCGGCCATATGGTGATCACCCGGGAGGAACCTGAACAACTGGAAAAACTGAAAAGCAGGATACTGCATGTCCATTTAAGCGAAACAGAAAGCTTTGCACATACCAACAGCATACTCGGTACCGGGGCTGTCCCATTTCGACAGTATGTAGACAAGTGCATTGAACTCGGCATAGAAGAGAATTGTGCAAAGTTCGGGGAACCATGTGTGGCAGGTATTGAGATGGGAAGTGAAGCCAGTGGCGGATTTGTGGAAGACCCGGATCATTGGGTGGAAGAAAGCCTGAAATTTTTAGAAACGGAGTTACCTCATGTAGACCGCTAATGGAAAACCCAATACAAAAATAATAAGATGAAAAACCTCATTTACCTGTCTTTTATAGTACTGATCTTCTCATGCCAGTCCCCTGTAAAACAAGGGATCGAAATCTCAGGCGAATTACAGCAATGGCACAAGGTTACTATCCTCGTTCACGGACCTGAAACATCCGAGTGGGCCGAAGAAAATCCATTCCTGGATTATAAGCTGGAAGCCGTATTCTCACAGGGAAACAAATCCTATAAGGTGCCCGGGTATTATGCTGCCGATGGAAATGCCGGGGAAACATCAGCCAAAACCGGAAATATGTGGAAGATCCATTTCTGTCCAGATGCCCTGGGAACCTGGAAATATAAGGTGTCTTTCAGGAAGGGGAAAAACATTGCTATCCTGGATGGTGAAGATCTGGGCGAAGAACTCTCGCTTGAGGTCAGGGAAGGAACCATGGAAATAGCCCCATCCGATAAATCCGGACCTGATTTTCGTGGAAGGGGAAGGATCATCAACGGAGGGAAAGGTTATTTTAAGATCCAGGGAAGCGAAAAGATCTGGATCAAGAACGGGGCTGACAGTCCCGAGAATTTCCTGGCTTTTGCAGATTTTGACCAGACCACCCGGTTCAGCCTGAAAAAAGAAGTCAGGGAAGGGGAGGCGGATCCCAAAGAAAGTCTTCACAAATATCAGCCTCATATCAGGAGACTGGCAGGAAGGAGACCCAATCTGGCAGGGCGGAAAAGGGAAGGGCATCATCGGAGCGCTGAACTATCTTCGGTCAGCAGGCGTGAATTCAGTTTACATGCTGACCATGAACATCATTGGTGACGGGAAAGATGTCTGGCCATATACTGATTATAATGAGAGGTACAGGTTTGATTGCAGCAAACTGGACCAGTGGGAAGTGGTTTTCGGGCACATGGACCAGCTGGGGATCATGACTCATTTTGTCCTTCAGGAAACGGAGAATGAATGTCTGCTGGATATGGGGCATACAGGGGTTCAACGGAGGCTTTATCTGCGGGAATTGATAGCCCGATTCGGCCATCACCTGGCCATCACCTGGAACCTGGGTGAAGAAAACGGTCCCGCAGACTGGACCCCGATCGGCCAGACTGATGCCCAGAAAAAAGACATGGCGAATTACATTAAACAGATCAATCCATATCCCAGCAATGTTGTCTTACATACACATAGCGGACAGGACAAACAGGATGCATACCTGATACCTATGCTGGGATTCGAAAGCCTGGATGGACCGTCCATACAGGAAGGTAATCCCTCCAGGGTGCATGATGCAGTGAAAAAGTGGGTTGATGAATCAGAAAAAGCTGGCAAACCATGGATCGTTAACTTCGATGAACTGGGTCCCCACTGGAAAGGTGTTTTGCCGGATTCCTATGATGCCGGCCATGATACCATACGCCACCTTGCGCTGTGGGGTTCCCTGCTGGCAGGCGGGACAGGGGTTGAATGGTATTTTGGCTATCGTTATCCTCATACAGACCTGACCTGTGAGGATTTTCGCAGCCGCGAAACCTGGTGGAAACAATCAGCCATTGCTACAGGATTTATAAGCCAGTTCCCACTGGAAGAGATGGACAGCCGGGATGAACTGGTAAATATCCAAGATGCTTATTGTCTGGCAAAAACTGCAGAAGTATATGTGGTTTACCTGCCTGCCGGGACACAGCAGGCCAGGCTTCGGGTCGAATCTGATATGCCATTATCGGTCAAATGGTTCAATCCCCGTGAAGGAGGAGAAATGCAGAATGGAAGCATCACTTCACTGCAGGGGAAAGGAAATCCGAGCCTGGGTGAACCGCCCGCAGAACATGAAAAAGACTGGGTGGTTGTGATCCGGAAGATCTGAGGGGCTATTCGATCACCCCGGAGCCGATCACTTCATCTCCCTCATACCAGGCAGCAAACTGTCCGGGTGTGATCCCCCGCTGAGCTTTGTCAAAGACAATATACGAAGCTTCTTTCATAATGTGGAGTGTGCCTTTTTGCAGGGGCTGGCGGTATCTTATGCGGAAACTGAATCTTTTCGATTCACCCGGTTCCATTTGCTGGTCCGGCCTGACCCAATGCATTGCTGGAGCACTGATTGACAATCCTTTCCGGTATAATCCGGGATGGTTCTTCCCTTCCCCGGTATAGATGATATTCCGCATTGTATCTGTTCCGATGATGAACAAAGGCTCCTTCTTGCCACCTATGTTCAGGCCTTTGCGCTGGCCAATGGTATAAAAATGGGCCCCGTTGTGGGTGCCGATATTGATCCCATCCTCCGGTTGGTATTGCCAGGACTGGGAGAGATAAATGGGATTGTCCCTGGCCGGATCAAAATCAAGGTAGCCTTTGAACCTCCTGGGTATTTCAATCACATCTCCTTTCTTTGTTTCAAGACGCTGCTGGAGAAATGTTGGCAGGTCGACCTTTCCGATGAAACAGATCCCCTGGGAATCCTTTTTATCAGCTGTTGGCAGGTTCTGTTCGCTGGCTATTTCCCTGACCTTTTCCTTAGGCAATTCGCCAATTGGGAAAAGGATCTTAGAAAGCTGTTCCTGGTTCAGCTGGCACAAAAAGTAGGATTGCTCCTTATTGGGATCGAGTCCCGCGAGCAAGCGGTAATGGGTCTTGCCAACCTTTTTAAATGTTTCCTTTCTGCAATAATGTCCGGTAGCCACAAAATCTGCTTTATATTTTTCAGCTACTTTAAAAAACTCATCAAATTTAATTTCGCGGTTACAGAGCACATCAGGATTAGGTGTCCGCCCCATCTCATATTCATGGAACATATAATCTATCACCCGTTTCTTGTAGACCTTGCTAAGATCTGCACTATGGAAAGGTATATCCAGTTTTTTGGCCACTAGCTGCGCAAAGATCAGGTCGTCCTTCCAGGGACAGTCACCCTCCAGCGTCCCGGTCTTGTCATGCCAGTTGATCATGAATACAGCTATCACATCATATCCCTGCTGTTTGAGCAGGTATGCTGCAACACTGGAATCCACTCCTCCCGATAGACCAACCACTACTCTTTTCATAAGCTATCAATTGCCTGCAAAATTAGCAAATTCAGTGGAAACATCTGACAGGGGGGGGATGGGCTATGAGTGCAGTCTTTTCATTACCTCCTCATTGCTGAGTATATTGGCAACGATGGCATATATACCCTCTGAATCAAATCCTTTTAATTTGGTAACAAGGATCTTTTTTACGTCTTCGATTTGCCTTTCTTCTTCGAGGGCATTTTTAATTTCACGGAATTGTGAACCGGTCAGCTCATCCTGAAGGGCATTCAGTATGACTTCGAAGGGGATGGTATTGACGGTCTCTTCCGGAGCCCCAAAAGCCCCCAGCTCCACGATGGCTTCTTCGAGTATTTCCTGCCCCAGTTTTTTACAGGCCTCTATGGAATTGGTATAGCCTGTTTCATCCCTCAGAACCCAGCTTCCCTGATCATATTTGATCTTCCGAATGGCTTCTATCTTCTTGGTTTTCTGGCCGAATATCCTTTCCAGCAAAAGGATGGTGAAATTTTTCCAGGCATTCAGATCAAAATCTTTGGCCTCCAGCTTTTCGATCTGGTCCTGCAATACTTTTATGGCATTTTTCGGATTCATGACCTTTTAAAAGTACGAATAATCAAAGGATTCTCAAGCAGGAAATGCTTACAAACTATTATTCCAGCCTAGGAACCAGTACCTTAGTCATAGTTGATATCGATCCAGCCTGCTTTGCCGTTCCTCCTGGTAAACCCGGTTAATATCCGTCTTCGGACTACCGCAAAAATAGACAGGGGTACCTTCCTGTCTGGCATAGGGTGTTGATATCCTGCCAACGATCTCGACCTGATTGAACAACTCCTCCATGTCGTCACTGTCACCGATCTTGATGAGGTACTCCACATCAATGCTTTCAGGGGCCCAGAAGATATAACTGTCATTGTAACTGATGACCCTGGGCAGGCCGTATTTCGTACCATAAAAATTGACAGATCCGGCCTCACCATAATTATTTGCCAGGATCACACATTTGGACTGTTGTTCAGGGGTAAGTTTTTGATATGTTTCTCCGACTATCCGGGATAGTTCCTCCCAGCCTATCATATCTGCGTAATCCTGGGGAAGGTCATAATATTCCCCGTCTTCCCAGCGGTGAAATTTTTCCATGCCCAGGGATTTGTAAAACTGGATAAAAGCCTCAGGTTTCAGGATGGGCAGGCTCATGGGCAGGGCCACGATGGAGACGGAAAGAATGAAAATGATCAATACATATTTCAGAAATCCGAGTTTTCGCACCAGGTACCTTTCAATAAAGAGACCACCGAATACAAAGAGGGATGAATACACGCCTATGGTATAATAAGGCTTTCCACGCAGGATGATGAGTAAGAGTACCACCACCAGGTAGATCCAGGCAAAAGCCCTGTATGTCCTGCCTTCTTTCAGGAAGGCGACATATACCAGGCCGAGGATCCAGATGAAGAAGACAGGGAGGAACATCATGATCTGTTCAAGGAGAAAAATGTCCACCCGGACATGCACCAGCTGGGTCTCAGCCAGTTCCTTCATATGGTGGACAACCGGCCAGTGATGATTGATCTGCCAGATCAGGTTGGGCAGTGCAATGAGAAGGGCAATGGCTCCTGCAAGGTAGGGCTGGGGTTTCCGTAACCAGGTTCGCAGCGGTGTCAAGCAATACTGCCACAATAATACCGAAAAGATAAAACACAACGGAATATTTATTCAGGAATGCCATTCCTGCGACAAGCCCGATCAGGTACCAGTAGATGGATCGATTGGTCCGTATCAATCTGAAGATAAAGAAAGCCAGCAGCAGCCAGTAGAACTGGTTAAAAGAGACGGGCTGGAACAGGGAATTGCTGCGCAGGAAGGCCGGGGCAGCCAGGAAGGCCAGGCAGGCAAAGAACTGGGCCCACTTACCTCCACCTGCCTCTTTCACCATGATCCCGATAAGGATGATGGAAAGTACACCGAGGATGGCAGGAAAGAACCTGATGGCAAAAGTCGTATCACCCAGAAGCAACCTGGAGATATTGGCAAACACGGCAATCGATGGTGGTACTGAATGGTAGCCCCAGGCCAGGTGATTCCCCAGGTCTACGTACATGAACGCATCCCTTTGCAATTCATAATTGGTATTGGTAAGGAGGTGAAGCAGTAGTTTGACGATGCAGAACAGCAGGACCAGCCACCAGGTGTTGATCCATGCTGATGAAGGTTTTTTTGACATGTATTGCAGGGCTTTTACCTGCAATTTAATAAAATCTGTTCTGTATCAGCGCTTCTGCAAAAGCTGATCGCATTTGATCAGCATCCGGCTGGCCCAGGTGGCATTTCTGCCCGCCGGTATGTTTGGCATTTCGGAAACGGCTTCTTTGTAGGTTACAAAAACCTCTCTGGCCTGTTGCACCTCCCCGAGCCGGATCAGGATAAGTCCTTTCTCAGCAAGGGCCTCCACGAAATCAAAATCATGCATGGCCAGGGCAGTATTGATAAGGCGTAATGCTTCGGCATTGCTCTGGTAGGTGTTTGAGAGGGTTCTTGTCAGCTTGGCCCTGAGCAGAAAATCTTCCTCGCTGGCAATCCCCAGTTCGAATACCCTGTCCATATACCTCATGGCCTGGTCATAATTATGATGATGGTATTCCTGCCATGCGGTCAGTGAAATGGCAGATGAAATATTGATCATATATTCCTTATCCGGCAGGTATTCGAAATTTTCCCTCTGTTGTAAATCTGCCATGAATGCTTCACTCAGGTTTTTTGAACGCTCATTTTGTTCACTGGTATAGGATGCTCCTGCGGACTGGACAAGGGCATCCGAAATGGCCGCTGCAGACAGTCCGGTCAATGCCAGGTCTCCCACATGAAAATTCGTACCATAGCGTATATTGCTGAATTCCATGGCAACTGCTGAAGCTATGGTGGCAAAGGCTGACCAGAACTCGGCATTATTCTCAGTGCGGATCTCCATGGTCAGGTTCATCAGGTTATGGTCCAGTACCACGTGTGCAGTCTGTTCCGACAATATGGTCAATAATTCCTGCTCACTCCTGGTCTTGGCCAGCATACCGGTGGTGATCACAATGGTCCCATTGTCGAAGGTGAAAACTTCAGGCTTGATGGCTGTGATCATCAGTATATTGAGCCGTGACGGAACCTCCTTTATCAGGGCCTGCGGATGGACAATGAGGATCAATTGCCGCAGGTAATCCTCCAGGTACTCATCCCTGAAAACCAGTCCGTTGATTTCCATCTGGGACGCATACTCATAAAAATCGTCCCTTAGGGTGGACCTGAGATCTGTCTGCCAGCCGCTGGAATTGATATGGGAGGACTGGTTCTCCAGCCAGACCACCTGCCAGTAATCCAGATTATCATCCAGCAGTTCCAGTTTGGCAGAAGAAACATATTTTTCATTGAACCCATTGCCAATGAGATAGGATGACTTACCGGATGAGTTCTGTTTGAATCCAAAAATATCTACCGTGTCACCGGCACTGTACCCGTTGATATTTTTTAATGCGATGCCTTTGTAATTTGACTGGCCTGGAGTGAGTTGAAAGCTGAAAAAAATAATGGTGAAGGCAAGTATATGTAGTTTCATCAGTGGTTGTTATTAAGGTTGGTTTCAAGCAATAATGCTATACTAGAAATACCTCAAATTTCAAGCCACAATCAATATAACCGGCTGATCTGTTTGATAATAAGTCTTATTTTTGATTAAGGTTGGCCCTTTTATGATGTAAGGGTAAGGAATGAGGATAAACTCAGGTTTCCGGATTGTATTCGATATCTGTGATTTCCACCTGATCCTCATTCCGGGTAAGGGATAGTAACCCTCTGAAAAGGCAGTATTTTATCTATCTTTAAAGGATTGATCAAAGCTTTTTGGCGGGACTAACAATATATAAAGCATCGGCTGGATCAGGCAAGACCTTTGCCCTGGCGAGGGATTATATCAGCCTGGTGATACAGGATCCTGAAATATTCAGGCATATACTTGCTGTCACGTTTACCAATAAGGCCACCGATGAGATGAAGGGCCGGATTCTTGATGAGCTGTATCGCCTGGCCGCCGGTATGGATTCTTCCATCAGGACTGAGATCATTGAACAGCTAAAACTGGATAATGAAGAGGTCAGTGCCAGGGCCAGGATCATCCTGGAAACCATCCTGCATAATTATTCCCGTTTTCATATTGAGACCATTGATCGCTTTTTTCAAAGGGCCATTCGTGCCTTTACGAAGGAAATCGGACTGGCCGCAGGCTACGAGGTTGAGCTGGATGCACCACGCATATTATCCGAAGCAGTGGACATGATGCTGGATGGCCTTGACCGGGATACCGAGCTTCAAAAATGGTTTGTCGAATTTGCCAGGGAGAAAGTGCAGGAAGGAAAGCACTGGAACCTGAAAAATGACCTGCTGGCACTGGGTGCAGAATTGAACAATGAACGCTTCCAGGAAGACAGTACGGACCTGGTTGCCCAGTTGTCAGATAAGGAGGGGTTCAGCAGGTTCCAGTCAGCTTTGAATTCCATAAAATTTGGCTTTGAGAGAGGCCTGGAAGGAATGGCCAGGGAGGCCATGAAAATGATGAGTGAGGAGGGACTGAATGAAAGTGATTTCAAGGGAGCCTATGGTGTCGGATGGTTTTTTGGCAGGATCCTGCGTGGAGATTACAGGCCGCCTTCGAGTACCATTATGAATGCTGTGGATACTTCCGAGAACTGGTATGCCAGAGGATCTGAGGCAAAGGAAAGGATACTCAAGGCCTATGGCAGAGGTTTGAATGATCTCCTGAAAGGGGTGATCGGCATGTATGAAAATGATTACCGAAGGTATATGACCGCCATTTCAGTCAGGAGCTTTCTTTATGCGCTGGGCATACTGACCGATATCTCGGCCCGGATGCAGGAGTATACACTCGACCGGGGAATTTTCCTTCTGTCAGATGCTGCCAGGTTTTTATATGGTATCATCGGTGAGAATGAGGCACCTTTTATTTATGAGAAGGTTGGCAATTATTTCCATCATTTTATGATTGATGAATTCCAGGATACATCAGGGCTCCAGTGGAAAAATTTTAAACCGCTTATCGACAACAGCCTGGCATACAATAATAAATGCCTGATTGTTGGCGATGTTAAGCAGTCCATTTACCGCTGGCGTAATTCAGATTGGGAGATCCTCAGTGAAGTGATCCCGCAGGCATTCAATCCCTCCCAGTTGGAAGAAAAAGAATTGAAGCATAACTGGAGGAGCCGGCGCAATATCGTATCCTTCAACAATGATTTCTTTACTTCATCAAGGGATGTTCTCAAGGAGTTTTTCCACTCGGAAGGAGAAGATGGTGAGCAGTATCCGCAAAAAGTCAACAGGGCCTACGGAGATGTGATACAGCTGGTACCTGACATGCCGGGCAAAGAAGGTGGCTATGTCAGGGTCAATATGATCCGGAATGAAAAAGGAGGAGACTGGAGATCAGTGGTTCATGGGCGGGTGATACAGGTCATTGAACAGTTACAGGACCGGGGACTCGCCCTTTCGGATATTGCTATCCTCGTCCGGACCAAAAGGGAAGGTAAGGAAATCTCTGATGCGATACTCCTGCATAAAAGCCAACATCCCGGGTCCAGCTACAGGTATGACATGATCTCGAATGAATCATTGTTCCTGGGAAATGCCCTGTCCGTAAGGATCATTACCGGGGTCCTGAAATATATGACCATGCCCGGCGACCGGATCAATCTCGCCCAGCTGATCTATGAACACCGCCTATTCAATAAGGGAGAGGCTTATGAGAATGATTTTCTCGATATCGGGACAGATGGACTGCCTGCGGCCTTTCTGGAGCAGATGGATACCCTGCGTTATCTTACACTGACCGAACTTATTGAAAGAATAATCCGCTTGTTCTCTTTACATCAGAGGAAAGAGGAGACGGCTTATCTTCTTGCTTTTCAGGATGTTATACTTGACTACAGCCGGAATAAACCGGCTGATATAAATTCCTTTCTTTCCTGGTGGATTGAACACGGGGAGGGTTTGTCCCTGACTGTATCGGAGGACCAGGATGCTATCCGTGTAATGACGATTCATAAGGCCAAGGGGCTTCAATTCCCGGCCGTGATTATTCCTTATTGCCACTGGTCTTTTGATCACCGGGGATTGAATCCTGAGATCCTCTGGTGCAAGCCGGAAGAAAGCCCATTTAACCAGTTTAGCCTTTTACCTGTGAAATATGCTGCCGCCCTGAAGGATACTTATTTTGAAAAGGAATACAAGGCAGAACGGTTCCGGGTCTATGTGGATCACCTGAACCTGATGTATGTGGCATTTACCAGGGCTATGGAAGGCTTATTTATATTTGCGCCACTCCCTGCCAGGGAAAAACTGGCAGATGCTGCAGACATGTTGCATAAAGTCTTATCAGACGCTATCAATGATGAATATGGAGTGAGCTGGTCCTCAGGAGATTTTCATTCATTGGGCAGGACAGGTGACGAGAAGGAGAGGGGACAGCTGCTGATCAGCCAAGTGTTTAGCCATGAATTTGCCGGCAAACTTCGTTTACAATATCGGGGGACCAGCTTTTTTGATACCCGGGCCGAGCAGCGAATTCACCAGGGCAACCTGATGCATGAATTATTTTCCAGGATCCGGTCCACCACTGACATCGCCAAGGCAGTTGAGGCTGTTCGGAGGGAGGGGATGATAGAAACTGCCGATGCCGATAAGCTGAGAGGAGAAATAAGCAGTTTGATTGAGTTTAGTGGTGTTAAAGATTGGTTTGATGGCAGCTGGAAGGTTATAGCCGAACAGGATATCCTTACCCCTGCGGGCACATTAAAACGACCAGACCGGGTCATGCTGAAGGAGAACCAGGTGATCGTGGTGGATTATAAGTTCGGCAAACAGCAATCCCACAGCCATAGATCCCAGGTCAAAAAGTATACGGAAATGCTCAGGGAAATGAATTATGGAAAGGTGACGGGATTTATCTGGTATGTGAACCTTAAGGATGTGGTAGAAGTATGACAGCGGGGGAGAAGATATACAGTTGGGGACACCCGAGGCGCTTCAATAGCTATAGTGAATACTTTCGGAAGAAGTTCGGAGGACGGGTCCAGAAACTGACCCTTGATGCTGGATTTACCTGCCCGAACCGGGATGGGAGCAAAGGCAAAGGGGGATGTACATTCTGTAACAATAATGCTTTCAATCCATCTTACTGCCTGCCGGAAAAATCCATTTCTGTCCAGATAGATGAAGGCATTGGATTTCACAGGAAACGTTACCGGCGGGCTGTTAAATACCTGGCTTATTTCCAGGCTTATTCCAATACATATGCCAGCGTTGATGTCCTGAGGGAAAGGTATGAAGAGGCCCTCATGCGGGATGAGGTGATCGGGCTGGTCATTGGGACCCGGCCAGATACCGTGGATGCGGAAATACTTGATTACATAAAAACACTGGCGAAGGATAACTATGTGATCATAGAGTATGGCATAGAATCCTGCTATAATGTTACTTTGAAACGGGTGAACAGGGGACATACCTTCGAGGACTCCATCCGGGCCATTGATATGACAGCATCGAGGGGCATCAGGCAGGGAGCCCATTTCATCCTGGGTCTTCCCGGCGAATCTTCGGAAGATATCCTGGCTGAAATGAGGATCATATCGGGATTACCGATCAACAATATCAAATTCCACCAGCTGCAGATCGTGAAAAATACCATCCTGGCGAAGGAGTACCTTTCCAATCCTGAAGATTTTAGAATTTATGACCTGGATGAATACCTTGAATTAATGGTGAAAATACTGGAATTTTTAAATCCTGACTTTGTTGTTGAAAGGATTGCCGGGGAATCGAATCCGGGTTTTTTGCTTAGCCCGTCCTGGGGACTCAGATATGAGCAGGTGCTTAATAAGTTTGAACAAATGCTTGAAGGGAAAGATACCTGGCAGGGAAAGAATTTTGGCCGATGAAACCGTTTTTAAGGGAAATAGCAGAAGAATTGTTTCAGTTATACGGTGACCGTATGGAAGAACTATGCCTGGTCTTTCCGAACCGCCGGGCCGGTTTGTTCTTTAATAAATATCTCGGAGGATGCCTGAAGCAGCCTGTCTGGTCACCTTCCATATATACGATCCAGGACCTTATGGCAGGTATTTCCGATCTGGCATATGCAGATGAACTGGAGTTGATCAGTGAATTATTCAGTGTATATAGCCAGGTACGTGGCAGGAAAGAAAGCTTCGATGATTTCTATTACTGGGGAGAAATAATGCTCGCAGATTTTGATGATGTCGACAAGTACAGGATCCATGCCGGTGATCTATTTCCGGAACCTGGCGGATCTGAAGGAAATGGAAGATGCTTTCCAGTACCTCTCTTCGGAACAAATTGAATTGATCCGGCGGTTCTGGGGACATTTTTCGACGGATAATGAGAGTGAGCAGAAAAAACAGTTTTTAGAAGTATGGAACATACTGAATCCTGTTTATGACAGGCTCAGAGATAGTTTATTGGAGAATGGGACCGGATACGAAGGGATGATTTACAGGAATGTAGCTGATAAAATCATGGAGGGTGTTCCCCTTAATCTGCCGGGTTCGATCATGGTGTTCATAGGGTTTAATGCATTGAATCCATGCGAGGAAGTCCTTTTCAGATCTCTCAATGATGCTGGCAAGGCTGTTTTTTACTGGGATTACGATAATTTTTACCTGGAAAATGAGATGCATGAAGCAGGCAGGTTTATCAGGAAGAACCTGGACAGGTTTAAAGATTCCGGGCACCGTATCAGCCATGATAACCTGCTCAAGCCGGGCAAGCAGATCCAGGTATATTCTGTGCCAGGGGATAGCGGGCAGGCCCAGCTGATACATCACATCCTTGGACAGGCACAGCAATCTGAAACCCTGGGTGAAGAAACTGCCATTGTACTGGCAGATGAGGAATTACTGATCCCCGTCCTGCATGCCCTGCCTGAAAACCTGCAAGAGATCAATGTAACCATGGGTTTCCCGGTGAAGGCAGCACCGGTTTTCAGCCTGATCGAACACCTGATCGCATTACAACGAAATATCAGGGAAGAGAAAAACGGCATCCTTAATTTTTATTACCGGGATGTACTGGCTGTGTTGCAGCATCAGTATATCCTGATGTGCGAGCCGGCAGATGCACGGAGGATGGTCAGAGAGATACATGAAAAAAACAGGATTTATATCAATACCGAAGACCTGCAATCGAATGAACTCTTCCTGCAGGTATTCCGAAAGCTCAGGAACCCGGAAGACATTGCTGCTTATCTGCTGACCATCCTGGAAGCCATAACCCGTTCAGATGATGATGAGGTGAATGTGGTTCCTGCACTGGAACTGGAATTCGTATTCAGGATCTATACCAGGATAAAACGGCTTAAAGATGTGATCAGCCGGCTGAATCTCAGCTTTACACTTCCTACATTCCTGCGTCTTTTCCACAAGATACTCCAGCGGACAAGCGTACCTTTTACCGGTGAACCACTTTCCGGGATACAGGTGATGGGCGTCCTGGAAACCCGGGTCCTGGATTTTGACAGGATCATTATACTTTCAATGAATGAGGGAGCTTTTCCGAAGAGCAGCGCAAGCATGAGCTTTATTCCCCATAACCTGCGGTTTGGTTTCAACCTTCCAACCCATGAACATCAGGATGCCATTTATGCCTATTATTTTTACCGGCTGATTCACAGGGCAAAGGACATATCCCTGGTTTACAATAATAAAACCGAGGGATTGAGTACAGGGGAGAAATCAAGGTATATACATCAACTCAGGTATGAGCCGGCATTTTCAATCAGTGAAAGCTCAGCCGGTTTTGATATACAGTCAGGAAAATTTCCGCCTGTACAGGTCAGCAAGACGGGCAGCATCATGGAAAAGCTAATGAACTATACCGTAGGCAGAGAAAAGGGCAGTTTCTTTTCTCCGAGCGCCATGAACAGCCTGATTGATTGTTCATTACAGTTTTTTTTCCGATATATAGCCGGATTCAGGGAACCGGATGAGTTAAAGGAGGAGATTGATCCCGCCCTGTTCGGAACCCTGTTGCATGAAAGTATAAGAAAAATATATAGTACAGAGGAAAACCCAATCCAGCAGTCAGACCTCGAAGGGATAATAAAAAATGAAAAGAGGATCAGGATGGCTATCAACGAAGCCTTCGAGGAGGTCTGGTATAAAGAGCGGGGATCAGGGGACGGACCTGAGGGCAGGAACCTCGTTATCAGGGAGATCATTTTTACCTATCTCCAAAAAATCCTCGAAAGAGACATGGAATATTGTCCGATAAGCATATATAGCCTGGAGGATTCCTATTTTACCGGGATGGCATTTGAGTCTTCCGGAGAACCTTATGCTGTCAGGGTTGGAGGAAAGATCGACAGAATAGATATATCCGGTGGAGTTTACAGGGTCCTTGACTATAAGACCGGTAAAGGTGAAATGAAATTTGGATCCATTGAGGATCTCTTCGTTGGGGAACAGAGAAACAGGAACAAGGCAGCCTTCCAGACATTCCTCTACGCAAAGGTTTTTATGTCGCATGAAGGGATGGAAAAGGCCAGCATTATGCCTGGCGTTTATCTGATCCGGGATATTTATAACCAGGATTTTAATTACCAGTTCAGAATGGGGCCAGCGAGAAAACAAGTCCCTGTTCAGGAATATTCAGCCTTTGATGAAGTTTTCACCAGCCATCTCCAGGCTTTACTGGCGGAGCTCTATGATCCGGAAATACCCTTCAGGCAAACGGCAGAGGCAGAAACATGCAGAAATTGTCCATACAAAGGTATTTGTAACCGATGATTATATCTTTCGTAGACATGGACAGTCAATCATGAAATCATGTTCCCAGAATTTGCCGCTTTCAGTGTCGAGATCAAGAATCTGAGATTTACAACAGACGACGGAAACAAATACCCAAAGACAGCTATCCTGACCCTTATATCACAGGATGGGCATTCCGAGTTCGTTGAGATGCTGGGATATGTAGATGAGAAGTGGATCTTTGACAGGATCGATAAGGAGGAGCCTCTGGTATTAGATCATTGTTTTATAGAGAAACTATCCCTTGCAGATTACCGTTTCCGAAAAGGAATGGATATGAAGGATCCTGTACAGATCAATCAATTCAGCGCCCGTTCCGCATTTTTTAACAATAAAGGGATACTGGATCTCAGCTATGCCGTGTTTTCCGGTGGAGAAGTCAGTTTTGAACAGGCTTATTTTGCCAAGAGCAGTTTAAATATGCATGGGATCCGGATAAGGGATGGAGGTGTCAATTTCAGTTATGTTCGTTTCCCTTCCGGCCACATTGATTTCAGGGGAATGCATGTGGAAGAAGGAGATGTAAGTTTTAAAAATGCCATTTTTGGTCCGGGATGGAAAGATTTCCACGATGCCAGCTTTGGTGATGGGCTTACCACTTTTGCCAATACTGAATTTGGTGATGGAGATGTTACTTTTATCAATACCCATTTTGGCAATGGACATGTTACTTTTAAAATAGCCCGCTTCGGGACAGGAAAGATCGATTTTCATTACGCAAAATTCAGAGAAGGTGATATATCCTTTGAGAGAACTGAATTCGGTGACGGGTGGGTTGATTTCCGTACCGCAGAATTTCATACCGGTCGGGTTAATTTCAACCGGGCTCTATTCGGAAAGGGTGATGTAAGCTTTGAGGCCAGTGGACTTGAACAAAGGGAAGATCAGCTTCAGGAGGACCCTGTTTGGGGAAGGGGTCATTGATTTTGAACTGGCTGAATATGATAATGTGGATGCAAATTTCGACCATGCAGTATTTGGGGAAGGCAGTATCTCTTTTCGAAATGCCAGGTTTGGAAGTCTGTCCCTCGCTTCCTGCCACCTTGATTATTACCTGGATCTGAGATTGGCCCTTTGCGGGCATATCAACCTTTCAGATACCGTAGCCAGGGATATCATAGACCTTAAACCATATGATTTCGACCTGGAAATTGGCACCATTAATTTTTCCGGGATGCGTCTGATAGGCAGGATATTCATTGATTGGAAGCAAAATAAGGTCAAAAGCCTTATCTACAGCCAGACAGATACCGGGAACAGGCAGAAGGCGGAACAATTCCGCGTACTGAAAGAAAATTTCAGAGTTACCGGCCAATACAGTGATGAGGATAAGGCCTATGTGGAATTCAAGCGGCTGGAATCAAAATCTCAGCTGGAAGAATCTGTCTCAAAGAAACGGTTCCGTTCCATCTGGATGTACCCTCTTTACTGGCTTAAACTGGTGATACTGGATTGGGCCGGACTGTATGCGACCAATCCTGTCAGGGTAATGATCACCATGCTGGTTTGCTATACTTTTTTCAGCATGGTATTTATGCTTTTATCCCTGTTTACAAGTTCAGATATAGTTTCATCACTGGGCGATCCTGACCGGCTCAGCCTGGTAGCAAAATCTTTTTACCACAGCGCAATCACCTTCCTGACCATAGGGTATGGAGATTATTACCCATCCGGAATCATCAGATGGGTATCCAGTGCAGTTGGATTTACCGGGCTATTCCTGATGTCCTACTTTACCGTGGCCTTTGTAAGAAAGATCCTGCGCTGAGCTATGGTTGTTCTTCCAATAAGTCTGGCCTTAACTTTTTTGTCCGTTCCAGGGATTGCTCAAACTTCCATTTTTCAATTTCAGCAGCATTGCCAGACATCAGAATCTCAGGTACCTTCCATCCCTTGTATTCAGCAGGCCGGGTATATACAGGTGGAGCCAACAGGCCATCCTGAAAAGAATCAGTAAGTGCCGAGGTTTCATCAGAAAGTACACCGGGAATTAAGCGGATGATGCAATCGGCCATAATTGCGGCAGCCAGCTCTCCACCGGTCATGACATAATCCCCGATTGATATCTCCCTGGTAATCAGGTGGTCCCTGATCCGCTGGTCTATCCCTTTATAATGACCACAAAGGATAATGAGATTCTCACAGGTTGATAACTGGTTGGCTGTCTGCTGGCTGAAAGGTTCTCCGTCCGGTGTCGTATAAATAATTTCCTGGTATTTACGTTTTCTGGTAAGGGAATCGCATAGCATCGTCAATGGGCTGTATGTTCATCACCATGCCTGCATCACCGCTGAATGCATAATCATCTATCTTTTTATGTTTGTCTTTTGAGTGATCCCGCAGGTTGTGGATATGCACTTCAACCAGGCCTTTGTCCCTGGCTCTTTTGATGATAGAGTGATTTACCGGACTATCCAGTAGCTCAGGTACACCTGTAATAATGTCGATTCTCATTGATCTTGATTTTTTGTAAAAATAGTCAACAAGCTGAAAAAAACTTTGACTATACTGCATATTTGGCTATTTTCGCAGGTAATTGCATGGATCAAGCTTGTTTAGACATTGATTGATAATGATACATAATGATCAGGTTCATGATGAACCAGTCGCCGGAGATTCCGGTGAAATAAGGAAGAACGCCACCCAGGAGGATAAAAGCTCCAGTTCAGTTTCTCCCGATAAAAAGGAAGAAACAACAGAAATGCCGGAAACCCAGGAAGCCGCACCTCAAGCAGCAAGGGATCAGGAACAGGATTCTCATGTTCCGAAATCACCGGCGGAAATGCCGGTGGACGAACCCAACCCGGAACCGAAGCTTTAGCCAGTCCTGAAGTTGAGGCAATACCCGAGGCGGCTCCACCAGAACCTGTGGACGAAGCCAATCCTGAACCTGAAGCTTTAGCCAACCCTGAACCTGAGGCAATACCCGAGGCGGCTCCACCCGAACGGGTGGACGAACCCAACCCTGAACCTGAAGCTTTAGCCAATCCTGAACCTGAGGCAATACCCGAGGTGGCTCCACCCGAACCAGAGGCCGAAGCAAAACCAGAAGGAACCATACCTGCTTCAGAGGCAAAATCCAAACCTGATGCTGAGGAAACAGATCAGGAACCTCAGCTGAACCTGAAGTTGAAGCCGAAACTGAAGTTGAGGCAATACCCAAGGCAGCCTCAGCCAAAGCTGAAGCTGAAACCAAAGCTGAGGCTGAAGCCAAGGCAGCGCCTCAGGCGGCTTCCCCCAAATCAAAGGATACGGCATCAACCATGGTCGAGTTTGACTATTCCACACTGACTCGTGAAGATCTGGTAAACCGGCTGGAGGTTTTACTGGAAAATCAATCTGTTCACGAGATAAGAGATGATGTTGATCATATAAAAATCAATTTCTATAAGAAGAATAAGGCTGAAATCGAACAGAAGCGGAAAAAATTTGTCGAAGAAGGGAGGCAATATTGAAGACTTTCAGGTTGAGGCCGATGCTCTGGAAGAAAAAATCAAGGATCTGTTCAAACAATTCAGGAACCAGAAGGCTGAATTTAACAGGAATCTTGAATCAATTAAACAGGAAAACCTGAAAAAGAAGTATGAAGTCATAGAGAAAATCAAGGAACTGATCAACTCAAAGGAGTCCATCAACAGGACCTTTCATGAATTCAGGGACCTGCAGAATGAATGGCGTACACTGGGCCTTGTTCCGCAGCAAAATCTCAAGGACCTCTGGGATACCTACAATCACCATGTCGAAAAGTTTTATGACTACATCAAGATCAACAAGGAACTAAGGGATCTTGATCTGAAGAAAAATCTTGAACTTAAAATCCAGCTCTGTGAGAAGGCGGAGGAACTCCTGCTGGAACCTTCTGTGATAAATGCCTTTAATACACTTCAAAAGTATCACGAACGGTGGAGAGAGATCGGACCTGTTCCGGTTGAACACAGAACCGAGATATGGGAACGGTTTAAGGAAGCCACATCCAAGATCAACCGAAAACACCAGGAACATTTTGAGGAACTGAAAAAGATCCAGAAAAGTAACCTGGATCAAAAAGCTCTATTGTGCGAACAGGCGGAAGAACTCAGTAATATGGTCCTGAAGAGTCATAAACAATGGGATGAAAAGTCCAAGGAAATCATCGAGATACAGAAAGTATGGAAAACAATTGGGTTTGCACCCAAGAAGGATAACAATAAGATTTACGAGCGATTCCGGATCGGCCTGTGACAGTTTTTTTACAAGCAAGCGGGAGTTTTATGCCCAAAATAAGGAAAATCAATTAAATAACCTGCAATGAAAACTGATCTATGTATCCAGGCGGAGGCTTTACAGGAGAGTACCGAATGGAAAAAATCCACGGAAGACCTGATCAATCTGCAGAAGAAGTGGAAAGAGATTGGTCCTGTTCCAAAAAAACAATCTGATGCTGTCTGGAAAAGGTTCAGGGCAGCCTGTGATCATTTCTTTAACAAGAAATCTGAACATTACCAGAACATCGACAAGACCTATTCTGAGAATCTTGAAGCCAAAAATAAACTGCTGGAAGAAGTAAATTCTTTTGTACTGAAAGATAATGTAGAGGAAAACTTCAAGATATTCAATGATTTTCAGCGAAGATGGTCTGAAATAGGTTTTGTTCCCTTCAAAGAGAAGGATAATCTACAGGAAAAGTTCAGGCAGGCGATTAACAAGCATTTTGACAACCTGGATATCAATGATGGAAAAAGAAATCTTCTGAAATTCAAGAATAAGCTTAACAATATGGGTCAAAAACCCAAAGCGGATGTCAAGTTGAATCAGGAACGGGAAAGGTTCATGAACAGATTGCAGCAATTAAGAAATGATATTGTACTATGGGAAAATAACATTGGCTTTTTTACCAGATCAAAAAATGCAGAATCCATGATAGGAGAGGTTCAGAACAAGATCGATAATGCCAAGGAGACAATTAAAATGCTTGAAGAGAAAATTGAAATGATTGATAACCTGGATAGCGATTAAAAAGGAGGATCCTATTGAGTGCAACGAAGTATATATTTATTACCGGAGGTGTTACCTCTTCACTTGGTAAAGGAATTGTTTCGGCCTCCCTGGCCATGCTATTGCAGGAAAGGGGATTGTCTGTTACCATCCAGAAACTGGATCCCTATATCAATGTTGATCCCGGGACCCTGAATCCATATGAACATGGAGAATGCTATGTAACTGTTGATGGCGCGGAAACGGATCTTGATCTGGGACATTATGAGCGTTTTCTGGGTATTGAAACCACCCAGGCAAATAATGTAACCACCGGCAAGGATCTACCAGGAGGTTATTGAAAAGGAAAGAAGGGGTGATTATCCTTGGAAAGACAGTCCAGGTCATCCCCCATATCACTGATGAAATCAAAAGAAGGATCATGCTTCTCGGTCAGGAAGACCAATATGATGTTGTATTGACCGAAATTGGAGGCACTGTAGGTGATATTGAATCTTTGCCATATATTGAAGCAGTCAGGCAGTTGAAATTTGAATTGGGTCCAACACAATACGCTGTTTATTCACCTTACACTGGTTCCCTATCTTGTCGGCAACCGGGGAATTAAAAACAAAACCCACCCAACACTCGGTAAAAGTATTGCTTGAAAACGGGATACAGCCTGATATTCTGGTCCTGCGTGCAGACAAAAACCTGACCAGTGATATCCGAAGCAAGTGGCACTGTTTTGTAATGTGGAAATGGAGGCTGTCATCGAATCGATAATGTTTCTACCATTTACGAGGTTCCCTTGCTGATGCAGAAGGAAAAACTGGATGAGATCACCATACAGGAAACTAAATATTCAGAAGACAAAAGTACCTGATCTAAACCGTGGACGGAAATGGTGAACCGGCTTAAGAATCCTGAATGTGATGTAAATATTGGACTGGTAGGGAAATATGTTGAACTGGCTGATTCTTATAAATCCATCATTGAATCACTGAGCCATGCAGGAGCAACCTACAAATGTAAGGTGAAATATTCATTGCATCCATTCAGAGGATATTAACGAGGATAATGTGAGTAGAGATCCTTGGTGAACAACAGGGGATCATCGTGGCTCCCGGATTTGGGGAACGGGGTATTGAAGGTAAGATTCTGGCCGCCCAATATGCCGGGAGAATGATATCCCATTCCTGGGATTTGCCTTGGGCATGCAATGTGCAGTTATTGAGTTTGCAAGGAATGTTCTTGGACTTGAGGATGCTCATTCCACTGAAATGAACCCTATGACACCACATCCGGTCATTGACCTGATGGAAGAACAGAAAGGTATCACAGAGAAAGGCGGTACCATGCGACTGGGGGCATATCCATGTGACATCAAGGAAGGACTCCATGTACATAAAGCATATAAAAAGACTTTTATCAAGGAACGTCACCGTCACCGTTATGAATTCAATAACAATTACCTGGAGGAATTTGAAGAAATGGTCTGATTGCCTCGGGAATCAATCCTGACAGCAAACTCGTGGAGATCATGGAAATGCCTGATCATCCATGGTTTATCGGGGTCCAGTTCCATCCTGAATACAGCAGTACCGTGATGAAGCCTCACCCGCTGTTCATTCATTTTGTCAAACATGCCATTGACCGAT
>CAVYEL010000017.1:0-129685 GCA_963767555.1 uncultured Bacteroidaceae bacterium | reverse complement strand
ACTTCCCACGACCCTCGATTTTGAATTTGGCGATGCCCTGGTTTTTAGCCGGGCCACACAAATTCGCTATGAGGTTGCTGCCGGCAAACATTTCAAGTGGGCAGCTGCCATTGAAAGTCCAAGCACTTCCATTGGTAATCCATACAACCTGGACGGAGAGTCACGGCAATATATGCCCAATCTTACAGCCAGGATTAGCTGGACGCACCGAATGGGACACATGCAATTTGCTGCCATGGCAAATCAACCCAGATGGGCGAGTAGTAGCCTGGAAATGTCATCAAGCCTGGGACTCGGATTTCATTTTACAGGTGCGCTGAAATATGCCAAATACGATAAATTTATGTGGGGCCTCGCCTATGGCAAAGGATGGGGACAGAGTATTGCTGCCCTTGCCGGCTCCGGAGCAGATGCTGTTCTTAATGCTGACGGATCACTTACAACGATCCCCATACTAAATTTCATAGCAGGAGTTGAGCACTACTGGGCATCCAACCTGGCTTCCACATTGTCCATCGATTGGGCTGCACTGAATAGCCCTGATAACCGGACATCCGATGCACAGGAATTAGGCACAACAGTGCATGCAAATATCCGCTGGGGTATTTATAAAAGATTCGCCATTGGGGCAGAATATATGGCGGGGAAACAGAGAATTGTTGATGGAACAACAGGCTTTGCACAACGCATTCAATTGTCAGCCAAATTGAAGTTTACAGATTAGAAAATCTCACCTCTTTGTCGGGATATGAGTATTGGCTATCTTTATTCATTGCAAATAGATAAGTTTGAATTATGAATTTACCAGATAGTGAATTTGCCCGCATAGCATCAATGATTATCATCCTGCTCCTTTCGGTCGGAGTGGGTTGGATCATCAAAAAGGGAATGTTCTTTGTGTATCAAAAATCCAGTGCCAGGCATAAAACTGATCCCGGTAGGTTTCTTCTAATAACCTCCTTTTTGCGTTTAGTCATTCTGCTCATTGGGGTAAGCTATGCCATCTCCCTGGAGCCTCATGTGAAATCCCTTACAACTTCATTATTGGCCAGTGCAGGCATCGCAACTGCCATCATTGGTTTTGCAGCCAAAGATGTTCTTGCAAATTTTGTGTCGGGTGCGGTAATTATCATTTTCAGGCCCTTTACCCTTACCCATTGGATTAAGGTGGGCAATCTACATGAAGGCAAGGTGGAAGAGATTAAAATGCTTTATACTGTAATCAGGGATACAAGCAATCGCAGGTTGATCATTCCCAATTCCAAAATAGTGTCAAGTGATGTGGTCAATTCCTCCTACCGTGAAGACCATGTGCGCGAGATTGTGAAATTTCAAATCAGCTTTGAGAGTGATATTGAAGTGGCAAAGAAAATTATCAGGGAGGTCTGTGAGAAGAGTCCGCTCTCCATCGACATACGCACCGATGCCCAAAAACAGGACAAGAAACCTAAAGTTGAGGTCAGGCTCCTGGAATTCGGGACCTATTCCATCATTTTGGGGGCACTGGTTTGGGTCCAGAACCCTGTAGATGCTTTAAAGGTTCATTGGATTTTTAATGAAGAGGTAAAAGAAGGTTTTAACAAGGCGGGAATAGTAATTCCCTATCCCAACCTGATTGTAAAAAGGGATGATTGACATCCTCCCTTCCCTAAAGTGAAAGGGAATCCATTGGCTTTTACAAAGCCACGGGCAGTACTTCCTCACGGGTTCCTGCTGGTTCCTGCTGCCGACCGCTTATGCGATTCGCTTGACAGGCCATTCCCGTCTGCCCGACGGTTAAGATATTCTTTGCAGCGTTTATATCTGCATGTTCCTCATGCCCACACGCCTTACACCTGAAAACCTCCTGAGAGACCCTGTTCTCTTTTTCCACATGCCCACAATCCGAGCATTGTTGTGAAGTATGCCTGGGGTTTACATCAGACAATACTCCTCCCATCCAGAAGAGCTTGTAATTTAGCTGACGCCGAAGCTCAAACCATCCCTGATCAAGTATGGACTTGTTCAAGCCTGACTTTGAACTGACATTTCTGCCCGGCTCTTCGATACTCCCCTTTGATGATGCACTCATGTTTTTGATCTGTAACTTTTCCACAAATACCTTAGCGTGGTTTTTGCTGATATCCGTACTCAGTTTATGAAGGTAATCTGATCGTACATTCGCTGTCCTATGATGTAGCTTTGCTATTTTTCTTCTCTGCTTCTTCCAGTTCTTGGATCCTCTCTTCTTCCTTGACAGTTTCCGTTGTTCCATGGCCAGTTTCTGTTCATGCCTTCTGAAACTATGTACGCCCTCTATCATGGTCCCGTCAGAAAAGGCTGCAAAGCACTTTATCCCTGCATCAATTCCTATCTCCGAATCAGAAGGATGTTTCCCTATTTCAATCATCTGCTCCACCTGGATCGAGGCATACCACCTGCCTCCTTTGCTTGTAATTGTGATATTCTTTATCGTTCCCTTGATATCACAACTCTTGTGAAAGCATATCCATCCAATCTTTGGCAGGAAGATCCTTCGGTTATTGAGTTTAAAACCCTGGGGGAAACGTATACCCTCATTCAATCCTTTTTTCTTAAACACAGGCATAAGCTTTAAAGGCTGACCACGATCAAAACCATCTTTGAATGCTCTTTCCAGATCCTTCAGCTTTTGTTGCAATACCTGGGAGGGACACTCCTTTAAAAAAGCATACTCCTCGGATCGCTTCCATAGGGTCAGCCAGAAAGCCATCTCCTGGTACCATAGTATCTTCTGTTTGTTCTCCAGGCGTTCCAGGTTCATGGCCAAACACTTATTCCACACAAACCTGGCAGAACCGCAAAAACGAACAAGATTTGTTTCAATATCCTGATTGATCTTGAGGCGTACTTTATATGCTTTTCGGACTGTCTGTTTCACTCTTTAATATACGAAAAACAGTGGTTTTTAACAAGCTTTATGACATGTTATATTCTCTTTATGAGCGATTTACATGTATTTATTGTGATCTGCAATTTTATTTGTTTCCAAAGTTATATTTGTGATTAGGATAAGCCTTTCCAATGTGTTTATGTCATTCTTTACAATTTATCGAAGTATATTTAAGAAAAATTAGATATGTGCTTACATCCCCTCCCTGAAGTGAAGGGGTCTTGCGCATAGTTTAGATAAATTGAAATTTTACCAGGGAATCGGCCCGATGTGGTCAAGGGAATTGTTTTCTCCAATATACTGCTTATCTGCTGCCCTTTCTGGGTTTTGAGACAGTGAATTCCTTTTCAGGTGCATCTCCAGACTTCTGTATTTATAGTGCCTTCTGCTTTGAAAACCACATCCTCTGATAGGCCAGTATTATGGAAGAAAAATTTGCTCCATACCTTGTTGATACTCCACTTGTGTAGGCAATTTTAATTCCATTCCCTTTGGCTATTGGAATTGCAAATGCCAATCCGAAACGGGTGTTTTTCTGTCTGTTTTTGTATTGCTCATCGTTAAGGCTTACTTCCCCAAACAGGCTGCCACCAAACGAGGCTGCAAGCCAAAGGCCCCTTTTAAAAACATAGGTCCCGTGAATTTGCATACTTCCCAGGGGATGTTGTTTTAGACTATTTCCTCCATAAAAGTTAGCATTAGGAGTAAAAAGCCAGCAATTAAGGGAGCCTTCGAAGATTAGTTTATGAAGCTGGTAGCTGGCACCTACACCTACCTTGAAAGCCCACCTGTTTAAACCGAGATTGATAAATTTATCCGGATCATATTTCCCCATTGGAGGACGTACCCTGAACTGAACCCCCAGTTTGAACTTCTTAAATTCATGAGATACATACTCTGCAGGTCCAAGTGCTGGCCCGCCAATAAGCATTACAGACATCCTGAACATGGGATCCCCGAAACCATTGCGCTGCGTGGAAGAATCCACCTGATTAACTATGCCCTCCCAAGAGCCAAAAGAATAGGGGACTACAGCATCAAATTTGGCCAATTGTCTAAATAGTTTGAAACTCCTGGCATAGCCCGCTACCAGTGAATGAATAGAGGCATCCAAATCTTCGATGGGTAATGTATTATCCAGTAGTATATTTCCGGCGGAATATGCATATGAAGCAACGATGAAATTACCTTTCACGGGCATCATCGACAGGTACCTTGGCTCAAGATCCTGAGCGGATAGTGCTACACGAGACCCCAATACCAATAGAAGTAATATGTATTTCCCCGCATTCATATTTCAAAAATAGCTTGTTAAGCTCCAAATCACCAAATCCAAATTGAAATCTTCTACTTTTTCACCACCAAAGGGGTATTGAATGCCCTGAATAGTAACCCTAATTTTACTCTAATTATTTGCTAGACTAATCTTTAATTATGATGAAGAAAGCACTTCCAATAATAATCGCTTTGTTGTTTATTGCCAGGATTGGATTTTCGCAGGCTGCCATTATTGTTTTGATTTTTGGTGATAAGGTCGCCAGTGAAAATTTTTATTTCAGCGTCAAGGGAGGTTTAAATCTGTCATCCACACCCGGAATCGACCCTTCTTCCATCAAACCCGGAGCACATTTTGGTTTGGTTGCCAATATCAAGATATCCGATCGCTTTTTCTTTGCGCCAGAATTTCTTCCTCTTGCACGGAAAGGATCCAGGAACCTAGCAATTCCACTTTCTGGAAATCCAACGCTGGATTCAATCAATCTCAGTTCGGCAAGCCTTTCCCGAAGATTGAGCTATATCGATGTCCCTCTTCACTTCAGATTTAATTATACAGACAAGTTAACCTTTCAGGCTGGGCCGGAAATCAGTTTCCGCACTGGTGCATCCAATTTATACCAAAATACTTTTGAAAACAGCAATGCGCTTGACTATTCCGAAGATATCAAGTCCGATACAAAGGGATGGGATATCGGGGTGGGTATCGATGTGGGCTATGTGATCTCAAAAGAAAAGGGAGGTAAAGCGATGGAAATACACGGTCGTTATACCATTGGTTTGCTGGATATATCTAAAAATAGTGGGGAATCCTACCGGAATTCAGTGTTCCAGATTTCAGCAGTTTTTCCATTTCTGGTAGCCGATCCCAAATGATCAGAAAGGAGTTTTAATAAGCAAACAAATACAGTTTAAACTAAAAAATGAAAAAAAATAAATTAGTTGTGTTGCTGCTAGCATTAGTAAGCATGGGGCTTTATGCTCAGGAAAAAGGCATCAAATCAGGCTTCCGGGTATTTTCAGGGTTTCTTGGAATTGAGCAGCCTTTATACATCTTAACCACATGGGCTGAAGATCCCCTGGATTACCATACAAAGCTTCAGGATGCTGCAGCTTTGCTAGGTGAAGAAGGAGCCAAATTGTGGAAAAAAATGTTAGGAAATGTAAATGAAGCTTCGGCCGTTGAAGGTTGGTTTCTGCCACAATACTCCTATGCCCCGGGATTAAAAATGGCTCAATAGTATTATTTCTAGCATGCACCAACAAGGAAAAATGATACCAGGAGATGTAGTAAAAAGACAGCAGGTGAGCTAAAATTCCACTTTTATTCCACTTTCTAGTTATTGACAATTCCACCTTTTTCAAGCTAGTTTTGCTATAAGTTCTAAGCCTTTGGATTTTAAGGAATTATTAAATCATAAGCGAAATTACTATGAAATCACCCATCAAAGTACATTCCCATATTAGGATCAGTGCGGCTATCATGATTGTTGCCGGTTTTTTTATTTCCATTAATTCAGTAAATGGCCAGGCAGTATCTCCCTTTCAGACTGGGGCATACATGACTGCTTTTTCCAATGTCCGCGACATGGCCGCAGCACCTCCGGGTTTTTTTGTGCTGATGTACAACTACTATGCCTTCACAGATACTTATGTGGATAAGGATGGGACTAAATTTAACTCCTTTCCGCTGGATATGCTTGATCCGGGCCTGCCGGCAGATGTTGATCTGAGTATCAAGCTGAATTCCTATGCCGCTGTCCCGGCCTTTTTCTGGGCTTCCCCCTTCCAGTTCCTGGGCGGCGCCAGATTGCTGGTTGGAGTTGTACCCCTCTATTCCACTTCGAAGGTTTCACTGATCACAGAACAGAGAGATGGGAGCACCAACTCTGAATATAATGCATCAGCAGAGGACAGAATCTCTGGATTTGGAGATATGTTTGTTCAACCATTAGGCCTTTCATGGGCGTCCAAATGGGTAGATCTTACCCTGGCCTATGGCTTTACAGCTCCCACAGGAAGATATGCAACCGGTGCCCCAGACAATGTGGGTCTGGGTTTCTGGACCCACCAGGTTCAGGCCTGGGGTAATTTCTACCCTGTAGAGGACCAATCCACCGCTCTGGTCCTCGGACTCACCTATGAATTAAACGGCTTTGTGAAAGATGCAGATTTTAATCCTGGCAATCGTTTCTCCCTGGAATGGGGTATTAGTCAGTATGTTTCCGATGGCCTGGAATTGGGCATCATGGGTGGACATAACTGGCAGGTAACCGACGACAGGGGCTCAGTGGTAGACTGGGACGTCGGCATCCATGATAAGAAGAGTACCCTATCATTTACAGCCGGATACTGGGTATGGCCAGCACGTATGCAGCTTACAGCTAAATATGCTTTTGACTATGCCTGTGCCCAGCGTTTCAAGACCAATTTCTTTATGCTTAATCTGACCTTTATTACCAATGCCCTCACCGGCAGCTCTCAATAGAGTACTATCACTATTCAATAAATAACATTCGAAACCCAAACTCAAACTCAAATCTTAAACAAAATGAAAAAATCAAAATCAAACGTTTTTAACATGCTGCTGGCAGTGCTGTTTACAGCCCTGATTACTGGCTGTGGAGACACATCAAGCAGCGGAAATGACGAGGCAGGCAGCACCTCTTTGGAGGGGGCTGCTCCAACGGTTAAGCTAACTAAACAAATGCCCGATGCTACAACAAGTATTTTTGACTGGGCTAAAACTCAAACCCCCTATGTAACAGGCGGGTTTAAGCCAGCTGCTGTAAGCATGGATACCCGTTTTGGAAAACTTGAATTTCCCGGAGGTTATCCTACAAAGGAAACAATTCAAAAAGTGTACGATGAGCTCGATTTACAAAAGGCTACTCAGTTATACTTAAGCATGTACCCTGCTCTTTCTATGAAAGGAATGATAGAGGGAGTTGTGCGCGATTATGGAACCCATAGCAGCTCGCACATTGCTGTTACAGCCGATCGTTTGGATTCAAAAGCATTATGGCTAACAGGTAACACCGAGAGTATTTATTCTATGTTGGTATTCGACTTAAAGGCCGATGGGCCAACGGTATTTGAAGTACCCGGAGGTTTAATGGGGCCTGTGGATGATGCTAATTTTAAGTTTCTATTCGATATTGGTCCAACAGGAATGGATAAAGGTAAGGGGGGAAAATATCTAATTTTACCACCCGATTACGACAGGTGATGTTCCTGAGGGATATTGGGTTTTTAAATCGCCAACCTATCGGGTATTCTCATTTGTTCGCGCCAATGCTGCAGTGATCGGTTTTGGAGAAGGCGCCATGGATTATTTCCGCGAAGGTTGTAAAATTTATCCTTTAAGTACTGGTCCGCGCGAATGCACCTACACCAATGTTACCGGAGTTCCTATTAATACCCTGGTACCTGAAGATGCCACTGCATTTGCCTGGATGCATGCTTTAATCAATTACGAGCCAGCCGAAGCTTTTGGCAAAGAACGCTTGGGGAATTAGCCTCTATTGGTATTGAAAAAGGAAAGCCTTTTAATCCCGATGCCCGCATGCAGAAAATTCTGGCTAAAGCTTCTGAACAAGCGGTAGCTATGTCACGTGTAATTGCGTTTAATACGCGAGTTCCAAACGCGAAAGTATATCCTGATCGCCAATGGGAAAGTCCATATGTAATTAACAATTCTACGTTCTATCAGAACGACTATATCAACCTTGAAGCACGTACAGTATTCCATTTTACTGCCGATGGCATTACGCCGGCAATGGCGATGCAAATGCCTGAAGGTCTTGGTTCAAGATACCAAACTACCTATAAGGATAGTGATGATAATTTCTTTGAAGGCAACAAGACGTACAAATTAAATATGCCTCCTGGTGTTCCTGTTAAGCTTTTCTGGTCAGTTACTGTTTACGATAACTTTAATCGCTGCGTGGTTAATACGATGCCTTACCCAAGTATAAGTAGCCAGCAAACTCCTCTACCAGTTACGAATGAAGATGGTTCTATCGATATTTATTTCTCGGCCAAGCAACCGGCAGGTGTTGAGAAGCAAAACTGGGTAGAAGTAATCCCTGACCAAGGATTCTTTGTTTACATACGCTACTATGGTCCGCTCAACGCATTCAACAACAAAACCTGGGTGCCTAATGATGTGGAGCTGGTGAACTAATAATTATCTGAAAATGAAAATCTGGAAAGTATCTGTTATGCTGCTGATCATAATAATGGGATATACTGAGCTTATGGCCCAACAGGATACCCTTATTATGGTTAGTGGCGAGATGCTTCTGGGGGAGATCAAATTTTTTGATAATGGGATTGTCACTATTGAAACAAGTTACAGTGACAGTGATTTTAAAGTAGACGGAAATGAAGTGGCACAGATTAGTACTTCTAATCAATTCGTGATTTTAACAACTCAGGGTAATCGCTATCATGGCACATTAGCTAGCGATAAAGAAAATCCCTCCGTAGTTCTGATTAATGATACGGAGAAAGGTATAACGAGAGAGCAATTCGAGGATATCCTCTTCTTAAAAGAGGTAGATCCGACCTTCTGGAGCCGTGTTGACTTTTTGATATCCATCGGATATACCCTGACTAAGGCCAACAACAACCAGCAATTCAGCGGCAATTTAGAAACAGGCTATGTGTCGAGTAAATTCAAATCCGATTTAAGCTTTGGTGCGATCAGGACTTTTCAGGAAGATGATGATTATACATCCAAAACCAGTCGTACGAATGCTGGATTGGGCTTCCTTTTCTTTATTGTCAAGGACTGGTTTGCAGTGGCCAGGACCGATCTCTTGCAAAGTTCCGAACAGCAGCTTGATCTCAGAGCCATAACCAAAGGCGGTGTTGGTAATTATGTAGTAAAAACAACTCGGATGAATTTGGGCCTGGCAGCTGGGGCAGCATGGAACTATGAGAATTATAGCGATGTTACAGCTACTGGCAGGAATAGTGCGGAAGCATTTGTTGCCCTTGAATACAACATTTTCAACCTTGGAGACCTTGATCTCCTGACAAAGGCTATTGCTTATCCCAGTTTAACAGAAAGCAAACGTTTCAGGACCGATTTTTCCTTCAACATGAAGTACGAATTCAAACGGGATTTTTTCATTAATCTGGGTTTATCTGTCAATTATGATAACCAGCCAGCTGAAGGTTCATCCCCCTTTGATTATGTTTTTCAGACCACCTTTGGGTGGGAGCTATAAGGCAAAATGGACTCATTTCGTATGCATAAAATAAAAACGATTAAAACGATTAAAACAATGAAAACAATGAAAACAATGAAAACAATAAAAACAATCGTGAGCTGTGTTGTACTGGCTTCGGTAGTCAGCTTAGGCATGGCACAATCCACCAAGACCAAAATGATCACCCAGCAACCTGTCATGAAAATGACAACGCCCATTCCGGAGAATATTACTACTCCGGATTTAATAGGATCACCCATCGGAACCCTGGAATTTTTCGATGGAATACCTAATCGAAAAACCATTGATAATGTATATGAATATGTAGATCGGGCACGCGCTGTGCAGGCTTTTATCAATATGACCCCGGCCGTTTCTTTATACAATCTCCGTAAAGGGAATCGTGATATGGGAATGGGTAAAAGCAATCAAATTTTGATTTGGGAGCAATTGGGCGACTCTAAGTCACTTGCACTTACCTACAACAACACCTCGCTCTATACCTGGGGTTTTCTTGATCTTAAAAAAGACGGTCCTACTGTAATCGAAATCCCTCCAGGAGTACTAGGTATTTTGGATGACGCAGCCTTCAGATATATTACTGATATGGGAGCTGCTGGTCCGGATAAAGGAGAAGGTGGAAAATACCTGGTTTTACCTCCTGGATACGAAGGTGATGTGCCAGATGGATATTATGTGTATCAATCAAACACCTATAATGTTTGGAATTTTATGCGAGGTTACACCAAAACTGGAGTTGAAGCAGCTGCAACCAGGATTAAGGAAAACCTAAAAGTGTATCCATTGTCGCAAAAAGACAATCCTCCAAAAATGGAGTTCAAAAATATGTCGGGTGTATATTACAACACCGTTGCCCCCAATGACTATACTTTCTTCGTAGACCTGAATGAAGTTATTCAGGAAGAGCCAGACGGCTTTTACGATGCAGAAAACTTAGGTATTTTAAGAACATTGGGTATTGTAAAAGGGCAGCCTTTCAACCCGGATGCACGCATGAAAAAATTATTATCAGAAGCAGTTGATATAGGTAATGCTTATGCTCGTGCAAATACCATTGAACCTCGCGATCCAGGGCACTATTACTACCCAGGCGAAAAAAGTGAATGGGTAATGGCTTTTGCCGATAACGATACTGAATTCTTAAAAGATGGTGCCCGACGCATGGATTCTCGTTTATGGATGCATTATAATGCAGTATGCGTAACGCCTGCAATGGCATTAACAAAGCCAGGTGCCGGATCGCAATACGCAATTGCTGGTATGGATTCGGAACACAGAGAATTGGATGGGGCCAAAACCTACAAAATGCACTTACCCGCAAACTTTCCGGTTAAAGACAACTGGTCGGTAACTATATACGATCCGCAAACTCGCTGTATGTTGCAAACTGACCAACCTTTTGCAGGTATTAACAGTTTAACTGGCGAAATTAAAGAAAACAAAGATGGATCTGTAGATGTGGTTTTTGCACCAAGCCTACCTAAAGGGGTAGACGAAGGAAACTGGATACAAACCATTCCCGGAAAAAGCTGGTTTATTCTTCTGCGTGCCTATGGACCCCTGGCCCCATGGATTGATAAGACCTGGAGGCCCGGAGAACTGGAGCTGGTGTCAGATTAGGTGAAGGAATTCGACAATTAAATAAGGTTGAGATATTCAATCGCTAAATAATTAATTTAAATCTAAAGCAATGAAAAGAATTTTTTTAAACAGTATTTGCGGACGTGCAATAGCCGTAATTTCTCTTGCCCTGGTTCTAAGCACCATGGTAAATGCACAATCGGATAAAGACGAAGTAGAATATATTCAGGCCGTTATTGGCATGCAAAAAAAGGTTGCTTTTGCTGAGTTTACACAATTAGATAATAATGATCCCTTATGGGAACTTTATGACATGTATGAAATCCAAAGAATGGAGTTGGGAAGGACAAGACTCGATCTTTTGGAAAAATATGCAAATAACTACGTAGATATTGGTGATGTAGTAACCGATGACCTTATCAAGCGGATGCAAACCCAGAAAAAAAGTTTGGATAAGCTTATAGATCAATACTATAAGAAAATTAAAAAAGCTTCAGGCTCAAAAGTGGCAGCTCAATTTTATCAGTTCGAAAACTATATTCTGAGTGCTATTCGCCTTGAGGTACTCGAGAGTATTCCTTTCATCGGCGAATTGGAATAAGAATTTGGCCTTACCGCTTCTATTAACATAGCAAGTATTGAAGTAGTTTTTGTGGTTTTTCAAGTGGTAGGTTTAGGCAGGTTGGTTTTCATGGTTTTCCTCGCCGGCTTGGCAGTAGCTACGCTGGCGGGGATTCCAAAAAAATGATTAAGTAATGGACAGAGCAATTTATGAGGTAAGTGTTGAAGGGATTCGTCAAATCGAGTTTGATGAATTTCATAAACAAGATTTGAATGAATCGTCCGCCTACCTGTATGATATTAAAGTCAGCCACAGAGAAGAAGCCGTTGAGGAATTGCGTTTATTGGGATTGGAGGGAAAGATTTCCGGGTATATCCTTGAACCCGCTGAACACATACGTTTTGAATATTTAGGAAATACAGCCTATGGGGAACTTGCCCATTTCTCCTCTGAATCAAAAGAACCATTAAAATACATTGCTGTTATAATCTTTAAAAATATCCTTGTCTTTGTATATGATGAGAAGGAGGATATTCTGATTGATCTTATGGATTCGTTTCCAGACCTCTCTGAAAAAGAATCCAGCGTCAATGTTCCCTCTCTGCTCTATGTCCTTATAAGAGAGGTGCTTACCGATCATGCTAAACTTATTTTATCCTACCGGGAAGAAATCGAGGATTTTGCCAAGGTTTTTGTCCGGGATCAAACCAATGTAGATACTCATGAATTCCTGGAATCAAAATCAATTTTGTCCGATTATTCCAGGGCCCTCGAAAAAATTCATTTTTCATTGAGTTTTCCGCCTGTGAAAAGCATTCTTGATCAGGAAAGCGCTTACAGGATATATTTCCAGGAACTTATAAAAACCACAGATGTTTTAAAGGATTCCCTGAGGGAAATGGGACAGCGATTGGATGCCCTTCATGATCATTATCACCTCATGCTGCAGGATAAGTCGAATAAGCGACTGAACTTCCTGACCATCATTCAGTCCATTTTTGTCCCCATCACACTCCTGACTGGTTTGTACGGTATGAATTTCGTTTTTATGCCGGAGCTGGAATTCAAATACGGATACTTTATTGTGCTTGGGATGATACTGATAATTGTTTCCGGCTTTTTGCGGTATTTCTATAAACATGGCTGGTTTGATTAAATAAATACTCACAATCATCAAAAATAAAACATCATGTTAATAGCAGCAGCATTAGCGGCCTTAATGATCATTTTTGGAGCGCCGCAAAACGATTTGTTGATCTTAAAGCTTAAGAAGCCGGTAAAACAAATTGTTGTAGACGAGAATAGTAAAGCCGAGATCCTTGCCGAGATCCAGGCAGTAAAAAAACTGCAGAAAACCTATGGGAAAAAAACCAAGGCTTTTACAAAGCAGTTAAAAGAATTGGTCTCTGATCAGGGCACAGACAGGGAAACCTTTAATGCGTTTTATGATTCAGTGGTCGAATATGAAATATCTACCAACAAAGAGTTTATTCCCCACAGGATCCGGATCCAGGATAACATGACAATGGAAGAATGGGATAAAGTTATCGCTGCTTCCGCCAAAGCATACAAAAAAAGCCAGAAGTCCACTAAGAAGGCCCTGGCCAAACTGAAAAAAAACCTGGACAAAATGGCTCCCAAAGTGGTAGGCCACCTGGATGACCCTGAAGGTAAGGGAAAGGCAGACATGTATATGAAAGAATTCACTAACATCCAGTACGATTTTGCTGTGAAAATATTGGAAACTGACCCATTTGAAGAAGAGGTTCTGACAAATAAGAATGCCACAGAAAAAGAATTGTCATCCATGCTGGAGAGTACCATTAAAGAATGGGTAAGCCTTTTCGATTCATTGTCAACACTTCATGCTAATATGGCGGCACTGGCCACCGCAGATGAATGGAAATTGATAGCCAAAGAACTGAAAAAAATAATATAGCAGATCCCGGAAGGGAGATAAAAATTGCCAATGTGTACAATTGTAACCGGAACTATCCCGCGGAACTTTCAGAGGATATTGTTTCTGATGCTGTTTATGATCCCACAAGCTGTAACCACGGCACAGGACGGTGCTGATAACAAGACCACAAAACAGCTATGGCTGGATTTCAATCCCAGTTACAAAGTGTCGGAAAGGGTTGGTTTATATGGTAAGATCGGAGCGAGAACAACTTTCCCGAATAACTGGTCGCGGTATTTAATTACGCCATCTGTCAAATATGACTGGCCAAGAATGATCCTCAAAGATCTCAAGTACCGTGAAGAATTACATGCCGGGATAGGGTTTTATTATACGGACAACAAGTACAGTGTGGACCGGTTGGAAATAAGGCCCTTCCAGGGCTATAGCCTTTCAGCACCCAACAGAAAAAGGATCGTTATAAAACATTTTGTGATGCTGGAAGAAAGATTTGAAATGGAGACGGATGACTGGGTGAATACGTTTGGATTGCGGCTGCGTTATAGGGCTTCGGTAACCCTGAGATTCCAGGGAGATATATGGCAATATGGGAAGGGATTTTACATCCCCGTTAGTGGGGAATTCTTCTGGAATCTGAAAGGCACCAAGCAGTTTAACGATAAGGTCCGCTTGGTCGGGGGCATCGGACGTGACTTTACCACACATTGGAAAATGGCCTTTCTCTTTGGGTATCATTACACCAGGCACAGTATTGAAGAAAAATTTGGAACCAATGACATCATGTTCAGATTCAGAGTGTATTATAAAATAAACTAAATACTTATGAAAACTTCATTTAAACAAAACCTTTGCCTTGGTTCTTTGATTTTCACAATTCTGGTTATTACAGGGCAGTCCATAACAGGCCCAGGAAACGGAGTCGCGGAAGCAACATTGAAATAGTTAAAGGAGACAGTGTCAAAAGGAGATCTTCCTTTAACGCCTATCCTTATGTGTATTATACACCCGAAACAAACTTTGCCTTCGGAGGAGGGGGAATATTTATATTCTACACAGGTGACAGCCCGGAGCTTAAACCTTCAAAAATTGGATTTGGGGCCATGTATTCCTCTTCGAAACAATACAGGTTCGGAATAAACCCAAAATTCTATTTTTTTGATAGCAAACTATACATTGATATGCCCTTTAGCTATGGTTATTCTCTTGATAAATTATTTGGAGTGGGCCCGGATACCGAGGAGACCGGTCTTGAGAGCTATACAAAAAAGTATTTTACAGCTTCCATGACCCTCCAGGTACCTCCGGTAATGTTTGCAGCCGACCGTACCGGTATAATCCTGGATTATGACTATACGGAAATCGTAGATAAAAGGGGGAATGAATTACTTCTAAACGATTCGATAACCGGAAGTAATGGAGGACAATCATTTGGTATTGGCACTGATCTCGTCTGGGATACCAGGGATAATATCTTTTATCCAAATTCAGGGGGTTATCAATATTTTAAAATTGTCATATATCCGGCGTTGGCGGACTTTACTTTCTCCTTTATGGAACTGGATGTACGGCATTTTGCTTTCAATCGTTCCTAAGCACGTTATCGCAACCAACTTTTATGTAGCGTCCACTTCCGGGGATGCCCCATTCTATAAACTTCCCGCCCTGGGTGGTCAAAAAAGAATGCGTGGATATTTCATGGGGAGGTACCGTGACAATTTCTATATGATGCTTCAGGCAGAATACAGACATATGTTTGCTGAAAAGATTTGGATTTGTCTTCTTCGGTGGAGTAGGAAATGTGTCAAACCATTTAATGACATACAGCTTCAAAATATTAAATACAGTTTCGGGGGAGGTTTGAGATTCATGTTCAATGAGAAGGAAAAAGTAAACCTCAGAATGGATATCGGATTTGGCTCGGACAAGAACAGGGGAGTATATTTTGGGATTGAAGAAGCATTTTAAAAATATTAACCAATGAATGAAAATGGTAACATAAATTCTAGTTTTTCAACACCGGCCGTATATCAAATAAAGGTGCAGGGCGCATTAAGCGATGATTGGTCTGAGCGTCTGGGAGGCTTACAAATAAGCGTATCTCGGAAGAAGAAAGGCAGCACAATTTCCATCTTGACCGGAATGATCAGTGATCAGACAGCACTGTCCGGGATTCTTAATGCCTTATATGATTCGCACATAACGGTATTGTCAGTAAATCTGATGAAGGAGCAAGATAGATGAATAGCATGTGACCATCACCATCGTCACAGTTTATCAATCAATGTAAATTGGATAAATTCTGTCTTACATATTGTATACTTTTTGTGTTTGTATGGCCCCCGGCCTGCAGGGCACAGGATGAACCAGGCTCCGATACCATAAAACGGTTGCCGGGATTTGGGGGACCTGGTTCTGTTCCCGGTCAATTGAAACGGAATGCAAAACTTAAGAATACTTTATTAGAACCATATTTTGATTTTAAGACCCGATTTGCCAAACAGCATGGATTTGCCTATAGCATAGATTATTACCCGATAATTCAGACAGCTACCGGAGGAGCAGATACCAGTTTGGAAGCCAGTGGTGCTTTTTTGGCCTATTTTTACTATGCCCTGGCAGGCCGCAGATCAGGTAATACAGGTGCGCTCGTATTCCAGGTTGAAAACCGTCACAGGCTGGGAAACGATATGCTGCCAGAGGGACTTGGCAATGCCATTGATTATGCTGGTTTTGTTGCTGATCCCTATGGCAATATGCCATGGGCACTTACCAATTTTTACTGGGAGCAAAACCTGCTCAATTACCACCTTACCTTCCTGGCCGGGATACTGGATGCGACGGATTATACAAACGTTTACGCCCTGGTGGATCCATGGACTGATTTTTATAATCTGGCATTTTCGAATGACCTGACCATTCCCATTCCTGATCCGGGATTAGGAATTGCGATCTATGCGCAGTTTTTGGAGAATCTATATATTCTGGGAAGCCTGGTAGATGCCAACGGGGATCCGACAAAGCCCCTGGAAAGCTTTGACAGCTTCTTCGGTGATGCAGCCTACTTTACCAGCATTGAACTCGGTTGGATTAAATCATTGGCACAGGGTTATACCGACAATATACATCTTACTTTCTGGCATGCCGCGGAAAGGGCGCTTGCGAAAGTGCCACCCGGATGGGGACTGGCTTTTTCCGTCAACCGGCTGCTGGCTGAAAGGTGGTCACCTTTTCTGAGGGCCGGATATGCCAGTGATGGTGGTGCATTCTGGGAAAGATCAGTTTCCCTGGGATGTGGCTATCATTACTCGGAAATCATTAACCAGCTGGGATTCGGCCTGAACTGGGGGCGTCCTTCCTTATCCATATCTGGTGAAAGCATTGATAACCAATTCACTGCTGAGATATATACCCGTTTCAACCTATGGAAAGTATTTACCCTGACACCTGATATACAGTTATTGATCAACCCGGCATTAAATCCCGATAAGGGTGTTGTTGCGGTATTTGGTTTGCGGGGCCGGATCAGCCTTTAATTTGTGCCGATGAGCACATCCAAATAATTTAATTAACCAAAAAACCAATAAAACATGAAAATGAATTTCCTGCTCAGCGCCATTCGCCTGGAGATCCTGGAAAATATCCCTTTCATCGGAGAGATGTAACCTGTATTTTCAGTATAGGGAGGGAACCCCGGGGATTTTATTTCAATTTTAATGAAGCATTTTAAACTATAAGGCATGTTTAGAAAAAGTAAGAATATTATCATTGGAGGGATGCTGGTCCTGATTATGGGTTTCATCTCCGGGTCAAAATTTACCTATGGACAGGCTTCGGACTCTACAAATGTAATCATGAGTTCAGGTTTTGGCCTCGATTCGCTGCACAGGGATACTACCAAGATCATTGAAGATGCAGCACTGGATATTGGGCAGGACCGTGGTCTGTTTATCGTCACCCCGGACCGCAAAGTACAGTTGAGGATCCTGGGATCGGTTCGCTACCTCGTTGTTTATGATGACACCGACCTGCCATCCAAGAACAGCCTGAATACCTACCAGATAGAGGTGGGAGATGCTAGCCAGCGCCTGCCCAATTACTATAATGGACTGGATCAGAGCCGCCTGGGTTTTGAGGTAACCCGTCGAACTGAGTCTGGGAACATATTTGGGCGCCTCGAGACTGACTTTGCAGGTGTAAATGGATTTCGTATACGCCATGCCTACATCCAGTCCAGGCGATTCTTATTCGGGCAAACCTGGAGCCTGTTCTCACAGATCACATCCCTTCCTGCCACCGTTGGTTTCGGTGGACCCACAGGGGCCATTTCAGTGCGGACTCCCCAGGCCAGGTTTACTACAAAGAACCTACTTCCAGCTTCCACTCTTTCATTGGGACTGGAATATTCCAAGCCGGACTTTTTTATTCCGGATACCCTGTCATAAAATCCTTTCAACTGATCCCGGATATTACGGCAAGGATACAAAAACCGGTGAATTGGGGATCGCTCCAATTGTCAGGAATTGTACCCATCATGTCGGGAAGAACGGACGAAGGCAAGTTCGTATTCCGACCCGGATGGGGGGTGTCATTTTCTGCGATTGTCGATTCCTGGGCAGGTGGGAAATGGTACCTGCAGACGGCAGGAGGCCAGGCCATAGCTCGGTTCTTTGGTGACCTGGCGGGACAGGGTCTGGATGTGATGTTCAATCCGGAAACCCAGAAATCTCATCTGCCCCTTACATTCGGAGGATACCTTACTTACGAGCATCATTGGAATGACAAGATCTTTTCTAATTTTACCTATAGCATATTGATCCTTCAAAAAGAGGATTTTGCCCCGGATGACACCTATTATCGTGGTAATAACTTTCGTGTCAATACCTTCTGGTCTGTCGTTGAAGGGGCACGGGTGGGAGGTGAATTCATCCACGCTTTCCGGACCAATAAAGGAAATGAAAAGGGTACGGCCAACCGGATAAATCTCTTGTTTTATTATGACTTCTAATTCAGCAGGTATGAAAAAAATATTTGACATTGTTAGTTGGAGCATGACCATGCTTGTAATCTTTTTACTAGCCGGACAAAAAGGACAGGCCCAGGGAGGGCATTACTGGACCGAGCAATATGGTACCCGTTCCATCCTGATGAGTGGATCTGTGATCGGGGGGGTGGAAGACCTGGGTGCGGTCTTTTACAATCCCGGTCGTCTTTCCCTGATCGAAAACCCGGCCTTCCTGCTGAGTGCGAAGCTTTACCAGCTCGAGCGGTTAACTTTCCTGAATGCCATTGACGATGACAACAGCCTGGAGAAAAAGAATTTCGGAGGTGTTCCCGGACTGGTGGCGGGGACATTCAAGATCGGTTTCATGCCGAAACATCATTTTGCCTATGCCCTGCTGACCCGGCAGCGTATGGATTTCAATTTTACGACACGTGCGAATAAGGAGGGTGATCTTTTTGAAGAATATCCCGGGGAGGAACTCTTTACCGGGCGCCTTATTCTCGCAAGCAAATTTACTGATGAATGGATGAGCCTGTCCTGGTCCTATCCCCTTAAAGAAAACCTGAGCATAGGACTTACAACAGCCTATGTAACAACCGGATCAAACCGGAACAATGAAATGCAACTTCAGTTATTGTACGACTATAAGAAGGGGGTGGGACAGTTCCAGCGAACCCGCATGGTGGATTTCAAAGACAATGGATTGCTCTGGAAATTCGGACTGGCATGGGAAAATAAATTCATGGATGTCGGTATCACAGCCACTACACCAAAGATCCATATCAAAGGTTCCGGCAGTTTCATTTATGAAGACTATCTTTCGGGACTGCCAGACAGCTTGCAGAACAATTATTTTGAATCGAGCATCCAGGGTGACCTCCCTGCCAGAAGCAAATCTCCCTGGGCAGTCGGGGGCGGTATCAGCTTTAAAATATTTCAAAAGCACCTGCTGCACCTGAGCGGTGAATATTACAGCAGGATCCCGAAACATACCATTCTGAAGGCCAATACCATTTATGGGACAAAGTACAGGTGAGGAGATCAATTTTGCTTTGATTGACGAGTATGAACCGGTATTCAATTTCGGGGCAGGAATCGAATTTGTATTGGGTAAAACCTCATCCTTATATTTGAGTTACGCTGCTGACAATTCTTATGTCCCCTCGAAAATAGATCGTTTTGTCAAGTTTTCAGAAGAAGCTTCGAATTCAAGTTTCCGCGCAGACATCAACCATGTCGGGGCAGGTTTCATACTCAAGCTGAAACGGGCAGACGTTACCCTGGGAGCCACCCATGCCTGGGCCAGGGAATCCCTTCCCCGACCGATCGATTTCCCCGATGAAGGAGAGGAGGGGATCTTCAATTCGGATGATACGGCAGATATCAGTTGGACCCGCTGGCGGTTTATATTCAGTTTTTCCTTCCCCTTCCTGAAAGATATTGAGAAGAAAATGGATGGTGTGACGAAGGGGGAAGCTGATTAAGTCAAGATCTTATTCTGCCAGTTTCAATCCATTTGTAAATGAGTATTGAGGCAGGTACCATCCTTCAATAGCTACTGCTTCATGGGTATAACTCATCATTTTACCCCACAGGGCTATCCCTTCTTCGCCCAACATTTCCGACACTTTTTGCAGGTTCATATGATAGTCCAAAGGATCCTCTGCCCAGGTGGTCAGGATGTACATCGGTTGTTCAATCCCTATGAAGCCTTTAAACACCCTGAATCCCATATTGGCACCTTTTTTTTCATATAACTGTTTGTAGGAAGCCATTACCTTTTCCACATCATCCTCCGTGCCCGGTTGAAAATAGTAATAGCTCCATCTGCGGTAAGGACTTCCTTCTCCCCAACTATCTCCCTCTGGAACAAAGGACAATTCTCTCTTATATTGAACTATATAATAGCGATAAAATTCTATTGCCCCGTTCAGGTAGTCCGTCATAAGATCAAGTTCCGGATCATTTACTTCTTTTTCAAAATATTCATGTATCCCATTTTTCAAGTCTCTCAAGTGATGGATTGGCATGACCCGTGTAAAAAAATAATCGTCTTGCATATGGGTGAAATAATTGAATCCCTTCACCTTTTTTTCTGCTAAGAATTCCTTGATATCCATTAAAGTCATTTCATAATCATCAGTCATCGAGGGATAAACCTTATCTTCCCGGATCAGCATCAGGTCCCACTTGTCATCATCAGAAACCTGGCTAAATGCCATCGTTCCCTGAACCAATAATACGGCGATTCCGATATAAATTATTTTGTTGATTTTCATAACAATTTGTATTAAATAAGATCCGTTTCAGTTTATTTTATGGTGTAACCCTTACCCTCTAAACAGGCAGAATACGCTTTTTTGAAATTATTCATAAGGTTTGCCTGTTCTTGTGTAGCAGCCTGATCGTTACCTGCCTGCTCCATGGCATGTCCAACCCGACTCGCACGCCTTCCTCTCATCGCACCTGCAACTGCACCAATAGCAGCACCTTTACCGGCATCGCCGCAAATAGCACCAATGGCTGCTCCGCCTGCTGCTCCGCGGGCTGCTCCTCCGATAGCTGCACCATCCGGACCTGTAGGCACTTGAGCTGCTTCCACCTTTGGTGGATTTATCGGATCTACGCCACTTTGCTGAACAGCCCAGGTATAACAATCAGATTCATCCTTATCCTGCTGAGCTGCATCTTGTCCTTTGGCAGGAAATACGTACAGACCCACTTTGGCAGTAACGGAGGCTCCGAGAGACTTATCCTGGGCACTGACGAACATATTATTTGCACAACATATTATGAATATCAATACAAGTATTTGAATAGCTTTCTTCATCGGTTTATCATTTGTAGATTTAAACTTTATTTTACAGGTTCTACTGGATACTTATTCATAAGTTTTTTCACCTTCTTTGGTATGGTTTTCTCCCTTTTTGAAGCGTTCGCTTGCACCGTACTCTGGGAAGTTCCCTGCCAGATCAATTTCTGGGTGGATGCATCATACACATCAACTACCAGGGTTCCTTCTTCATAGTCATCTTCGCTATAGGTGGTAGTGGCGCTTCCAAGACCCACGCCTCCAACGCCCATCCCCCAGCCACGGCCAGCGCCCATTCCCATACCACCATTAAAATCCGTATAGGCTGTTGTACTGGTCTTATTATCTATAACCAAATAAAGGGATACCAGGGCATCTGCGTTGTCCGTAACAATTTTCAAGTCTCTGTTTGCGAATTCGGCCTTAAAAGCATCGCGCAAACGGGTCTTATCAAGATCATTGAGCAATTTCTCGCTATCCTTCTGCCATCCGGCAAAACTAAAGGTCTTGTATTTGGTAAAATCAACTGATCTGTCATAATCAGTGGTAACCTGTGAAAATGCGCTGCCAATAATCAATACCGCCAGGGCAATGGTGAATGCTGCTTTGACTGAATTTTTCATTTTGTTTTTATTATGGGTTCAATAACTAACAATTGGCCATATTCTATGCACCGTTTGTTAAGATTAAATTTACGCCCTTAATCAAGCTAAATCAATTCCACTTAAGTGGAATAATAGAGGTATTTAAGTACCGAATCCTGCTTTGAAGCGTGGTTTATCAGGTTAACTACTGCAGGATGTGTTCCATTTCTTTTACCATCTGTTTTGATCGAGAGCATCTTTAATATTGATCGGGTTTAATGTTTCTGGACAGGATCCTGCCGGGATGCCATAGGCCTCCCGGCAGAGATCCACCCAAATCCAAAACTATTTTGAGAGTTTACATTTATGAAAGTATAGGTAATGAGAGGTAATTAAGTCAATATGACTCCTGGTATGAAAAATGCTTTTATTCCCCAGTTTCATTCTTCGCCCTGTTCGACACTGAAAGCAACAATTACGATTGTAATACCACCAAAAAGTGAAAAAATGTAATGATTTTGTCTTTACTAGGAGAGGTCAGGAAAAGAAGGAGACTCTTTGCACTGATAAAATGGCTGTGGTTGGTATGATATAGGTTTCTGTGATCATTACTTACTACTTTCACCGCTTTGAAGAAAACTTTCGATGGCATAAAATGGGAGAGAAATTATTGGTGTTTCATTTTTAAAGGACATCTGTGAAATCTTGATTGCTTTCTGACAATTGTATTTTTCAATAAACATATGCATACTCTTCATTCGCCCGGTTGAACCTGATTTGATTTTCAGGGGAACAACCCGGGCATTTTTTTCGATTAAATAATCAATTTCTGCTATGCTGCTTTTTGCTTTTCTTGCCCAGTAGTATAGTTCTGTTTTGGTATAGGGCGATTGACAGGCTGTTAGTTCCTGTCCTGCAAATTGCTCAGCTACAGCACCCTTGAAAATGGCGTTGAAATCTATCTTTTTGGCCGTTTCGGAATAAACACCACTGATAGCATGAAAAAGTCCTACATCAATGAATAGTACTTTAAACATGGATTCATGGATACCTGCAGACAGCGGAATACCTGAACCGCTTGTCTGGCTTATTCGGGTGACTAAACCTGCCGTTTCAAGCAGCTCCAGGGCTTCTTTTAATTCTCTGGATTTTATAGAACGATCCACTTGTGCATATACAAATTTCCTACCTACCATTGCAGGTACGGCATTAAATACTTTTCGGAGATATATATGCCTGGATATTCGTGAATATTTAGCAAAATCATCAATGCAGGTATCAATAATTGAACGCTGAATCTTCTGACACTCTATGATATTCCTTGTTGTGATGTACTCTTTAACGACTGCAGGCATGCCTCCCACAATAAAATATTTTCGTACATATTCATTTAGTTTGTCGTGAAGATTTACCGGTAGTTTTTCCAAATTTGAAAAATCCAGAATGTACCGTCGTAATTCCGATTCATTCATGGCATCAAGAAATTCACCAAAAGAAAGGGGATAAAGATAAAGGTATTGAATCCTGCCAACCGGCACCAATTACATGCAATCCAGGCATTTCTTCAAAAAAATAACGCAGGGAAATAATGGCTTCAGGGCATTCCTGAATTTCATCAATAAATAGTAGCGTTTTACCGGGGTCAGGTCTTTTAGTGGTATATAGAGTGATTTTTTCGACAATTTCTACAGGAATGTTGGAATTGAAAATATCCTTGAACTCAGGATTCCTTTCAAAGTTGAGATAGATTACATCTTCAAATTCATTTTTTCCAAAATCGTTCACAACGTAGGTTTTCCCGGTTTGCCGGGCACCCCTTACCAACAAAGGACGCCTGCTATCTGATTTTTTCCAATCAGTTAAGATGTTGTAAATATCTCGTCTCATATCCATATATGGCTAAAACACAAGGATAGAATTAATATAATATGGATAAAATACAAAGATTAAGTCATTAAATTATGGCTAAAATACAAGGATAGGATGTTTGGTGGAGGTTTCCGCCATCATGTAAATTTTAAACTTATAAATGAGCTATACTTGCCCAAATCTCAGCCCCTGATACCAGGTATGGAATGATGTTGTAATTTAGGTGTGATAAATACTATCAAATACCATAAATATGAAAAGGATCTCTGTTTACCTGCTTGCCTTCTTTCTTTTTTTGACGGCTACTCAATGTAGTCCCGAACACAAAGACTCAAATAATCGGCCCAACATAATATTATGCATGGCCGATGACCAGGGTTGGGGGGATATGGCCTACAACGGCCACCCGGTCCTCCAAACGCCCAACTTCGATGCCATGGCTGCCGAAGCTTTGCGATTTGACCGCTTTTATGCGGCTGCGCCGGTCTGCTCACCCACCCGTGGCAGTGTCATGACCGGCCGCCATCCCAACCGGTTTGGCTGCTTCTCCTGGGGACGTACCCTCAGACCTCAGGAAATTACCATTGCAGAAGTTTTGAAAGAAGCCGGATATGTTACTGGTCATTTTGGGAAATGGCACCTGGGATCAGTACGGATTGGTAGTCCTGTGAATCCCGGAGCCAGCGGATTCGACGAATGGCTGTCTGCCCCCAACTTTTTTGACAATGACCCCATCCTGAGCCGGGAAGGCATCGCCATACAAACCGAGGGTGAAAGTTCCATGGTTACGGTTGATGCTGCCATAGAATTCATACGAAAGCACAGGGATTCGGAAAAACCAATCTTTGCTGTAGTCTGGTTCGGTTCTCCCCATAGTCCTCATCAGGCCATAGAGGAAGACCGGGTTTTATATGAGGATCAGCCAGAGAACCTGCAGCATTTCTACGGCGAGATCACAGGTATGGACAGGGCATTCGGCAAACTGAGGGAAGAACTCAAAACCCTCGAAGATTATGAAAACACCATACTCTGGTATTGCAGCGATAATGGTGGACTGCCCAATGTAGGTTCGACCGGTGGCCGGGGTAAGAAAGGTGATATATATGAAGGCGGACTGAGGGTGCCTGCCATATTTGAATGGCCGGCAAAGATAAAGAATGCCAGGATAAGCTCTTTTCCGGCATATACCTCTGATATTTCTCCCACGCTGATAGATATTATTGGTGTAAAGGCGGATCCGGACCGGCCCCTTGATGGCATCAGCCTGCTGCCTGTCCTCGGACAAACAGATCGAAAGCCGGACCCAACCCATGGGGTTCTGGCATTTCCCGGCTGGAGGGATTCCGACTCCCAGCGCTGCATGGATGGCAGAACTGCTGGAGGCACAAAAAAATGGCAACATGGTCGGTGATTCTACCAAGCTGCGTATAGAAGATAGTAAGGTGAAGACAGCATACCCCCTCGATAGCCTGGCAGGTCATGCTGCATGGCTTGATTGGCCCTGGAAATTGCACCGGATCCAGGATCAGGAGGGAGATATTCGGTGGGAATTATATCAACTGGAGAAGGATCCTCTGGAAACCAATGACCTGGCGTCCGGTGAACCAGCGAAAGCAGGTGAAATGAGATCAGGCCTGGAAGCCTGGCAGAAATCAGTTATCCGGAGTTTGTACGGGCTCGATTATGAGTAATAAATTATCTTTGGCCTCTATTACATGGTTCACAAGAGATTATTATGAAAATAGTAAGAATTAGCGCGCTGTATATCCTAAGTTTCAGCCTACTCCTGAATGCTACAGTACAATCCCAGACCAGCGATTCTGCTAGGGTTGGCCAACCCATAAAAAGGCCCCGGTTCGAGATTCAGGTAAATGGGATCTATGCCAGCATGGAGACCAATCTGCGTTTCGAATCATCCAATGGTATCCTGGGAGTTAAAATCAATTTCGAGGATAACCTGGGGATGGATAAATACAGGTTGATGCCGATGTTTAATGCACGATTCAATATAAAAAACAGGCATAATCTTTTTGCTTTGTATTATGGCCTGCCACGTGATGCCTATTATGTAACAAAACGGGATATCAATTATGGTGACAGGTTCATACCGCAAGGAACGGAAGTTTTTTCCTCTTTCAACACCAATGTTTACAGCCTTGGTTATATGTACGATGTTGTCAGTGATGCCAGGTCACGGCTGGGATTGTTTGTCAATTTCTACGTTTTAACAGTGGCAACAGGGGTTAGTTCCATTACGGAACCGCTGGATGAAAGTTTCCGGGTTACTGCTCCCCTGCCCAACTTTGGGGCCCAGGCCTACTATAAAATCAAGGACTGGTTCGGGGTATCCGGATTTTTCAGTCTGTTCTTTCTGTCCATTGATGATTTTTCCGGATCCATCCATACGCTTAGCGGGCAGATGGATTTCTACCTGACCCGCTGGCTTGATGCCGGACTTGGTTATTATTTTTTTGATCTGAATCTTGAAGTATCAAAAACCCAGTTTACAGGTTTATTCGATTATCTATACAAAGGACCCTACCTGAGCCTTGGATTTCCGATTTTAGAAAAGACAGTTGTTTATAACCTGGTATATGTCCCCCTGCTGAAGATGCTTATACAAAGACGATATATTGCACTGATCCTGCCCCTTTGGATGAGCTATTCCATCATCGCCCAGGATACTTACGCCATACAGGGGAAGGTTATGGATGAAGCCGGAGAACCTCTTATCGGGGCCAATGTATTTTTGCCGGAGATTGAGAAAGGGACTGTGAGCGGTGTGGATGGGGATTTTGGTCTCGCGGGACTTCCCCCCGGGCGTTTTATTTTTCAAATCTCTTTTATAGGATATGAAACCCATGTTTCCAATCTTTGGATTGGTAAGGATATGGATCCTTTTGAGATTCGCCTGCATCCTGCCACCATCACGGCAGGAGAGGTGGTAATCTCCGGAGGAAGGCATTCCACCCAGCATGAGAATGCCATTAAAATTGAGCTTCTGAAAGGCAATGAACTGAAGCAGATCGGTTCACCTAATTTGATCGAAAGCCTGGCGGAACTGCCTGGTGTGGATATGATCAGCCGGGGAGGGGCAGTGACCACACCGGTTATCAGGGGACTCTCAACAAGTAATATATCTGCTGCTGAATAATGGATTCAGGATGGAGAACTACCAGTTCTCGGCTGACCATCCCTACCTGGTTGACGGGAGCGGACTGGAACAGGTGGAGGTGATCAAGGGACCGGCATCATTGCTGTACGGGTCAGATGCGATTGGAGGTGTGATCAACCTGGTGCAGGACAAACCAGCACCACCCCAGTCCGTAACAGGGAATGCGGATCTGAGGTATTTTAGTAATACTGCGGGACTCGAAGGCAGCCTGGGAGTTAAGGGAAACCAGGGACGGATGACCTGGGGGATCAGGGGAGGGTACCGCAGCCACCAGGACTACAAAGGTGGTGATGGCGAAACAGTGCCAAATTCCCGCTTCAACGGGGGCAGCCTGAAATCCTTTCTGGGAGTAAGGAGCAAAATGACTATGCACCGCCTGGCCTATGAATACCAGCAATTGAAACCGGGCATGACCAATGAGGCATCTGCGGCACTGGTACCCTCCAACGATAGGCGAAATGAGGTCTGGTACCAGGACCTGGACAATCACCTGCTTTTGTCGAGGAACCAGTTCTTCCTGGATCCATTCAAGCTGCAGGCCAATTTTTCCTTTCAGCATAACCATCGGAAGCTCATTACTACAGAAGCTGACCATCCCGATGTTGATATGCAACTCAGCAGTTTTAGTTATGAATTTCGCAGCTACCTGATTACCAGTAATGTGTCAGAGTTTACCCTGGCTTTGCAGGGACTCGCACAGGCAAACCGCAACAATGAGGCTGAAAACCATGTGCTGCCCGATTACCGGCTGAATGACCTGGCCCTTTTTGGATTGGTGCAGCATGACTTTGAGAATAATGTCCATCTGCAGGTCGGGTTCCGGTTCGATAACCGCTTTTTAGATGCACCGGAACAGGAAGCCACCGGGCACAGCCATGAAGAGGGCCCTGAACAACCCGGAGAACCCGGACATGAAGAGGAACTGATGCCGGCCCTGAATAAATATTATGGCAATGTCAGCGGATCTCTTGGTGTGACCTGGCAAATTTCTGAGGGCTTACTGCTGAGGGGCAACCTGGCTTCGGCCTACCGGGCCCCGAATGTGGCCGAACTGACCCAGGATGGGGAGCATGGCATACAGGTATGAACAGGGCAACCGGGACCTTACATCTCAGCGTAATTATGAGCTGGATGCCAGCATCCATTTTCATAAAGAACATATCATGCTTGATGTTGCTGCCTATTATAACCTGATCGATCAATACATCTATCTTGATTTTACAGCCGATTCAACAGAAGAAGGATTACCCATTTACCGGTACGTACAGAATGATGCCGGAATTTATGGACTGGAGGGCATTGCTGAAGTCCTTCCCGTTCACTGGTTGAGCCTTAAGGCTGCATACAATTTTACCCGCGGGCAACAGGTATCATCTGCCGCCAACCTGCCCTTTATCCCGCATAACAAGCTCCGGACCGAGATCAGGTATATGCCGGGAAAAATCCTTAAGAAGGGGAAAGTATACCTGAGCTTCGGATCTGAACTGGCTTTTTCCCAGGATCATCCTGCCCCGCTGGAAACAGCATCCGGCTCCTATCATTTGCTTCATGCCGGTACAGGTCTCTCTTTTTCTGTTTCGGGCCAGATCCTCAGTCTTGACCTCCAGGTCCGAAATCTCCTGAATACAACCTATATTGACCATCTATCGACACTCAAACCACTGGGGTATTTCAACATGGGGAGGAATATCATGGTAAACTTGTCAATCCCACTGCTGTCGAGTGGAACATAATCCGCTGCATTGCGTACAAGGAAACAGCTGATCTGTATATTCAGATAAAAAGAAATTATCTTCATGGAAGATTTTTGTACGTTCGTGTAAAATGTCCCAAAGCAAAGATACACAACCAAATGTGCTGTATGTCGATGACCTGCAGACCAACCTGATCCTGTTCCAGGCTACCTTTGAGCGTGATTATCATATCATCCTCGCTGAATCAGCAGCAAAGGCGCTTGAGATCATGAAAGAAGAGGAAATCCAGGTCCTGGTCACAGACCAGCGCATGCCGGATATGACGGGGACCGAATTACTCGAGATCGTCTCCAAAGAATATCCCGAGGTACGCAGGTTCCTGCTTACGGCTTTTACCGATTTTGAGACCGTGGTTGAGGCAGTTAATAAGGGACATATACACGGGTATGTCAACAAGCCACTCCAGGCCGAAGAGGTCAGGTTATCCATAAACAATTCCCTTGAGATGTATTATCTCAGGAAGAGGAATAAGGAGATGATGATGGAACTCGAGCATGCCAACCAGGAGTTAATGGGACTGGACGGGATGAAAAGCGAGATCATCAAGGTGATCAGCCAGGAGATCAGGAACCCGCTGAACAGGATCATGGGGACCCTCCACCTTTTGAAAGATAAGATGGAAGGCCAGGAGCTTGCCGGGGTGATCAATATCCTTGACAGTTCTGTTTCCAGGCTGGAAGAGTTTTCCAGTATGACCGAGCAGATATCCATCCTGAAATCCCCCGGACACACCCTGGATATAAAGGAACTCAACCTCAAACAGGTCATTGAATATGGCATGATCGAAGTTTCAGAGGATCTGAAGGAGAAAGAGATAACCCTTGATCTGCAGAATCATACACCGGATATGACCATTCATGGTGAATCGGATCTGCTGGTCAGTTGCCTTGTGAATATCCTGAGAAATGCCATGAACCATACCGGAAAAGGAGAAACCATTACCATTATAACCACCCGATCAGACAGGCAGGTGATATGTGAGGTGATCGACCAGGGTAAAAATTATTCTGAAAAATTACTGGAAGACCTTACCAGTCAACTGACTGAAACGGATCATAAGTTAAATCTGAACCTCGGGATTGATCTAGCCCTTTCCCAGATGATCATGGAAGCACACGGGGGCAATATCCTTTTCGAAAAGGCGAATGGGAGCAAGGCTTCCGTGAAGATGCTGTTCAATGGAAATGAACAGACCATGCCGGAGCAGGAATGACGCAACCATCCAGGATCAGTTTCGTATTAGTTTAAAAATTGAAGCGCAGGATTCATGAATGAATCTATGTTAAAATCCCTGATGAGGCTGTTTGCCATTATGGCAAGCATCAACAAGGAGGCCATTCATGTCCTTGCCAGGAATTTTGTTGAATCCTACCTGACCCGGCAGTTCAGCCAGAAACTGGCGGAACGTTTTCTCCTGGTTTTCGAGGAATATTTCAATGAACTGGACAGGGAGGAAAAGAAGGGCCCTGAGAAAAAACTTTCGGTCCTCTCGGTAAAGATCCTGGCCATTTGTGACAGGATCAATGAAGAACTGCATATCCGGCACCGCTTCCAGATCATGTTGAGCCTGATCCAGTTTGCCAAGTATTTTGAAGATTATTCCCAGGTGCGGTCCGGTTTCTCCTATGCCATTACCGATGCGGTCCAGACCATTGCTGACGGGCTCCTGATCACCCCAGAAGAATATGCCAACTGTAATGCCTTCATTGTCGATAAATTCTATAAGGTACCCAACAAGGAACGCCTCCTGGTGATCAGTGATGATAAAAATTTCCAGTTTACAGAAATCAAGCATGACCAGAAAGATGGTTTATCCGGACAGATATTCGTGCTGCGCATCCTGAGGGCAGATACCTATCTTTTCCAGTATGTCGGAAAAGAGAAGCTGGAACTGAACGGGAAATATATTTTTCCGCGGCATGTCTATTTTATGCCCCGGGGCACTTCCATCAAAGGGGAGGGGATCACCCCCATCTATTATTCAGATGTGATAGCCGGATACCTCAGGGATACAACGGGGGACCAGGTGGATTTTCTGGCAAGGAATATTGAATTCCACTTTAAAAATTCGCCCAACGGGATACATAATTTCAGTTTTCAGGGAAAGTCCGGCCAGATGGTCGGGATCATGGGCGGGAGTGGCACGGGAAAATCTACCCTGGTCAAGGTTTTAAATGGTTCCCTGAAACATGATGCAGGAAGCATTTATATCAACGGACATAACCTGTTGACAGAGAAGAAGGAACTGGAAGGGATGATCGGCTATATCCCCCAGGATGACCTGCTGATAGAGGAACTTACGGTCTTTCAGAACCTTTATTTCAATGCCAAATTATGCCTGGATGGATACAGTGAGGAAGAGCTGTCAGAGAGGGTCAATATGATACTGACCGACCTGGATCTTTTTGAGGTCAGGGAGCTGAAAGTGGGCTCACCCCTTCATAAGTTGATCAGCGGGGGACAAAGGAAGCGGTTGAACATTGCCCTGGAGATCATCAGGGAGCCGTACATCCTGTTTGTAGATGAACCTACTTCCGGCCTGTCTTCCACCGATTCGGAAAATGTAATGATGCTGATGAAAGAACTGGCCATGAAGGGCAAGCTGGTGGTCGTCAATATTCATCAGCCTTCTTCAGATCTGTTCAAGCTCTTTGACCAGCTGGTGGTGCTTGACAAGGGAGGTTATCCGGTATATTCAGGAAATCCCGTAGAAGGGATCATGTATTTTAAGGGATTGGCTGAACGGGTGGATGCCAGTGAAAGTGAATGTGTTGCCTGTGGTAATACAGATCCGGATGAGATACTCCAGATCATTGAGGAGAGGGATATCAATGAATTTGGAGAATTCTCCAACAAAAGGAAATCCAGTCCCCGGGACTGGTATCAAAAATACATTGAATAACATCCAGTCCAGGCGTGAATTTGTATTTGAAAAGAGAGCCATTCCAGTCAGCCTGTTTAAGATCCCGGACCGGTTCAGACAATACCTGATCTTTTTCAAACGGAATTTCCTGTCAAAACTTGCAGACCGGCAATTCCTTTCCATCTCCCTGCTGGTGGCTCCCCTGCTGGCTGTGATCCTGGGGTATTTTACAAAGTATATCAGCGGGACAGAAACAGAGCCCCATGCCTACCTTTTCAGCCAGAACGAGAACCTGCCGGCTTACCTGTTCATGAGTGTGATCGTGGCGCTTTTCCTGGGACTCATCATCAGTGCCGAAGAGATCATCAAGGACCGGAAGATCCTGGCCAGGGAGTCCTTTCTTCACCTTAGCCGGACATCCTATCTGCTGTCCAAGGTGGCCTTCCTTTTCCTGCTTTCTGCCGTTCAGATGTTTCTCTTTGTTATTATAGGGAATGCCATCCTGGAGATCAAAGGAATGACCTTTTCATACTGGCTCATCCTTTTCTCTACAGCTTGTTTTGCCAATATTATGGGACTGAATATATCGGACGGATTGAAGTCCGTCGTGGCCATCTATATCGTTGTACCCTTTCTGCTGGTTCCACAGATCCTGCTGGCCGGAGTGATCGTCAAATTTGACAAATTGCATTATAAGTTTGCCTCTCATGAAAGCGTACCTTTCGTCGCTGACCTGATGCCATCGAGATGGGCCTACGAAGCACTTGCGGTAAACCAGTTCGTCAATAATAAATACCAGCAACATTTCTATGATGTAGAGATGAGGGAAAGCAATGTGACCTATGATCTGCAGTTCCTCGTGCCAACCCTGATCCAGCAGATTGAGGATGCTGAGACACTTTACCAGCGAGAAGATGACAGGCTGCCGGAAAAGCTGAAGGTGGTAAGAAGTGGATTTGATGCCATATATCTTACGGATGCATTTCCCGGACAGGAAAGATTTACTGTCGATGATTTTACACCCCATTTGGCAGATTCAACGATCAGTTGGCTAAGGGCTTACCGGTCCCGTCTCTCAAATAACCGGGAGAAACTGGTCAAAGAAAAGGACAGGATCTATATGGACCTGAAAGATGCCTATGAAGGCAACTCGGGTATCATCAGTTTCAAACGCGACTTCTATAATGAAAGCCTGGCGGATCTGGTGCTGAACCGTGTGGATCTTCATAAAATTGCGGAAATTGATAACAAACTGATCCGGAAGATGGAACCCGGTTATATGTATCCGGTAATGAAAAACGGCAGGGCGCATTTCTTTGCTTCGGTCAAACGGGCAGGAAATATTTATATGCCAGCCGTAGTGTTCAATATTGTGGCAGTCTGGATCATGACCCTGGTTTTTTACTTGTTCCTGCAATTCAGCCTGCTGAGGAGGACCCTTGAATTTTTCGGCACCATAAGAAGGAAAGAGGTCATTACAAATGGGACTTAAACTGTTTATAAGTTGATAGAAAGTTATTAAAAACGATTTATATATTTGTTAATACACTGATTATAAGTTAAAACCTTGGTTATGTTATGTAAACTGTTGAAATGCTTTTTTCTGGTTCTGATCATTCCTGCCCTCTTGTCGGGCGGATGCCAATCAGATAAAGGCAAACGCAAACCTGGATTGCTGGATGATAGCGAGACTACAGAAATTGTGGACCGGATCGAGACCATCAAGCAGGTTTACCATCTGTCGCCCTCCCCGGCTGAAATGCTCAGCGTCATCAATGTTGCCGAGCTATCTTTTAATGTCGGCTTATTGAATCCGCCGGGCAATATGGATAATTACCTCGATACAAAGTCTCAGACCATAGGACTCGGGATCTATATTACTGATCTTGCCTATGCTGCATTGTTCGGCCGGCATGAGGAAACACTTGATTACCTCGATGTTGTGCGGACCATGGCTGAACAGATCAGGGTAACCGGAGCGATTGATGATGAGCTCATTGAAAATGCCAGGAATAATGTTGAATACCTGGATTCCCTCTTTGATATATCCAATGAGGCATTTATCAATATGCTGTTTTTCTGTGAACGGAATGACCGTCCCAATACCGTAATCATGCTGTCTGCCGGAGCGTTTATTGAAAGTCTTTTCCTGGCAGTAAATCTGGCGGGAGATAACAGCCAGGCTGATTATATCCTGCAGCACCTGGCTGACCAGAAATATGCCCTCGATAACCTGATGATGTTTGCTGCAAGCATGAAAGATGAGGATCCAAATGTTGCGGCTGTTATTGAAGATCTGAAACCCATAGAGGAAATATATAATAGTCTGGCCATTGTTGCCGGAACCACTACCGTTGAAGCAGAAGAAAGCAGCCGGGGACCAGCCTAAAAAACTGGTGATCGGCGGGGGCAGCAAACCCTCACTCAGCAAGAAAGAATTCGAGAAGTTGAAGAAAGCCACGGTCGAGTTGCGCAACAGGCTGGTTACTAAATAACGATTAAAATCTGAGAGATATGAAATATATCCGCCAAATCCAATTACTGTTTATTCTGCTCGTAATCTCACCCCTATCCCTGATGGCACAGGATTGTGTTGATTATCATAAACTGGGGGATTGCATGATGGACCGCCAGAAAGGCTATAAGATCTACAGCCAGTCAAAAAGTGTCAGTATGAGTCCCAAAGACACGGTTGAATTCAATATCGTTTTCTATGGACAGAAAGACTATATCTTCTCCTTCTGTACCCATGCCAAACTGTATCCTGTGCATTTTATTCTGATTGATCCGGAGTCAGGAGATGTCTTATACGATAATGCCAAAGACAGGCATATTGAATCCCTGGGCATTGGATTTGATGTAACAAAAAACCTTACCATTAAGGTTGATGTCGTTGCCCGTAAAGCTTCCGAGGAGGAAATTGACCAGTACGTTGGCTGCATCGGACTGCTTATCCAGTACAGGAACTATTCCCAGAAGAAAGTTAACCTGCAGATGTAGTGAATAAGAGCAAGCTGACACGGTCAAACAACCGGGTCCTTGCCGGTGTTTGTGGTGGGCTCGCAGAATGGCTCGGTTGGGATATTGCCCTGGTCAGGCTGCTTTACCTTATTATTTCCATATTCAGTGCCGGGTTTCCCGGCATCCTGGCTTATATCATCCTCTGGATCGTGATGCCTGAAGAGACCCCTTAGCAGTCCTGAAAAACTTTTTATTACTTTTACCTCTCGTACCAACGTATTCATATTGTCTTATGAAGAAGCGTATTTTTATCCCTCAAACGGGACTGACAATGCTGTTGTCTGTATGGATGGCAGCAGGATGTCAGCCATTACAACAAAAAACTGATATGACAGCACCGGTTGCCAAGAAGATAAACAAGGAACTTACTATACACGGACATACCCGGGTAGATCCTTATTACTGGCTCAGGGAAAGAGAAGATCCTGAGGTCATTGCTTACCTGGAAGCAGAGAATGCCTACACTGAGGCCTTGATGAAGGACACGAAAGAATTTGAGGACCAGCTCTACAAGGAAATTGTTGGAAGGATCAAGCAGGATGATCAGAGCGTACCCTATCTGGATAATGGTTATTATTATTATACCAGGTTTGAAGAAGGGGGGGAATATCCCCTGATATGCCGTAAAAAAGGCAGCCTTGAAGCGGATGAAGAGATCCTGCTGAATGTGCCGGAGATGGCCAAAGGACATGCCTACTACCAGATCGGCGGATATGCTGTCAGTCCGGATAACAAACTGCTGGCCTATGGTGTGGATACGGTAAGCCGGAGAAAATACACACTCTATGTAAAGAACCTCGAAAGCGGGGAGATCTATAAAGATGCCATCCCAACCACAGATGGAAGCACCAGCTGGGCGAATGATAACAAAACATTTTTTTACACGCAGAAAGACGATGAGACCTTAAGGAACCATAAAGTTTTCCGGCACCTGCTGGGAAACCCGGTGGAAGCAGATGTGCTTGTTCATCATGAGGATGATGAAACCTTCAGTACGGGTGTCTATAAAACCAAAAGTGACAAATATATCATGATTGCTTCCGGGAGCACCCTTTCTGATGAATACCGCTTCCTGGATGCGGATAATCCTGAAGGTGAGTTTCAAATGTTTCAGGAGAGGGAGAGAGAACTGGAATATTCCGTTGGGCATTTCGGAGACAAATTCTATATCCGGACGAACATGGATGCAAAGAACTTCCGTCTGATGGCGACCCCTGTTACAGCCACTTCTAAGGAAAACTGGAAAGAGATCATCCCGCACCGGGAAGATGTCCTGCTGACTGACCTGGAGCTGTTCAATGATTACCTGGTGGTATCAGAAAGAAAAGAGGGATTGCTGCATATCAGGATCATTGAATGGGAAAGCGGGAAGGAGCATTACCTGGATTTTGGTGAGGAGGTTTATGTAGCCAGGATCTCGACCAATCCACAATTCGATACAAAGCAGCTCAGGTACGCTTATTCCAGCCTGACCACCCCCGATTCCACCTTTGATTACGATATGGAATCCCACGAGAAGACCCTGCTTAAACAGCAGGAGGTTTTGGGTGATTTTGAGGCCGGCAACTATGAATCAAGCCGGATCTATGCAGCCGCTGCTGACGGGGCAAAGATCCCAATGTCTATGGTCTGGCGGAAAGGCATGCAACAGGACGGCAAAAATCCCTTATTGCTATATGGGTATGGTTCATATGGTTACACCCGTGAACCGGCATTCAATTCTGCCCGGCTGAGTTTGCTCGACCGTGGATTTATTTTTGTCATTGCACATGTGCGCGGGGGACAAATATACGGGCGGCAGTGGTACGAGGATGGGAAGATGTTTAAAAAGAAAAATACCTTCACAGATTTCAATGCCTGTGCCGAGCAGTTAATAGCAGACCATTATACCAGCCCTGAACATTTATATGCCATGGGAGGAAGCGCTGGCGGGCTGCTCATGGGAGCCATTATCAACCTGCAGCCGGAGCTTTATCATGGAGTGGTGGCGGCTGTTCCTTTCGTGGACGTGGTCACTACCATGCTGGATGATGATATCCCGCTCACAACCGGTGAGTTTGATGAATGGGGCAACCCGGATAATAAGGATAGCTATGAATATATGCTCAGCTATTCTCCATATGATAATGTTGGCCCAAGGAATTACCCTAATCTGCTGGTTACCACCGGACTCCATGACTCACAGGTGCAGTACTGGGAGCCGGCCAAATGGGTGGCCAGGCTTCGCGACCTCAAGAAGGATGACAACCTGCTGCTCCTGAAAACCAATATGGAGGCTGGACACGGCGGGGCTTCCGGCCGGTTTGAATACCTTAAGGAAGTGGCCTTTGAATACAGTTTCCTTTTGAAACTGGCCGGAAAGACTCCCTGATACAAATTTGTCAATCTTATATACATTCCTGTTAGATCATTTTCTCTCTGTTGTTGTACATTTGTATAATGAAATTCATGAAACGATCTAACAAGAGGCTGCCCTCTCCCCTGGAGCTTTCGATCTATCTCTGCGCAGTGATCGTTTTCTGTGTCGTGAACTGGACTCTCCTGAAGGCGGTTAATCCCGACCAGCCCCCTCCAAAATCATTTGAATCAATAGTGGTTGAGGAAATGCTTGAAGATCTGCCACCGGTAACTTTGGATGCGGACAGGATGAACCCGGATGATTATGGCAGATCCGGTTCGCATGGAATCGGACTTGCCCCCAGGATGTTAAGCTCTGCGGCCTTCTCCCTGTTTGATATCGAAAGTGAAATTATGCTGGAGGACTGGATGATAGACATCAGTACCTGGAGTGCTCACTAATTTCCATTTATCCCTTCCTTACATGTTACATAAGCGTCAATCTTTGTGACCAGTCTGATAGATATATGCATCTCCGGATCGTAATTTTATATCATAGTAACCAATAAGATAAAGTCATGAAAAAGATTGCTTTCATATCAGCCGCATTGCTACTTGGGTGTATCATCCAGGTGCTGGGCCAGCAGAGGCAGGTCACTGGAACCATCCAATTTCTAAATGACAGCACTCCCATATATATGGTATCGGTTGTACTAAAAGGAACAACCATTGGTACTGCATCAGGGGAGAACGGGAATTTTCTGTTGAAGATCCCGGAACACTACGGTTCATACGATACGCTGACTTTCAGTAGTGTCGGCATGAAAAGCCTGGAGGTTGAGATCCCGGATCTGGAGCAGGAACCAATCAATGTGTACCTGGACCATGAGATCCTGAACCTGGCAGAAGTAACCATCGTTTATGACACCCTTACCAGGCAGAGCCGGACTTATTTAACCACGTACAAACAGGATACAGTAATTAACCTGCTGGTTCATATTATAGACAGCCTTCAGGCAGACGACCGCTTTCGGAACCTCAGGAAATAAACCAGGATCCCGGACAATATTATGATCTCTCCAAGTAAAAAAAGGAACCAGTTGAATTTTCGGGGGATATATCTCGTTGCCAGCTCCAGGACCTCTTCTTTTGGCAGGGTCCAGATGTCTCTGATGGTCATGGATTCCATAATATAAGCTGAATAATCCCAGATAAAGCCAAGGATCAGTGTCACCGACCCGGCGATCAGCAGCAGCCAGCTGATCCCGGGTATTTTAATGTCCTTTTTTCGGCGGTTAATGACCAGGATAAGCAGGGCAAAGCCTATCATCGTCAGTGAAACGATCAGGGGTGTGACCACGGGACCAATCCAGGTGGATGGGAGCAGGAAAAGCACATCGTACGTCATTAGTGATTCAGGCCAGCCGATCAGCAGCCAGAGGAACACATAGTAGAATATATCCCAGATGGCAAAGGCGTACAGAAACCAGGCAAACCGTTCCGGGGCATTCCGCCCGGCCAGGAACCCAATGGAAAGCAGCATGACAAGTGTTGCCCCTTCCCGTAAAAGTTCGGTCAGCATCAGATCCGGCTGTACAGGGCTCAGGGGGAATCCAAATCCCCCGGGGTACAAGATCTCCCGCAGATAGATCACCACAGCGCTTTCCAGCAGCCCCATGGCGATGCTGAACAGAGTAATGATCAGCAAAAGGAAAGATAAAGGCCTGTTATTCATTGTAATAAGATATTTTAAGAACGCTATGAGACCGGGTATTATTTTCCATGCTTCTGATTTTATTATCTTTAATCCCTGGTTTACTAATACTGCTCGCAGACTTGAATTATCCGGACAACTTTGAGACAAAAATAGGCTTTGACAGGATCAGAGAATCAGTCAGCCAGGGATGTTTGTCGGAAACAGCCAGAGGGCTGCTGGATAAGGAAGGTTACATGACAGATTATGAGATGATCAGGGCAAAACTTTTGCGGACAAAGGAATGTATGCTGATGATGAGGGAGGAGGATTTTACCATCGAGCCCTACCCGGATATAGGCCAGGCGCTTTTAAAACTGGGGGTGGATGGCAGTTATCTGGAACTGGATGAAGTGTCAGCCCTGAGAAAGAACCTGGATGCTGTCAGGGGGATACTGAATTTTTTCAAAAAAACCGACCGGCAGGAAAAATTTCCTAATATTTTCGGTATGAGCCGGGAAGTAAAGATCTATCCCTTTATCCTTGAAAGGATAGATAAGGTCCTGGCCAAGAATGGAAAGATCAGGGATAACGCATCCAGGGAACTGGTGCGGATCCGTGCGGATCTGGCTGCCAGGGAGAAACAGGTTGCCCGCCGCCTTCAGAGCATCCTGAAGTCCGTCCAGCAGGAAGGTACCGCAGAATCCGATGTGGCTGTGTCCATCCGTAATGGCAGACCTGTAATCCCGGTCCAGGCCTCACGGAAAAGGCAGCTTACCGGGATTATCCATGATGAATCGGCCAGCGGAAAAACAGTTTTTATTGAACCTTCAGAAGTGGTTGGGATCAACAACGAGATCAGGGAGCTGGAATATGCCGAGAACAGGGAGATAATCAGGATCCTGACTAAATTGACAGATGATATTAAGCCTTATGCCGGGGAGTTGGACCAGTTATCCGGCTTTCTTGCAGGCATGGATCTGATACAGGCCAAGGCAAAATATGCCAGGGATGTTAAAGGGGCCATGCCCGAGCTTGTGGAGCATCCCCTGGTGGAGTGGAAAAAGGCCATTCATCCCACTCTGTTCAAGACCCTGCAGAAAGAAAGACGCAAGGTTGTACCCCTGGATATCAGGCTCAGTAAGAATTCTCGCATACTTGTCATATCCGGTCCCAATGCAGGTGGAAAATCAGTCTGCCTGAAGACAGTCGGACTGCTTCAGTACATGGTACAGTGTGGTTTCCTGGTACCCATGGACCCGGATTCCAGAGTAGGTGTTTTCGGCCGGATCTTTATCGATATAGGCGACGAACAATCCATTGACAACGACCTGAGTACATACAGCTCGCACCTTTTGAACATGAAGTATTTCACACGAAATGCAGATGGTGCTACCCTGCTGCTGATCGATGAGTTCGGGACCGGCACTGAGCCTGCTCTGGGTGGCGCCATTGCAGAGACCATCCTTGATAAGATCAATAAGCAGTTGGCATGGGGTGTGATCACCACCCATTACAGCAACTTGAAACATTTTGCCGCCGAAGCTGATGGAATAGAGAACGGGGCCATGCTGTTCGATACCGGTAAAATGCAACCCCTTTACAGGCTTGAAATTGGTCAGCCCGGCTCTTCCTTCGCTTTTGAAATAGCAAGGAATATTGGCCTTCCGGAAGATATTATAAAGGGGGCCTCAGAACGGGTGGGAGAGGGCCATATTACTTTTGACAAGCACCTTCGTGAGATCATTCGGGACAAAAGATACTGGGAGCAAAAGCGCGACAAGATCCGTATTTCAGAGAAAAGGCTACAGGAAACCCTTGGCAAATACGCCGACGAACTTGACGTGGCCGAAAGAACCCGTAAAGAAATACTAAAAAAGGCCAGGGAAGAGGCAGATGAGTTGCTTCGTCAGACAAACCGTAAGATAGAGAACACCATACGTGAGATCCGTGAGGCACAGGCAGATAAGGAAAAAACCAGGCAGGCCAGGGAAAAACTGATGGTATTTAAGGAGGAGGAAGTCAAGCAGGCTGCTTTGAAGAAGGATCCCCTCGATACAAAAATTGAAAAAATAAAAAGAGAGGAAAAGAAGATCCGGGAAAAAAGGCAGCGGTTCGGACAGCTGGAACCTTCCCGGAAAGCCCCTGAAAAACCTTTGGACCCGAGTATTCGTACAGGGGACTATGTGGTGATGAAGGGACAGGAGATCCCCGGTGAGGTAACGGACAGAAAAGGGAATAAGGTTAGGGTACAGTTCGGACACCTGACCACCAGGGTCAGTGTGGATAAACTGGAGAAGGTAGCCCCAGAAAGATATGAAGCCTCCAATGGAACCACTCATGGTATGGGGAACTATGCCGATTGGGATATTGCCCGGAGGAAGATGCAGTTCAGACCGGAGATCGATGTCAGGGGTCAAAGGGCGGATGAGGCGCTCAGGAATGTGACTGCACTGATTGATGAGGCCATCATGGTTCAAAACCGGGAATTGAGGATACTTCACGGGAAAGGGGACGGGGTGCTCCGGCATTTGATACGGGACTATCTTGGGACTGTCGACCTGGTGGATTCGTATGGGGATGAACATATAGACCTGGGAGGTACGGGGATCACTGTTGTGATACTTGATGTCTGACCAGCACGATACAGACTATGGAAATACTGATCTATACTGAATGTAAATCACCAAGGCTGCAATATGTCCTGAATTATATATTTCGGGACTGCTTCATCTGTGATTTTTCAGTTACTGACCAGGAGACCATATTTTCTCCACATCAGGGACCCAAGATCAATTATTCCGGCAAATATGGATTGGATGGATTTCGCATTCCGGCATCAGGATTCCTGCTTGAGAACATTATCAGGAAAATGGAGCCATTGCCCGAAACCTCCGGGGAGGTTCCGCAGCTATTCTCGGACGATAAAGAAACTGATCTGCGTTACGATATTTTCTCGGCTGTTTTTTACATGATCTCCAGGTATGAAGAATACCTGCCTCATGAGCCGGACCATCATGGCCGGTTTGATGCGGGAAGCAGCCTGGCCATGAAGTATGGTTTCCTTGAATTGCCGGTAGTTGACCTCTGGGTACTTGACCTTCAGAAAGGACTTTCCGGGATGTACCCTGAACTGGATCTTTCTCCCGGTACATTTAAATTCCAGCCCACTTCAGATGTGGATCTGCCATTTGCCGTATTACACCGGGGTATTTTGCGAAAAATGGGAGCGAATATCAGATCCAGCCTGAAGCGCAACGGTGAATCAAAAATGCGCCGTGCTGTGCTCTCCGGTGATGTGAAAGATCCATATGATACTTTTGATGAGATGGGGAGGATACATGCTGTAAGGGGACTCAAACCCATCATTTTCTTCCTGACTTCAGGATATGGCAGGTATGATAAAAGCATTTCACCACAAAATGAAACTTTCAGGGAACTGGTGGGGCACAGCATGAAATTCGGCAGTCCCGCCATCCATCCTTCCTACCGGTCAGCCGGCAAACCCGCCATCCTGCAAAAGGAGATACGGATGCTGTCTGACATTACCGGTATGGATATATTGGACAGCAGGCAACATTACCTGAAGTTCAAGCTGCCGGAGAGCTACAGGCAATACCTGGAGGCAGGGATAAGGAGTGAATACAGCATGGGCTTTGCTTCTTTTTGCGGATTCAGGGCAGGGACCTCAAAACCATTCCATTTCTATGACCTGGAGAAAGAGGCTGAAACCCCTTTGAAGATCACCCCCTTCCAGGTAATGGACAGGACGCTGAAAGATTATATGAAGCTCTCACCGATTGCCGCTGTGGATAAGATCAGGAAACTGGTGGATGCGGTCCGGTCTGTAAATGGGACCTTCGTATCCATCTGGCACAATGATGCCTTCAGTGATCTGGGGGAATGGGACGGATGGAAAGTGGTGTACCTGGAAATGTTGAACCATATTCAGGAGACCGGTGATTAAACTGCTGGATCATATTGAAATAGACAGGGAAAAATGGGACCATTGTATCAGCCATTCCGTATTTGAGACCATATACCCCTATTCATGGTATCTCGACCTTGTATCCCCCGGGTGGGATGCGCTGGTGCTGGATGATTTCAGGGCTGTAATGCCGTTGACCCGGACAAAGAAGCTGGGATTCAGCCTGCTGCTGCAGCCCATTCTTGCTCAGCAGCTGGGGGTTTTTTCCAGGGATCCCTTTGAACCCCCGCTGATTAAAGATTTTTTAAATAATATCCCATCAAAATACCGGTATATTGATATATGTCTTAACGTGGAGAACAGGCATGTCCTGGGGAAATGGGAATGCTTTGAACGGCATAATTATGAACTGGATCTTTCTGTGCCTGAAGACTCCTATAATACGAATACCCGCAGGAACCTTCAGAAGGGGCAGTCCCAGGATTATGACTTCAGGGGAATTTCTGTCCGGCGAATACCTCTACCTGAAGTTTCACGGAATGAAGGATGCCCGTCCTGCTGTCAGGTGGAGCTACCTTGAAAACCTTTTTGGGGGATTGATAAAACTCGGGAAAGCAGAAATCTTTGGCCTTTTTCTCGGAGATGATCTGCAGGCAGCTGCCATCCTTGGCTATGCAGCGAGCAGGACCATTTACCTGAATGGCTGTAACTCCGATGCGGGGAAGGAGAACCGGGCCATGTTCGTATTGATGGATAAATTGATCTCCCAATCGCGCGGTGAAGAAAGGATATTCGATTTCGAAGGATCCAATATATCCGGCGTAGCACGATTTTATGAAGGATTTGGCGGCAAAAAAACAATCTACCAGCGGATCGTAAAAACCAGCTTCCCATTCCTGAAGAAGATAAAATAATAACATGCAAAAGGGACTTAAAGCATTTTTAGGCATTATCGGCAGGTGGATCCCCCAATCCATCCTGACCAGTCTGAGCGGGCAGCCATTCCTCTTTCCCTTTTACCATACTGTATCAAACGCTCCCCTGCCGCATGTCAACCAGGTCTACCGGGTCAGGTCCTTTGCCCAGTTTTACCAGGGATCTGGATTTTCTGACGAAGCATTTTCAGCCAGTGGGGCTGGATGAAATAAGGGCTTTCAGGAAGGGGGACAGAACACCATCCAAACCCTGTATGTTCCTGACCTTTGATGACGGACTGTCCGGCATTTATGATATCGTGGCACCGGAGCTGCTGAAAAGGGGAATCCCTGCAGCATTTTTTATCAATACCGGTTTTATTGATAACCGTGACCTGTTCTTCCGGTATAAGGCCAGCCTCATTCTCGACAGGCTGGAACACAATAACTATCCACGGGCTGTACTGGAAAATTTCCAGCGCCGATTCCACCTGGTACGGGCCGGCAGAATGAATGTACGTGAACTTGTGCTTGGGGTGACCTACCGGCGGCGTACTGAGCTGGATGAGATGGCAAAACTTGTGGACCTTGATTTCTGCCACCTTCCTGAAAGTAAAAAAACCCTACCTGACCTCCACGCAGATCAGTGAGCTGGCCAGGTCGGGATTTTATATCGGTGCCCACAGCAAGGACCATCCGCTTATTTACTGATCTGGCAATGGATGAACAGATTTCCCAGTACCGGGATAGCCTGACGCTGGTACAGCAGGAATTCGGACTTACATATGGACTGTTTTCATTTCCCTTCACGGATGATGGTGTGTCAGCATCTTTTTTTGAGGCCTTATCAGCCGAAGGAATGCCCCCCCTGGATGCGACGTTTGGGACAGCCGGACTAAAGGAGGATCCGGTGGACTTTCATATCCAGCGGGTTCCGATGGAAATAGAAAATATCCCGGCCTCCCGTCTGCTCAAGGGTGAATATGCTTATTACCTGATAAAGGGCCTGTTCGGAAGGAACAAAATAACCAGGGAATGAGGGTAGAAAAATACAATGCCAGCCGCCTGAAGGAATTCATTGGATCAGAGCAGTACCAGGACCTGCAGCATATCCCGGTCAGTCCGACAAGGGCGCTTTCCTGGCTGAAGAACCCAAGGATGGAACCGGAAGATATCCTCATGTATCTGCTCTTTGACGGGGAAGATCTGGCAGCTTACAGGTGCGTTCTGCCGGATCGCCATACGGACATCCGGTTTGGATGGCTGAGCGGGAATTGGGTTGACCCGGAAAGGCGGAGAATGGGACTGGCAAGCAGGCTGTTTGATGAGGCCTTTAAGGATTGGGGGCACCAGCTGATGTACACCAATTATGCCCCTGAATCCAAGGCAGTATATGATAAGTCCGGCAGGTTTGCACTCTACCGGGAAAAGGAAGGTGTCAGGTATCTACCAGCGGGCCGTCTCCGCCACCTTGCTGGGCAAACGGAATACAGGTTACCGTACGGCAAGGCCCCTGTTCAGCCTGGCCGACGGGGTCATCAACGCCTGGCAGGATCTCAGGATCAGTACCATTAAGAAAAAGATAAAACCAGATTTCCTTCATGCTGAACCGGTCCCCTCAGTTGATCCGGCATCCCTGGAACTGATGGAAACAAATGCCCGGCTCGGATTCGGATTGAGGGACATGGAAGCATTTGACTGGATAACTTCTTATCCCTGGGTGATGGAAGGGAAAAACAAGGATGAAAGATACTTTTTTACCTGGAAGGTCTCGCGTTATCAGAACACCTGCCTGAAAGTATGGGATAATGCCGGAGAGCTGTCAGGATTCCTTATGCTGGCCCAGGTGGGTGAGAAGATGACCCTGCCATATGTCTGTTTCAGGGAAGGGGCATCCACCGCTGTTGTAAAGATCCTTGACCACTACCTCTTCGCTGAAAAGATCTCCTATATCACCACCTTTAATACGGATGTGATGACCCTCCTGGAAAATTCCAGGGCACCATTGCTGGGAAAGCGGCGGATGAGCCAGAAATTCTTTGCTACACATGAATTGGTCAGGCAGTTGCCTGATGGGAACAAAATATTTTTCCAGGATGGGGACGGAGATGTGGTGTTTACCTAATCTTCCAGTGCTTCAAGATCTATTTCCCGCTGCTCCAGTTCGATGAGTTTGCCATCAGCACATTTCATTGTTCGTGCCCGGTACTTGTTAAGCAGGTTGTAGTTATGCGTGGCCATGATGACGGTCCTGCCGCTCTTACTGATATCCATAAGGATGCCCATGATATCATCAGAGGTTTCAGGATCAAGATTCCCGGTAGGCTCGTCAGCCAGTATGATCTCGGGATCATTCAGCAGGGCACGGGCAATTACAATGCGTTGCTGTTCACCGCCTGATAACTGGTTTGGCATTTTATAACCCTTGTTGGCCAGTCCCACTCTATCGAGTACTTCATCTATCCTTTTCTCAATCTCGTCCTTGTTCTTCCATCCGGTAGCCTTCAGGACAAAGGTCAGGTTATCAGTGACTGTGCGGTCTGTCAAAAGCTGGAAATCCTGAAAGACAATCCCCAGTTTGCGTCGCAGGTAAGGGATCTGGTCTGACTTCAGGTTATGCAGCTCAAAATCTGCAACATAACCTTGTCCTTCCATCAGGGGGTGCTCAGCATTCAGTGTTTTGATAACGCTTGTTTTTCCGCTTCCCACCTTACCGATAAGGTATATAAATTCACCTTTGTTGACCCGGAAATTGACATCTGAAAGCACCAGGTGGTCCTGTATGAAAATGGAGGCATTTTCCAGCTGAATAATGGTATCCACTGACATGCCGCAAAAGTAAAATAAATATATTAAACCCAGGCTATTGTTAATAAATATGTTAGTTGTTCCATCCTGCACCCCCGAAGAACGATTGTAAAATAAACTACTTTTAAATCCGTTAGAAAGAATAACTAACTGCATGCAGATATATATGAATATTATCCGGAAAATTGCACCTGCGCTGATATTTGCATCTGTCCTCTCCATCACCCCGGCCTTTGCCCAGAAATCACATATTCAGGAGCATCCTGACAGAATGTTTTTTGAGGCCTGGGAGCTGTTTGAGAAGGAAAAGTACGCGGCGGCGCAGTTAAAGTTTGAAGAGATCCTTGAAAATCCGGAAGAGACCTCTGCCATCCTCCATCAACGGGCTGAATACCTGAGGGCAAAATGTGCGGTAGAACTTTACAATAATGATGCCCAGTACCTTTTGTATGATTATGTAAAGAATAATCCGGATGCACCCAACATCAACGAGGCCAGATTTGACATGGGGAAGGTGGCTTACCGGGACAAGCAATATGGCTCTGCCGTCAAATGGATGAAAGCCGTTGATCCGCTGGAACTCTCAACGGAAGACCGGGTTGAGTACTATTTTAAACTGGGTTACAGCTATTTCAGAAGGAAGGCTTACGAAGAGGCCAGGGTGGCCCTTTATGAAATTCTGGAATCAGGTGATAAATATGAGGGACCGGCCACCTATTATTATGCCCACATAAATTATGCACAGCAAAATTACCAGACTGCCCTGAACCATTTTCTGAGGCTTAGGAACGATGAGACTTTTGCTCCCATCGTCCCCTATTATGTGACCCAGATCTATTATCTCCAGGAAAAATGGGATGAGATCATCGGCTATGCCCCGATGCTGCTGGATTCTGTTACAGAAAAGAGATATGCTGAGATGGCCAGGATCATCGGGGAGGCCTATTTCAATAAGGATGTGTTCGAAGAATCGGTCTATTATCTCCAGCAATACCATGAAAGGGTCAGCCTGACACAGCCGGAAGATAAATACCAGATGGGGTATGCCTATTATATGATAGGGGATTACCAGAAGGCCATGGAAACCTTCAAAAGCATTCCGGTCAGGAAAAATGACCTCAGCCAGAGTGCGATGTATCATTTGGGGGACTGCTACGTGAAGCTTGGGGACAAACAGCAGGCACGCCTGGCATTTGATGCAGCATCCCGGATGGAATATGATAAGGATATCCAGGAAGATGCCCTGTTCAATTATGCCGTACTGACCTATGAATTGTCCATGTCTCCATTTAATGAGGCGATCAGGGGACTGACACGGTATATCTCATTGTATCCTGCGTCGGACCGTACTGATGAGGCTTACAATTACCTGGTGCTCGCCTTTATGAGCACAAAAAATTACAAGGCTGCGCTGGCCGCCCTGGAAAAGGTCAAGCGGAGAACCCCGGAAATTGAAAGGTCATACCAGCGGGTGGCGTTTTTCAGGGGACTCGAACTTTTCAAGGATCTTTCTTTCATGGATGCTATCAATAAATTTGATGCTTCCCTGGCATATGGCCAATATGACCAATCCCTGAAAGCTCTTTGTTATTACTGGAAAGGCGAGTCCTATTACCGGATGAAGGATTATGACGAAGCGCTCAATTATTATCAGAATTTTCTGCAGTCAGACGGTACAGCAGGCTTGAATGAATATGCCATCTGCCACTACAATATCGGCTATGCAGAGTTCAAAAGGGAAAATTACCGGGAGGCCCTGAACTGGTTCAAGCGGTTTGAGTCTTTGGACAGGGGACAGAACAGGCAGATCCTTGGAGATGCCTATAACCGGATCGGGGATATGTATTTTATTGATGCACTCTATGCGCAGGCTATAGAGAATTATGATAAAGCCATTCGGATCGGGACGACTGACGTCGATTACGCCCTCTACCAGAAAGGGCTTTCAGCAGGGGTGCTGAACAGGCATACCGAGAAAATAGGGATACTGGCCGAGATCCTCGACCAGCATAAAGGCTCAAACTACACCGCAGATGCCTTATATGAAACGGGTAGAAGCTACTTCATCATGGCCCAGGCAGATAATGCCATCCCTTATTATACAAGGATACTGGAGGAGCATCCCAACAGTTCATACCTGCCTAGATCCCTGGTCCAACTGGGACTGATCTACTACAATAAGAACAATTCAGCCAGGTCTTTGGAATATTACAAGCGGGTGGTGGCAGAGTTTCCCGCCACTCCAGAAGCCAACAATGCCGTGCTGGGGATCAAAAATGTCTATGTTGAGAACAATCAGGTGGATGAATACTTTGACCTATGTTGAATCCCTTGGCAGGGACATAGACATCTCACGCAATGAACAGGATTCCCTGTCCTATATGGCTGCTGAGAATATTTATATGAGCGGTGATTGTGACAGGGCGATCAGCAGTTTCAGTGAATATATCGACGATTTTGAATCAGGGGCTTACCTGATCAATGCCCATTTCTACAAGGCCGAGTGCCAGCTCAAGGCAGGGGAACACCAGGCTGCCCTGGAATCCCTCGACATCATTGCCGCGAGTCCCCGGAACGTCTTCACAGAACCTGCCCTGTTAACCGCTTCACGCATTCATTTCGATTATCAGCAATATGCTGCCGCCCTTGAAAATTTCCTGATGCTTGAGGATATTGCCGAGGTCAAGGGCAATATCACGGAGGCACGGATCGGCAAGATGCGATGCTACTATCTGCTGAAGGAGTTCGGGAATACCATTGATGCGGCCAGGGTGGTCCTTCGGGAAGAAAAACTTTCGGATGAGCTGGCCCGTGAGGCACATTTCAAGATAGGTAAATCCTTTTTGGAGCAGGACCGGTTTGCCCTGGCCCGGGAGGAATTTGAAACTGTTGCCGCTGAGGTAAGCAGTATTGAGGGGGCGGAATCCAAATACAGGGTGGCAGAGATCATGTATATACAAAAGGAATACGAGCAGGCAGAAGAGGAGGTCTTTGATTTTATTGATAAAAACACCCCGCACCAGTTCTGGATGGCAAAATCCTTCCTCCTCCTGTCGGATATTTATATGGTCAGGGAAGATGAATTCCAGGCCATCCAGACATTGGAAAGCATCATTGATTATTACGAGGAAACAGATGACGGTATTCTGGACCAGGCCCGCAGGAAAAAGGCAGCTATTCAAAAACAGCAGGATGCTCAACAGGGACAGGATGCAGAAGAAGACATAGAGATCGAAATGGAAAACAACTGATATGGACCGGTCAATCATAAAACATATAGTCACTTTCATGACGGCTATCTTGATACCTGGTATGACAGGCTTCATGCTGGCCCAGGAAGAGATAAACAAGGAGATTGTTGTTGTCAAACCTTACGAACCAAGCCTTTCGGATGCATTCAAGATCAATGTCCTCCCCAGGGTTAGTGACTCTATCAGCATCCGTCCGGATTTCAACTATTCAATTGAGCCAAGGAAATTCGAGACGGCTTTCCACGTACGCCCAATCAGTGCCGCCAAGCTGGTCGGCGTGCCCCTGAAAAAACTATATAAAAGCTACCTGAAGATAGGATTTGGAAATTACCTGATGCCCCTGGGAGAACTCAGGATCAATTCCCTCAGGTCAAAAAAGGGGCAGTGGGGTTTATCCCTCCATCATTATTCCATCAATGGTAAGATCAAACTGGACAATGATCAGAAGGTATCCCCGGGGTATTTTGAGAATTCAGGGAATTTATATGGAAAGAAGATATTTAATAAGGCTTACCTGTCAGGGGACCTGAAGGGAGCCTGGGATGGGGCCAATTTTTACGGATACCATACCTCCCTCGACACAAGCCTGAATGAGGACGATGTCAAGCAGCGCTACCTGAAGCTGGACGGCCGGGTTAAAATGGGATCCATACACAAGGATTCCACACACCTCAACTACGTCTGGACGGTGGATTATAATTATACCAACGACAAGCATAAAAACAATGAACATGCTTTCCTTTTGAATGCTGGTGTAAACAAGCGCTTCAGGTCAGGTAATACGCTTGGTCTGGCACTTTCCGGGAATTATTACCGGACAAGCCTGAGCATAGATTCCATCAATAATACGGTTGTGTCTGCCAAACCATGGTTTGGAAAGACCACGGCAGATTTCAGTTACCGGGTGGGGGTGGAACTGCTGGCTGATATACGGGGGGATGATGTAGCCCCGCATTTCTATCCGGATGCTTACCTGCAGATCGGTGTGGTCAGGGGCATACTGGTCCCTTACCTGGGTGTGGACGGGAAATTGCAGGTGAATAACTACCGCTCGGTCATTGAAGAGAATATGTATATCACACCCGGACTCAAGGTGCAGAATACCAGTCATAACTTAAGGGGCTATGTTGGATTGAAAGGAAGCCTCAGCAAGGCTGTATCCTACGATATCAGCGCCAGTTATAGCCTGATCAGCAAGATGCCTTTCTATATCAATGATTCCACCACTGTCCTCGGCAACACATTCGCAGTTACCTACGATGACCTGAGGCTGACCAGGATACGCGGTGAATTGCTGATACAGCCATCCGACAGGCTAAGTTTCCTGCTGCTGGCAGGGTATGACCAGTATGACCTGGATAATCTTGAAAAACCCTGGCATAAACCGGAAATAACAGCTTCATTTGCTACTGAGTACAACCTGAGGAATAAGATCATGCTGGATGCCAGCCTGAACTACATGGGAGAACGATTTGCCCCGGCTACTCCCCTGGATACTGAAATGATCAGTTTGAAAGGATTTGTGGACCTGAACCTGGGCTTAGAATACCGGTATACCAAGCTGCTTTCTGCCTTTCTGCGCCTGAACAATATCCTGGGGGCAAAGAATTATTTCTGGAACCAGTATCCGGCCATAGGATTCAATGTTATGGCTGGATTTACCTATGCTCTCTGACCCCCTGGATCCGTGTTGATTTTCTGTTGATAAACGGCCTGATCTTTAGGCAGTTTAAAGCATGAAAAATGGTATTTTTTCTGTATATTTACAGTGCAAAAAAGATATTTTAGTCTTGTTTTGCAAGACACTGAAATTCAAGTATTTAAATTGAGTATTTTGCGACCCTGAGCACAAATCTAACCCAACCCTGAGAGACATCTGAGAAGACAGCACGTTAAAAGCAAAAAATCACCCTGTTTTTCCGGTCATTTTAAATTAAAATAAGGCCTGTTTTGTGCCCGGGGGTCAAGAGTATAAGTAAAAGATAGATTATGAAAGAGAAGGATAAATTAGATGAGAATTTGAAAGCCAATCTTGAGAATGGCAACGCTGAGTATTCAGCTGAGAACATACAGGTGCTGGAAGGATTGGAGGCAGTCAGAAAAAGACCTGCCATGTATATCGGGGATATCAGTACAAAAGGACTTCATCACCTGGTGTACGAAGTGATCGATAATTCCATAGATGAGGCGCTGGTAGGATATTGTGATCAGATAGATGTGGTCATTAATGAGAATAATACCGTAACCGTTACTGACAATGGACGCGGGATCCCGATCGATATACATGAGAAAGAGCAAAGATCAGCATTGGAGGTGGTGATGACAGTACTCCATGCCGGAGGTAAGTTTGACAAGGACAGTTACAAAGTTTCCGGGGGGCTTCACGGAGTTGGTGTTTCCTGTGTGAATGCCCTTTCTGAAAATTTACGTGCAGAAGTTCACAGGGACGGCCAGGTTTATCTTCAGGAATATGAGACGGGGAAAACCTATGGAAGATGTAAGATCTATCGGTAAAACGGATAAAACCGGTACCATCATCACTTTTAACCCGGACGATACCATCTTTATTACCACAGATTTCAATTTTGAGATACTGGCTTCCAGATTGCGTGAACTGGCTTATCTGAATAAGGGGATCCACCTGGGCATTACGGATATGAGGGAGAAGGAGGAAAATGGTAACGGAAATGGTAACGGAAATGGCAAGTTCAGAAATGAGCAATTCTATTCAGAACACGGGCTGAGTGAATTTGTGGAATTGCTGGATGCCAACAGGGAGAAATTGACAGAGAAGATCATACAGATCGAGACAGAAAAGAATGAAGTCCCCGTTGAGATTGCCCTGCAGTACAATACTTCTTTCACTGAGAATGTACATTCCTACGTGAATAATATCAATACAATTGAAGGTGGGACGCATCTGGCAGGTTTCCGCAGGGGATTGACCAGGACATTGAAATCCTATGCTGAAAAATCAGGCATGCTTGCCAAAATGAAGTTTGATATATCCGGGGATGATTTCAGGGAAGGATTGACTGCTGTCATTTCTGTGAAGGTGCAGGAACCCCAGTTTGAGGGACAGACGAAGACAAAACTCGGGAATTCCGAGGTGATGGGTGCGGTTGACCAGGCCATTTCTTCAGAACTGGCCAATTACCTGGAAGAAAATCCCAAAGATGCCAGGACCATAGTACAAAAAGTGATCCTGGCTGCCACAGCGCGCCATGCTGCCCGGAAGGCAAGGGAGCTGGTGCAGCGTAAGAATGTACTTTCAGGGGCCGGCTTACCCGGGAAACTGGCGGATTGCGCGGAGAAAGATCCGGCCAATTCAGAATTGTACCTGGTGGAGGGAGATTCAGCAGGAGGTACTGCCAAGCAGGGCCGTGACCGGCATTTTCAGGCCATTATGCCCCTCCGGGGTAAGATCCTGAATGTTGAAAAGGCAATGCAACATAAGATCTTTGAGAATGAGGAGATAAAGAATATATTCATTGCCCTGGGAGTGAGCATTGGAACAGAAGAAGACAGCAAGGCCTTGAACCTGGAAGGGCTCCGTTACCACAAGATCATCATCATGACTGATGCGGATGTGGACGGAAGCCACATTACCACGCTTATCATGACTTTCTTTTTCAGGTATATGACTGAACTGATCCAGGAAGGTTACCTCTATATTGCCACACCACCTTTCTACCTGATCAGAAAGGGCAAGTTTGAGAGATATTGCTGGACCGAAGAGGAACGGGAGCAAACTGTCAAAGAGCTCAGCAAGGGAGGCACTGAAAGCGGGATCCACATACAGCGTTATAAGGGCCTTGGGGAAATGAATGCTGAACAATTATGGGAAACTACCATGAACCCGGAGAACCGAACACTCAGGCAGGTGACCATTGAGAGTGCCGCTGAGGCGGACAGGATCTTTTCCATGTTAATGGGTGACGATGTGCCCCCGAGGAGGGAGTTCATCGAGACACATGCCAAGTACGCCAATATTCGACGTTTAGACCTGGTCAATAGAAGAACGGGTATCGTATGAATTCTCTCCCTATCCGGACATAGCCAAATTCATGGTATGATATGGCTCCCTGTTCTCAAGCTTTTTTACTTTCTCCTGGTAATCATCCACAGCCCGGTTGAAAGCTGAGTTCAATTCTTTCACACTATCTCCTTCAAAAACTATTAAGTCCTCAATGCCTTCGAGTTTTCCATAGAAAATATCATCCACGGCACTATAACGCACTGAGCCAATGAAATCTTTATATTCCATTACATCTTGCATATAACTTTTCTTTTAAAGGTTAACTGCTTAGAACATACGTAAGAAATCCATAAAGGTTACTTAAGATTTAATGTTGTATATCATGGTCTATCTGACCCTGTTGATCACTTTCATGGCCTCCCGTTTGCTGAGGCCTGAGAGTTCAGGATGTGCGTCGACATATTGCCGTGACGGTCTCCGGGTCGGTTTTGGAATATTCCCGGAGGACCCACCCTATGGCTTTGCGGATCCAGAAGCTTTTATGGTCTGATAATTTTTCAATGAACCCGAACATCAGGTCCAGGTCTGTGTCCTTTTTATACTTCAGCTGGAAGAGGAGGCAGGAGCGTTGCAGCCAGATATTCCCGGAGTCCATCCACCTGCTGGTCACGGGCCTGATCTGTTCCGGGTGTTTTTTCATTATGTCCCCGACCAGCCAGCCCGCCAGGCCGTCAACTGTATCCCACCAGGATTTTGTAGTGATCAGGTATTCCATGAGCGGTAAATCGTCAGGACCCAGTTTCTTTTTCATGCGGTTCAGAAGGTCGATGACGGTGAACTGGCATTCCCGTTCTTCCATTTCCCAGAGATGGCGGGTGATGTCTTCTATGATGCCCCAGTCAGGCAGCCCGAACTCTTTTATGTGGACCGACATCATGCCTCTTCTTGCAGGTGTGCCTATCCCGTAGAAATCGAACTGGTCCTTCATGTATTTTTTCATCTGGACAGCACGTACCGGATCACGGTTATCTTCGTATTGCCTGATCAGCGGTTGCAGATATGCTGGTATCATATGTCTGTTGTTTAAAACTTATAAGCTGCTTTTTCAAGTTCCCGGACCGATTTGAAGGCCCTGGGAGGGGAGAGGTACTGGTCCAGGAAACGGTAGATCTCCAGGCGGATCTCCCGGGCTATTTTTGTATCCATCCGGTTAAAGGAATGTCCTCCTGGGATCTCTTCATATATTTTGTATTCGAATTTTTTTTGCTCAGCCTTCAGGGATTTGATAAGGTGTTCCACCTCCAGCACATTAACGTCATCATCATTGGTATTTGTATGTATCAACAGGGGGGTCTGGAGCTTATGTGCCTGCCATGCCGGGGAGCGTCTCCTGTATTCCTCAAGGTCATCATGGGCGGTTTTACCAATATGATAGTCAGCAGAGTACAGGTCCCGGTAACCCTGGGTCTGGTATCCCATCCTGGCGATCAGGTCACTGACAGGAACTCCGGCATAGGCTACCTTGTAATTATCCGGATGGTCGAAAACATTCATCAGGGCAATGAGTCCCCCATGGCTCCAGCCAATGATCCCCACCCGGTTCTTGTCAACAAATTCGCAATTGCTAAGCATAAATTCCCTGCTTGAATTAACATCTTCTGTCTCCAGTCCACCATAGTCAATTTTTTGATAATGCCCTTTTCCATATCCGGTACTGCCTCTGTATTCGGCAGCGACCACAATGTACTGCTGAGCCATTAATTCCCTGATAATATGTGTGTAATAGGTCCCGAAATCACTATGAACACCTCCATGCGGGAAAACGATCAGCGGATACTTTTTGGACGGATCTATGTCAACCGGCACAAAAACATAGGACCAGAATTTTACTGGATCACCGGCTCCCAGAGCAGTCGGGTTCTTTTCTTTCCAAAGGGGTGGCCCGGTCATATAAACTTTGTCAATGCGGGCGACATCCCCTACTTTATGATACCAGAGTATATCATCAGCCAGTTTCTCAATGGAATTCAACTTATGGTCAAGGTTCTCAAAATATCGAGACAGTTTATCTTCTTCTTCCTGGGCGGAAATAATCCCACAGCAAATTGACCCGGTTATGAACAGAGCAAAGAATATGCTTTTCATGGCTATATAATTATTTGGATAAAGTTCCGGAAAACACATAGTTGGCCGGTCCCTCAAGAATAATATCTTCAAATGCATCAGGTCCCGTTTGTCGAAAGGATACGGATAATTCTCCCCCGAGGGTCCTGATCCGGAATGCCGTTTTGTCAGTTTTGTCAATCAAAGCTGCACAGATGGCAGATGCCACTACGCCTGTCCCACAGGAAAATGTTTCATTTTCAACACCCCTCTCGTAGGTCCGGACAAACAGGTTTTCCGCCTCCTGCTGGATAAAATTCACATTGATCCCTTCATTTGCAAAATCCTGGCTGTACCTGATCTCCCTCCCGTGATGATACACATCCATTTCCTCCAGTCCACCTGCAAAAACACAATAATGGGGAGAGCCTGTATCCAGGATACAATGATCATCATACCTGGCAATACCTGATACCGGCTGCATTTGCAGGCGAATATAATCGGGCCTCACAATCTCAGCATCATGGACCCCGTCAACTGCCTGAAACCTGGCATTTGCATCGCACATGCCCAGTTTATGGGCAAATGCCACAGCACACCTTCCGCCGTTTCCACACAGACTTCCTTCCTTTCCATCCGCATTAAAATAGACCATGCGGAAGTCCAGGTCCGCGTCTTCACGTATCAGGATGAGCCCGTCTGCCCCGATCCCAAACCGGCGTTCACAGAGATGGCTGATAAAAAACTGCTTGTCTACGGGAAAAGATTCGTCCCGGTCATCGATCATAATGAAATCGTTGCCAGTACCATGATATTTCGAAAATCCGGACTTCAATCTCTTTTTTTGTTAAATATCGTTAAAAATAGCAAGTATTTGTAACAATAGAAATTCCCAATCGGTTTGAATTTGTAATTTTGTTAGATTATTAAGGAAGGCATGTTTTTTGAAGGTGAACACTTCCGGATATAAATTGTTATCTATACATAAGACAAATAGAAATGAATGCAAAAAGATTCTTCGGTTCCATGTTGCTGGCGATTGCAGGAGGAATAGCAGCAGTACTGATATATACAGCGATCGATGGAAGGGAACCCACTTACATTGTACAGGAAACGCCCGGCATGCAATATGTGAATCTGCCGCCGGTGGAAGCCAATGCACCAAATAATTTTATCGAGGCTGCTGAAACGGCCGTGGATGCTGTGGTGCATGTCAAGACCAAAAGCTACCGGGAGAGTTCAGGGAATCCGTTCTATGATTTCTTTTTTGGTCTATCTGAGGACGGGGAACCGCAACCTCAGCTGGGCTATGGTTCAGGGGTCATCCTGACTTCTGACGGATATATTGTTACCAACAACCATGTCATTGAAGACTCTGAGGAAGTGGAGGTCATCCTGAATGACAAGCGCTCCTTTGATGCTGAGGTACTGGGTACAGATCCCAGCACAGACCTGGCAGTGCTGAAGATCAGGGAGAATAACCTGCCTTTCATGAGGATAGGGAATTCAGATAATCTGAGGCTTGGAGAATGGGTACTGGCTGTGGGCAACCCTTATAACCTGACGTCAACGGTCACTGCTGGCATTGTAAGCGCCAAGGCGCGAAACATCGGCATTCTCGGAGCGGGACTCTCCATTGAGTCATTTATCCAGACGGATGCTGCCGTAAACCCGGGGAACAGCGGGGGCGCCCTGGTAAATACCGGTGGCGACCTCGTGGGTATCAATGCCGCCATTGCATCAAGAACGGGTGCATTCACCGGCTATTCATTTGCCATTCCGGTAAGCATTGTTAAGAAAGTTGTGGAAGATATTATGGAATATGGTGCAGTTCAGCGTGCTTTACTGGGTGTGACCATTGGTGAGCTGGATGCTGAAACTGCCAGGAATAACAATATGGAAGATGTATCTGGCGTTCTGGTAACCGGACTGAGACAGAACGGAGCGGCCATCGATGCAGGGATAGAAGCGAACGATGTCATCACCGCCATTAATGGCGTCCGGGTAAACAGTTCTGCTGAATTACAGGAGCAGGTAAGCCGCTACCGTCCGAATGACAGGATCAGTGTGACGATTAACCGGAAGAACAAGATCATTCAGAAGGATATTGTACTGCGGAACCTGGAAGGCGGGACGGGCGTTGTGGAAAGGCCGGGACCCATATCAACACTGGGGGCCAGCTTTGATGAATTAACACCGGCTGAGAAACGTAACCTTGGCATAAAGAACGGCGTAAGGGTTGTGGATGTGAACAGTGGGAAATTTCGGAGTGAAGGAATTAAGGAAGGCTACATTATTACACAGATCAATAATCGCTCTGTTAACAGTATCGAGGATATCAGGACAATTGTGGAAGCATCTGAGGAAGGAATTTATATTGAAGGAATATATCCCGACGGATCAATTGCATATTACGCAATTGAATTGTAACTTTGTGGATTCAACCGGTCTCTTACCTGCCATCCCGTATAACCAGTTCTCCTCCTAGGGAGAAGAACGGCCAAACCTTATGTTCAGCCATGATTAAGGGAGATTCCGATTAAATTATTGTCATACAGGCAAATATTATTTGTATGGCATACGTTAAAAAGATGTTATTTATATTGACTTAAGATAGAAAAGGGTCTATTTTCGCAGAAGTTTTATTTGAGGAGTTATAATGAGACAATTAAAGATCACAAAATCCATTACCAACAGGGAAAGCGCCTCCCTTGACAAGTATTTGCAGGAAATAGGGAAAGAGGAGCTGATCACTGTTGAGGAAGAGGTTGAACTCGCGCAGCGGATAAAGAAGGGGGACAGGACTGCATTGGAGAAGCTTACGCGTGCGAACCTGAGATTCGTGGTGTCTGTTGCCAAGCAATACCAGAACCAGGGACTCAGCCTGCCGGATCTGATCAATGAAGGTAACCTGGGACTGATCAAAGCCGCAGAGAAATTTGATGAGACCAGGGGATTCAAATTTATTTCCTATGCCGTATGGTGGATCAGACAATCCATTTTACAGGCCCTGGCAGAGCAATCGAGGATAGTTCGTTTGCCGCTTAATCAGGTCGGTTCATTGAATAAAATAAACAAAGCCTTTTCCAAGTTTGAACAGGAATTTGAAAGGACACCCTCACCGGAAGAACTTGCCGAAGTGCTGGAATTGCCCAAGGAGAAGGTTTCTGATACCCTCAGGGTATCCGGAAGGCATGTTTCAGTGGATGCCCCTTTTGTGGACGGGGAAGACAACAGCCTGCTGGATGTATTGCCCAATAATGATTCACCCAATGCCGATAAAGCATTACTGAATGAATCATTGACCAGGGAAATAGACAGGGCGCTGGCCACCCTTACTGAAAGGGAACGGGATATCATCAAGCTGTTTTTTGGTATAGGGATACAGGAAATGACCCTGGAAGAAATAGGAGAGCAATTCGGACTTACCCGTGAACGGGTCAGGCAGATCAAGGAAAAAGCCATCAGGAGGCTCCGCCATACATCCCGAAGCAAACTCCTGAAGACCTACCTCGGTTAGAACAGGAAATGATAATATTTTGAAACCGTCTTAGTACAAACTAAGGCGGTTTTTTTTGTTATCTTGGTTAGGATATTAAAACGGCGCTGACATTTGAGCAAGCTCAAATGAAGGCTTCTTTTTTAATATCCTGAACCAAGACAAAAAACCAATACACCTGATCTGTAATGAAAAGTTCCACAATATTATCATTCCTTTTTCTTGGCATGGTGCTTATGGGGGCTTGCTCAAAAGAAAACGATGGAATGTCCCCCAATATCATTGTAATCCTTTGTGATGACCTGGGATATGGTGACCTTTCATGTTTTGGACACCCTTATATTCAAACCCCGAATCTTGACCGGCTTGCTTCTGAAGGCATCAAACTTACTTCCTGTTATTCTGCCGCTCCGGTTTGCTCCCCTTCACGTGTGGGATTAATAACCGGCAGGAGCCCCAACCGGGCCGGGGTTTATGACTGGATCCCCGAGGGCAGGAAAAAAAGGGAGGATTGCCGCGACCTTGTTCATTTACGGTCAACCGGGAACACTATTCCGGCATTGCTTAAACAGGCTGGTTACCAGACCTGCCTGGTGGGTAAATGGCATTGCAACGCCAAATTCAACAGTCCCGAGCAGGCCCAACCTTCTGATCTGGGGTTTGACTGGTGGTTTGCCACACAGAATAATGCCCATCCCGATCATGAGGATCCTGTAAATTTCGTTCGTAACGGCCAGGAGGTCGGTCCAATGCAGGGCTTCAGCTGCCAGCTGGTAGTTAAGGAAGCCATTGACTGGCTGGACCGGGCAAATATGGAAAAACCTTTTTACCTGCAGGTATGTTTTCATGAACCGCATGAAAAAGTAGCCTCCCCGTTGGATCTGGTAAAGAAATATGAGCCGGTATCTAAGAATCATGATGAGGCCCAGTATTTTGCCAATGTAGCCAATGTAGACAGTGCAATAGGTATTTTGATGGACAGGATTGTCAGTCTGGGGGAGGAGGGGAACACCCTGGTTATTTTTACTTCGGATAATGGACCGGAGACTCTGAACCGTTATACCACAGCCTACAGGTCATATGGTTCACCTGGTGAACTAAAGGGAATGAAGCTCTGGACCCACGAGGCTGGATTCAGGGTGCCCGGGATTATTTGCTGGCCAGGCAGGGTGGAAAGTGGTATTGTTTCGGATACCCCGGTCTCCTCATTGGATTTTCTTCCTACCTTTTGTTCATTGTCGGGGGTGGATGTGGCTGATCCGGACCTGGACGGGACTGACATTTCAGCCTTTCTTATGGGGGGGGAAGTGAACCGGACAAAACCCTTGATCTGGTGTTATTACAATGCATTGAATGAGCATTATGTGGCGATGAGGGAGGGGGACTGGAAGATTTTGGCGAGATTAAATGTCGATGGTGCTAAATTGCCTTCTCTGAGCAATGTATATGAGGGCAATGAACAACTGGTAAAAAGTGCTGTACTGGAGGATCATTTGTTATTCCATCTCTCAGCTGATCCCTCAGAAACCAGGGAAGTTTCGGCAGACCATCCGGAAAAGTTTATAAGGATGCAGGATCTCCTTCAGGATCAGTATGCTGATCTACTGGAAAATTCGCATGTCTGGAGCAGGGTGGTCGCGGAACAATGAGTATTAACCCCAAATATTATCATCGGAATTATGAACACTAAAACATTGAGGAACTTTCTTTTACTCGGATTGTGTCTGGTTTTGTCAGCACCTGCTGGGTTGGCTGAAACCGAAAAAACAGGTCAAACAATAAAAGTATCACTTCAGAAAAGGATCCCATCTGAATCAGCTGAAGGGGCATATATTATTGTAAATGAGATTCAGGAATGGAAGGGGCCTGAAACAGCCATTGTCATATGTGATATGTGGGATAAACACTGGTGCGGGAGTGCCACCGGAAGGGTAGCAGAAATGGCTCCACTTATGAATAATGTTATTTCAAGAGCGAGGGAGATGGGGGTGCAGATAGTGCATGCACCTAGTGACTGCATGGATTTTTACAAAAACCACCCCGCAAGGAGATTGGGGAAAAAGTACAAATTCAGGAGCGTTGAAAAATCACTGGGCGATGGTTTGCTCGAAAGTGAAACCGGTGCAGAATGGCCATTTGAAATCTCAGGTGGGGGATGCGATGATAAACCACAATGTGAGATTGGTAAAGCCTGGACAAAACAGATAGGTACAATTGAAATAATAGAAGGAGATGTCATCACTGATTCCGGAGTTGAGGCTGGCAGCCTGTTCAAGAAAAGAGGGATCAAGAATGTCATCCTGGTCGGTGTACATACCAACATGTGTGTCATAGGCCGTTCATTCGGGTTACGCAACATGGTGCGCCTGGGAATGAATGTCGTATTGATGCGGGATATGACAGATACTATGTACGATGGTGAATCCTGGCCCCGTGTTTCTCATTATACAGGAAACAGCCTGATGCATGAGTACATTGAGACCTATGTTTGCCCGACCATGGTATCAAGTGATTTTACCGGCCGTAAACAATTCAGGTTTGAAAAAGACACACGCCGGGTAATTGCTTTTCTGGCTGCTGAAGGTGAGTACAGTGCCAATCAGAGACTGCCTGAGTTTGCCCATGAACTCTTGCTTACCAGAAATGTGAATTGTGAATTCGCGCTGGGAAAACCAGTCATGAAAGGAGAGGGCCGCCACAACATGGAGAACCTTCAGGTCATGCAAGATGCAGAGCTTGCCATTTTCTTTGTCCGCAGAAGGGCACTTGAGCCCGAAAAACTGGCATTGATCAAGCAATTCGTGACCGGTGGAAAACCGGTGATCGGTATCCGTACCGCCAGCCACGCCTTTGCTCTCAGAGAAGATGTCCCACGGTCTTTATCTGTCTGGCCCGAATTTGACGAGGAGATACTGGGAGGGAATTACCAGGATCATTATGGCCATGTTGATGGAGGCTGTGCCATATCCATCGTCCCGGGCATGGAGCAGCACCCCTTGCTAAAAGGTGTTGATCCGGGAGGTTTTACCAGCCTCTCATCGCTTTACAAAAACAGGCCACTTCGTTCAGGCAAAGCACAGGTGCTCCTGCTGGGCACCATCCCCGGTCAGGCCCCTGAACCTGTATTATGGTTGAACAAAAATAAATATGGCTATTCTATCTCTAATTCGCTGGGGCATGTGGAAGATTGGGAAAATGAAAATTTTCAGAAGATCATGATGAATTCAGTAGATTTTTTTCTGGATGCAGAATACAGGTAAATATTAATATACAAGCGAATGAAAAGGCGTGAATTTATTGGAAAAACATTTATCGGAGCTTCCGGAATGAGCATTGGTACGGCTGGTTTATTTCCGGTATCAGCCATGGGAGCCAACAATAAAGTTATCCTGGCCATTATTGGTTCGGGCAGCAGGGGTACCTCCACCATCATCAACACATGCAAGGTAAATCCGAATGTAGAGATAAAAACAGTTTGTGATGTGAACGATCTGAAAGCAGAGAAGGCAATTGGATTGATGGATAAAGAACTGGGTTACAAACCACGTCACATTAGGAATATGCATGAAGTTTTTGATGACAGGGATATCGATGCGGTATGGATCTCCACCCCCGAACACTGGCATGCCCTGGCTACCGTTTGGGCCTGTCAGGCCGGAAAAGATGTATATGTGGAAAAAACCCCTACTATCAGTATCTGGGAAGGTCGGAAAATGGTTGAAGCTTCGGAGAAATATCAGCGGATTGTCCAGATTGGAACACAAAACAGGAGCGCTCAGTATGGATTTACAGCCCGCGATTACATAAGAAGTGGTAAGCTTGGGAAGATTGTACATGTTAAATCATATAATATGCTCGGTGGCAGCAGGTGGGTTGCAAAGCCTGATATGGAGATTCCCGGGGGACTGGATTGGGATGCATGGCTGGGTCCGGCCCCCTATCGCCCTTATAATCCAGGTGTCCACAGTATGACAGACCGTGGCGGCTGGGGAAATTATTGGGCATTTAGTGGAGGAACCCTGGCTGATGATGCGAGCCATGTTATGGACCTGGCACGTATGGTACTGGGGGATCCGGGACATCCAAAATCAGTCTATGGCTGGGGTGGAAACAATGCCTGGGGTTCGAAAAGAGAAACTCCTGAATTTCAGAGTATCACGTATGAGTTTGATGATTATGCGATGACCTGTGAAAGTGGAAATGCAACAAATTATATGATAAAAACACCGGGAGAAATCAGATTCAGCAATTCCCGTTTTCCAGACTGGAGACAAAATGCAACACGTACAGAAATCTATGGCACCGAGGGTATGATGTATCTGGGCCGGCATGGAGGTGGATGGCAGGTACTGGGAAATAACGGGGAAGTCCTGGCTGAAGAATTTGGCATATTCCCTGATAAATGGCACCAGCAAAATTTCATCGATTGTATCAGGACACGAAAACAACCAAACGGGCATGTTGAGCAGGGACATTTGAGTGCCACCCTGGTGCATCTTGGAAATATAGCTTATCGTGTTGGAAACAAACAGTTGTTTTTTGATGGGGAAAATGAACGCTTTATCGATAATGATGAGGCAAATCAATTGCTTAAAACATCTTATCGCGATAAATATAAAATGCCAGAGAAGGTTTAGACAATCCAGAACCGGGATCAGTCTTCTTTTTTGTCCATGATCTCCTGCAACTTGAACATTTCATCACGCAGCCTGGCAGCTTCAATAAAATCCAGTTCGCGGGCTGCTTTTTCCATGGACCGCTTGGTTTTGTCAATGGTCTTTTTAAGGGCACCCTTATCCATATAATTGATCAGGGGATCAGCTGCCAGATCGGTTTCCGTGGGTTCAACATAATACTTCTCTCCGGTGATCTGTGAAACCGGCCTTCCCATGATGGACTTGGAGGTTTTGACAATCTGCCGGGGAGTGATCTTATTCTCCTCGTTGTAGGTCATCTGCTTCTCTCTTCTCCGTACGGTTTCTTCAATGGTCCTCTGCATGGAGTCTGTCGTTCTGTCGGCGTACATGATCACCTTGCCGTTCAGGTTCCTGGCAGCACGGCCGGCTGTCTGGGTCAGCGCGCGCGCACTGCGCAGGAATCCTTCCTTATCGGCATCCAGTATGGCCACCAGGGAAACCTCGGGAAGGTCTAATCCTTCACGAAGCAGGTTAATGCCTATCAATACATCGAAGGTTCCTTTTCTCAGCCCGTCCATGATCTCTACCCTCTCCAGGGTATCAATATCGGAATGGATATACCGGCAACGAATATTCAGCCTGGAAAGATACTTCGTAAGCTCTTCAGCCATTCGTTTGGTCAGGGTGGTAACCAGCACCCTTTCCTCCAATGCTATCCTTTCATGGATCTCTCCTATCAGATGGTCGATCTGGTTCAGGCTGGGCAGTACCTCAATCACCGGATCAAGCAGGCCGGTCGGTCGGATCAATTGTTCGACAATCACGCCTTCACACTTATCCAGCTCGTAATCACCGGGTGTGGCGCTCACATATATTGTCTGGTTTACCAGTTCTTCGAATTCATCGAATTTCAGGGGTCTGTTATCAATTGCTGCAGGCAGCCGGAATCCATATTCTACCAGGTTTTTCTTACGCGAATTATCACCTCCATACATGGCCCTTACCTGGGGAAGTGACACATGGCTTTCGTCAACAATGATGAGATAGTCATCCGGGAAATAATCCAGCAGACAGAAAGGGCGTGTGCCCGGAGGGCGTCCGTCAAAATACCTGGAGTAGTTTTCTATTCCGGGACAAAAACCCAGTTCACGGATCATCTCGAGATCGTAGTTCACCCGCTCGGAGATCCTCCTGGCCTCCAGTTCCTTGCCTATATCCTTGAAGAAATCAACCTGTTTGAACAGGTCCTGCTCAATCTGTTGCAGGGCTGCCTGCATCCTGTATTTGGTCGTAACAAAAATATTTGCCGGGTAGATGGTTGCCTGGTCAAGCTTTTCCAGGCTGTTCCCGTTAATGGGATCGAATGTTTCAATCTCCTCGATATCATCTCCCCAGAATATAATGCGGTACCCAAGGTCGGAGTAGGCCAGGTAAATATCGACATGGTCCCCCCTCACCCTGAATGTCCCTTTTTTAAATTCCACCTCATTGCGTGCATACATACTGTCCACCAGCCTGCGCAGGAATTGGTTGCGGGCGATAACCTGTCCCTTTTCCAGTTTGATGGTATTTTCATAAAAATCCTCAGGGTTTCCTATTCCGTACAGGCAGGATACGGATGAAACGACTACCACATCTTTACGGCCCGACAGGAGCGATGAGGTCGTACTGAGCCTTAATTTCTCAATTTCATCATTGATCGAAAGATCTTTTTCTATATATGTATCTGTAACCGGGAGGTAGGCTTCTGGCTGATAATAATCATAATAGGATACAAAATATTCAACAGCATTTTCAGGGAAGAAATGTTTGAATTCGCCATATAGCTGAGCCGCCAGGGTTTTGTTATGACTCAGTACCAGGGTGGGTTTCTGTACTTCCTGGATGACATTGGCAATGGTGAAGGTTTTTCCAGAGCCTGTAACTCCCAGCAGGGTCTGGTAGGGGTCACCGCGCCTTATCCCGGCGACCAGTTCCTCTATGGCCTGGGGCTGGTCACCCGTGGGGGTAAATTCTGATGTGATCTTGAATTCCACTGATCATTCCCGGCTTAAATTCACATATACAGGAAAATGATCACTGATGCCCCCATAGTATTCCGGTCCCCCGTAGGTCCGGTTAGGCACATACTGCTGGTTCTCTTCATTCAGGTACAACATAAAATCTTCTTTCAATATCCTTCCTGATTCGAAATCACAGTGTAATCCCCCGGGACTGTTGATGACGGCCCTGCTCACGATGATATGATCCAGCATGTTCCATTTTCCACGGTAATTATAGCTCCCGTCCCCATCTATGTTGTGCAGGTCGTACATGAGGTTGAAAAGTTCCCGGTCTCCTGCATTCTTCCTTTTATTATTGGCCAGCAAGACCTCGAAAACACTCCTGTTGGTAGGTTCGTCATTAAGGTCTCCCATGATGATGATCTTGGCCTTCGGTTCCTTGTTTAAAATGGCATCCACCTCCTTACGGAGTGCCACGGCACAGAAGATCCTTTTCGGTTCGGTCTCTTTTTCCCCTCCCCATCGTGAGCTCCAGTGATTTACGAAAAAATGTAAACGTTCATTCTCTCCGGTTGACCCTTCAACGTAGAGGATATCCCTGGTGGTTTCTGTTGAGTCAAAGGGGAAACTGACCGGGATGGCCCGGCTTGAGATAACGCGGAAATCCTGCATCCGGTACAGAAAGGCACAGTCTATGCCCCGTAAATCGGGACTTTCATAATGGACAATCCCATATTCGCCTTTTTTCATGATCCTGGTCTGTATAAGGTCATCCAGTACCTTTTCGTTTTCGACTTCACTGAGTCCTATGATCTCTGGCAGTTCATTTTTATCAATGGCCTGGATAACGGCAGACAGATCATCCAGTTTTTTCTGGTATTTCTCCATATCCCAGGCTTTTTCTGAAGCAGGTGTAAATTCTGCATCCCGGGTTTCTGGATGATCTTCAAGATCAAACAGGTTCTCCACATTATAAAATGCGACCGTGAATACAGGGTCTTTTTTCTGACCGGAAAGCATCAGAAACGTTGAAATAAATACGGAGAGTAAGGTCATTTTCTTCATGGTGGAAAATTTGGATTTCAAGGTAGTAAAAATACAATTGTTCGGGTTGAAAAAGAACCTTTTTATCAGCCCTGCGTACTAACAGGATATCAAGTCCGAACAGGGGAATTTTAAGGACAGGCTATGGTGCAGCACAATGAGGCATTATTAAAAAGGATCGCAAAACTTGTCAGGCAGAACCAGGATCTGCTTGAACAGCATGATAAGCTCAGCAGGGAACATGAGAAGTTACAGGCAAAGCTTGATAACTTCAAGCTTATCATGGCCAGGATGAAGGAGAAAGGGGATCTTCCCGATGAGAAGGAGCTGGAAAAGACGCACAGCCTGAAATTCAAAATGGCAACGGTCCTGTTTGCCAATATCCATGGATTCTCCAGGATCTCAGACAGCATGGACTCGGAAAAACTGATGGATGAACTGGATACTGTCCTCTTCAAGTTTGACATGCTGCTGAAGTTTAATAATATTCATAAGATCAGGACCATAGGCGATTCCTATATGTGTGCCGGCGGCATCCCTGTCAAGAACATCACAAACCCCATTGAAGTTGTGATGGCTGCACTGAAGATGCAGCAATACCTGGAAAAGGTTCGCAAAAGAAGTGGGCATGACATCTGGGACCTGAAGATCGGGATCCACACGGGACCTGTTACAGCTGATATAACAGGCAAAAAAAAGATCTCCTATGATATCAAAGGAGATACGGTAAATATTGCCAGCCGGATGGAATCTTCGGGAGAGGTTGGAAAGATCCTGATCTCGGTGATGACCTATGAGCTGGTAAAGGAATTTTTTGTTTGCGAATATTACGGGAAACTTCCTGTTAAATACAAGGGAGACCTGGAGATGTTTGCCGTAGTCGGGATCAAACCTGAATATTGCATTGAAGGTGATGCATTTACACCCAATGAACAGTTTGATACCAAATTCAAACTTATCCAGTTTACAGATATCCAGGAGATGATCCTTGACAGGCTGGAGAAAGAGCTTCCCCGGTATTTATACTACCATAATGTGAAACATACGGTTGATGTAGTAACTGAAGTTGAGTTGATCGGCTGGGCAGAAGGATGTACGGATGATGAGGTATTGCTTTTGAAGACTGCGGGACTTTTTCATGATGCTGGACATACCATCGGTTATGATGGACATGAGGAGTTTGGCTGTCAACTGGCTAAGGAATTTTTGCCCAGATATGGGTATTCTGAAGAACAGATCGGCAAGATCTGTAACATAATCATGGCGACCGAGATGCCTCCCAAACCCTCATCTCTGCTTGAGGAGATTATCTGTGATGCGGACCTGGATTACCTTGGAAGGAGTGATATGATCCCGGTTTCCAATACCCTCTACAAAGAACTGCAGGAACAGGACAAGATCGGTACATTCAATGACTGGAATAAACTTCAGGTGAAATTTATATCAGGGCACCAGTACTTCACAAAAACTGCAAGGAGCCTGCGTGAGGTGAACAAGCAGAAACAAATTGAAAGGATCCGCAGCCTGATCAATGGTGAATCCTAGTAAACTGGCAACATCCTGGTGAATTATTTTGATGATTCAGGATATATCTCGGCATGAAGTTATATTTTTAAAGAATATAAACTTATGCCATGATAAAGGACCTTCTCACAACCATACTCTCTTTTGCTTTATTAATCGGGTATTCTATTTCCGCACATGCCGGATCTTATAAACTGTTTTCCCCCGATGGACGTATTCAGCTGAATATTTCAACAGACCAGGGGATTCATTTTTCAGTGAATCGGGATAATAAACCTTTTTTGTTAAAGGCCAGGGTTGATATGACCCTTAACGGGATACCAGCTGGCCGGTGATAATGTAGGTAAGGCCAGGGTGAAAGAAAATAAGATCGACGAAGTATTTGAACCGGTTGTTCCAGTCGATCTCATCAGTAGTGAGGAATGAATGCAATGAACTGCTTCTTTCTTTTTCTAAAGGAAGTTTTGCTGTCCGGTTCAGGGTGTATGACGAAGGGATAGCTTACCGTTTTGAGACCATAATCCGTGAAGAGCTTATGATTGACAATGAAGACGCTGGTCATAGAATTGGGAGGGGATTATACGGCTTTTTTCCCGGAAGAAGAAAGCATGCAATCTCACTATGAGAGGATATACCAGGAAAAGCCTCTCTCATCGATCAGGGAGGGAAGTTTCTGTTCCCTGCCATTGCTCTTCACGACAGAAGAAGGATCCTCTGTGCTTATAACAGAAGCTGACCTTTACGATTATCCGGCGATGTTTATGGAGAAGAGGGGAGAGGAAATTTTCGCAAAATTTCCCGGGGTTGTCCTTGGAATCAGCTCCAGCGGAGGGCCAAGGAGGTGACAGAGATGAGACCATCGTTCATAAGGCAGATTATATAGCTATAACAAAGGGTAGCAGGACCTTTCCCTGGCGGGTATTTGTTATGGTGGAGAAAGTGGCTGATCTGGTTGAAAGCGAGATGGTCTTGAAATTATCTTCTCCGCTGGTGCTTGATGATCCGGATTGGATACAGCCCGGAAAGGTGGCCTGGGACTGGTGGAATGCACTTAATATTCATGGGGTGGACTTTGAATCGGGGATCAATAATAATACCTATAAATATTATATCGATTTTGCCGCCGAATATGGACTCGAATACATCATCCTGGATGAGGGATGGTCTGAAACGACCACTAGCATAATGGCCTGTGCTGAAGATATTGATGTAAAAGAGCTTGTTGAATATGGGCGCTCAAAAAATGTCGGTATTATCCTGTGGGTACTCTGGAAACCGCTGGACAAGGATATGGCAACAGATCCTGGATTTGTATAAGGAGTGGGGTGTTAAAGGTATCAAGGTAGATTTCATGCAGCGGGCCGACCAGTATATGGTAAATTTCTATGAACAGGTGGCCAGGGAAACTGCCAACCGGGAAATGCTTGCTGACTTTCATGGTGCTTTTAAGCCGGCGGGATTAAGGCGCGCCTATCCGAATGTTATTAATTATCGAAGGTGTTAAGGGTATGGAAAATTGTAAATGGAGTACCGATATTACCCCTGAACATGATCTCATCCTTCCCTTTACACGTATGGTTGCAGGACCGATGGATTTTACCCCGGGGCCATGGACAATGCAACGGAAGAGAACTTTGTACCTCGTTTTACCAGGCCCATGAGCCAGGGTACACGATGCCACCAGGTGGCCATGTACATAATTTATTCAAGTCCATTACAGATGCTATCAGATACGCCTTCGAATTATTACCGGGAAAGGGAAACCACTGAATTTATTGCCCGGATCCCCACAACCTGGGATGAGACAAAGGTATTGCATGCCCGTGTAGGGGATTATCTGGTTATGGCCCGACGCAAAGGTAAAACCTGGTATCTTGCTGCCATGACAGATTGGTCGGCCCGTGAATTCAAGATTGATCTTTCCTTCCTGCCGAAAGGTAATTATGATATAGATATTATGGAAGACGGGATGAATGCTGATAAGATTGCGCAGGATTATAAGAAGAGGACGATGCAGGCTGGATCCTTACAAAAAATCAGCATCAATATAGCGCCGGGAGGTGGTTGGGCTGCCATTCTTACACCAGGGCAATAAAATTCTATCAGGCTTTTTGCTGCCGCCATCTGAAAGATTTTATGTTAAGAGCCCGCATAGTGGCAAGGATGCCATCCAGATGGTCGTATTCATGTTGCAGAAGTTCTGCCATATCATCCTGCAATTCCCATATTTGCTCATCCCAATTTTCGTCTCTGAATTTCATTTTGAGCGATTGATGCCTGCTTACTTTAACAAATAATTCAGGGAAACTCATACAATTATCCCAAATTTCGATCTGTTTATCGCTTTTCTCAATGAATTCCGGATTGTATATTGGATAGAGACGGTCAATGTTTATTACTATTATCCGTTTTTGAAGTCCCACTTGCGGAGCCGCAATGGCCCTGCCCTGCTCCATACCTATCCCTGAAAGCCACAATGCAATCAGCCATTAGCCTGATGGTATTGTGGTAGTCGCTTATTTCTTCTTCAGCAACGGGATCTGAAACAAGATACAACCTGGGATCCCCAAGTTTTAAAATGCGATCGAGTATACTATCCAAGGCTGAAGATATATTAATTCATATATTTTGCGAGAACTGTGTTTAGCTCTGTGGCTTCGATGGGTTTTGAGATATAATCATTGCATCCGCATTCCAGTGCCAGTTTCCGGTCAGATATCTGTGCATAGGCAGTCTGTGCTATGATGGGAAGATCAGGATAATATTTGCCTGATCTTACGGGTAGTATCCATCCCGTTCATTTCAGGCATTCTGATATCCATCAGGATAAGATCAATATCAGGTTCTTTTTTCAGTAATTCAATCGCACGGCGTCCTGTTTTCGCCCAGAATATTTCCGGCTTATGTCTCCTGAGGAGGGTTTCAAGATAGAGATAGGAAGAACCATCATCCTCCACGATCAGTATCTTCCTGCCCTTCAGGTCAAGGTTCGGAATCCTGCCATCATCCTCATTCTCTTCTGCAACCTGTAACAGGTTCCGGATCAGGTTCCTCTGTCAGTGTATACGTAAGTGTAAACTGAAATTCAGATCCCTGTCCCTCTAAAGATTTTACCTGGAGTTCACTCCCCATTTTCTCCACCAGGTTCTTGCAGATGGCCAGTCCCAGGCCGGTCCCACCAAATTCCCGTGTATGAGATTCATCAATTTGCCTGAATCGCTCAAAAATAAGCTTTTGCTTTTCGGGTGGTATACCTATACCACTGTCCCTTACAAATAGCCTGATGCTGTTTGCCGGAAGCAGGTCAAATCCAATCTCTATATATCCGTCAGGTGTAAACTTAATGGCATTATGAATAAGGTTGGTAAAAACCTGTTTCAACCTGGCATGATCTGTATCCACGGTAATGAGCTGTTCAGGTATGGGAATATGAAGCCTTAGCTGCAGGTTAGGCCTGGTTTTTATCTGGGTATCTTCCTTGTATTCCTGGTATAGGTCCTTCAGGAATTCATAAATTTCCAGGGGCTGCAGCCTCACGAGGAGGTCACCAGCCTCAATCCTGGATATGTCTATGATATCTGAGATGATACGCATCAGGTCTTTGCCCTTGCTGTTGATGATATCTATATAATAATTACTCTGTTCCAGATCAACGTCTTCTTCTTTCAGCAGGGAAGAGAATCCCAGGATGGCATTCATGGGGGTCCGTATTTCATGCGACATGTTAGCCAGGAAGGCCGACTTCAGCCTGTCGGATTTCTCTGCCTCTTCCTTGGCCCTCTTCAGGTCCTGTTCATAGATCTTTCGTTCCGTAATTTCTTCCAGTACGCCGACAAAGTTTGTAACCTTGCCATTTTCATCGGATATGGGAGAGACCGTTATGGAAAGCCAGACATTGTTCCCATCTTTCAAGGTATATTCCAGTTCACCCTTCCAGATCTTGCCTGATCTGACACTACCCCAGAGATCCTCGATAATTTGCCACGGGTATCTGTCCCCGGGTAATATCAAAGGGGGTCGCACCGATGACTTTATCAAGATCGAGGCCGGAAAACCGGGTGAAGGTATTGTTGACATAGATGATCCTGGTTTCGGTATCGGTGATGATAACTGAAACCGGACTCTGTTCCAGGGCTGTTGACAATTGCCTGATCCGGGTCTCAGCCTCTTTTCTGTGCCGGAGATCTGTCAGGGATCCAACAATCCTTTCAGGCTGTCCGTTTTCGTCGCAGATTATTTTGCTGTTCAGGCTGCAGGGAACCGGACTGCCGTCAATATCCTTGACATCCATTTCAAAATCCCTGACCTGTCCCTTTTCCCCCAGCTCCTTCAGTAAGGGTCCTCGGACATCCGGATCGTAATAAAATATTACCATGGGTTGACCGATGAGGTCCTCCCGTTTATATTTTGTTATGCGTTCGACGGAGGGGGTTACATTCAGCAGTTCACCATCCAGGCTGGCCTCGTAGAATATATCAACAACATTCTCAAATATCTTCTTGTATTCCTCCTCACTACTTGTGATGGCCTGCTCGGCTTTTTTTCTTTCTGTAATATCCCGTACAAAAACCACTGCGTATTCGCCTCCTTCAAAATCAATGTAGCTGGCAGAGATTTCAACCGGAATCGTTTCTCCGTTCTTTTTTTGGTGAAGGGATTCCATTGTTTTGTTACCGCTCTTCTTGAGCTGGTCCCAGAACCATTCTTTTTTGTCTACCGGAAAATGTGGATCAAAATCATAGGCATGCATGGATAATAATTCCTCACGGGTATAACCCAGCATCCTGCTGGCGGATGGATTCACGTCTATCACCCGAATATCCGGAGTCAGCCAGTAGACACATTCGGAATAATTATCAAGTGTAAATTGTGTTCTGCGCAGTTTCTGGTACATCTCCTTGCGAGAGATGGCATTGAACAGTATGGTGCCTATATATCTGAGCAGGTTCCCATATTGTGTTGGCCAGGAGTAATTTTTCTGAGGTTCCCCCGAAAATCCGATGGTGCCCACAAGGCTTTCCTCAGAAATGATCGGTACAAAAAACAGGGCGTGGAATCCATAGGTTTCTATCCACTTTTTTTCACCGGATGCTCCTGATGGGAGATCCTCAGGAGTATTGAAAATAACATCTTCCAACTTCTGCAGGGCTCCACCAGTGTGGCTGAACATTTCTACAGGCAGCTTCTGTAGCTTTTCAATCTGGAACAGGTCAGGATCATTGGACCATTCATGCGAAATGGAAAAGGTTTTGCCCTCGTCTGTGATCAGGTACATTGCACCGCGCGTGGCACCAATGAATTCACTTACCTCCTGCAGGGTATGTTCTATACCAATATCAATCTGGTCATCAGGCATATTGAGGAAACGACTGCTGATCTTTGATACGATCTGCTCGAAACTCAGGTGCATTTTCAGTTCTTCCTGTTCTGCCTTCCGCTCACTGATATCCCTGATAATGGCCATGATGGCTTTACCGCCTTTATAGTCGATGATCTGGTTGTGTATCTCCACTGCCTTAACACTGCCATCCTTACATTGGAGCCCTTGTTCAAACAATGCTGATTGACCACTCATCAGCTTTTGAATATGTTTTGCTCCCGGTCCGGCTTCACCCGGGACCCAGAAATCAGCTATGCTCATGCTGAGTATCTCCTCCATGGAATATCCGGAGAAATCACAGGCACTCCTATTGCACTCCAGTATCTTCCCGGGACCTTATCAGGTATCATATGTATCAGCAGGGGATCGGTAAGCCCATCCAGGAGCAGCCTGACATTCTGTGCCCCTTTCAGGACAGATTGTTCTGATTCAATGCGTTCTGAGATATCTTTTGTAACAGTTTGAATGGCGAAGGGTTTATCTTCATTTCTCAGAAGAGTAACCTTTGTCTCTATCCAGATACCTGAGTTGTCTTTCCTTTTTACCTGAGTTTCAATAGATTCCATTACTCCCTCTGATCTGATCTTTTCCAGCAGACGTCCAGCTATTCTGGAAAAATCCGCGGATAAGTAGGGAAGATCTTTAAAGCCCAGTCCTATCAGTTCATCTGCACTGTACCCGAACATCTTCACATGAGCAGGATTGCAATACTCAACCCTTCCATCCAGGCTGTACAGGCAGACACTTTCTTCTAAAAGATCCAGGTAGGCCTGGATCAGATCTACGGTTAAAACCGGTTTAGATTTCTTTTGAGACATAAGTAGTTGACAACAGAATTCCTAAAAATATAAAAACAAACCGTAATCCTGTCAGTATAGACTAAAAACCTTGCTGATCCGTTGCATTCATAGAATATGCATATATTTATACAAACAAAACACTACCCATGAAAAAGCTGTTTCTCCTGTTTGCAATAACCTTGTTATTATTCCCGGAATCACCGGCACAGCACCTGGCTGCCTACCTTGATTTCAGGGACAGGTTCTTCGTATTTGATCATGGTGAAACGAAGCAGCTTGAAAGCTATAAGCTTACCTCCTTTCAGGTGGGGGGGAATTGTGTCGGGTATGTCAATTACCATGGTGATTTCATGGTATATCACAATGGTTCGGCCAGGTTATTGGAGAGGACGACCCCAACCGAGTATGTTGTGACAGATTACCTGATGGGATATGCTACGAACAGTGTGCTCAAGGTTTTTGATGATGGAGAGGTCAAAATGTTGTGCAACAATACCAATGGATACATTGTCGAAGACAGCCTGATTGCATTTTATGATGAGGTGCAGCAACAATTAAAGGTCTATCATAACGGGCAGGTTCAGGTGATAGAGGACGGCCTTCTGCAATGGCCCATCAGATCTTACCAGTCCGGGGATAACATCCTTGCATACATAACCACCTTTGACAATAAGTTCAAGATATACTACAAAGGGGAAGTGATCATTGTTGACCAGAATGTGCAGGAGACCATTTACAAGGCCGGCCGTGATATTGTCGGATTTATGAACCTGGTTACAAACGCATTTATGGTATTCTATAAGGGTGAATTCTATGATCTCGAAGCATTCAGGCCTGAATCTTTTCAAATGGGAGATGAAATGATGGCTTATGTAACACAGGAAGGTGATTTTAAAATATTTGAAAATGGAGAGCTGGTTACCATCCATAGCTTTCCTCCGGATAAATATATCATGAAGGACAGTACACTGGTCTATGAGGATCAAAACTTTCTGAAAACCTGGTGTAATGGACGCGTGAATGAGGTAGAACGATATATTCCCAAACTCTACAAGATATCAGAAAAATCAGTGGCATATATTGACGTCAATAACAGGATAATGGCCAATGTCCATTGCAAGCCCGTTCGTGTTTCTTTGGAGATGGTGAATGACCTGGACCTGGTCCGGAACATTATCATCTACAATGTAGGGGTTAACACGGTTAAGATCTGGTACAGGGGGAAGCTTTATTAAATATCAGGGTTTTGAATAGTCAGAATCCTGCTTGAGTTCTTTTACCTTATGTTGTTTTTCTTCGGTCGATAATCCTATGAAATTTACCGAGACGGTTACGAATGATGCAATCCCTGCAATGGTAAGCAGGATGGTGAATATATCGCCAAAGGGAACAAGGTAATAAAGGGCAGACATGATGAGTGCCACCCAGACACCGGCACACCAGGGACAGGTAATGATCTCCCTGATCACGAAGAAAACATAAAGCTTTTCCCTCGATTTTAAAAAATCCCGAAAAAATTTAAAGATCTTATCAAATACCAGGATCCTGGTCAGCCTGTAAGTGGCAATGGACAGCAGCGCAATATCCCTCACTGTAAAATCTTCCTTGGTGATCCCTTTGAGCCGGAAAAGGTAGGCCAGTCCCACAAGACATGCAATATAAAACAGGGTTGCCAGAAAATTCCAGGATTTCTGTTGTTCGTTGAGGTTTGCTGAACTGTTTGCCATAGCCGGGTTTTAGTAAATGCCGCTCCGAAAATACAAAAAAAAATAAACACCATGATGAGTTTGCAAATGGGCAGGCACCAAAATGGCTATTTCATTCCCAGTTTTTTACCTTTTGAGAGCAGGTCAATGGCTTCATCCAGCCTGCGTAATTTCGTTTCTGCCTTTTTGGCTCCCATGATCCACCCTATATAGTTACGTCTGTGGGAAGGGGCAAGTTTGTAAAAATGGCTCCTGGCGGCAGGATTTTTATCCAGCACCTCCCCGAACCAGGAGGGAATGTCAGGTACCTGGGTTTCTTTTTTCAATAAGGGATCAGGCAGCAGGTTCTGTTTTTGTGCATATTTGTAAAGTTCAAGGCCTTTCGCTGTCATTTTACCCTGTTTGATCAATTTTTCAACCCTGATAACATTTGACACCGACCAGGTGCTTTTCATTTTCCTTGGCGTAAATTTCTGCATATACCTTTCCTCGTCAATTCTTCTGACAGTACTGTCGATCCAGCCGAAACACAGAGCTTCCTCCACAGCATCATTATAGGGTATGGATGGTTTACCGGTATGTTTTTTATAGTATTCCAGCCAGACAACGGTTTCGGTTTCATGGCATTCCTGTAACCATTCACGCCATTGCTCCCTGGTGGGCAGGTAGATTGAATCTATTGCTTGCATAAATATTGATATTATTTTCCCATTAATTCCAGTATCTGTTTAAGCGGGATTTTATGCACCTCACGTCCGTCCTTTCCTGTCATGGTATTAGCCGCAAAAAGGGAATTGATGATGGCTTCTTCCGTGGTTTCAATGGCAGCCATGAATAATGGTGTCACGGCATCGTTCCGCAATACCTTTTTTACCTGATAAATGGTTGGGGCGGAATACGGGATGAGATTTTCCTCTGCGGTGGAACAGGCAATGACATAATCCCCGCTGCCGTTGGACGCTATCCCGCCTGTTTTTGCCAAACCCATGATGCCCCTTTTGGCCAGTCGCTTTAGATTCCTTGCATCCAGAGGTGCATCAGTAATGATCACAATCATGCAGGAACCATCTGCATCCGAATCGATAAGATTTCTGTAGGGATAATTATTTAGTTTCTTTCCGACAGGGACTCCCTCAATTTCCAGGACACCACCGAAGTTTGTCTGAACCAGCACGCCTATGGTAAAACCTCCAAGGGATTCCGGGATCTTACGGGAGGCTGTGCCGATCCCACCCTTATACCCGAAACAGACGGTTCCTGTCCCGGCCCCCTCATTGCCCTCGGTGACGGGTCCGCCGGCAGCGTTCTCAATGGCTTCGATCACATGTTCTTCCCGTATATGCCTGCCCCGTATATCATTAAGCCTGCCGTCATTGGTCTCGCCAACGACGGGATTCACCGACCTGACCTCCTCATTCCCTGGCTGTTGAAGCGTATAAGTGATCAGTGCATCTGAAGCAGTGGGTACGGACAGTGTATTCGTTAGTATGATGGGAGTTTCAATATTTCCCAGTTCCTCTACCTGGCTGTATCCGGTTAATTTCCCGAAGCCATTCCCCAAATAAATGGCCGCAGGTACTTTTTGTTGGAAAACATTGCCCGTATGGGGCAGAATGGCAGTAACTCCTGTTCTGATCTCCTCTCCACTAATCAATGTTACATGGCCCACTTTCACCCCCATAACATCAGTTATTGCATTGAACCTGCCGGTCTCGAAGACTCCGATCTCAATTCCCAGGTCCCTCGCCCTGTTTTGGGACTTTACAATGAGGTTGGTCCCGTTGATCAGTAGTAGAACAGCAATGATGATAGATCTCATTTGTTGTATTGATTTACTGTAGTTTAATAAATATCCAGGTCTCTTCCTACGATAACTTTTCCCTCATAAATGCCGGATATTTCATCCCGCAGTTCCTCTTCACTGGATCCCCAGAAAAGGATATGATAGAGTACTATCAGTCCGGGTTCAGCCTGTCTTGCGATCCCGGCCAGTTCCAGGGTAGATGTATGGTGCGCGGCATGATAGGATTTCCATGATTCAGGTTTTCGTTCAAATCCTGCCTGGGAGTATACCTCATGGACCAGGATATCTGCGCCGGAGGCATACTCAATGATCTTTTCAGAAGGTGCTGAATCACCAGAGACAACGATGACCTTATCGGGCGTTGTAAAACGGAAACCCCAGGCATTTGGCCAGGTTCCGTGTGGCACCCGGAATGCCTCTGCCTTGAGATGCTCGTCCTGGTAAAAGATCCCCTCTTTTAAAATTTCATGACAATTTACGCGCCATCCGCTGTCATTGGCAGGTTCGCTACCGTATAAGCGATAGTTGATATCCTCTCTGTAAGCTTTCAGGATGTGTGCAGTCATTTCCCTGGTTCCGGTGGGACCGTAAACTTCGAGTGGTTCATTCCTGCCCATGACCCAGGGTGTCAATATCAGGTCCGGATAGCCGATGGTATGATCCGAATGTAAATGCGTCAGGAAGGCGCGTTTGATAAGCTTCACATCCAGTCCATCAACAGGGCCACCATAGCGGGTTGACAGGGCAGCTGCCCTGCGGATCAGCCCGGGACCAAAATCAACCACATAAGGGACATTATTGACCACAATGGCCAGTGCACAACCGGACTGTTCAGGCGAGGGGTTTGGATTTCCCGTACCCAGCAACACAAGTTTGGTGATCCCCGAATCGGAAAAATCACGCTGGGAATAAGCACCTGGATGAATCTGCAGGGTGCACAGCAGTATTAATACCAGCTTGAATTTCATAAGGCACAAATTAATCCTCGTCGGTGTGATAAGCGTTCTCTGTCACCGACCAGGCTCCTGTCCTCAAATTTAATTCAGAATTATTTGCTGACCAAACCCTGCCTGATAAGTCGTTTTTCATTGATCCGGATGTCGTTCAAGAAGAAATAAGTTTCCAGAACCTTTCCCGTACTTTTTTCATAAAGGGTATCCCCCTTATGTTATCCTTTATTGATGAACATGAAAGCATGATCAATATTGTAGCTGTTAATTCCCAAGTATGTATTACTTTTAAAGGCTTAAATAGGAAAGCGTGGAATTATTGAATGATAACTGGTGTGTCATTATTCCGATGGCAAACGAAGAACTTTACTTCCAACCCCTGGTCTCCAGGTTAAAGGAAATCATGGACAGGTTACAAAGCGGAAAAGTCTACATGGTGATTGATAAGGTAACGGTTGATGATACCCGTCGGCTGTCCGAAGCACTGAGTCTTGAAGATGATCGTTTTACCTCCATTTGGGCCCCGGAAAACAGGAATGTCGTGGATGCTTACATGAGAGGGTATAAAGCTGCCCTTGAGAATAATCATGAACTGATCATAGAGATGGATGCAGGACTGTCGCATGACCCTTACACCCTGCCCATGTTCTTGAGGGTTTTGAATGAGGGCAATGAATGTGCATTTGGCAGCCGGTTCATCAACGGGGGATCCATTGTCGACTCTCACATCAGAAGAAGATTCTTATCCCGGGCTGGTTCCCGGCTGGCAAATATCTGCCTGGGAACTAAACTCTGGGACATGACCTCCGGGTACCAGGGTTTCTCCAGAGAGATCGTAGAGAAGTTTGTAAAGCTTGAACTTAAGTCGACCGCCCATTTTTACCAGACTGAGTTACGTTTCCTGCTTAAGAAGACCCGGTATATGGAAGTCCCCATACATTATAGGGCACCTTCACCGAATGTCAATATAAACTCCCTCCTGAACTCAATGAGGTGCCTGATCTTCTATACTTTTATGAGGTTGGTACACAGGGTGGAATATCTTAGGATCAAATAAAAAATTGATGGAAATTGCAGTTATTGGAGCAGGTATTTCAGGTTTATCAGCTGCCAGGTTGCTGGAAGATAGCGGGCATGCAGTAACCGTCTTTGAAGTTTCTCAGAAGGCGGGTGGATTGATCAGCTGTGATCTGGTCGAAGGAGGATTATTCCATAAGGTGGGAGGTCACATATTCAACACAAAGATAGAAAGAGTGGCCAAATGGTTCTGGTCACAATTTGAACGGGACAAAGAATTCATCAAAGCAAAAAGAAATGCAAAGATCTTTTTTGACGGAAAGCTGGTTGGTTATCCAATCGAGAACCATCTCTATGAACTGGACCAGGAAAAGCTGAAGCGTATCATTCGTGAATTGATGATCCTGGAAGGCAGGGGATACAAGGCCCCGTTCTCATATATGAATTTTGAAAATTTTTTGGTTGGGAATTTTGGGGAAACTCTTTATCAGATTTATTTCAAACCCTATAATCAGAAAATATGGAAGACAGATCTGGCCGAAATATCCCTGGATTGGCTAGAAGGCAAATTACCCATGCCGGATTACAGTGAGATAATCACTAAAAATATCACCCGGGAGGATGAAACTGAAATGGTGCATAGTTCGTTTTACTATCCCGTTTCCGGAGGCTCCCAATTTATTGCAGACCGGCTGTCAGAAGGTCTGGATATCAGGTATGGGACCCGGATCGAACAAATTGAAGCATCTGAAGGTAGGGTTAGGATTAAAGGAAGTATATACGACGGTATGATCTATACCGGCGATATCAGGCTGCTGCATAAGCTACTGGATATCAATGATGAAGAACTGGCTTCCTCCCTTAGTCAGTCAGCAGTCTGCGGTCCAATGGTACCAGTAACCTGTTTTGTGAGACAGATGATACGGAGGTCTCCTGGCTCTATATTCCCGGATCATCCACCCGGGCACACAGAATTATATATACCGGGAACTTCAGTCCGAATAACAATCCACCAAACGGCCGTAAAACCTGTACGGTAGAATTCTCCGGGAAAGTTTCACGGGAAGATATGGAGAAGGAGATCAGGTCTCTGCCAGGGAACCTCAGGGTACTGGACATGAATTATGAACCCAATTCATATGTGATCCAGTCCCCCGGAGTGCGTGAAAAAATTGACAACGCCAGGTTAAATCTGCAGGAATTACAATATTTTTCCCATCGGGCGTTTTGCCGAGTGGGAATATTATAATATGGATAAGGCCATCGAGTCTGCGATGAATTGTGCGGAATCCTATTTCTGATCACTGCCCTGATAATAAAGTTTCTTTCCTTTTGTCACCCCCCAGAATTCCAGCATTTCGGCATTTAATCCGGAACCTTCATAATCACGAATGGGTTCCCATCCCAATACAGTGCAACCATCATTCAGCATGGTGACCTCTTCATTTGATTCCCTGAGCGTTTCCAGCGCTTCTCTCTCGCAATCATTCCTGTCCAGCGGGCTTATATCAGCATTTGTAAAGATCAGGATGAATGCAGATAGTACGGCATACCAGCCCCACTTATATTTTAATTGGACCTGTTTGATGATGAAATAGGAAGATAGTGCATAGAAATAGATAAGTGCCAGGGTCACAGGTCCAAAAGTATCTCTCCTGATGGTATATGGACGGTAGTGTTTGTATCCGCCCAGGGGCAGTAATACAATATATGCTACACTCAATATTATAATCCATACAAAAACCTGTAATACCCAGTTTCGTCCGGTACTTTCCTTCTGCTTAAAGATGATAATAACATTTAGTGCGATTAGCATAAAAAGGAACAGAAATCCCGGTTTTGAAGTTAGCTGGAAAAATAAGCCTTTGGGCAAACCCAGGTATCGGTCTGATAGGGTAAGTGTATCTTCCAGCGTAGTAATATTATTCAGGGTCAGGTACAGGGAGTAAAGACTGAGTGCCATAAAGATCCCGAAATAAAACAGATAAACGCTGGGAATTTGATGGAGGGCTTCCATGGATCTCCCTGCCAGGGTAGATTTTTTGCTCTTTACAAAACGAATCCACCATTTGTGGATCATTATACCGGAACAGATAACCAGGACCAGGCCAGGGACAAGTGGACCATTGAAAGAAAGTACAATGGCCAGCAGGATCAGTAAAATACCGGTGACAGGCTTCAGTCTGATCCTGTTTTGCGCCTGAGATGCCTTGTAAAAGGGAGAAAAGAATACCAGTAACAATCCTAATGGCAATGCATAAAACATGGCATAAGTTATAGACCTGTCTATGATACCCATATCCAGATAATAAGAACCACCGACCTGTATCATAGGCATGACCAGGAATGCCGCTATGATAAATCCCCGGCTTAAGATATTTTTTGATCCACTTATAAGAAATGCCAGCATCCAGATGATCAGCATCTGTATCAATATCTTCATAATGGCTGAAGCAAGATAGAGGCTGGTAATCGGATCAACAATATATTGCAACAGAAAGGGGATGGTTTTATAATATTTTGACATAAACCAGTGTGCGAAAAAACGATTTGGATCCTTGCATTCCTGGTCTTTGAGAAGGACATTGAATCCAAATGGGTCCTCCATCAAAGGCTTGCAGGCTTCTGATGGTAAAATAATGCCCGTCATATCTCCATCCAGGGGCTCATTGTAGTGCTGCAGGAAGGAATAAGTCGTATCCAACAGCAGAAATGCTAAGAGTATCAGATGTAAATGCCGATATTTCATGCAGATCAAAAGTAAGTATATGGACTGTAATTCCGGAATATTTTTTCCTATTTTTGCAGGCCTACAGGAGAAACACTTATGAATTATACCCAGAATTTTATTCAATTTCTACAGGCCTGCATTACCCCTGTGGCACTTATCTCGGGTGTTGGATTGCTTTTACTGACCATTACAAACCGGCTGGGCAGGACCATTGATCGGACCAGGCAACTGGTTAGAGAACTGGCTGAAAATCAAACAAACAGGAAGCAGGAAAAAGAATATGAGATCAAAATCCTTTACCAGCGCAGCAGGTATCTCAGGATCTCGATCGGCGCCATGGTAGTGAGTGTTATTTCGAGCAGCCTGATCATTCCTGTGCTGTTCTTTATGACTCTCTGGGGATTAGATCTCAGGATCCTGGGTTACATACTTTTTATACTTTCCATATTGTCTATACTCATTTCCTCACTTTATTTCTTCAGGGATGTAATGTTATCTCTTCATGCCCTTGAACTTGAAGCCAGGGATTACTTGAAAGACTAATCTGGAGAGTTCATGTAATATTCAATTGAAAACCGTACCTTCGCTAAAATTTTAATTTTGATATGGGTAGATCGCAAGAATCATTTAATAAGAAGGAACTAAGAAACCGGGAAGAGAAAAAGAGAAAAGACAAGGAAAAAAAGAGGTTGGCCAGAAAAGAGATTGAGAAAAAGGGCGGCCTTGATGATATGATCGCCTATGTGGATGCAGATGGAAATATTACATCCACACCTCCTGATCCGAGTAAGAAAAAGGAGGTCAAATTAGAAGATATTGAAGTTAGTGTACCCCAGAGTGAGGATATCCCAATGGACCCCATCAGAAAAGGAGTGGTAACCTTTTTTAACGATTCAAAAGGTTTTGGATTTATACGCGATCTGGAAACGAAGGAATCTGTTTTTGTCCATATCAATGATGTTCTCGAGGATATCTCTGAAGGTAATAAAGTGAGCTTCGAAGTGACCATGGGACATAAAGGGCCAGCAGCTATCCAGGTCAAAATTGACAGAGAAGGTTAGAAAAGAATCCCTTCCCACTCATACCTCCCGTTTAACCGCTTTATTTCCTGCAGTGTCAGTCATTTCAATGCGTGTCCTTGGCAAACTTCCTGGATAATTCTGCTGGAGGAAGCTTGATTAGTTTTTCCCGGACAAGTACCCGCAGATCCCAGGCAGTGGGAGAATCCGCAGTACTCATAAGTGCACGGATCTCTACGGACTTATCCGTTGCATTCGTTACCTGCATTACATTTGTCTGTCCATCCCAGAGATCACTTTCTTCGAGTATCCTAGTAAACTCACTACGTAACTCATCCACCGGTACGGTATAGTCTGTGTAAATAAAAACTGTTCCAAGTATATCTGCAGACACACGTGTCCAGTTCTGGAATGGATTTTCAATAAAATAGGTTGATGGTACAATCAGTCGTCTTTTATCCCATATTCTTACCACAACATAGGTAAGTGTAATCTCTTCTATCCATCCCCATTCGTTTTCCAAGATTACAACGTCATCAATCCTTATGGGCTGGGTCAGGGCGATCTGGAAACCAGCCAGAACAGACGCTATCAGTTTTTGGGCTGCGAAACCGATGATGACCCCTGCCACACCTGCAGATGCAAACAAACTCACGCCAATGCGCCTGATGCTATCAAAAGTCATCAAGGCGATGGCGATGGCGACGAGGATCACAATAAAAATGATGATGTTTTCCAGGACCCTGAATTGCGTGTAGATCTTCCTGGCTTTAAGGTTATCCTTTTCAGAGATATCGTACCGGCGGAGGATGACTTCCCTGGAAAGATTGATTGAGCGGATTATTAACCATGTGATAATGAAGATCAACACCAGTTTGATAAAATGACTGGTAAATACAGTGATCTCCTGTTCGGGTGTGAACAGACCCTGAAGGATAATAAAATCTATAAGCAGTAAAAGAAACAGAAAGGGATACCTGTATTTTTGCCATGCCATCCCTATTAAATTGTCCGGGGATCTCCTTCCTATTCTTAGCAGGAACCTGGAAACAATAATATAGATAAGGATACTCAGGAGAACTACAGACATTGCTATAATCCATACAGATCCAGTTATGCTTCCTGATATGTTCCAATTATCAAGGAGACGATTCAGCATTTCATTCATGACAGGGACCTAATGAAAACGTTAATGTGGCGCAAGATAGCTAATATGAAAACTAAACAGCCATATTATCTGAAATTTGCATCTCCCATCATCCTTAATATTTCCCTCCTTTTGGCTACCAGATCTGTCAGTTCCAGGACCATATCTTCATTCACTCTCATGGCCATAGGGATCACAAACATTTCGGTTTGATCCAGGTATTCAGATATCTTCTGATCAGTGTGGGTATCTCTGTGAAGGTCCGTCAGGTTGCTGATCCGGTCCGCACATTTGAGTAACATGGCGTTCCTGGAGCCTTTACTGAGTACCCGTTGCAGATATTGTTGTTTTGATTCCTCACTTCGTTTCGTTACTTCCAGTACAAGGTCAACTACCTGTGGGCCTTCGTGATCAATCCATCGGATCTCATCCACGCGGGCCTCAGGCAGGTCTTCAAGAAAATCGTGAAGCAGTGAGGCCTTCAAAAGTATGCTGTCATTGTAAAATTTATAGTCAAGGAGGATACCCAGCGTTGAAAAACAGTGCCTGAACTGGTTGCCACCGACTTTTCGCTCAACCTTGATCAGGGCAGTTGCTTTTATGATATATGGGGCCAGTACAAGGTTTCTTAAAACTTCCGTATCATTCATGTGTGTAATGCTTTATGGTAACAAATTTACCTGGTTTAGTTTAATAAACGCAATTTGCAGGCCATGTATTTTAGTGTGTTCATTATCAGCAATATAGCATTTACAGGGAGTGTTAGTTCTATGTATAATGTGCGAAATTTGCGCACATGGCTGGTAATAATGAAATCAAGGCCTAACTTTATGATATGATCCCGGATATGAAAACTGCTCAAAAAATACATGCAGCGGCCTTGAAGCTGCTTGAGGATCCGGGTATCCAGCTGGATCATGATGAAATATGTATGCTACTCCTGAAGGCCGGAGCAAAAGAAGGCAGGTCCACCAATGTCATTCGCTTACCGGAAGGGCTCATTAAGGAGAAACTTGCTCTATTACCTGAAGATTTTGTTTTTGCCAACAGGCAGGGAAAAGGAAAGATAACGAGCGCTTTTTCTGAAGCCGCGATCTGGTCTGTACCGGGTCTGAAAATTGTAGAGGACAAGAAGGCACGTCCATTTTCTTCGAAGGATATGGCAAAAGCTACACGGCTTCTTCACCAGCTGGAAAATGTTGACGGAGTTTTTGGATTTGCCCTGGATGATATTCCACCAGGGGCCTGTGATGTAGTTGGATTGCGGATTATTGCCGAGCACACCAATAAGCATATACGGGTTCTCTGTTTTACACCACAGGGTTCGGAGATGATGGTAGAAATGAAAAGAGTGGTGGGCGATTTTCCCTGGTTCAGCATCGGATTTACTGCACATGGACCGCTGCGATGGACAAACCTGGCCCTGGAAATATTCAGAAAAACGGCAGGATACGGAATCCCGGTTACGATAAATGGCGAACCGATGGCAGGGGTTTCAGGTCCGGTCACCCTCGCTGGTTCAGCAGCTGTTGGAACAGCGGAGATCCTTGCCGGCATCGTCATCAACCAGCTTCTTGAACCGGGGCGTCCCTGTGTTTTTAATCTGGGACTCGCCCATACTTTCGATATGCAGAATAGTATTGCGGTGACCGGGGGACCGGAAAACCATTTGTTTGCACGGATCTCTGCTATGATGGGCAGGTATTATGGCATTCCCTCGGCGAGTTGGGTCTCCACCGAGTCAATGTGTGCAGATTCCCAGGCAGCACTGGAAAAAATGTGTGGTTTTCTTACCCATCTACAGAGCGGAGTGTCCAACATCTGGGCCATAGGACAATTGGAATCGGAGCTGGCATTTTCACCGGCACAGGCAGTTATTGATAACGAGATAATCTCTTATGTAAAAAGATATCTGAAGGGGATTGATGTCAATGAGGATACACTCTCCATTGAGCTCTCAAGGGAGGTTGGCATTTCAGGTTCCTTCCTTGACCAGTACCACACGCTTGAGAATTTCCAGGATGAATTCTTCCTGCCTGATATCCTGAACCGGAAGGTACGTGAAAACTGGAAAGCCCTTGGCAGCAAGACCCTTACAGAAGTAGCTGAAGAGAAAGCAAGAGAGCTGATCGATAAGGATGTGGAGAATGATCTGGATGAAAGCCAGATCAAAGAACTGGATGCATCTTGCTAACCGGTTCTTAAAAAGCATAGTCGATAAAAACGATCATTTATAATCAGGATTTAAATCATGGGCACATTAAAAGGTAAAAATGCACTGGTAACAGGGACCTCACAGGGGATTGGGGCAGCCATTGCCAGAGATCTGATCGAAGCGGGATGCAATATTTGTATGCACTATTTCCGATCGGCTGAGGAACCGGAACGGATTGAAAGCAAATGCCATCGAGAGGGGTCAGGATGCGGTATGCATTCAGGCTGATCTAACCAGTGAAGACGATGTGATCCGTTGCATAAAAGAGGCTGTACAACAATTTGCAACTTTCGATGTATTGATCAATAATTCAGGAGCATTGGTGGAACGCAGGGCCCTGTCAGCATTTGGATCTGACATATTGGCGCAAGCTGATCGATGTTAATTTAACGTCTATGATGCTGGTCACTAAAGAATTAGAGCCGTATTTGAATATTAAGGATGGATCCAGTATTGTTAATATATCCTCTCTCGCCGGCAGAAAAGGAGGGCATCCGGGATCTCTGGTATACTCCACCACCAAGGGAGCGGTGCTTACCTGGACACGTTCTTTGTCAGCAGAACTTGCCCATCTTGGTATTCGGGTCAATACGGTAGCTCCCGGATTTATAGAGGGGACAAGTTTTCACAGCACACATACAAGCCCTGAATCTGCAAAAGCCACCATAGCAGGGATACCTCTCGGACGCTCAGGCAACCCTGAAGATGTTGCCCGGGCTGTAACATTTTTAGCATCGGAATATGATGGATTTATTACAGGAGAGACCATCGACATCAATGGTGGTGTATATTGTGCCTGAATTATTATTCTTTCAACATTGGAAACAACCTGAGTATCTCATCCCTATCCGGCTGTTTCCCATATTCGCAAATTTGAAAGGCCTCGGCATGTTCAGCCTTATCCGCCCTGTCTCCATACCATTTTCTCAAACATTCCCTGACGGATGCATTTGGCGCAGATGGTCTCCATTTAGCCAATAATTCCAATCTTGATTTTTCATCTTCCGGCACCATATCCAATCTCCCGGAAGTCCATGGAAGCCAGTCGAAATGCTGAGATTCATGAGCGGCCATTCCATATATCTTCTGTTCAAACGCCTCATCAATGATCACGGCAATATCCGGTTCGAAAGGATTCGGTTTCTGAAATCTGTCCGCTGCATACAGGAAGACCGGATTTTTTTTCAGTGGCGGAACCTCGGGTGCGATATTTGGGACTATGACCAGGTAAGCTGCATCCTGCACCAAAATTGCCGTATATCTGTGATCGGGATGATAATCGTTGGTTCTTGGTGTAATTACAATATCTGCATTCCATTTACGGATCTCCCTGATAACATCCAGACGGTTCTCCAGCGTGGGCATTAGCTCCCCGTCATGGTTATTGAGAACTGTATATTCTACGCCAAATCTTTTTCCAGCTTCCTGTGCTTCTGCCAACCTTATTTTTGCCAGCTCACCGCCGCCCATGGCATAATGACCCGCATCTCCATTGGTAAGGGATACAAATTTGACCTTATGTCCCATTTTTGCATAAAGTACAGCTGTGCCGCCGGCGTCGGCATCGCAGTCATCCGGGTGAGCACCAAAGACAATTACATTGATCGGTTCCTCCTGAGAAAATAATAAAACCGTTATGAATACCAGGCAAAAAAAGAATAGCAGCTTTTTCATTTATTCGAATATCATTATTAGATTAATTTCATGGACTCAGGATCCCATTGTACCGGCATTCCCTTGTAATAACTCTCATTGGCGAGCAGGGCGGCTCCTGCAGCGCGTAAACCAAAAGTAGGATCTTCAACGATCTTCTTTTCTCCCCTTACTCCCTTGAAGAAATTATTAAAATGATCATAATGACCTCCCTTGTAATCGGATGGGGCCTCATAAATTGATTCTCCAATATTTAGATCTGAGGACCTTTCTTCCGCAAATTTCTTATCATATTCTGCGACTATCTTTTTCTGATTTTCTTCAGTGTATGCGATCAAAGCATACTCACTTGGTTTCCTGCCAAGCTTTGACCTGGTCAATTTTACACTGCTTGAACCTACCTGCATTTCTCCTTCGGTGCCTACCAGGCGAAAACCATATCCTTCTCCGCTTCCAGCAATGAAATTCACCCTGAAGGCAGCATTAAAGGCCGCATGAGTTTTTGATTCCGGATAATCATAAAGGGTCATGGTTACATCTGGTACATCCCTGCCATCATCCCAGTATCTTAGTCCCCCGGTAGAGATTGCCCTGTTCGGCCCATTGGAACCAATCACAAAATGCAAGGTGGAAAAGGCATGCACAAAAAGGTCGCCAGCGACACCTGTTCCATAGTCTTTGTAATTCCTCCACCGGAAAAATCGTACCAGTTCGAAAGGAACATCCGGAGCCTGACCCAGGAAAGTATCAAAATCAACTGTATCCGGGCTGGCATCCGGCGGTATGGGATATTGCCAGGCACCCTGGGCGGAGTAGCGGTCATTATACATATCCAACATCACTATTTGACCGATGGCACCATCTTCATACAACTTCCTGGCTTTTTCATTTCCCAGAGATGAAAGTCCCTGGCTGCCAACCTGCAGCACTTTTCCTGTTTCTTTCTGGGCTGCAATAAATTCATGTCCCTCTTCAAAATTCTGCACCATGGGTTTTTCACAATACACTGCTTTTCCTGATTTCAGGGCTGCAATGCTGATTTTCTTGTGCCAGTGATCAGGGGTTGCCACTATTACTGCATCTACATCCGTACGATCAAGGATCTCCCGATAATCCCGTGTAACGAAAATATCATCCCCCCATAATTCTTTGGCCCTGTCCAGGCGGCCAGTGTATAGATCACAGGCAGCTACCAGTTTTACTCCAGGGACCCGAATGGCTGTATTTGTATCATGGATACCCTGAATCCCGGAACCGATCAATGCCAGATTGATATTGTCATTGGCCGAAAAATTTGTTGATGCGTAGGATCTTGATTCCATCAATAATCGCTGGTTATACGTCCTGGAATATAGCAGGGGGGGTGAAGAAACCAGGGCCGTGCCCAGCAGTGTTTTTTTGATGAAGGATCTTCTGGATTTGTTGCTGTCTGTTATTTTCATAGGATATTGAATAAAGAATAATATTACTTATCGAATATAACATTTTTCCTGCGTATCCGTGGAATGATATTTCTTAATTTTATAAAAATGCACCTTAATGTAAAACAACCATATTATGAAAAGACGGAAGTTCATTTCAAAAAACTTAACTTTTGGAGCAATTGCCTCAGCTGCTTACGCTTCATCAGGCTTTACAGAACCAGGAAACGGTAAACCGGAAAGTTCATTTGAACAATTGGATGATGTAGTCATTGAAAGGGTATCGGAAGGACAACCCCACAGGGGGAAAGTGCTGGCGGTCATACAGCCTCATTGCGATGACATCCCGATCTATGCTGCCGGTACGGTCGCAAAACTTATTTATGAAGGTTATACCGGGTATCTGATCAGAACAAGCAATGATGATGCTGCAGGTGCAGGTGCCAGTATGGGGGAAAGGGTTTTGAATAATGAAAAGGACAATGAAGCAGTGGCAAAGGTTTTGGGACTTAAAAAGATCTATGACCTGAATTATCGCAATCACAGGATGGATGAATATAATATACAGGAGATCAAGGGGAGGTTTATATTTTTATTCAGGTTGCTGAAGGTAGATACATTGATCTGTTATGATCCATGGGGACATTATGAAGAAAATCCTGACCATTATATCACCGCTAAAGCTGTGGAGGCGGCTCGCTGGATGGCCGGCATGTCTACTGATTATACGGAACAATTGGAGGTTGTGGAGCCCCATACTGTGAAAGAGATGTATTATTTCGCACGGGGACCCCAGCTGGTAAACCGGGTAGTGGATATCAGTCCCTTTTTGGATATAAAGGTAGAGAGCAATATAGTTTGTAAAACACAGGGACCCGGAGGGGATAATGGTGCAAGACTAAGAAAAAGGCTGGCAGCCGAAGGGAAGAAATTATCCCTGCTTGGTGAGGATGACAAAACAGCCAACTTTAATTATATAAAAGAATTTGTGCTGGAACATGACAGATTAAACGGGAAGAAATATGGACTGGATTGGGCGGAATGTTATCATTATATAGGTCCCACTCCCTCTAAGCTCAATGATTATATTCAGGAAAATGCTGTTTCCGTGTAAAATAATTTATTGAAAATCACCAAGAGGGAGATTCATTCTCTGCACTATTTCAATATAGCGAGGTTCGTCGTGGTAAGGTCTTAAACTCGGTATCACCCCGAGGTATGGATTAGAAGGATCTCTCCTGATGTAGGCTCTCTCAAGCCAATACAGCATCTTTTCGATGTTGCCACCATAAGCATAGAGCATGGTGGCATGTTGAGCTGAGGCACTTGCAAAACGCTCTGTCCAATTATCTGCCGCAGCAATTAATGCCTCTTTGAATCCTGCACTACTATATTCCCTGTCTAAAGTTTCGATTACAGTCTCATCCGCCAGTTGATTGAATATTTTTCTCAGTTCAATTATAGCCTTGGCATATTCACCAGTTTCAGTGAAACACTGATAAAGGACCAACATGAGTAATGGATTGTTTGGCATTATTGTCTGAAGTTGTATCGCTCTGTCAATACACAAATCATATTTTGATTCAATCATAAGTTCCACGATTGCCAGTACTTGAATTAAAGGATTCTTGGGATCGTTTTCCAATGCCAATTCCATATGTTCTCTCATTTCATCTGGTCTCTTTAAAAGCATCATCAAATGAGATAGATAGGCCCTGGCTTCTGAAAAATTTGGATTTATTTCAAGACAGCGCTTAAAAGAATTTTCTCCTCCTTCCCAGTCAAAATCAGTCCACACTTTCTTGATACCGTCGTAAAAATATATTTCCGCACTTTGATTATCCAGTTGAAGTGCACGAGACATATATTCTTCCAGTTTTGGATTTGCTTCATCGGGGGTGACATAATCCATTTGTTTTAGAACAGCCCAAACTCCTGCTATCCCAGCATATGCAGATGCATATTCCGGATCAATTTCTATCGCTTTGTTAAAATAATCCATCGCTGCATATTGACTTTCCCGGGAGAGGAATCCCAGGTTGAATTTTCCTTTGAGGTATAACTCATAGGCATCCGGGTTAACTGTTCTTAGTTGAGCAAGTTGAGTTAGTTGTTCGTAGGAAAGGGGTAACTGTATTGCATCCGCTATATCCTTGATTACCCAATTGTATAAATTTAATATATTGCTCATGTCCGAATCGTAGGATTTTGTCCAGAGCAATTGTTCTTCTGGAAATGCGCTGAAAAGTTTAAATTGGACACAGACACTATCACCAAAACACATAACGTTCGCTTCAACCACTGCGTCTACTATCAATTCTGATGCTATTTCAGGAATTGACTTGTCATTATCCTTGAAAGTATTAGATGTAGTTTTAGAGACGACCCGAAGTCCGCTTATCTTTCCCATATCCCCTATCAGAGATGCATGCATCCCAGATACAAAATACTCAAACTCTTCATTGCCTGTGAAATTGTCAAAAGGAAGAACCACCAGGGATTGGATGGAACTCCCCTGTATCTGCTTAAATCCACCAGCCAGATTAAAGATGATCAATCCGGCTATTACAGCGATACTTGCATAGGTAGCAATCTTCCATCCATATGCGACAACCGTTTTTTCCCCTTCCTGAACCTCATCCAGAGGTTTGGTTTTTTCAACTCCTTTCGGAGTCAGGTCAAAGATCCATGAAACTATTAGGGTGACTACAGCTCCCAGGATCAGAAGAAAAAGTACAACATCAATGGACCAATCGGGGAGACCCAACCTTGGAAAGATGATGTCACTGGCTTCAAGAATAACAAATGCTGTTCCAGCATAAATCGCCAGTGACCTGTGAACGTTTCTCCTTTTTAACTCTCGCCAAAATTGAGATAGCCTATTTGAGCGATCGGCCATTATTTCTCCGGCATGGGCAGTTTTAATTTCTCCATGATGGTAATAAACCGGGGATCGTTGTACACCGTGTCGAATTTATTGAACCCGGAAGCAATGTAGGGCATATTCTGATCCCGTACCTCCAGTCCCAATTCAAGTTGTTCCATGATTTTGTCTTTCTTATGGATCCTTGCGTACCTGTTGGCCATATGCACCGGTACAAGGAAACTGGATTGCTGCAGGGTTTCCAGTTGAAGTACGATTTCTTCATAAGCAGCCTGCAGGCCTTTCTCCTCTATTGTCTTCTCAATGGATAGAAAGAACTCTTCCTTGAAGGGAAAAATGAATCTTGCCGACTTTATAAATGCAGCAACATCCCCAACCTCGTAGGATACAAACTCAAGGATATGGTGGGCAAAAAAGCTATAAGGATCAATGGATATTGCTTTTTCCACATGTTTAAATGCCTCTTCCCATCGATCATTACCTCCCAAAACTGCGGCGTGCAGCGCCAGGACAAGTGGATTTAGCGGGTCCAATTCAACAGCCAGTTGTCCCTGGGATAGGGCCTCATCATTCCTCTGAAGAATAATAAGCAGGTGTGCATAATAGATCCGGGACATCGCGTCGTTGGGATTGAGTTCAAGTGCCCTTAAGAACTCCTTTTCACCCTTCTCCCAGTTCCATTCGACCCAAACACCAACGACCCCCTGGGTATAATGAGAGGCAGCAAAATCAGGATCAAGTTCTAAAGCCTTATTGAGGTTTTCAAAGATCATTGGCCCGGCGATCTCCGGTGCCATAAATCCCATCTGTGCCATCCCGACTGCTACCTGTGCCAGACCTGAATAAGGTGGAGCCCATTGGGATCTATTTCAATGGCCTTTTTGAAATACTCTAGAGACTTGTCTAGGGATTCCTGACTCAGTTTATCCCAGTAGAATAATCCCATGAGGTAGGCATCATATGCTTCTTTGTCTACAATCCTGGATTCGTTCAATATACGTTCTTCATCGGGAGATAATTTTATCCTGACCTCATCAGCTATATGCCTGGTTACTCTGTTATAGAGAACCAGTATCTGGCTTTTTTCCTCCCTGTACTCAGCGGCCCAGAGTTGTTTTTCTTCAGGAAACGGAGTAACCACCCTTACCTGGAGGCATATGGTATCCCCCAGGCACATGACCTGGGTCTCCACCACCGCATCCACGGCAAGTTCCGTAGCAATTTCAGGGACAGACATGTCCAAGTCCTTATAGGTGTTGGATGAGGTCTTGGAAATCACTCTTAATCCGCTGACTTTTCCCATATCACCAATCAGGGAAGCATGCATGCCAGAAACAAAGTACTCCAGCTGATCATCTCCGGTAAAATTGTCGAAGGGAAGGACCACCAGAGATTGAATATCATCTGTCCAGGTTGATTTACCAGTAGGAGCGATATTGTAAATTATCAGCGCTACGATTAGAATTATACTGATGTAAGTGGCTGCTTTCCATGCTCTTGTGTCGCCTGGTCCTTTGGTTTCTGTAACTTTATCCAGGGGTTTGGTTTTCTGTACACCCTGAGGTGTAATATCGAAAATCCAGGCAATAATGAAGGTGATAAATGCACCCAGAATAAGTAGATAGAGCACCAGGTCGATGGTCCATTCGGGCAAAGCCCACCGTGGAAATATGATGGTGGCAGCTTCAAGGATAACAAAGGCAGTTCCTGCGTAAATGGCCAGTGACCTGTGTACGTTACGCCTTTTCAGCTCATTCCAGAAACGGGAAATTCTACCATGATTGTTTGACATAGTCCTGGTTTTGACATCCTAATCTATGCACATATAATCAAATATATATACTATAATATTAAGCTATTTAGATGAAACTGCCTAAATTTTAACAAATGCGGAAACTGGACTTATGTATTAAAATGTAGAGATTTATTTTGTATGGCTATGGTTTCTTCTTACTCCTGAAGCCTGCTTGTTTTTAAGGTTTTCTAACCTTCACATTTGCGAGATTTTCATAAAACTGTATCAATCCTCCATGATCATCCCCCTGTTTTCCGTCCACTTTCAGGGCCTTCATGATCTCCAGTGCCTGATTGGTCATCAGGAGGGGAGTGTCCAGGTTATGTGCAGTTTCCATTGCATTCATCAGGTCCTTGATATGCAGTTCGATCCGGAATCCCGGCTTAAAGTTCCCTTCAAGTACGAGTGGCATTTTCGCATCCAGGACCGTACTGCCCGCCAGGCCGCCCCGGATCGCCTTAAATACCTTTTCAGGATCCACGTTCGCACGAGTAGCAAGTACCATGGCCTCCGACATGGCGGCAATGTTCAATGCCACAATGATCTGGTTGGCCAGCTTGGTAGTATTGCCGCTTCCAATGCCTCCTACAAGCACGGCGGAAGACCCCATAATCAGCAGGATCTCCTCTACTGAGTCGAAGACAGCCTGTTCACCACCTGCCATAATGGCGAGGGTTCCCTCAATGGCTTTGGGTTCTCCTCCGCTGACCGGAGCATCTATCATAGCAATTCCCTTTTCTTTAAGCTTGTCATGCACTTCGATAGCTGCAAGAGGTGCGATGGAACTCATATCAATCAATATGGTTCCGGGCCTTGCTCCCTCTATCACTCCCTCGGTGCCAAGGGCCACCTCCTTGACCTCTGGAGAGTTGGGGAGCATGGTAATGATTAGTTCAGTTTTTGAAGCAACGTCCTTCGAGGAGTGGCCCTGTTCTGCACCCGCATCAACCAATTCAGATACAGCCGCCGCATTGATGTCATAAACCACCAGATGATTCCCTGCTTTGATAAGGTTCCTGGCCATGGGTTTACCCATGATCCCAAGTCCGATGAATCCAATTTTTCTCATTTGACTTACATTTGATTAGTATTAATTTATTCTCTGTCTGTAGTTCTCCAATTTTAAACCTGGCATATGGACTGGAAGGCCTGTAAATTCACTGGGATAACAGGCTAATTGCTTCCAGAACCAAAGTTTTACTGATAGATTCCCGATGAGTTTTATGTCTCATCTACCGATATACAAGATCATCTAATTCACTAAGAAAAACAAATTCTCCAGGTGAAAGTGAGTTCAGTGAATTTCTTAATAAATTAAGGCATTTACTTTAAGGTATAACAAAGGTTTGTATAGCATTACTGCATCCTCAAGCGAACTTGGATCGGGAACAATCAAAAAAGCCTCATCCCGTATATCAGGACAAGGCTTCTTATTCAGTCGGGGTGAGTAGATTATAAAAACACCCTTAAGTGATTGATATTCAGATATGAATTTCTGGAACTCCAACATACTTAAATGATGCATGAGGTTAAACTCAGGTGATGAATTTTTGTATTACTCCATATTTTGATCATTTTATTGGTCTTTGCACAGAATATACCTGATTTTGTGCGAATACCAGTTCTTATGTTCAATTCTTGACAGGAAACACGGTCTTTGCACAAAAAAGATGTAAATTTGTGCAAACGAAATCAATAATATGAATGCTTTTGATCGGACCAAACCATTTAATCAGCTTCCAGTCTTGCCACCAGACGAATCTTTAGTTTATTCAAAGGAGGTCTTGTTGAAGCTTGCTGAAGCCAATCGCTCACTGGGGAAACTGGATGGGATTTCAAGCAAGTTGCCTAACCCGAAGATGCTGATCAATACCATCTCGTTGCAAGAAGCAAAATCAAGTTCAGAGATTGAAAATATTTTTACAACTGACGACGAACTATATAAGGCTCTGTCCACAACAGATACAAAAATCTCACCGTCAGCAAAAGAAGTGCTCAGGTACCGGGAATCGCTGTGGAACGGGGTGAGGAGAATAGAGCAGGAAGTGCGAATAAGCCTGAGCGCAATTATTGATATCTATCAAACGATTAAGGAGACACAAAATGAGATCCGACCTGAACAATCCAGCATCAGAATAATCAAGGGGGGTAGGAGTCGTACCAGTGGAGAGATTGTGTACACACCTCCAAAGGGAGATGAGCTTCTGAAGGGATTATTGCACAATCTTTTGGAATATATAAATGATGATGATTTGCATAAGGCAGATCCTCTGCTAAAAATGGTGATAAGTCATTACCAGTTTGAGGCTATTCATCCCTTTACAGATGGAAACGGAAGAGCAGGAAGGATATTAAATACCCTGGTACTGATTAACAAAGGATTGCTGGCATACCCGATTCTCTACCTGAGTAGTTATATAATTGACAACAAGGAGAGCTACTACCATTATCTGAATGGAGTCTCAGCAAGAGGTGAATGGAAAAGATGGTTAATATACATGCTTGAAGCAGTAAGAGCAACTGCGGACTACACGGTATTCAAAATTGAAGAGATTATGATGCAATTTACCGAGACCCGAAAGTATATTGAGAAGCATTTACCAAGAATGGAGTATTCCGTGATAGAAGCCATATTCACTCAACCATATATAAAGGCAATACATATCGTAGGAGACAAAATTAGAAGCAGGAATACGGCCAGAAAGTACTTGGATCAATTACGCGAGATCAAAGCTTTAGAACTCAGGCATATAGGAAACGAGAATGTCTACATCAATAATGACCTTGTGCGGATTCTTGAGAAATAGGCTGTGAAATCAGCGAACCCCTACTCGCTCCCTACTGTTTTCTTAACATCTGTAACTCAATTCCTTTGGATAAACATATGGTTGTATTCTGTCGCAAAAATTGCCAATATTTGCGACAAAAGTCATATATCATAGCACTGGTGGACTGTTTTAAGTCTTTCAATAGAATTCCAGGATCGATCATTTTGAGAAGATGTTCATGCAAGGGCCGTTATTATAAAGAGCTCAGAGTGAGGTAATAATACTAATACCAATACAAATATCAGTACAAAAAATGTGGCAGATGCGCTGCAAATAAATACTCAAATACTTGATAAACAAATAGTTGGAATAATAAATGGTCGGGGTGAGTAGATTATAAAAATACCCTTAAGTACTTGATATTCAGATGTGAGATTTGTATTAAAGAAACCGGATCTCCTGATTTTTTGTACTATAAATCCTACTGAATTTCATGTAGGTCAAAGGATACATGATTTTTCACCGGAGAACCGGATTTTTGTATTACTCGAGGTTTCGTTCTTTCCAATTAAATAATCCTTAAAAATATTACATATTAATACGTTGAAAAACAAAAAAATAAATATATATTTGTATAATATAATATATAACTATATTATACTGAATTAAATATAACATGCAAGAAATAAGTAAAATAAATATATACTTAAAAAAGGTGTTGGGTTTGGATATCCAGATGGATTTGCTGGGAGGAAAAGAATTGCAGGATCTACCCTTGTACATTAGAGATTCTTATAAGATCTATAGAACTATTTTTTTAGAGAAATCCATGTTGTTATTTGAGCCAAAAGAGAATGAAGGTTTCAGAATAAGCCAAATTAATGCTAACATGGATGTAGTTAGTAAGCGATTAGGATATCCTGTTGTTGTTCTGCTTAATAATTGTACTGCTCTGCAAAGAAGTCGGTTAATTGAGAAAGGAATTAGTTTTATCGTTCCTGGGACACAATTATATCTGCCTGAGTTACTAGTTGATCTGAGGGAGGTTTTTCCATCGAAAGCAAAAGAAACATATGGAAAGCTACTTAAACCTTCAGCCCAGTTTCTTTTGATCTTCCATCTCCTTCATTCCATAAGCAGATATAATTTAGCTGAATATAATTTTAAATCTATTGCAGCATTGACTGGCTATTCTCCTATGGCAATTACATTGGCTGCAGAGAACCTCAATGATCTCGGTCTGATTGATATTATTGGGACGAAAGATAAGTCCATGAGTTTCAGGTATGATAAAAAGGAGTTGTGGGAGAAGACCCTGTCAGGACGACTAGTTAGAAATCCAGTCAATAAAAAAGTATATGCGGATAATTTGCCGACTGATTTACAATTGTTGAAATGCAATGTCTACGCTTTGTCTGATTATTCTGATATAAGCCCGGGAAATCAGGAATATTATGCAATAGAAAAAACAGACTACCAAAACCTGGTAAAAAGGAATACATTTAAGAATGTGAATAAAGATGAAGGGAAAATATGCCTGGAAATCTGGAAGTATAGTCCAGGAAGAATCTGGGGAGATTTATTTAGTATTCATAATAGTGTGGATCCCTTATCCCTGTATTTAAGCTTACAAGATAGTGCCGATGAGCGTGTCGAGATGGCCTTAGAACAAATAATTAGGGAATTTCAATGGTAAAAGGTTTAGAAGTATTTGGGAAGTACTTTTCCGATTTCAAAGATCAATATGTGATCATCGGAGGTGCTGCATGTGATATCCACATTCAATCAGCCGAGTTAACTCCCAGGGCAACTAAGGACATTGATATGATTCTGATTAATGAGGCCATGAGTTCTGAATTTGTAAAGCGTTTCTGGGATTTCATTGTGGATGGAAAATATGAAAGGAAAGAAAATGGGGAAGAAAGGAAGTACTACCGGTTTTTAAAACCAGCAAATGCAGAGTTTCCTGTGCAGGTTGAATTATTTGCCAGAAATCCTGACCTATTGGGCCTTGACGAGCGGGTGCATCTGACACCGGTTCCAACACCTGATGACATGAGTAGTCTTTCAGCCATCCTGTTAGATGATGTCTATTATCACTTTGTCATCGATCATAGTGAAATTGTAAATGGAATCCATTGGGCAAGTATTGAAGCACTCCTTTGCCTGAAGGCAAAAGCATTTATTGATATCTCAAGGAGGATTCAAGAGGGGAGCAAGGAAGACAAGAAGCTACTAAGAAAACATAAAGGAGATGTATTTCGATTAGGAATTCTACTGGCTGAATCAGAGGTATATACGTTACCGGACCAATTGTCTGAAGACATGACTTTCTTCCTGGACCTTATAAAAGATGACCTTCCTGATAAAGCTATGTTTAAAGAAATGGGAGTGGTTATAGCACCAAAAAATGTTTACTTCCAGATCAAAAGCAGTCTATTACCAGGGGACAAATAAGCATTTAAGTATTGAAGTATTGAAGGAAGCGAGCCCTCCCTCGGCGTTACAAAACATCGTATTTAATTTATATTCAAAGCCATATGGCATTAATGAACTAATATTTCGTCGCAAAAATTGTCAATATTTGCGACAAAATCAGGCATCTATAATCATAGAATCATGTTATTGAATCAGGCAACTGATATTCTTGGGTAGTACAATTTGAGAAAATGTTCAAGCAGAGAAATCGCTACTATAAAAAGCTCAGAGTGAGGCAATAACATAAATACTAATACAATTAGCAATACAAAAAAAAGGACAAATGTAGTGCAAAGAAAAACCTAACTACTAGATAAGCAAATAGTTGGGATAAAAAATGTCGAACTTCGTTCAGGAAACCCGGCAAATAAAAAACCCTGCACTTCTGGCAAGGCCTTTTCTTCAGTCGGGGTGAGTAGATTACTCGCCACTGCGTGGCTCGTGATCATTTTGAGGTGTATCCAATAAAACAAAGCCACGGCACTAGCGTGCCTGTTTTCATATTTCATCCTGCCTTATAAACGCAAGCGTTAACGACAGTCTAAAATGCAAAAGCCACCGTCGCTTTCGCAACGGTGGCTTTGTTTCTTGGTCGGGGTGGGCAGACTCGAACTGCCGACCCCGCGCCCCCCAGACGCGTACTCTAACCTGGCTGAGCTACACCCCGATGAAAGCATGGGTGTGGGTGTGAGCGTGGGTGTGCACACAGTGTGTGGGTGGGGGATGAAATGTGTATTCAGCGGGGCAAATTTAATAATTTCTGGTGGTTCTGCAAGCCATATGGTTACTGTACTTTGCTATGTGGACAAGGGTAGATCATATTATCTACAGCTCGGATTCCTGTGTGTTCTGGAGGATCTGATTTTAATACTTATAGAGCCAAATGGAGCATGTTTTGCTGAAAAATAGCTAAATTCGGGTCTTCTTATACCTTAAACCAATCAGTATAATATAACTCTCAATGGATCCCCTTCGGGCTGCTTCGGTAATCATCTTCCTGCTCATTCTTTTTGATATGCACGGGCAGGGGACATATGCTGAAGAAGTAGCTGGTGATTATCAGTTCTTTTGACAGGCTATACGGACTGGATCAGAATCTTATCAACGGGATCCGATATAAACCTGAATTTCCAGGCTCAGAGGGGCATCCCTTTCTTGATGGACTGCAAATCAGCACTGGTAGCATCACTGATTAATAATCAACGATACGAAGGGGTTAGGCTGGGATACAATATTTATAGCCAGTCAGTTATCCTGGAATATCTCAATTTCGCCGGTGCCCCTGAACAAATCGTACTGCACAATGAATTTCTTAGCGAATTTGAACTGAAGCAGAAAAAGTTTGAAAAACTAAGCTTTGAGATGACCGGTACTGCCATTTTCCAGATCATTGAAGTTGAAGATCTCCGATGCCTGTATCAATGGAGTAAGATTATTAACCGTTCTACCACTTCTGTCAATAATTTTTATGTTTTCTCGGAACCCAGGCGGAAATCTTACCTCTGGAAAGACGGACAGTTATATAGTTTCAATTCAAAGAAAAGTTTTATTAAGCTCTTTGAAGCAAAATATCAAAAACAGATTAAACAGTTTTTCAAGCAGTGGCATATTCAGTTGAAATTAATTTCAGACCAGTCAAATGCATGAATTGCTGAGATATTGCGATGAGTTATCTGAGGATTAAAATATTTGCCATTTTATTCTGGACAGTGGCCACTGGTTTTATCGTTTTTCCAGCCCTGGCACAGGAATCAGAGATCCTTATCTCAGGCCAGCTCGAGGGGGCACCATTTGATGAATTTGTCAGGATGGTTGAAAGCCAGGCAGATTGTCATTTCTATTATCAGCCCGGTTGGGTTGAAGACATTACGGTCTCCTTCTCCGGTGAGCAGGTCAGGTTATCTGCCATATTGGATAATGCCTTTCGCGGGACTCCCCTTCGATATCTGGTGGATGCCGATCTACATATTATCATCACGGAAGGCGTGGATCTTACCGGATCATTGCCAGATTATAGGCATTCCGGGGAAAGTTCAACAACCGGAGGGAGAGAACAGATCACGGATATAGAAAGGCGATACATCAATGGCAGGCGGACAGCAGAAGCCGAGACCATAATCATAGGTAACCGAAATGCCGGAAGGTCCGGAAAGAATGTAATCGTCAATGGGAAGTTGGACGATTATGAAACAGGTGAACCACTGATCGGAGCCACGATCTACATTGAAGAGTTACAGATAGGAGCAGTCTCGGATGTGGTCGGGCATTACTCCATGGTTTTGTCATCCGGCCGTTATAGTGCTGTTTTTAATTGCATGGGAATGAAAGAGCTGCGTTATTTTATTGATGTATATTCAGACGGACAGCTGAATGTCAGTATGGAAAAGGAACTCATTCCCATCAATGAGGTAACCGTAAAGGCAGACAGATATAATAATGTGACCGGCATGCAGATGGGATTTGAAAGGCTGGATATTAAATCCATCAAGGAAATCCCTGTGGTCATGGGAGAGAAGGATCTGCTCAGGGTAGCCCAGATGCTACCCGGTGTTCAAAATGTGGGGGAGGGATCATCAGGTTTCAATGTCAGGGGCAGTCCGGCTGACCAGAACCTGTTCTATATCAATAAGGTACCGGTATACAATCCGTCGCATTTGTTCGGTTTCTTCTCCTCTTTCAGTCCGGATATAGTGAAGGATTTCAGGCTGTTTAAAAGCAATATCCCTGCCGAATATGGAGGCAGGCTTGCCTCTTACTTTGATATCAGCACAAGGGACGGAAACCGGAATAAATTTTCAGCCCGTGGCGGGATCAGTCCCATCACCGGACATCTGGCCGTTGAAGGACCCATTAAAAAAGATCATACATCCTTTGTATTGAGTGCCCGTTCCACATATTCTGACTGGATACTGAAAAGGCTTGAGAACCCTGAACTCCGGAACAGCAATGCCCTGTTTTATGATTTTGCCGGGAATGTAACCATTGAACCCAGCGAACGAACCTTTTAAAGATATTTGCCTACCATTCCTATGACAGGTTTTCACTCTCCTCAACCAATCACTACCAGTATTCCAATTCCGGAGGATCCGTGGACTGGAGACACCGTTTTTCACCTTCTCTTTCCGCAGATCTGACCGCTGTGGCCGGAAGGTATGGTTTTCAAACCATTGATTATACATACCCTTCAGCTTCCTATAGTCATGATTACCGTATCGATCACTACGAGGCAAAGGCAAATATGCGCTGGATCGCGGGACAGAAACATACGTTGAATTTTGGAGCTGGTATTATCAATTACCGTTTGAACAGGGGGGATATTGTTCCCGCGGGTCCCGAATCTTCAAGGATCCCAGTTCCCTTGGAAATGAAAATGGGATCGAATCGGCGATTTATATGGCAGATGAGTATAAGGTATTGCCCTGGCTGACACTCTACGGTGGACTCAGGTACAGTCTGTTTTCCAACCTTGGACCCAATACGGTATATGAATATTATGGAGACAGTCCCATGGATCCCGGCAATATTTCCGACACATTCATTATTCAACGGCAGCGAACCGGTTAAAAACTATTCAGGACCGGAATTCGGCTGGCTGCTGAACTTCAGTACCGGTCCCAACAGTTCTTTCAAACTTTCTTATAACCGGATCAGGCAATACCTTTTTATGCTGAGTAATACCATTGCCATTTCCCCCACGGATCAATGGAAGCTGAGTGATTATCACATCCGGCCACCCTTTATGGATCAGTATTCAGCAGGCTTCTACAGGGATTTCCCGGAAGGGGTATCAATACATCTGTTGAGCTCTATTATAAAAAAATATAGGATATAGTCGAATATAAGGACGGCGCAAATTTTATTTCCAGTCCAAATGTTGAAACTGAAATACTTCAGGGGGATCAACAGGCCTATGGGATCGAGTTGTTGCTGAAGAAGAATCTGGGTAAATTGAATGGCTGGATTTCATACACTTTTTCCAAGGCCATGGTCCAGGTAGATGGTGACCATCCCTGGGATAAGATTAATTTCGGCTCACCATATCCGGGCCAATTATGACAAACCCAATGCCCTTAACGTGGTAGGAAATTACAGGGTTAATCGCAGGTTCAGTTTTTCCTCCAACCTGGTTTACAGCACAGGCCGTCCGGTTACCTATCCTGTTTCTGTGTATTACTATGATGGTCAGGAATTCATTGATTATTCCCTGAGGAATAAATACCGGATGCCAGATTATTTCAGGATTGACTTTTCAATGAATCTTGAAGGCAATCTGAAGGCCAGGAAACTGGCCCACAGTTACTGGATGCTGAATATTTATAACCTTACGGGACGGAAGAATGCCTATTCCGTTTATTTTTTGTCGGAAGAAGGAAAGATCAATGGTTATAAAATGTCCGTTTTCGGTACCCAGATTTTTACCCTTTCATGGAATTTCAGGTTTGGAAACTATGCAAGTGAATAAATTCATTAATTTCTGTTCCTCATCCTGCTTCTGCCGGGATGTATCGACCCTTTTTTCCCGAAATTGATGAGAAGCAGATAATCCTTGTGGTTGATGGCACACTCACAGATCAGGAAGGCTATCACAGGTCCGGATCTCCCGGTCCAGTGCTTCTACAGTGATCCCCAATTTACTCCCGAAACCGGTTGCCAGGTAGACAATCAGGGATAGAAGGGAACAGGGGTAATCATGGAGAGTGAATCCGGGCTTTACGAACAATGTATCGAACAGTCCTTCCTCGGAAAAACCAGGTATATCAATTGCATATCATAACACCGGGACGGCACGGAGTATTATGTCATGATCCGGATACACTGTTGCCCTGTGCTCCACTCGATCACATCTATTATGAACAGGAGATCAGAGAAACCTTTGAACGTGATTTGCCGATGCAGGGTATTCAATTTTTTACAGATCTTCAAATTCCGGAACATCATGCAAGAAATTACCGCTGGAAAATGGAAGAAACCTGGGAATATCACGCCCCCTATCTGATCCAGTTTATATGTCGGAAGGATCATTGATCTGGAGTATGATTCCGATTCGCTGAAGTATTGCTGGAAAACAGAGAATATCAGTACATCAGTACCCTACCACTTCGCAGGATTATTGAGGGAACAATGTAAACAGGATCCCTCTCACCTATGTTTCCAACCAGAGCAACAGGCTGAAAGTGAAGTACAGTCTGCTTGTCAAGCAATATGCCTTGAGCAACAGGCCTACCAGTACTGGAACCAGCTGGAGAAACAAAACAGGAAAGCGGAGGGTTGTATGAAACCCAACCGGTCAGGATCGAGGGAAATATCTACAATCTTTCAGACCCTGATGAAAGGATACTGGGATTTTTCAATGTTTCCTCGCTGACCCAGCGAAGGATCTATGCAGAGGAATCTTTTCCATTTCCTATCTATGATGCTGAATGCAGGCTGATTCCTATTGATCAGAAACAACCCCCTGGGATTTTATACAGTTCATGAATACCCGGTCTACCTGGTTTCGGAGTCGGGAACCGGTCCGGCTCCATTTGCGAATGCCGACGATTTTTGTTTTGACTGCCGGGAGAGGGGAGGCAGCCTTGAACCACCAGATTTTTGGGAATGATGAATGTGGATTACATAAAAAGGGATCTTATCCGGCTGGTAACATTGATGGTTTTGCTAACCGCCATGCCTGCAGGAAAGGTTTTCTGCCAGCAAGCTACCTGCTGAAGAGAGGGATAAGCCTTATGGCCAGCACCAGGAAATATTTGCCGTATTTACCGATCGTAATTTGTACATAGTCGGGGAGAAGATCCATTTTTCAGCGGTTAATCTGTCTGATAAGGCATTGAAAGATATAGGCTGGAGCAAGGTATTATATGTTGAACTGGTTTCATCAGAAAAGGAACCGGTTCTACAGGAAAAATTCAGGCTTCAGCAGGAGGGAATAAACGGGTATATCGAAATTCCCCAATCCATATTATCAGGGACCTACTTTTTAAGGGTCTATACCAGGTGGATGAAAAACAATACCCCTGAGGAGTTTGCCTATTCCCGGATCAAAATTGTGAATCCTTATAATTCTGAAGTTTCACAAGCTTCGCAGGAATCCCTGGCAGGGCAGTTAAAGAGGATTGCCTGCCCGACAGATCCGGGGGATGAATATGGCCATAATGGTAAATACAGATAAAAATACATATGGGCAGCGATCAAAAGTTCAGCTGTCCTTATTCAATCAGCGGCACAGGAATGGATGATCTGGCCGGTCTCTGCCTTACTGTGGTGCGGGAAGCCGCTATGGATACCAGCAGCTACCTGACATATCATTCAGATGAGGCAGGTCCCGGAGGTACGGATGCAGAGGTCTATATTCCGGAAACAAGGGGACTGGCAGTTACCGGGGAGGTAATCGATAAGGTGGAAAAACGTCCCATACCCAATGTCCGGGTACAGCTGTCAGTTATTGGAGAAGATCCGGATTACTTCGGATACCTATACTGGAGAATGATGGTGAATTTTATATTACTATTCCTGACTATACCGGGCTGAAAGATTTTTATATCAGTGCAGAGACAGGAACATCCACGGATTTTGAGATACTCATCGACAAGGATTTCTCTACTGAGTTTGTGGATTTCAGGACAGTTCCATTTCATCTCAATGAGGATGAGAGATCACTGGCTGAAGAAATGATGATGAATGTCCAGGTACAAAATGCCTATCAGCGAGGGATAGATTCAATTGACAGTCTGATTGCTGACCATCAGGACAAACCAAGCTTTTACGGTACCCCGCTTATGACAGTTAGAACAGATGAATTTGTTAAGCTGCCTACGCTGGAGGAATTTATCTATGAAGTAGTCCCGCCTGTTACGGTAAACCGGTCCGGTGGTATCAAAGAACTTAAAGTCTTTGGAGATTATTCAGACCTGGATATATACAAACCCCTCATCCTGCTTGACCATGTGGCTATTTCGGATCTTTCTTCCATACTGGCCGTCTCACCGGAGAAAATCGGCCATATCGATGTCATCAATGCCAGTTATATAAGGGGCAGTATTAATTATGGAGGGATCATCAGTATATTTTCCAGGAAGCATGACCTGGCCGGTGTGGATCTACCTGAGCAATCTTACTTCTTTGGATTAAAGACACTGGCCCTTCAGGAAAAGATCTTCTTTCCATCCTATGAAAATGACAGGGGAAACCAGAGGGATCCCGATTTCAGGAACTGCCTTATGTGGATTCCCGATCTGGATGTGGACGAGCAAGGTTCCGGGGAGACATATTTTTTTACCGCTGACAGAAAAGGCGAATATCTGATTTATCTCAGGGGAATTACTTCCGATGGCCGGCCGGTTTCAGGAAAAGCAAAGATCTATGTAGAATAATGATTATCAGTCTCCTGCAGGTTGATCAATTCATGCACCTTCTCCAGGAAAATTTTTGTATCAAAAGGTTTGGAAAAAGTATAAGTGAGCACCAAGGATCTTTGCGATCCCAAGATAATCTTTACTGAGCATCCTTCCACCACCTGATATGGCGATGATCTTGATCTCCGGATATCTCTTCTTCAGCTCGTTAATGGTTCCGATACCATCCTGGTCGGGCATGATGATATCCGTAACTACCATATCAGGGATATAATATTCAAGGACCTGCAGGGCTTCCAGTCCGGTTCCCGCTTCCAGTACCCTGAAATCCTCCCTTTCCAGCAATTTTACCAGCATTCTCCTCAGGTCAGTATCATCCTCGATTATCAGTATGGTTGGCATTTGTAAGGGATTTTTGTTTTTTTTCTTCTTCCATACAAGGCAGTAATATAGTAAATGTTGAACCTTTCCCGGGTGAACTCTCAGCAAAAATCTCACCTCCCAGGTTCTTTACGATTCCATGGACAACTGACAATCCAAGTCCTGTTCCTTCTCCCACAGGCTTGGTGGTAAAGAAGGGTTCAAATATCCTTTCTGCCGTTCCTCCATCCATCCCTGTTCCAGTATCCTTAAAGGTAAGGCTGATATATTGCCTGTCTTCAAGATCCGGGAAGCGGGATTTGAGTCTTTGTGCCGGCACGAGGCTTTTTGATCTGATGTGCAGGATCCCACCGCTATCCTTCATGGCATAGATTGCATTGGTGCAAATATTCATTATGACCTGGTGTAACTGGGATGGATCTGCCATAACTCCCCCACATTCAGCAGTCATATCCTGTTTGATCCTGATATTTTTGGGAACAGAGGCCGCCAGTAAGTTTGATGGCTTCAGTGATAAGCATGTCAATGCTTACCTCTACCGGTTTGGTCTCTACCTGCCGTGAGAAGGTAAGGATCTGGTTGACCAGTCCCTTGGCACGCTCGGTTGCCTTGGCAATCTGCTCAAGGTCTTCGAACACGGGATCATCACTTTTTACATCCTGAAGGGCGATGTCGGTATGACCTGTAATGGTAGCGATAATATTATTGAAGTCGTGCGCGATACCTCCAGCCAGTGTACCGATGGTTTCCATTTTCTGGGCCTGGCGAAGATAAGTCTTGATCTTCGATTCCTCGGTGATATCCCGCAGTACATAAACATAGCTGGTTATTTCTCCTTCCTTACTCCGGATAGGAGATACCCTGGCGGATACAAGCAGTTGCTGCTTCTTTTTTGACATAATATCCAGGTCTCCGGACCAGACCTTATGATCAGCCAGCACGGCATTCATCTGGTACAGGGTTTCCTTTGAAAAGGCTGGGGCAAGGATCTGTGTAATATGTTTTCCGAATAATCTCCTTCTTGGTGTATCCAAGTTTATCTACATATGCCTTGTTAACGTATATAAAATGACCCTTTATGTCCGTAACTGCCACGAGTTCAGCTGACTGCTCCATGGCCTCTGCCAGCCTTTTCAGTTCTTCCTGGGCTTTGGCTTTTTCGGTGATATCATGTATGAAGAACTGGTAAAATGTCTCTCCTTTCAGCTGAAAACTTGCAGCAATGACATCCGCAATAAATGTGCTTTTGTCTTTCTTTGTAAATTCCCAGTTGATCTCAAATAATTCCCCCTTGCTGGTAACTGCTTCCAGCTCACTGGCATACTTGCAGGCATCCCTGCCGTCAGGCTGGATTTTAACCAGCAGACCCATCAAACCTTTCGATAAAAGTTGTTGTTTTGAAAAACCGAAGTATTCAACTGCCCGTGTATTGCAGGTTGTAATCAGTCCGTCTTTTTCAAGCAGTATGGCTTCCGCTGCATGATCAAATAACAATCGGTACTTGGCCTCACTTTCCCGCATAGCCTCCTCGGCTTTCTGCTTATCTGTTACATCCATTGTGTCAACAACAGTATGGGTAACATCATCACCTGATTCCTTATACGGATAGAAAGTCACCTCAAAACAACGCAGTCCACGAGAAGGCACCTCAAACCAGGCCTGGTACCTGACAACATTATTCTTAAAACTGTCATCGAAGTTTTTCCTGATATAATTGTTAAAACTCTCCTCGCCCCAAACCTCGGTCAGTGTTTTTCCGAGCACCTGATCACGGATCAGGTTATGTGCTTTGCAAAACGCATCATTGACGGCTTCATATGTATAATTCCTGTCTACCAGGGTGAACATGGACTTGGAAGCATTAACGATAAAGTCATATTTCTGGCGCTCATTTTCTGCCCTCAGGCGGGTGGTCCGTTCATTTGCTTCCAGCAGTGCCCGGCTTATGGATGGGACGAGACGGGAGAGTCTTTGTTTTAGTACATAGTCTGTGGCTCCGCTTTTCAGGGCTTCTATGGCCAGTTCTTCTCCCATTACACCTGAAATAATGATAAATGGTATATCCGAGATCAATTGCTGCGTGATGTCCAGGGCTTCCAATCCATCAAATGAGGGCAGGGAGAAATCTGCAAGAATAATATCGAGTTCCTCTTCTTTAAGGGCAGTGATAAAATCCTCCTTCGTCTTCACATGGATCAGGTCGAATACAATTTCATCCTCTTCCAGGTATTCCCTGACCAGGTCAACATCATAATCTGTATCCTCAAGATAAAGGATCCTTAAAGTTCTCATTGTGTGGTTAGTGGTTTATATTGATTTGCATAATGATTGTCCTCTGAAAATGAATCAGGCAAAGTCATGTAGAAAGCTGCACCTTCATTTACCTTACCTTCTGCCCATATTTCACCTCCGCACCGGTTAATGATCCGTTTTACTATACCCAGGCCAACACCTGAGCCTGCATATTCATCTTCTTTATGCAGGCGGTAAAAAACTTCAAATGCTTTGTCTGCATATTTATTGTCAAAGCCTATTCCATTATCCTTGACAGATAATAAAACCTTACCGTGCTCCTTCAGAAATCCAAAAGCGATCCTGGCATTTTCAACCGTCCTCGTATATTTTACCGCATTGGAAATGAGATTGGAATATGCCTGTCTTAATAAATTCGGATCTCCCTCAATACTGCCGAGTTGTTCCGTATCCCAGTTGATATTCCGATTGCCTTCAGGTATGGAATAATCTTCGTCGATGACAGACTCGACAAGCTCCCTCAGATCGAATTGAACCTTGCTTATGCTGGTACTCGAGACCCTGGAAAATGCCAGCAGGTCTTCGGTCAGTCGTCCCATCCTGTGGATGGATCCCAGGATATGTTCCAGGTAGAGCTTGCTTTTATCATCCAGGTTATCCTTATTTCTTTTTTCCAGTAATTCTACGAAGCCTTGCATGTGTCGGATGGGGGACTGAAGGTCATGGGATACAGAGTAGGAGAAGGCTTCCAATTCTTTGTTTACGGCTTCCAGTTGTGCTGTTCTTTCTATCAAAGCTGCTTCCAGCATTTCACTCCTTTCCCTGACCTGTGAATCTGTTTCGGTCGTCTCGGTAATATCTTCGATCAGACCTTCATAACGAACCACTTCGAGCTTATTATTAAAAACAGCCCGGGCACTCTCCCTGACCATGATTTTTTTTCCATCCCTGCGTGTCCATGCGGTTTCGAATCTCCGGATGATACCGTCATTTTGCATACGGGATTTAAATTCGTCTCTATCATACTGGTTGATATAACCTTCTTTCTCGAGATTGCGCTGTTTTAATTCATCCAGGTCCTCATAGTCTAGCATGCTGATTACCTGTTTGTTGGCATACAAAATCTCACCGGTGGGCCTTGTTATATAAGCACCTGTGAGGAGGTTGTCAAAAAAATCCCTGAATACCTTACCAGCGTCTTTCAAGCTTCCTAATTTGATAACCTGAAATCTAAGAAATATTCCAGACTGATCTTGCCAGGAAACTTTAATTTTATCCACATGTTTATTGACGGTTATAAAACGACCATAAACAACATGAATACGTTGACCAACGCAAAAAAATGGTAAGGCAGGCAGTTTGATTACAAACCCTTCTCGCTCAGGTATCTTTCAGTATCAATGGCTGCCATACAACCCGAACCGGCTGCAGTAACTGCCTGCCTGTAATGGGCATCCTGGACATCTCCGCAGGCAAATACGCCTTCCAGGTTGGTTTTTGATGTGCCCGGAGTGGTTTTTATGTAACCTACATCATCAGTATCAAGGTATGTAGCAAATACGTCTGAATTAGGTTTGTGGCCAATAGCCAGGAAAAATCCCTCAACCTTGACCTTGTAATCTTTTCCGGTTTTTTTGTTGTGGACGATCACTCCATCAACATTCTGATCACCTACCACCTCTTTGGGTAAATGTTCAAATAATACCTCAATGTTCTCCGTACTGAGCACCCTTTCCTGCATGATCTTGGATGCCCTGAAAACATCCCTTCTGACGATCATGTAAACTTTTTTGCAAAGTCCGGCCAGATAAAGGGCTTCTTCACAGGCAGAATCACCTCCACCCACAACAGCTACGTCCATTCCTTTATAGAAGAATCCGTCACAGGTGGCACATGCTGAAACCCCGTGACCCATGAATTTCTGCTCGGATTCCATTCCCAGGTACTTGGCAGTGGCGCCTGTAGCAATAATCACTGAATCAGCCTCAACAAGGTGCCTGTCATCAATAGTGATCCTGTAGGGTTGAGTAGAGAGGTCAGCCTCAGTGGCAAGTCCCCAGCGTATATCTGTCCCAAACCGTTCAGCCTGTTTTTTCAGGTCTTCCATCATTACCGGACCTGAAACTCCGTCCGGATAACCGGGAAAATTCTCAACATCCGTAGTGGTGGTCAACTGACCCCCTGGCTGCAGGCCTTCATAAAGCACGGGTGAAAGGTTGGCGCGTGCTGCATATATGGCAGCAGTATAACCTGCCGGTCCCGAACCGATAATCAGGCAGCGTACTTTTTCAGATGTCTCCGGTGTGGATTTCTTTTCCTGGTCCTCATGCAGGTCTCCTATTGATTTAAATAATTCCATTTCCTGTTTTTATGATAATCTGGTTACAATTCTGATACAAATAAATCTAATCCCGAATTTAAATAATGTCTCCCACATTACAATATTCATACCTTTTGATGAAAACTGCTAATTTTGCACAAAACTGACAATAAGTCATAATATATGGAGATAAAACTGGTAAAAAAGGGCGTATTCCCGGTTACACGGACAATCGGGGGGCAGCCGGTGGATCAGATGCCGGATACTGGCTATCCTTTCCCGGGAACCCTCCAGGGGGAGGGGAAACTGGTTGGTATACCGGTTTTGTTTATCCGGACCAGCGGCTGCAATCTTCGGTGTACATGGACCACCCCGTCAGGGAAAGTGAGTATATGTGATACGCCCTATGCTTCTCATATTGCGGGGGAAGTGGACATTTTGGAAACGGGAGAGGTGGTGGAAATGGTCAGGACAAACCTGGGACCGATCAGACATGTGATCATTTCAGGAGGTGAGCCAACCCTGCAGCCTATGCCGCTGGTTGAACTGGCCAGGCATTTAAAAAAGGAACTGAACGTTCATATCACACTGGAAACAAATGGCATTTTGTTTATTCCGGAATTGGCAATGCATATTGACATGTTCTCCATATCCCCAAAATTGAAGAGTTCCGATCCTGATGAGAAGAAGAACAGGTTGCTCGATCATCCTGTTGAACAAAACTATATTAGGGATCATAAGAAATTCCGGCGCAATCCCGGTACCCTTCAAAAATATATCAATGCCTGCATGCAAAAAGGATCCTATTACGGGGATGAGCCAGGATCCCCTCCCAGGCGAAAATCAAACAAGGATTTTCAGCTGAAATTTGTTATTACACGGGAGTCTGAGATAGATGAGATCAGAAAGGATTTTCTTGATAACCTGTCATTCGTTGAACCCGATGATGTGGTTTTAATGCCAGTAGGAGGGACACCGGAATTATTGCGTGAGAGCATGGCTATAACAGCCAGGCTGGCCATTCAGCATGGATTCCGGTATACACCCCGACTTCAGATCGACCTTTTCGGAGATACTGCCGGGACCTGATTAAGAATGCTTTAGACTACCTTGGGCGGCTCTTTCGGATAAGCGCCAGCCTGTAACTTTGCTGCCACAGCGGAAAAAGCTTTTATGGTATAATCCACATCTTCCAGTGAGTGAACAGCTGTCGGGATGAGCCTCAGCATGATGACATTTTTGGGTACCACCGGGTAGATCACCATGGAGCAGAAGACCTGGTAATTTTCACGCAGATCCGCGATCACATTGGTAGCCTCGGCGACACCACCCTGGAGAAATACTGGAGTAACAGGCGATTCGGTAACCCCCAGGTTGAAACCTTTCTCTCTCAGACCACTTTGAAGAGCATTAACGACCTTCCAGAGGTTTTCTTTCAACTCGGGCATTGATTTCAGCAGTTCGAGCCGTTTCATGGCACCAATCACCAGGGGCATGGGAAGGGACTTGGCAAATACCTGTGATCTCATATTGTACATCAGGATATCGATGATATCCCTTTCACCTGCGACAAAAGCTCCGATGGAAGCCATTGATTTAGCGAATGTGGAGAAATAAATATCGATCTCGTCCTGCACGCCAAAATGCTCCCCGGTGCCTGCCCCGGTTGCTCCCATGGTCCCAAATCCATGCGCATCGTCAACCACGAGGCGGAAGTTGAATTTCTTTTTCAGTGCGGCAATTTCATCCAGTTTTCCAAGGTCACCGGCCATGCCGAATACGCCTTCTGTGATCACCATGATCCCTCCGCAGGTTTTTTCGGCAAGTTTTGTGGCCCTTTCCAGTTGGGTTTCCAGGTTGGCAATATCATTGTGCGGAAATACATAACGTTTGCCAATATGCATGCGCAGGCCGTCCAGGATGCAGGCATGTGAATCTGAGTCATATACCACAACATCATTCCTGCTAAGGAGGGTATCAATGACGGAGGTCATACCCTGGTAACCAAAGTTCAGCAGGTAACTGGCCTCCTTCCCGACGAAATCAGCCAGTTGTTCTTCCAGTTCCTCATGTTTGGCAGTCTGACCTGACATCATCCTGGCCCCCATGGGATATCCGAGCCCGTATTCCAGAGCGGCATCAGCATCCGCCGTCCTGACTTCAGGATGGTTAGCCAGTCCCAGGTAATTATTCAAACTCCAGGTAAGTACTTCCTTGCCCCTGAACTTCATCCGGGGGTGGATCTCACCTTCCAGTTTGGGGAATAAAAAATATCCATGGCCAATTCCCTGATGCTGGCCCAGGGGACCTCTGTTCTCTTTAAATTTATCAAAAATATCCACGGTGCTGTTTTTGGTTTAGTATAACGACAAAATTAGGCTTTTTTAATAATCCAGAAAAACAGAAAATAATCTTTGCTAAAAAACGTTGGTACATTAAATAATTAAGTGTTTCGTTTTCAATTCATCCCATAATAATGTATTTTTGCACGATGTTTTTCAACAGGAATCATATTATCCTGCTGGTTGTCACTGTCTTACTGGTGTTTTCGGGTTGTAGTGGTTATGAAAAACTACTGAAAAGTCCCGATTATCGCCTGAAGTTCACCAAGGCAATGGAATATTATGAGGCTGAGGAATATGTTCGGGCCGGCACCTTGTTTGACCAGATTTCTTCGGTTTACAGGGGTACAACCAAGGCAGATACAGTTTTTTATTACCAGGCAAAAAGTTATTTTCATCAGAGGGATTATATCCTTTCCGGGCATCATTTCAGGAACCTGGCATTTAATTTTCCGAACAGTGTTTATGCGGAAGAATCAGATTATATGGTTGCGTACTGTTTTTACAAGCAGTCCCCTAAACCATCACTTGACCAGCAAACTTCTGAACAGGCTATTAATTATTTTCAGTTGTTCATGATCAAGTATCCAAGCAGTGAGCGAAATGCTGAGGCCATAACCTATATTGATGAAATGCGTAACAAGCTTGTACAAAAATCCTATTTAAGTGCAAAACTTTATTATAACCTTGAAGAATACAGGGCATCCATCATAGCGCTGCAGAACAGCCTGAGCGAGTTTCCCAATACAGAACACAGAGAGGAACTCATGTTCCTGTTGTTGAGATCGAATTTCCTGCTGGCTGAAAACAGTATTGTTACCCGGCAGATAGAAAGATACCAGGACGCGGTGGATGAGTATTATTCATTCGTTGGAGAATTTCCGGAGAGTAAATACCGGCAACAGGCAGACAGGATATATGATGATGCCCTGAAAAGAATTCCGGATGAAGACATTTTAAGCGGGCAATAAATAAAAAAAAATATTATGAGCATAGATTATAAGAAATCGAAAGCTTCTGTGACGACGATTACAAGGGATGTGAACCGGCTGGACCAGGAAACCAATAATATCTACCAGACGGTTATGATCGTAGCCAAACGTGCGAATCAGATCAGTGTTGAACTCAAGCATGAGCTAAACAGGAAACTGGAAGAATTTGCCTATTACACCGATAACCTGGAGGAAGTTTTTGAAAACAGGGAACAGATCGAGATTTCAAAATATTACGAGAGACTTCCCAAACCAGCACTGATTGCTACCCAGGAATTCCTGGATGATGACATCTACTTCAGGATGTCAGAGCCCGAGCAAGAGAATTTATAAATACTCAATCTCTTTCAGCAAAAATGCTGCAAGGAAAAAAAATACTGCTTGGCCTGACAGCCAGCATTGCGGCCTACAAGACAGCAAGCATTGTGCGATTGCTGGTCAGGGAAGAGGCTGAAGTGCAGGTTATCATGACACCCATGGCCAAAGAATTCATCACACCGGTCACCCTCTCTGCCCTTTCCGGCAAACCGGTTCATATCGATTTCTTTTCAGGCCAGAATGGCCAATGGGATTCACATGTTGATCTGGGGATATGGGCGGACCTGTTTTTAATTGCACCGGTTACTGCCAGTACCATGGGTAAAATGGCCAACGGCATAGCAGACAACCTCCTGCTTACTACCTATCTCTCATGTAAATCTCCAGTTATCCTGGCACCGGCGATGGATCTGGATATGTACCAGCATCCTTCTACAATCCGGAATATCCAGATCCTTCAATCCTATGGCAACCAGATCATTGAGCCTGGTACCGGGGAGTTGGCCAGCGGCCTTTATGGAAAGGGGAGGATGGAGGAACCGGAAATCATTCTTGAGAAAGTACAATCGTTTTTTGCCTCCTCCAGCGATGATCAAAAATAAACCGGGAAGGTTAAACGGGATAAAGATCCTGGTTACAGCCGGACCCACACATGAAAATATTGATCCTGTCAGGTTTATTGGGAATTATTCTACCGGAAAGATGGGATATGCCATTGCTGAAACATGTGCAGAGGAAGGTGCCCGTGTATTCCTGGTGAGCGGACCGGTGGACCTGGAAGCGGTTCATGCCGGGATCACCCGCTTCCATGTAACCTCGGCCAAGGAGATGGCCGATAAATGTTTTGACCTTTTCGGGGAATGCCAGGTCGGGATCATGACTGCCGCCGTAGCAGATTATACACCGGCCAGGAAATACAGCAGTAAGGTAAAACGAACAAAGGAAAACCTTACCATTGAGCTGATACCCACCGCTGATATTGCAGCAGAACTCGGCAGGAGAAAGAGGGAAAATCAGGTACTTGTGGGATTTGCCCTTGAAACAGACCAGGAAGAAGTAAATGCACAAAGCAAACTAAAAAAGAAAAACTTCGACTTCATCGTACTCAATTCCCTGAACGATAAAGGTGCAGGTTTTGGCGTGGATACAAATAAAATCACTATTATTGATACAGATAATAATATCAGGCATTTTGAGTTAAAGTCTAAGAGGGAAGTTGCCCGCGACATCATTGAAAAACTGGTTGAATATGTATAATCTTAGCAGAAAACTGGTCATTGTTATGATCCTGTCAGTCATGCTGGGCGGATGGGTCAGATCCCAGGAGCTCCGATGCAATATACAGATCGTTACCCAACAGATACAGGGAACCAATAAACAGGTATTCCAGACCCTTCAGACAGCCATCTATGAGTTCATGAACAACACAAACTGGACCAACCATGTTTTTGCATATGATGAGCGGATAGATTGCAATTTCATGTTCAACATCACCGAACAGTTATCTGCCGATGAATTCAGGGGAACCCTGCAGATCATGACCAGGCGTCCCATTTTTAATACCAATTACAGTTCGGTCTTATTGAATTATGTGGACAATAATATACATTTCCGTTACGTGGAATTTGAACCCCTTGCAGTTTGACCCAACGCAAAATATCTCAAATCTTACCTCCATCCTGGCTTTCTGGGCCTATTTTATTATCGGGATGGATTATGATTCGTTTTCCTATCAGGGGGGAAGCCCATTCCTTGCCCAGGCTGAAAATATCGTTACCAACGCCCAGAATGCCCGTGAAACAGGATGGAAACCATTTGAAAGCCTGGACCATAAAAACAGGTACTGGCTGATCAACGATATTCTCAATGATAGCTATAAACCCATCCGGGATTTTAACTACAAATTTCACAGGCTCGGACTGGATGTGATGGATGAGAAAGTGACAGAAGGGAGGGCAGTGATCGCAGAATGCCTGGAGGACCTGCAAAAAGTATTATCGTGACAAACCCGATCCTTTCATGCACCTGTTACAGATCACCATGGATGCCAAAGCTGATGAAATGGTTAATATTTTTTCGGAATCATTTACGGAAGAGAAACAGCGTGCCATCCGCATCCTCCAGGAAATTGACCCTGCAAACAAGGCCAAATATGAGAATATGACGGCCTCAAATTAATCTGCTTACGGGCTTCTGTGAATTCCATTTTTCGTATTTTTCAACACTAAAAAGCTTACATTTGTAGCCGATAGTTACCTGATTCCGACATTAATCAGGAGAACCAGTACGAACCATCATTATGCTGAAATCGCTTCATGTTCGGAATTATGCCCTGATCAGGCAGTTGGAAATTGAATTCAAGCCTGGATTTACCATCATCACAGGAGAAACCGGTGCTGGAAAATCAATCCTGCTGGGTGCCCTTTCCCTCTTACTGGGGAACCGGGCTGATACATCTGTGCTCAAGGACAAAGAGAAAAAATGTATTGTGGAGGGCAGTTTTGATATAACTCCATACGGATACCAGAGCTTTTTTACGGTCAATGATATGGATTATGATGATCATCTGATCATACGCAGGGAGATTTCCCCAGGCGGGAAGTCAAGGGCATTTATCAATGATACACCTGTGAATCTGATCCTGCTGAGAGAACTGGGGACCAGGCTGGTGGATATTCATTCCCAGCATGAAAACCTGCACATGGGGGAACACGCGTTTCAGCTGATGGTATTGGATACTGTAGCCCGGAACCGGGCTCTCTTATCGGCTTACCAGGATCAATTCCACAGGTTTACAGATCTGCTAACGGGTCTGGCCGATTTGAAGGAAATGGCAGGTAAATCCAAGACAGACCTGGATTATTATACATTCCAGTATCAGCAGCTGGCAGAAGCCAGCTTTTCAGCAGGTGAGCAGCAAGGGCTTGAGCAGGAGTTGCAGACCCTTGATCATGCCGGGGAAATCAAGCGTAACCTTCACCAGGTATTTTACCTGCTTTCTGATCAGGAAGATGCGGTTGTCAATAAACTGCTTGAAACCATCCATGCATTGGAAGGAATCTCAGCATTTTACCCGGCTGCCACGGAACTGGCCGAAAGGATCAGTTCGGCCATGATAGAGCTGAAAGACATATCGGGGGAGGCTGAGATAAGCGGTGCTGATATAGAAATGGATCCCGGCCGCCAGCAAATTGTCAGGGAAAGGCTTGATATGTTATTCGATCTGATGCAGAAGCATGGTGTAAATGATGTAGATGGACTCATTCAACTGCAGGAGGAACTGGATACCAGGATACAGGATATTGCGTCCTACGATGAACAGATAGAAAAACTGGAGAAGGAGTTAACAGAAAAAAAGAGCCATCTTGAAAAGCAGGCAGCAGAACTTACTTCCAGGAGGAAAAAAATCCTACCGGGGATAGAGAGTGAGGTCAACGGGATACTGCAGGTCCTTGGCATCCCCAATGCCATGTTCCGGGTTGAGCACCGTGAACTGAGGGACTTTAATGAAAACGGGAAAGATGAAGTTGAATTCCTTTTCTCGGCCAACAAGCAGGTGCAGCCACAGGAAATATCGAAAATTGCATCGGGAGGTGAACTTTCAAGACTGATGTTAAGTATCAAATCCCTCCTATCCGATTCCCTGGAACTCCCTACGATTATCTTCGACGAGGTGGATTCAGGGGTGTCTGGTGAGATTGCCGAAAAAGTTGGGTCTATCATTAAAAAGATGTCATACGGAAAACAGGTCATCAATATTACCCATCTGCCACAGGTAGCCGGGAAAGGAGATTACCATTACCTGGTCCACAAATACGATGAGGACGGGGCCACCATTACCGATATCAAGTTGCTGGGCAATGAGGACCGGGTGCTGGAGATAGCCCGGATGCTCAGTGGTGAGGAGCTAACAGAGGCTGCCATTTCGAATGCCCGTGAATTGCTGAATTAACCCTCCGAGTGAAATCAATTTACTATCTTTGCAGCCTATCTTAAAATCTTAAGAGCATGGCTTACGGTTTATTAAAAGGTAAGAGAGGGATCATTTTCGGAGCCCTAAATGACATGTCCATTGCCTGGAAGGTGGCAGAAAAAGCCCATGAAGAAGGTGCCCGGTTTACCCTGACAAATACCCCTGTGGCACTTCGCCTGGGTACCCTGGATGAGCTGGCAAAAAAAACAGGTTCGGAGATACTCCCGGCCGATGCGACAAACGTCCAGGATGTGAGAATTTGTACTGCAGAGATCCATGGAGATCCTGGGTGGCAAGGTTGATTTCATCCTGCATTCTATCGGCATGTCGCCAAATGTCAGAAAGGGATTGCCTTATGATGCCTTGAATTATGATTATTTCCTGAAAACACTGGATATTTCTGCGCTGTCTTTTCACAAGCTTTTATTGCTTGCCAGGAAGCATGATGCCATTGCTGATTGGGGCTCTGTTATTGCGCTGTCCTATGTGGCTGCCCAGCGCACCCTTTATGGCTACAATGACATGGGTGACGCCAAAGCCCTGCTGGAATCCATCGCCCGCAGTTTTGGATATATTTACGGACGTGATAAAAAGATCCGCATCAATACCATATCCCAGTCCCCCACCATCACCACCGCAGGAAGCGGCGTGAAGGGGATAGACACCCTGATCGATTTCACCGAACGCATGTCACCCCTTGGGAAATGCTACCGCGAGACGATTGTGCCGATTACTGCATTACCCTGTTCTCTGACCTTACCAGGAAGGTGACCATGCAAAATCTTTTTCATGATGGTGGTTTTTCAAGCATGGGTATGAGTATGAGTGCCATCGACCAGTACAGCAAGAGTTTCGATGAATGTGATTAGTTGAGATAAAGTCAGATCTTATGACCTCCTGTACTGTCTGGTACTTTTCTACTTCCTGTTTCCTGTTCTGATCATACATCTTGATAAAAATATACCATTGTTAACAAGATAGGTACGGTTGTCATCTGTTACGGAATGGGTCTACTGATCGGTAATATCGGGATTTTGCCTGATGGCATAGCTGAATTTCAGGAAAACATCTATTCCATCTGTGTCCTACTGGCCATACCCATGTTGTTGTTTTCCCTGGATATCCGGAAGTGGATGTCCATGGCCGGAAAGACCGTGCTTTCACTTGTTCTGGGAATCGTCTCCGTGGTTATCATGGTGTTCCTGGGATATTTCCTTTTCAGGGATGTGATCCCTGATATCTGGAAGTTTCCGGTGTGCTGGTGGGGTTTTATTCAGGCGGGGCTCCCAATGCTGCGGCCATCAGCCTGGCCCTGGATATGGAACCGGAAGTATTTATGCTTACCCAGACCTACGACCTGGTGGTTGGTGCGGTCACACTTTTGTTCCTGATGACCGTCGCACAACGTTTTTTCCTCCTGTTCATGCGGCCCTATAAACCGGCGGATCAGGAAGAAATAGAAGGATACCAGGGAATCATATCATGATAAATACGAGTCCTACGACGGAATTTTCTCCCGCCGGATCTTTCTGCCATTGCTGGCCGCCGTTGGGCTCTCCATCCTGATCCTTGCTGTTTCGGCCGGTATCAGCCAGCTGTTTTTCAAGGACTGAATACCGCCCTGGTCATCCTGGGTATCACAACCCTGGGCATTGCTGCCTCATTTATCCCGCGTGTCAAGCAAATTGAAAAATCCTTCCAGGGCGGGATCTACCTGATCCTTGTTTTTTGCCTGGTATTTGCTTCCATGGCTGATATCAGCATGTTCAGCCTGGAATCCTTGCCCCTACTGTTTTATGTATTGCTGGCTGTTCCGGGGGCATTGCTTTTGCACGGTATACTTTCCAGGATCTTCAAGGTGGATGTGGATAATTTTCTGATCATCTCAGTTGCCCTTTCCATGTCTCCTCCCTTTGTGCCGGTTGTGGCATCCTCACTGAAGAACCGGGAGATCATTCTGCCGGGACTGATCATCGGGATGGTGGGCTATGCCCTCGGCAATTATATAGGGATACTGATGGGACTCCTCATCCAATCTTTCGGATAAGTCCCACGCCTATTTTATAACATACTGAAATTAATATTTGATTTAATTAATTTCGCTACCGGATCCCTGCCTATGGATATACTGATAACGCATATAAAATCCCTGCCTGTTGACTGAGACCACGCCTCGTGCATATGTCGCTGGTGATCAAATGGCTGATCTGTGTTCCATTGAAAATGCCTGGTTGTTTATCGCCGGTGGTAAAATTGCCGGGTTTGGGAAGATGGATGCACCTGAACTGGCCAGTATTGAGAGGTCTGATCCGGATCCTGCAGAAAATTTCAGCAGCAGGAAAACTGGTTATGCCGGCTTTCTGCGATTCACATACCCACCTGGTTTATGCAGGCAGCCGTGAGCTGGAATACATGGATAAGATCAGGGGACTCTCCTACGAGGAGATTGCCAGAAGGGGAGGGGGGATACTGAATTCCGCAGCCCTTCTGCAGGCAACTCCAGAAGAAGAACTTTATGAGCAATCCCTTGCCAGGATCCGGGAAATCATGCAACTGGGAACAGGTGCTGTCGAAATAAAAAGTGGCTACGGGCTGAGTACAGAAGCCGAACTGAAAATGCTACGGGTAATACGCACGGCTGCAGGAGACGACACCCATAGATATTAAGGCCACCTTCCTGGGGGCCCATTCCTTTCCATTGCATTCAGAGAGGAACCCGACAGGTATGTCGATCTGGTGGTGGAGGAAATGATACCTGCGGTGGCTGAAGAGGGACTGGCAGATTTTATCGATGTTTTCTGCGACAGGGGATTTTTTACCGTTCCCCAGACCGAAAGGATACTGGAAGCTGGCATTAGCACATGGGATGAAACCCAAGATACATGCCAATGAGCTCGATTTTTCCGGGGGGATACAGACCGGGGTAAAATACAATGCCCTGTCAGTCGATCATCTTGAATATACAGGTGAGGAGGAGATCTGCGCCTGATGGATTCAGGGACCATGCCCACCCTTTTGCCCGGGGCTTCGTTTTTCCTGGGACTCCTTATGCACCGGCCAGGAAGATGATTGAGGCCGGTCTGCCGATTGCCCGGCATCCGATTTCAATCCCGGGAGTTCCCCTCAGGGAACATGAAACTCATCATGTCCCTTGGTTGCATACAGCTAGGATGCTTCCCGAAGAAGTCCTGCATGCAGTTACACTGAATACTGCCTATGCCATGGGATTGCAGGAAACGCATGGGATATCTGCAAGGGGAAAAAAGCAAATTGATCATTACCAGAGATGTTCCGGGACTGGCCTACCTTCCCTATGCGTATGGGAGTGATCTTATCGACACGGTGATCCTGGGCGGAGAGATCCTGGACCCGGGTTCCTGGGCCAAATAATCCATATAAAATTATACTCATGATGAACCAGATTAATCGAATGTGTGCCGAATTTCAGCGAAGGCAGGGATATGGACCTGATCAAACAGATCACGGATGAAATTGAATCTGTGGAAGGAGTTAAACTGCTGGATGTGGATCCGGGCAAGGCCACCAACCGTACCGTGTCACTTTTGTGGGCGCGCCGGACGGGTGGTTGAAGCTGCTTTTCAGGTCAGTTAAAAATGGCTGCCCGACCTGATCGATATGAGTAAACACAAGGGGGAACATCCCCGTTTCGGTGCCACAGATGTTTGTCCCCTGGTACCCGTCGCCGGTATCAGCATGGAGGAAACCGTGGAATATGCCAGGAAACTGGCGCAGCGGATAGGGGAGTGAGCTGCAAATTCCTGTCTATTGCTATGAATCTGCCGCCTTTTCAGAAGAGCGCAGGAACCTGGCAGATGTTCGATCGGGAGAATATGAGGGATTGCAGGAGAAACTGGCGGACCCGGAATGGAAACCGGATTTCGGTCCCGCGAAATTCAACCCCGCTACCGGCGCCACTGCGGTGGGTGCCAGTGATTTCCTGGTGGCTTACAATATCAATCTGAATACCACTTCCACCCGCCGGGCCAATGCCATTGCCTTTGATGTAAGGGAGAGGGGCAGGGCAAAGCGGAAAGGGAATCCCCTGACCGGGGAAATTGTCAAGGACGGGAAAGGAGACCCGGTAATGATCCCGGGAAGCCTGAAGCAGTAAAAGCCATTGGATGGTATATTGAGGAATATGGGGTCGCACAGATCTCCATGAACCTTACCAATATTTCCATTACCCCTGTCCATGTGGCATTTGATGAAGTTTTTAAGAAGGCAGAGGCCAGGGGTGTCAGGGTGACGCGGTTCGGAACTGGTCGGATTGATACCCCTGGAGGCCATGCTGGATGCCGGCCGCTATTTTCTGCGGAAACAGAAAAGGTCAGTCGGGGTTTCTGACAGGGAGCTGATCAAGATTGCCGTGAAATCCATGGGACTTGATGATCTCTACCCTTTTAAACCGGAAGAAAAGATCATTGAATATATGATAGAAGGGGACCGGCATGCTTGCTGGCAGATCTGTCTGTAAGAGATTTTATGGAAGAAACAGCATCCGAATCACCCGCCCCGGGCGGAGGTTCCATCAGCGCCTGCATGGGAAGCCTTGGTACGGCACTGGGAACCATGGTGGCCAATCTATCCTCTCACAAAAGGGGCTGGGATGATCGCTGGGAAGAATTTTCCGACTGGGCAGAGAGAGGCAAGGCCATTCAGGAGGAATTACTGGCCCTGGTGGATGAAGATACCAAAGCATTCAACAGGATCATGGAAGCATTTACCTTACCTAAAAATTCGGAAGATGAAGCAGCGCCTGCGGACAGCAGCGATAGAAGAGGCAACCAAAAATGCCATTCTTGTGCCTTTCCGGGTAATGCAGTCAGCTGCCTCAGCAATGGAGATACTGAAAGCCATGGCAGAAACAGGGAACCCGAATTCAGTTTCGGATGCCGGAGTTGGTGCCCTTGCCATCAGGTCATCAGTGATGGGAGCATTTCTGAATGTTAAGATCAATGCAGGAAATCTCAAGGACAAATCCTTCTTTGAGAAGATACTGAAAGAAGGCCAGGACTTGAAGCCTCAGTATGCCGGGAAGAGACTGAAATTCTTGAAATTGTTGAATCCAGGCTCTAGCTAGAATGATTCTAAATAAACACTGCATGCATATTGGAAAAAAACGTATCAAAATACGGTGTTCATAGTACTTTCAGAACAATAAACCCCTTGCAACTCCTGATATAGCTGGAAAATCATTATAAGCTCCTTTTTCCGGACCATCCAGACTTCCTTCAATGGCAGGTATAATGCACGATCCACGATAAATTAATAATTCTGTTAATTTTTTTGTTCAAAACTTTTTTTTTATAGATTTGAGCCCATGAATAATTTAATTTAACCGCTTTCTTTTTTATTTAAACCTAAAATTTTTATCTATGAAAAGATTTACAAGTATTCTTGTAGGTCTTGTGCTTTTTGGCTTTCAGGCCATGATGGCGCAGGATCTACAGATTAGTGGAACGGTTACAGACGCGAGCGGTGCACCCCTGCCGGGGGTTTCTATTGTAGTTAAGGGGACTACAACAGGAACAGCATCAAACGTTGATGGTAACTATGAACTTCCAGTACCAGCGGGAGCTACGCTGATATTCAGCTCCGTTGGGATGAAAGCACAGGAGATTGCTGTCAGCAACCAGACGGTAATTGATGTGACTTTCGAATGCTGATATTCTTGGACTCGAAGAAGTCGTTGTTACGGCTCTCGGTATTACCCGGGAGAAGAAAGCACTCGGCTATGCTGTTCAGGAAGTTGGCGGAGAAGAACTGGCACGGGCCAAGGAAGCCAATGTGGTAAATTCACTGCAGGGTAAAGTGGCCGGCGTACAGATCATCAATGCAACGGGTGGAGGAGTCAGTTCATCCTCAAGGATCGTGATCAGAGGAAACTCCTCCTTTGGTAACAACCAGCCTCTGTTTGTTGTAGATGGTACACCTATTGTCAATTCATCAACCGATGTGAGCCAGTGGGGCGGTACTGATTTTGGAAATCAGGCCATGGATATTGATCCGGCTCATGTTGAAAGCATCTCCGTTCTGAAAGGACCGAGTGCCAGTGCCTTATATGGTAGCCGGGGCGCCAACGGTGTGGTATTGATCACCACCAAAAAAGCAGACAAAGCTTCCAGGGGTATTGGTGTGGAATTCGACAATACAACCACCTTTGATAACATTGCCATTCTGCCAAATTACCAGAATGACTATGGCCAGGGATATGCAGGAAGTGAATATCATGCCACACAAGATGGTGTTGATGTTGGAAATATAAGCGCCTATAATGAGTATGCTGTCAACAATGCATTTTCTTATGTTGATGGTAGTTGGTCAGGCGTGAATGATGGTATTGATGAGAGCTGGGGACCAAGGCTTGACATAGGCCTTATGATCCCGCAGTTTGACAGTCCATATTCAGGAGGCGCTTACCAGGCCACACCCTGGATTTCGCATCCCAATAACACAAGAGACTTTTTCGAAACAGGAACCACGATGACCAATTCACTGGCATTGAGCGGTGCTACTGCCAAGACAGCTGCAAGAATGACTTTAAGTAATCAAATGCAGAAAGGGGTGATCCCGAATACTGATCAGAACCGGACCAACATCGGGCTCAGTACCACATCCAATCTTGGCAGGAGATTGACGGCTACAGCCAATCTTAATTATGTTAACCTTTCAAATGACAATATTCCAGGTGGAGGGTATGATTCCGGGAATATTATGCAATCCATCGGTGGATGGTTTGCCCGCCAGGTCGACATGGTGGCCCTGAAAGATAACTGGGAGACCGATGATCCAAACGGTAATCCGTATAACTGGAACCGCAGCTACCATAACAATCCTTACTGGACAGTCAACAAGTTACTTAATGCCAGGAAGAGAAACAGGTTATACGGAAATGTGGGCCTTACCTATCAGTTTACCGACTGGTTGAGTTTAATGGGTAGGGTCGGCACAGATTACTCCCATGAAAGCCGAAAAAATACCAGGGCAGACAGGAGTAAAGACATAAACCCGGGAGGAGATTTCTGGCAGCAAACCCGGACCTATAACGAAACCAATGCCGACCTGATCTTAACTGCCAATAAGCAGTTGAATGCAGATCACAGGATAGGTGGATCATTGGGAGGAAATTACAGGCGGAATACTTACCAGTATATGCGCATAGAGGCAGATGAGCTGACAGTACCGGATCTTTTCACCATCTCAAACGTAAAAGGGAATCCATCTGTTGGAATGAATGATCAGAAAAAGGTTACCAACTCTGTGTTTGGTGCCGTTAACTATAGCTTCAGGGATTGGTTATTTGTGGATGCCACCTTCAGAAATGACTGGAGTTCAACATTGCCGGAAGACAACTGGTCATATTTTTACCCGTCCGTCAGCCTTGGCTGGATATTTACCGAAACATTCGGTATCTCGAGGAATGTTCTGTCATTTGCCAAACTCCGTGCCAGCTGGGCACAGGTAGGTAACGATACCAATCCTTACCAGACCATGGCAACCTATGTTGGAGAGGCTCCTTTTGGATCGGTAACACCTTTCCGCTTTAGCCGGCAGCTTCCGCCGCTTGGTCTAAAGCCTGAACTTACAACCAGTTTTGAGATAGGTGGTGATTTCAGGTTCTTCATGAACCGGCTCGGTCTTGATCTGACTTACTACAATGCCGTAACCACTGACCAGATCATGGCTGTAGACATTGCTTCCTCAACTGGTTATAACAGTATGTTCCTGAACGCTGGTGAAATCCAGAATTCCGGAATTGAAATCGCATTGAACGGTAAGATCTTCCAGTCTAACGATGGTTTTAACTGGGACATCATGGTCAACTGGTCCAAGAATTCCAATAAGGTAAATAAATTATATGTAGACCCGGAAACCGGTGATGAGCTTGAATCATACCAGATCTCCAGTTCCTGGGGTTCTGTAACGGTGGAAGCAATACCAAATGGTGCCTATGGTGTGATCAAAGGGGGTACTTTTGAAAGGGATGAAAATAATAACATCCTGGTCGATGCAGATGGTTATATATCGAGAGTTGCTTCCCAGGAGATCGGGAACATCACCCCTGATTTCTTTGGTGGTGTGAATAACATGTTCAGCTGGAAAGGCATTAACCTCAGTTTCCTTGTGGACTTCCGTAAGGGTGGAGATGTGTTCAGTGTGACCCACTGGTTTGGTGCTTACGCGGGGATTTCCCAGGCAACTGTTGAAGGTGATCCTTACATAAAGCCCGCTGTGGCAGGAAAATCCATTCGTGAGGGAGGTTTAATCGTAGATGGTGTTTACGAAGATGGAAGCGCAAATACTTCAGTGATATCGGCACAGGATTATTTTGAAGGTTACTGGAACCTTCATGAGCCATCCATCATTGATGGCAGTTTTGTTAAACTTCGTGAGCTTGTGATAGGGTATGATATTCCTATGAACAATGTGCCTGTAATCCAGGCATTGAATGTCTCTCTGATTGGAAGGAATCTTGCCATGTTATGGAAGCATAAATCCAATGATATAAACATTGATCCTGAGACCGGATTCGGAACAAGTAACGGTGGTTTGGGACTGGAGCAATATCAGTTGCCTGCTGTGAGGAACCTCGGATTCAAGATAGGGGTTAAATTTTAATTAAATAAAAACACAGGAAAAATGAAATATATCAAATTCAAAGCAATCATCATACTAGCTGTATTAATGGTTGCAGGGTCATGTACCAAGGATTTCGTAGAAATTAACACTGACCCGAATAATCCGGTTGTTGTACCGGCTACCAATGTACTGGGATCAGTCATTCAGGCCCATGCAGGAGGGAACCATGATATATGGTCGCTTGCAGGTGAGATGGGGTCCTATGCTGGTCATATTTCCAAGATACAGTATATTGACGAGGCACGCTATGAGTACAGAGAATCTATCGTGAATGGACGCTGGACCCGCTATTACAATTATCAGAACGATCTGAAGAAGGTTATTGAGCTCGCCACTGAGGAAGAAAACACTAACCTGGTGGCTGCAGCCAAGACTTTCAGTTCTTTTCTTTTCCATAAAATGACGGATGATTGGGGTGATATACCTTATACTGAGGCTGCAAAAGGTGATGAAGGTGTCCTTCTTCCCAAGTATGATTCTCAACAATCGATCTATGCAGGGATCCTTGCCGAACTGAGCGAGGCTGCCGGTATGTTTAATCCAGACGGAGATGACCTGGGATCGGGAGACCTTCTTTTTGGAGGTGATGTAGCTGCCTGGCAGAAGTGGTGTAATTCCATCAGATTACGGGTTGCTATCCGCATGTCCAATATTGATCCCTCTGGTGCAGGTGCTGTCATTAGCGATGTACTTGGCTCCAGGCCAATTATGGAAAGTGTTGCTGATATGGCTGCTTTGCAGTGGACCACTTCCTCTCCGTACAGAGAACCCTTCTGGGAGGATCAGGTTAGCAGGGATGACCATGCTGTATGTTCAGTAATCATCGATGAGCTGATCAGGCTGAATGATCCCAGGATAGCCAGTATTGCTATTCCTGCTGAATCAGATGGTGAGTACAGGGGGATAGCTCCCGGACTCCATCCTGATGATGAAGGTTTTCCATTGACATCCATATCCAGGATCGGTGAGATGTTTCGTCTCCGGCAAGATGGCTTAACCTATTTCCAGCGTTATTCCGAGGTACTGTTCATTATT
>CAVYEL010000016.1:0-25483 GCA_963767555.1 uncultured Bacteroidaceae bacterium | reverse complement strand
AATTCAGGGACGACAACAGACAGGCCGGAGGCCTGCCGATCAATTTTAAGTTCCTGACCTTCGGGAATCATGTAGGCCTTCCGGACAGGTACATCAACATCCAGTGAGACTTCCACATTATACAGCGGTACCAGGTCTTCGATGACCCGTGCAATGCCGCGCTGGATGGGCGGGCCGTACAGCAGATGCACAACATATCTGTTCCTTTTCAGGGAAATGCAGCAGGTTGAGCCGGCCCGGAGCTTGGCAGACCGGCTGTTACCATGGGACTGGACAGAAGTTCATCGAGATATATTATTAAACAGTTCACGGTGGACCTGTGCCCCGTATTCCTTGTAGATCCTGTCCAGGGGATGTGCTGCAATGATGATATTCCCTTTTTGCAGGACAGCAGGATGGTTTGCATTCTCCATTTGGTAGGGGGTATTCTGGTGTGAAGTGTAATGCGCCTTGGTGCGGCTGAAATATGGTTCCCTGATGTGTGCAAGGACATTTGAACCAGCTTCAGGGTCTATTTTTATGGCCGGTATGTAATTGAGGAAAGGACTTTTAACCACATTATCGGTCAAGTTCACTGGTCACAACCGTATAATCAATATCATAGCTGGCTTCCCCGTCATATGTGCCGCCGACATCAAACACAAATCCGGTCCCGTCCGGATCCAGGGCCCCTTCCCCCAGTACAAGCAGTTTTCCTCCCTGTTGCAGGTATTCCCTGAATCTTTGCAGATCCTCTCCTGCCAGGCTTGCCTTACTGGGAAGGATGATCACCTCCAGTCCGGACCAGTCTCCCAGGTTGTTGACAACCACATAATTGGTATGCGTTTCCAGCAAGAGCAGGCTGGTGCCCTGGTCCGCCTCATTGTCAATCGTCATCCACAGTCCTGTCCGGGCCTCGTGTATTCCCCCAACTCCATATGCTTCTATCTTTTCAACATAGTCATATGCATGGCCGATGTTCCGGTAGGTTTCCCGGTCAATTTCCCCGGAAGGATGCAACTGGTCGCCAAAGTTCACATTGGCACCGAAAGCGATCATGGAGGCAGCTTCGTATCTCAGGGCCTCGGGGTATTTGAATCCCCCGAATTCTCCCCAGGCCGTATGGAACTTACCACTCATGCCTGTGATTGGCCGGCCTGTATTGGCGAAATACTTGGCCCGCAGCTGGAATACATCATATCCCTGCCAGGTCGTGGGAAGATCCTCCAGGTCGTGGCTGGTATTGTATTCAAACAGGTTGTACCGGAAGGTATTGGAGCGGTTCATGTGGGTGGACCAGTTGTAAAAAATGGAAGCATCCGGATGGTACTTTTTAATGATACTGTTGCAGGAAGCCATGAAATGTCTGATCTTTTCGACATGGTGGTCGTTTACCGCCTGCAAATCGCCGGTGTCAACACCGGCATTCATCATGCCTTCCATACTGAACTCATTGTAATTGATCCGGTTAAAGGGTATGATGTCGTACCAGAATCCATCAATATCATAGTTCTGACAAAGCTCTTCCGTTTGTTTGAGGATCAGGTCAAGGTATCCGCCTTCTGGCATGAGGAGGGGCCAGGTAAAGTTGGGATAGGGATCATCATCCTGAAGGTGGGCCGTCCTTGTTTCGAAGGCAGAGGTACCATCCTTATCCCTGATGATCCAGTCAGGATGGGCCATCGCATCCTGCACCGACCAGCCTATGGTGAAATAAAGCGGGCATTTCACACCGATTTCATGGCAGGCTTCAATCTGTGCCCCAAGGAGATCGAAATCAAGATTCGGGTGTTGTTTGCCATGCTGGGTAGGGTAGTAGGTCCATCCATGGTGGCCCTTGGAAAAGATATTGATTGAATTGACCCTGGCCCCTGCCAGCGCTTCCTGCCATTTGGCTTTATCAAACCTTTCCCCGATCCCGGGCAGGTGTTCTGATGTATGAAAATCCAGATGAACCTGGCGGGTAGAAAAATCTTCAGGGGAGACCGATGGGTTAATCTGGGAAAAGCCTGGTTGATTACAGGCCAGCATGACCAGGAAAACAAGAGTTGCTTTTTTCATTTGTGTTTGCATATGGAAGTAAGCACAAATTTACTGCTTTTCAATGTATTCTTTAACAATATCGAAAGATGCCCCGCCACTGTTGCAATAAAATAACCAGGAGACCATAAACCATCAAAAATTACATAAATTGCATATATTAACTAAACATGAATAGCACATGAAAAAAGTAAGCATTCTTTCTTTCGTGATATCCCTGATTATTGCCCTGCAAGCCTGCAGCTTTAATGGTCAAGCAGATAATACACTGAACAAGAAACAAATGGCTGAGGGATGGCAGTCATTGTTTGATGGTAAAACCCTGGAGGGCTGGAACATAAAAAGTGGATTTGCAACCTACAAGGTTGATGATGGAGCCATTGCAGGAACAACGACAGCGGGAAGTCCAAACACCTTTCTCTGCAGTGATGCGGAATTCGCAGATTTTGAATTGACTTTCGAAGTTAAATTCGATGGTGAGTTTTTTAACTCGGGGGTACAGATCAGGGCGAAACTACGGGGAGAAGAGTATGGCGGAAGGGTCTACGGTCCCCAGATCGAGATTGAGGCCAGTCCGGGACAGTCTGGTTATATCTACGGAGAAGCCGCCGGTGCGTGGCAGTCCCCCGAACCAGAATCAGACGCAGCCGCCAGTGAACATAGTTATTTTCAGAACGATGGTTGGAACCAATATCGGATACGAGCGGTCGGGCGTCAGATACAGACCTGGATCAACGGGAATCAAGTTGCTGACCTGGTATATGATGAGGGACGCTATATGGATAACAGCCAGGGCTTCATAGGCCTTCAGGTACACGGCATTGGTGATGAAACTGATGAGATGACGGTTAGATGGAAGAATATCTATGTCAAGCCTATTCAGGATGGCGGACAGGAAACAGCCAGCAGGGGAGCTGTATCTCTCTTTAATGGGCAGGATTTTAATGGCTGGAGTTTCCACCTGGGCGAAGAGGGGGCTGATAATAACGGGGCCATGACCATAGAGGAAGGCATCATCAATTGCCCGGGACAGCCGAGGGGTTACCTATATACGGATCAATCCTACAGCAATTATATCATCTCATACGAGTGGGCATTTGACCGTCCTGATGACCTGGAGGCGGATTCTTTGTTCAAGGGCAACAATGGCTGCCTGGTCCATATAGGCGAGAAAAATGCCCTGGGTGTCTGGCCTTTGAGTATTGAGGTCCAGGGACAGCACAGGCATGCAGGTCTCATTCTTCCGATCCCGAGGTCTGTGAAATGTGAAACTACATATGATCAGGAAGCCCGGGATATGGCCATTAATCGGGTTGGTGATTGGAGCACCATGACCATCGATGTCAGGGGAGGTAATATGCTGATCAGAATTAACGGGATAGAGGTCTCTACTGTAAAAGAGAGTGAGTTGACTTCAGGCTCCATCGGCCTTCAAAGCGAGGGCGCAGCCATACGGTGGAAAAACATAAAGATCCTGGAGAGATAATCCTGGTAAACAGGCATAAGCTCTCAAGAAAATATTATCTCAGGATCCTGGAAAAATAAAATGGCTTTGCGTAATTCAAAAAGACGGTTGGTTTTAGCATTAATGGTTGGGATGATAGCCCTGGTCAGTGGCTGTGGTCCCCCTACCGTTAAAGTTTTTGATATCAAATGCGGAAACCTGAAAACGCCCATCGGTGTGTCCGAGGAAAAAATTAAGTTCAGTTGGAAACTTGAATCTGACAAACAGAATGTAACACAATCAGCTTATCAGATCATCCTGACAGATGACTTGAAAAAATTGAATTCCCGGGAAGCAGATATCTGGAATTCAGGAAAAGTAATATCCGATGTTTCTTTTCAGGTTTCCTACTCAGGGACCCCACTTGAATCTGAAAAGAAATATTACTGGAAGGTAAAAATATGGGATAATGAGGGATTGGAATCTGCATGGAGTAAGCCAGGATATTTTGTTACAGACGTTTTTCAAAAGAAGGATTGGAGTGGTGCAAAATGGATCGTTTATGAAGAGATGCCGGATTCACTCCGGTTGGTCCCGGGTGTTCATGGATTAAAAAAAGACTTTGAGCAAAGTCTGGGCGAACGTGGTCAGAAACGGTATGTAACACCCTATTTCAGGAAAGGAATTTGTTGGTATCAAAAAAGGTGAAAAACGCTTATGTGGCAGTATCCGGTTTGGGGCACTATGAACTTGAGCATGAACGGGGAGAAGGTTGGTAATCGTTTCCTCGCTCCCGGCTGGACCCAATATGACAAAACCTGTCTTTACAACATGTATGAGGTAACAGATCAAATTCAGGAGGGCAAGAATGCGCTGGGAGCAATAGTTGGTTGTGGCTTTTATAATATAAACCATGGAGCGCTATATAAAATTCGTCATTACCTACGGCTCACCCACACTTATTTGTAAACTTAAAATTGAATATGAAGATGGATCGCACGGAGATCCATGGTAACCGACGAGCAGTTGGAAAACCGACAAATCGCCCATCACCTTTACAAGCATCTTCGGGGGCGAAGATTATGACGCCAACCTGGAACAACCGGGTTGGGACAGCCCTGGATTTTGATGATGCTGACTGGAAGAAGGCCATCGTTATCAAAGGGCCCCAGCGGAGAACTCAAGATTAGAAATGGACTTACCCCTTACAGGTGATGGAGGTGTTTGATGATCCTGTGATCACAACACCTGAGGACACCTACCTGTATGATTTCAAACAAAACGCTTCCGGCATTATTAAACTGAAGGTGACCGGTAAAAAAGGACAAACGCTCAGGTTGCATCCGGCAGAACGTTTACGGAGAAAACGGCCTGATGAACCAAAGAACCTCAGGAACGCCCTGCTATTTTGAATATACCTTAAAAGGTGAAGGCGAAGAAGAGTGGGTTCCCAAGATTCACCTATTACGGATTCAGGTATGTACAGGTTGAAGGTGCCGTACCTGAAGGGCTATCCGAACCCTGAAAACCTGCCTGTAATCACTGAGCCTTCAATCTTTACACACCCGGAATTCATCTCCCACAGTGGGGGAATTCGAGTGTTCAAACGACCTGTTTAACCGCACCTATGAACTTATTGACTGGTCGGTCAGAAGCAACCTGGCCAGTGTGACAACAGATTGTCCCCACCGTGAAAAACTGGGTTGGCTGGAGGTAACCCATCTGATGGGAAGTTCCATCAGGTACATGTATGATAACTACAACCTGTATGATAAGATTGTCGATGACATGATGGCCTCTCAAACAGAGGATGGACTGGTACCGGATATTTCTCCGGAATATGTGGAATTTGTGGCAGGCTTCAGAGATTCTCCCGAATGGGGTAGTTCAAGCATCATTTTACCATGGTACCTGTACAAATGGTATGGAGACACCCATGCAATGGAAAAGGCTTATCCGATGATGAAGCGCTATGTGGCTTATCTGGGAGACAAAGCCGAAAATCATATCCTGGATCATGGATTGGGTGACTGGTATGACCTGGGTCCCAAAAGTCCCGGACCGGCCCAGCTTACACCAAAATCCTTAACAGCTACTGCCATCTATTTCTATGACCTGAAATTGCTTTCTCAAATGGCTCAATTGCTTGGTCAAAAGATGGATGCAGACCATTATGCCAGATCTGGCCGAACAGGTGAGGATTGCCTTTAATAATCAATTCTTCAATACGGAAGAGAAAAGCTACGCAACAGGCAGTCAAACTTCTTATGCCATGCCTCTCTATTTCGGAATGGTTGACGCAGTATACGAACAAGAGGTCAGGGAAAACCTTGCAAAAGAACTGGAACGCAACAACAATGCTTTAACATCGGGAGATGTAGGTTACCGTTACCTGGTGCAGGCACTCCAGGAATCGGGTTATTCCGATATTATCTATAAGATGAACTACCGCAGTGATGTGCCCGGATACGGCTACCAGCTGGAAAAAGGAGCCACATCGCTCACCGAGTCATGGAAGGCAGAGGGTGCTTCTCATAACCACATGATGCTGGGACACCTGATGGAGTGGTTTTACAGTGCTCTGGGTGGAATAAAACAGGCAGAAAATTCTGTTGCTTTCAAAAACATTGTGATTGAACCCGAGGTTGTCGGTGATGTTAATTCCTGCCAGACCTCGTATGATTCTCCCTATGGTACAGATTTCCTGTGACTGGAGACTCGGGGGAGAGAATTACTTCGAAATGACCATAGAAATACCCTGTAATACCACTGCTAACGTGTATTTTCCGGTTGGAGATAAGAAATCGGTTTCAATGGATAATATAGCCCTCGATTACAGGCAGTTAGATGTCTACTCAGAGATCAGGTAAAAATAAAGCCATGATAAAGGTGGGGTCCGGAACACATTATTTTGCAGTAGCAGAATAATATCCATAGGTCCTGGCTTTTGTCATATCTTAGTATGCTGGTGGAATTTGATCAAAAATTAATAAGCAAAACATCCAAAACTAATACCCCATGAAGAAATCTTTGAGCCAGGTTATTATGCTGGCATTAATAATTAGTATGTATTCCTGCCAGCAGGCAGATGATACCGAGAATAAGCACCCAAACATTCTTTTTATCGCTGTTGACGATCTTCGTACCGAGCTGGGCTGTTATGGGAATGAGGAAATCAAAAGCCCGAATATCGACAGGCTGGCAAATGAGGGGATCCTTTTCAGAAGGGCCTATTGCCAGGAGCCGATCTGTATGTCATCGAGGGCCAGCCTGATGAGCGGTTTGCGGCCGGATACCCTCAGTATCTTTATGAATCGGATCATTGAATGAACATGCTCCCGGTGTAGTGACAATCAACCAGCATTTTCAGAATAATGGTTACCAGATATGGGCATCCGGAAAGATATACCACCATGGTATAGACCGGGAGCTACAATGGGGAGAAAAAAGGATATTGCCCGAAACGGAAGAGCAGGGCAGGGGTTATTTATCGGAGGAGGCCATTGGCATCATTGATGAGTATGATGCTTATTACCGTGAAGAGAGAGGAGGCCCAGGAGGCGGGAGGGGGCCTGCCTATGAATCCCCGGATGTGCCTGATAATGCCTATCATGATGGCGGAATGACAGACCTGGCCATAGACCAGTTGGCGGAGTTTAAATCCAGTGATCAAGCCATTTTTCATGGCTGTGGGTTACAAAAAACCACACCTGCCTTTTAATGCACCCAAAAAGTACTGGGACCTGTATGATGTTAATGAAATAGAAATGGCAGATAATCCATATATGCCTGAGAATGTGAGCGAGCATTTCGATTACACATTTGGTGAATTGAGAAATTATGCTGGCATACCAAAAGGAAGGGAGCCATTCAGTGAAGAACTTTCCAGGAATCTGAAGCACGGATATTATGCATGTGTATCCTACATCGATGCACAGATAGGAAGATTACTGGATGGCTTGAAACAAAATGGCCTGGATCAAAATACCATCGTCATACTCTGGGGTGACCATGGCTGGAAGCTCGGGGAACATGGCATGTGGTGTAAGCATACCCAGTTTGAACTGGACAGCCACGTACCATTAATGCTGAAGGTACCCGGACAAACAAAGGGTTCGTCAAAAACCGATGCCCTGGTTGAATTTGTAGATATCTATCCAACCCTTTGCGAACTGGCCGGACTGGAGCTTCCCGATCATTTGCAGGGAGCAAGCTTTGCTACCGCTTATTGAGGATCCGGACAGGCCATGGAAAGAAGGCGCCATTACGGTATGGCCGAATAACAGGAATAATCCCGAAAGAATGGTAGTGAGTTACAGTGTGCAAACGGATCGGTACCGGTACACAGAATGGATACAGGCAAGCACCGGAGAGCTGGTGGCCAGGGATCTTTTTGATCATGAAGTTGATCCCGATGAAAATGTGAATATTTCCAAACTTCCTGAAAACGCGCACCTGGTCAATCATCTGAGTCAGTTATTAAAGCAGGGAAAGGGATGGAGATCCATACAAAAGGATCTTAATTAAGAATTTATTCCTGATCATGAAACGTTTATTAAAACCTCTTTTCATTATTGGATTCTTGCTGTTTACCTGTATAAGTATTGATGCTCAAAACCATCCCCGGATCCTGGTAAATAATGATGACAAACCAACTGTTTTAGCAAAAATTGAGACCCAGGCCTGGGCGAAAGAGCTTTACGGCAAGATGCTGGAAAAGATAGAACCCATTGCTGAGAGGCATACCAGACAACCGGATTGGATCCTTTCAAGATACCAGATGTACAGGGTTCCCGGCAAACATTATACAGATTTTTATACAGACAGGGGTGGTGCAGCATTGATCCGTATGGATGGAAATGCACCAGGCCCGACCATCAGGGGAACCACACATAAACGTCCCCCATTGGATCCTGAAGGGTTTCGGTTCAGGGTCCCAACGCTTGAAGAATTCCCTGTTTATGATACATCCTATGAAATGTTCCTGCAATCCACCGCACCCTCGGGCAAGTGGTACTGGACCGATCCCCAGACCATCGTAGGCAGCATCAATGGTGCGATCAATACCATCTGCCTGGAATCAGCCATTATTTACTGGCTTACCGGGGATGAGAAATATGCCAGACTGGCCAGTGACATCATTGTCCAGTGGGTGAACGCTGCGATATATCAGAATCCATACCAGGGTGCCTGCAGAGATGGTTTTTTCGCAGTTCAATCCTTAAGTGATCTGGCCTACTCAACATTGCCGCTCGCTTTTGATTTCCTGTATGACTACCTGAAAAAGAATGATGCACCTCTCAATAAGTTTGACAGCGTTTTTGAAAGACTGACCCAGACACAGCTTGAACGCGGGTTCTGGAATAACAACTGGTTTGCAGCGCAGAGCCCAACATACCTTTACAGTGCTCTTGCCCTGTCTGACAAAGCAAAACGCGATGAATATTTGCACTACTTTATGTATGAAGACAAAATAAATGGCAGCTGTGGCCGGCTTTCACTTGCCTCAACATGCGAACGCTGGCTTACTCCGGACGGGCACTGGAAAGAGCCCGGGGGTTACCATAATTTTCCCGTGGGGAATATTCTGCGGGCTGTCTGTAGCAGCTGAAAAAAATGGTTATAAGGTGTTTACCGAGTTCCCACCCTTATACCAGGCATCCTATGCCATGATGAAATATTTATTCCCCAACCAATAAGGTAATGGCATTTGGTGATACAAGAAGGGGAAGTATGGACCCGAGACACCTTGAGATTGCCATCTCGATGGCTACAAAATACAATGACCCTGTTCTGCCTACCCTTGTCTCTGTGATGGAAAAAATGATTGAGAACGGATACAGTAGGGAAAATTCAGGCTGGTTCGGATTGTTAAGTAACATCGGAGAATTGCCGAAAATTGAAAATGCCAAAATTGAACTTCCCCGAACGGGCACCCTTGATTTTGCCAAATGTTATCTGCAGCGCAATGGTGTTGACCCGGCCACCGGCATGATGTGTTATCTGCAGGGTGCTACATACAATCATAATCACTGTAATGGGATCGGCATGGAACTCTATGGCCAGGGTATGGTCCTTGGCAATGATCCCGGGATAGGCGGGCATTATGACACCGAAGTCCATATCAACTACTATGCTTTGTTTGCCGCACACAATACCGTCATTGCTGCCGGGAAATCAGGCCCGACAAGGGCTTTCAGGGGTGGAGGAGGAACCAAACCCATGGGGGCACTGGAGCTGAATGTGATGGAACCAGTTGCCAGACCAGGTTGCGGTCAGTCCCCATTGCTCATTTACCTCAGTCAATTACCTGGAACCTTCAACCAATACAAAACAGAAAAGGACACTGGCTCTGATTCGGACCTCTGAGACATCCGGGTATTATGTAGATATCTATCATTCAGACAACAAGGAAAAGAATGAATACCTGTATCACAATCTTGGTAACAGCATAAGTCTCTTCGACGAGGGAGATAATCCACTCCCGATGCAAAAGACAGATGAATTGTCAGAGCATGTGGATGGATATGGGCCGGGATATAAACTTTTCAAGGACAAACAAACGACAGGGGGATATGCCGATGATGTGAAGGCACAATTCTGTCTGAATGTAGAAGGTAAAGAGGATATTTTCATGGATATGTATATAGCAGGGGGACCAGACCGGGAATATTTCTCTGCCATGGCCCCTAAAAGCTATACTGCTCCTCAGGAGTATATGCTGATGCCAAACCCGGTAGCCATCGTTCGTCAGAACGGGGATGCCTGGAAAAATCCTTTTATGGCAGTTTTTGAGCCATACACCGGTGATCAAAAAAATACAATTGATGAGGTAACAGGTTTGTCTGATGGAGAAACAAGTGTCCTGAATGTTAAAGGTGATTTTGGCAGGCAAACCATCATTCAGTCCTTTTCAAAAGAAGCCTGGCAAAACGGAGAGGAGTCCTTTTCCGGGCATTTCGGTGTAATCTCATACGGTGACAAAGATCTTTCTTATCTTTATTTAGGCAGTGGATTAAAAATATCCTCGGGAAATCTGCTATCCAGGCAAAAGGTAAAAAACCTGTCAATGCAAATTTGGAAATCGTGGGAGATGAAGTTTTCATATCCTCTAATAAGGATATAATTGTTTATCTGCCTTTCAGCGATGATGGGAAGATCATCTATGAAGCCAATGGGGAAAGAACTGAAGTGAAAGCCAAAAAAACCGAAAACGATCTGTGGATGGTAGATATGCCGGCTGTAATGAATGCAATTATCTATAAATAATATATGATGTAATGAAAAAACTAAATCAAAAGATCCTGTTAAGCTGCCTGGTAATTTCCGTAATTGCTGGCCGGCAAGGTTTTACTCAAAGAGCTGATAATTATGACGCCCAGAACGGTAAAATTGGAAAATCCCTTTTCGTCACCGGCATATCTCAAAAAAAACCTGAGCAAACAATTACCCCGGCTCGTTATAAACAAAAAAGACGGAACAGATCCGAAGCAAAAACTAAAAACTGATCCGGTTATCCAGAACGTCTACAAGAGCATAAAACTGAATGCTGAAGCTGTTTTTTGAGAAATCCATCATAAACCTGGATATCCCAATGGAAGAAAGATCGCAGAATAACCAGCTGGACATATCCGGGTATGGGCTTCATCGAATCAGCATGATGGCCATGGTCTACCGGATTGAAAAAGACCAGCGGATGCTGGAGCGAATCAATGAGGAGGTCATTGCTGCCTGTAATTTTCCCAGCTGGTTTCCCCCGGCACTTTCTCGATGTAGCTGAAATGTCACTCGGGATAGCCCTGGCTATTGACTGGACAGCCGGGGACCTGCCGGCATCCACCATTGATCTGGCCAAAAATTTCTGGTCGAAAAGGGTATTAAACCCAGCTGGCCGAGAATAAGGCAGGCGCGGACCTTTTCTATGGACATAGTAACTGGAATCAGGTATGTAATGGAGGAATGGTGGCAGCCTCTATAGCGGTAGCCGAGTTGGAACCTGAACTGGCAGCTCAAACCATTCACAGGGCCCTTGACGGGATGGTGAAATGCCCTGGAAAAATGCGGTCCTGATGGGATATACCCTGAGGGTGCAACCTACTGGCGCTACGGAACATCATTTACTGTAGACGACGGCAGCCATGTTTGAAAGTGCTTTTGGAACCGATTTTGGTGTATGGGATTTTCCTGGTTTTAAGGAGAGTGCAGTTTTCAGGTTATTATCCGTTGCACCATCCGGACTGGTTTACAATTTTGCCGACTGTGGCGAAAGAAGTGGCAGAAATGGTGATATTACACTGGCCTGGTTTGCCTCAAAAACAGGCAACAAAACCTATTTCGAAATGGAAAAGTCATGAAGCCGCCTGAAGAAATGGGTAATTTGTCAAGACTGGCAGGCCCGGCACTGGTCTGGCTGGCCCAGTATTGAAGAAAAAGGAGAAGAGTCGATTCCCACCGTCATGGAAAGGTGGCGGAGATAATCCGGTGGTATTTTTTACCGGGGGAGAGAATGATCCCAATCAATACTATTTTGGAGGAAAAGGCGGACGGGGATAGGTGAGTCACGGGAATATGGATGGAGGATCCTTTGTTTTTCGATTATATGGATTGCGATGGATTGTTGATCCCGGCAATACCGGCAGATATGGCCGGATAGAAAGGACAGGATTTGGGTTGTGGGAAATGGGCCAGGAAGTGACAGGTGGAAATTACTAAATAAGGGCAATTTTGAACAGTACCATTTACTGTAAATAACCAATTGCATCTTGTTGATGGGAAAGCTACCATTATTGATTTTAAAGCGGGAGAAAGACCTGAAGCCACCATTGATCTGTCACCCACATTTGAGGGCCAGTTGAAGAGTGCCAGCAGGAGGTTTGTGAAAGATGGTCCGGCTTCACTTTTAATCGAGGATAATATCGAAATTTCAGAGGAAACTGAAGTGGTCACATGGCAATTAATGACTCAGGCCGATGTGCAGATTGTGGATGGCGGCGCCATTTTGAGCCAGGCAGGGAAAAGTATAAAAGTTGAAAATCTTTCACACCCTGAATTTACCATGTCCATAATCTCCCTCTATCCTCCTCCGCTGGACGTGGATACTCAAAAAGAGGGGTTAAAACGACTGGAGATCAGGATCCCGGCCTGGACAATAGAGGGGGATAACCTGTCATTAAAGTCAGGCTGGCAGGTAACTAAACTTGTATAACAATGTCCGGATTAAAAAGAACACTTTTCCTGCTTGTATGCGGAATATTGTACATATATACTTCGGCACAGGTTTTAGAGATTGATGGAGAAACCTTCAGTCTGGATGGAGAGCCTTTTGATATGTGGGGGGGCCGTATGGCCAGTGCATCGCAAAGCAAGGCTTATACACAGGACCTTATCTCAAACCTGGATGATTATAAATCTATCGGGATCAATTGTATCTCTGTTTTTGTTCAGGGATCAAGCGGTGGTTTTTCCGATCCCTTCGGAGCTGGAGGAACAAACATTGACAGGGCACACCTGAAAAGGCTGGTCCGGATAATTAAAGAGTGTACAAAACGGGATATGGTTATCATTGTAGGTATCTTTTACCAGCGAACCATTAAGGATCCTGCAATTTGTAACCTGAGATCCGAGGAAGACATACGTAATGCAGTCCGCTTAATAGCGAAAAAATTAGAGCCCTACCGGAATGTCATTATCAATATTGCCAATGAACAGAACTCCGGTCATTATATATCCTATAAACCATTTGCATTCAACAGGCCCGAAAATATCATAAGTCTCTGCAAAGAGGTCAAAGATACTGATCCTGAAAGGATTGTAGGTGGCGGCGGTTACCATGACAGCCTGAATGTGATCATTGGGAAATCAAATTATGTGGATGTTTTGCTATTTGACACATACAGTGTAGATATAGAGAACGGGCATCACAGTGGATGGCATTACGATTTTTTCAAGGCAGCCGGTGTACCGGATAAGCCCATCGTAAATGTGGAGATCTTTGGAGGCTGGACCGGGCAATTCAGACCCCAGGGAGTATATACCCCGGATGGGAAAGCCATACACTATATGGAGATTGAAGAAGCAAAAAAAAGGGATGGATTGTATGTCCATTTTCATTCAAACCCCTGGTTCCAGGGAGTAGCACAGGATTTTGGAAATCGTTATGATCTGGGTGGAGATGGTACTCAGGATAATCCGGGCGTACGATGGTACTTTAATAGAATTAATATGAACAGATAAAATCAAGTCATAACATGAAAAAAATAGTGTTCACAATATCCATAGCGCAGATAATATTTTGTCTGGCTTGTACGCAGGAAAAGGGTTCAGATATTGCTGAACCGGAGCTAATCTTCCAATCAGGCTTTGAACTGGATTCAAGGATTATTACCAGGGGCAATGGGATTGTTACCATACACTCGGATGCTGATATAACTGGAATTGATCATTCCGTGGCCAGTCCGAACGATTGGGTGAATGATTTTGACAATCACCCTGATATTGGAAATTTTAATCTTCAATACCAGGGTGGTGATTCCAGCATGCGTTTTGCCAGGATTATACCGGAACCGGGAAACCCCGATAACCATGTTCTGCATTTCTGGCTTAACGAACCCAATGTGGACGGAAAGAAGGGGCGCATACAGGCAAATATTTATGGAGGTCAGGGAATAAAAGAGTTTTATCAGTCAACCAGGATATTTCTGCACGAAGATTTTAATACGGTCCGCACTTATCCCGAGAAGATCCACTGGCTCACTATTGTAGAGTATTGGAATAATATCACCTGGAGTCCAGAGGTGCCTTATGGTTTCCGGATTACCCTCGGAATTGGTAAACCTGTTGAGGGCGAAAGCGATCTGTATTTTATTGTTGATGCTCAGGATTGCCAGCTGTTTGAGAATGGAAGACAAAAATATACTCCCTTTGGGCTGAAATCAATGAAAAGGTAAAGGTGCCCATTGGAGAATGGTTTACTCTTGAGTATTACTACAAAGAAGGAAATGAGGAGGGAAGGTATTTCGTGACACTCAAGAACGAAAAAGGTGAAGAAGAAGTGATTTTCGATCTGGAGAGGATTACCCATAACACGCAGGATCCGGATCCTGACGGGGTATCTGATTTTAATCCTTTGAAATTGTACACTTCGAAAGGTTTGATCGATCATATGAACAGTAAGGGTAAAACTTTGCAGATCTACTGGGACGATTTCAAACTCTGGAAAACAAACGACCGGAACAATAAATATAAAATCAATGAAAATGAAACGAATATTTCGGATTATCATTCTATTATCACTTGTATTATCAGTGAATAATGGAGTAGCTGCCATTTCAGATAGTGAAACAGTGAAACAACGCGTTGTGGATGCATTGATGCTATCTGAGGTTGATGATAATGAAATAGAGTCATTACTGGATTCTTTCCAGGAGGACGGTACCTGGCCCGGAATAAATTATTCCGATGTTTCCCGTACGGCCTTTGAACACCGTAAGCATTACTCAAACATGGTATCACTTGCCCGTGCCTACAAGACCAGGTCTTCAAAATACCACAATAAGAAGAAGGTCAGGGAAACGATAGTTTCTGCACTCGCCTATTGGGTTGAGAACGACTTTATCTGTGATAACTGGTGGTACAATCAGATAGGTACACCAGGCAGCATGGTAAGTCTGATGCTGATTATAGGAGATGAGTTGCCAGCCGGTCTGGTAGAGAAAACGCAACCCATCATCGGTCGTGCCCACATTAATGCCTCCGGGGCCAGGCCGGGTGGAGACAGGATCAAAATTGCGGGTATCCAGGCCAAAAACCTGCTTTTTCTGAATGAATACGAGCAATTTGAGGAAGTGATAAGGGTGATAGAATCTGAAATAAAATTTGTACCCTGGATCGGAAGGTTATATGGATATACCTTCCGTCTCAACAGAAGCGGGTTAGGTGTACCGGAAGCCAATGGGCGGGGTATGCAATACGATTACAGTTTCCATCATCGCACTGATGGGGTTAACAATACCCTGTCATACGGTTTGGGATATGCCAGTGCATTTATAGAATGGGCGGTATATACTGCTGATACAGAATATTCCTTTTCTGATGAAAGGTTGAACCAATTGATTGACTATTTTTTGGATGGGATCTGCAAAACGGCTGTCTATGGGAAATACCCGGATCCCGGAGCGAAAAACAGGAGCATAAGCCGTCAGGGTACACTCCATGCTTATAATGCGGGTATGGCTGAAAGACTTTTACTAACATCAGACTACAGGAAAGATGAGATCCAGGAAATTATTGACATCCGGAATAAAGGAATAAAACCAACCCTCTCATTTGCTACCTTCTTCTGGCATTCGGAACATTTTACATTCCAGCGCCCTGATTTTTTTACCTCTGTGAGGATGTATTCAACCCGAACCCACAATATGGAAGTGCCATATAATAGTGAGGCCCTGTTCAATCATCACAGGGGGGACGGGACCAACCATATTTCCCGGACAGGAGATGAGTATTACGATATAGCACCGGTTTTTGACTACCAGAAAGTTCCGGGAACCACCGTCATGCAGAAACCTGAAATGCCTTCCGAACGTGAAATACAGAAGCTGGGACTGACGGATTTTGCCGGAGCTGTGACAGATGGAAGATATGGGGCAGCAGCTTTCGATTTTAAAAGTCCCCACGACCCGCTATGTGCAAGAAAATCCTGGTTCTTCTTTGATAAAGAGTATGTATGCCTGGGATCGGCCATTTCCTGCGATAAGGAGCTTCCTGTGGCCACTACGCTTAATCAATGCCTGCTTCGGGACGATGTTACCATTTTCAGCAAAAACAGTAAATCGATTATTGAGAGGGGAGAAGCCGAATTTGAATATGTGGACTGGATCTTTCAGGATGGGATAGGCTACGTATTCCCGGAACCATCAGCAGTTAATATTAAAAACAACAAAGCCACAGGTTCGTGGTATCTAATAAACAAGCAAACAGATTCACCCAAAGATGAAATAGAACTGGATGTATTTAAACTCTGGATCAACCATGGCGAAAGGCCCAGTGACCAATCCTACCAGTATATTGTGGTGCCTGCTACTTCTGTTGAGGAACTGGAACAAAATACATCTAACAATAATGTGACGATCCTGTCAAATACAGCTGATCTACAGGCGGTAAGACATTCAGGCTTGAGAATGTGCCAGGCAGTATTCTACAAGGCTGGTGAAGTTCAGATAACCGGCAGGATTAAATTAACATGCGATGGTCCGGGCATGGTAATGTTAAAAGCAGAGGGAGGAAATATCTCCCAGATCTCAGTTTCAGATCCCAACCGAGAGCTGGGTAAGATCCATCTTTCCATTTCATCCAAGATTGAAAAAACCGGAGATAATTTTGAAGCTGTCTGGAATGAAAAGGAGAAGCTTACAGAGATTGCCATCGATTTACCACAGGATAATTATGCCGGGCAAAGTGTTACAATTAATTTATAAATCAGAATCATGAAAAGACGAAATTTTGTGAAGTCTGCCGCTGCCACCGGTACCGGGTTGATGATCCTTCCATGCGTTGTGCTGGCTGGTAAAGCGCAGTTATAAACTGAATATTGCCCTGATCGGGGCACATGGCCGCGGCAGTAGTTTTTATAAATCCTTAAAGGATGAGAACCTGGTGGCGCTCTGTGATGTACATGAAGGCAATATGGCGCTGGCAGCCAAGGAATTTCCCGATGCAAAAAGATATACAGACTGGCGTAAGTGCCTTGAACAGAAAGACCTGGATGCTGTTATCATAGCCACGCCAGACCATCACCATGCTTTTATCAGCATCTGGGCCATGAACCGGGGATTACATGTTTTTTGTGAAAAACCAGTCGGAGAATGTGTCCATGAGGCCCGTGAAGTACGGAAGACCTACCTCGCAAACAAACAGAAGCTTGCTACCCAGCATGGCACACAGCGACATGCCCATGAGAATTTCGAACGGGTAGCCGAATTGATACGCGACGGAGCTATTGGTGAGTTGCAGGTGGTCCAGGCCTTTGGTAACCGCACCCATGATAAAACAGGTTACCTTCCCGCCGCAGGCCCGGCACCAAAAAGTGTTGATTGGGAACAATGGATAGGACCGGTAAAGATGCATCCATACAATCCTGACTATCTCATCGGAAAGCCCGGGGCTAATTGCCTGCAGTGGAACATGTACCATGATTTTGGCAGCTGGCAGGTCGGAGATATGGGCAGCCATACGATGGACCTGGCCTGGAATGCGATTGATGCGGGACAGCCCACAAGCGCCAGTGCGAGTGGTGACCCCTATGACCCTGAGGTTTGCCCGTCTGATCATCATGCCATTTTTAATTTTCCTGCCAATGACTGGCGGGGGGATATCCGCGTGGAGTGGTTCCAGGGTACCCTGAAACCTGAATCACCACATCGGGCCATCGATATTGCAAAAGTGGGTCATGGTGTAATGTTCACGGGCACAAAAGGGGTACTTATTGCCGATTTCAGGAGTCGTATACTGGTGCCATCTGCTGAGGGAGCTGATATGACCTACTACAGTGCACCTTCGGCGGAAGAAGTTGCCCCTCCTCATGGAAATTTTGTTAGCCAATGGCTTAATGCATGTAAGGGTGACCTGAAGACTTCCTGTGATTTTGATTATGCCGGCCGAATGATAGAAACTTTGATGCTTGGGCTTGCTGCACATCGGGCAGGCAAGGAATTGAAGTACGATCCTGCGGCAGGCCGTGTGACCAATGATACTGTTGCCAATGACTATCTGCGTAAGGAATACCGCGAAGGTTGGGTACTTAACGGATAGTAGAAAATATATAACACCATTTGAGATCCCAAAAATTCAGTGTCCTCATCACCGTTCTTACCATCGCCTTGTTTCCGTGTTTTTCTTTTGCACAGCCTGATTCAATCTATTGCTGTTATTAAGGATCTGGTTGAGATCTCAGAAGTAAGATGGGACTTCGGCCGAGGTCCTCATTCCACCGGGTTTACAGGACATGTCATCCTTTATTGGAATTTCAGCCCGGATTGCCAATACGGGTAAGAATTTCTGCAGGGTAGAAGGATATCTAAATGGACGACGCTGGATCAATAGTTGCGTATACCTGTATCCCGGTGAGATGAAAACGATTGAGATCCTGATCAAACGACTTCCGGCGAAAGGTACAGAAGATTTTCCGGCCATGAATGGCCTGCCCGGTGGTTCATTGTGGCACTGGTACGCGGTTGACCCGACGAAAACAGAAAAAGTAACATTCATGGTCTTTGCTGATAATGTATCCTCGGTAAAAATTGTAGATATCCGGCCTTTTGGGGATTTTATAGCCCCGGAAAAACTTGCAGGAAAAGAAGATTTTTTCCCCTTTATCGATCGCCTGGGCAGTATAAATATGGTGACTGGCCCGGAAAAATAAACGAGGAAAAGGAATTTGAAAAAAACTTCATCAGGAGCTAAGGAATTTCCCTGGTGCCCGGACCTGAAGGAATAAGCAGTTTCGGGGGTTGGTTGAGTGGAGGTAAGCATCAAGCAACAGGACATTTCCGTGTTGAAAAAGTTGATGGGAAATGGTGGCTCATAGACCCGGAGGGATATCTTTTTTGGTCCCATGGCGTGACATGTGTGGGGTTTTCCTCTGCATTTACAAGGATTTCCGGACGCGAACATTTCTTTGAAAGCATTCCTTCCGATAATGGGCCCTTCAATGAATTTCTTACAATTTAATGGTGAAACATTTTTTGATTTTTCAAAGTCGAACCTATATAGAAAATATGGCGACGGATGGAAAAAGGAGTACCGTTCATGCCCTGAAGCGCATGAAAAGCTGGGGACTCAACTCATTTGGGAACTGGTCTGACCAGGATATTTACCTTTTTTCTGATCACAGGATTCCCTATACGGTTGACATTTCACCCCCCTGGCCAAGATTGGATGGAAAGGATAAAAAATTTCCCGATGTATTTGATCCCGCTTTTCGAAGAACTGTTGGTGAAACCATGCAAAAAAAAGGCGACAGGATGAAAGATGATCCTTATTGCATTGGCTATTTTGTGGATAATGAACTAAGCGTATCAGATCTTACATACAGCTTGATGAACCAGGCTCCTGATGGGCATGCAAAACAAGCTTTTGTGGGATACCTGAAAGGCAGGTACGGAAGTATTAAAAACCTGAACCAGCAATGGGAAACCAAATATGCTGGTTGGAAGGATTTGCAAAAAACCACCGAATTGCCTGATCTGGCAGTTGAGGATGCCAAAGAGTTTGAATTACAGATCCTGGACCGGTATCACAGCATTTGCCGGGAAGAAGTAAAAAAGGTAGCTCCTGAAAAACTATACCTTGGTTCCAGGTTACACTGCCATTATTATCCGGATGACCAGAGTGAGATAGAACTCATTAGAATTGCTGCCCGGTATTGCGATGTTGTCACTTTTAACCGTTACCGGTTTTCTGCAGCTGATTTAATTCTTCCTGAAGGTATCGACAAACCAATTTTCATTGGAGAATTTCATTTTGGGGCACTAGACCGGGGTCATTTTCATACCGGTTTGAGAAGTGTGGCAAACCAGCAACAGAGGGCAGAGGCCTATTACCAGTATGTCAAAGGGGCACTGAAAAATCCTCAGATCGTCGGTACTCACTGGTTCCAATACAGTGACCAGGCATTTACGGGAAGGGGTGATGGTGAAAATTACCAAATCGGGTTTATTGATATCTGTGATAATCCCTATCCTGAAATGGTTGAGGCAGCCCGGAAAATAGGATATAACCTTTATAAAATAAGAAGCGAATTAATCGTATGAAAATGAAAAGAAGAAATTTTATTAAGAGGACAGTGGCTGCATCAGCTGCCGCAGGCATGGGATCCGTTGCTTTTGGGAAACAAGATCCAGCAACAATGTCAAATAATGCGAAGTTCAATCTGAAATATGCCCCAAGCTTTAATTCTTTTCCAGAGCTGGCGGGCACTGAACCGATTGACTTCATTAAATTCTGTAATGACCAGGGATTCAGGGCAATTTTTGATAACAGACTTTCGAATAAGGAACCGGTAATGCAGGAAAAAATTGCAACTGAGTTGAACCGCTAAAGCATGGACATCGGCCCATTTGTATTGCGGGCAGCGAAGGCGGGAAGTCAATGGTCTATGATGACAACGAAAGCAGGGAGAAATGGAAGCAGGGTATGTATGATGCCATTGAAACGGCAAAGCGGACCGGGGCAAAACATGCCCTTATAGTCCCCGGAGAACTTGATACAAAACTGGAGAAGGAATACCAGACAGCCAATGTAATTGACTGTCTGAGGGGATTAAGCGAAATCGCAGAAAAAGGCGGTGTGATCATCGTCCTTGAACCATTGAACCGCTGGAACCATCCCGGCCTTTTCCTTACCGGCATCCCACAGGCCTATGCCATATGCCGGGCTGTTAACAGTCCCTCATGCAAATTATTAGATGACATGTATCACCAGCAAATCACCGAGGGGAACATAATTCCGAATATTGACAGGGCCTGGAGCGAGATCGCCGCTTTCCATATTGGTGATAATCCCGGCAGGAAAGAACCCGGTACAGGTGAAATGAACTATCTTAATATTTTTAAGCATATCTATGAGAAGGGTTACGATGGAGTACTTTGTATGGAGCATGGCAGGAGCATTGAAGGGATTGAGGGGGAAAAAGCATTAATTGAAGCATATAGGAAAGCAGATAACTTTTTATAATTGACTTTAACCGATAATAATCCGATGAAATTTTTTAGATCACCACATCTTTTTTATTATTTATCATCGTCTTGCTGATTCATACGCCGGGTACATTCGCTTCAGCTCCGGACAGGCCTAATATCCTGCTTATTTTATCTGATGACCATAGTGTTCCCTATCTTGGTTGTTATGGCAATCCGGATCTAAAAACCCCCAACCTTAATAAAATGGCATCAGAGGGGGCCATGTTCCAGAGGGCCTACACCACCGCTCCGCAATGTGTCCCCTCAAGGGCTGGAATACTAACCGGACGCTCAACAGTTGATGTCAGAATGACCCGTTTCTCTGCCCCGCTGCCAGAGGATATCATTATTTTTCCGGAAGTTTTGAGGAAGAACGGATATTACACCGGAATTTGTGGAAGGTCATACCATCTGGACGGTTCGGGCCGTAAACCCGAGATCACCATAGAAACCTTTGATAAGTACAACCTTCAAACATTCAGGCATAGGGTTGATTATTTAAACCAGGGCACAGGGATGAAGGTTATCAGCCAGTTTCAGGAGTTTTTATCCCGGGTGCCGGAAGGCAAGCCCTTTTTTATGTGGGCCAATTTCTCTGATCCCCACCGTATATTCAATGCTACGGATTATGAACCTGACCCTGATAAAATTACTTTGCCCGCAGGATTTCCTGATACCAAAAAAGTAAGGGAAGACCTGGCCGGACATTAGGTGAGATAGAGCGGCTGGATTTCCATGTGGGACTTCTTTTCGATGAATTGGAGAAAAGGGGAGAACTGGACAACACGGTTATTGTATTTATGGGAGATAATGGTGCTGCGCTGTTCAGGGGCAAGGGGACCTTGTATGAGACCGGGCTGAACGTTCCTCTCATTGTCCGTTTCCCGGAAAAAATAAAAGCCGGTTCGGTTTTTTTTGATCTGATATCAGGCGAGGATATTGCCCCTACACTGCTCGATTTTGCCAGTTTAAATCCATTGCCTGAAATGACGGGGATATCTTTCAAACCCTTAATGGAAAACCAGAAATATGAAGGCCATCCATATGTTTTTGCCGAAAGGGGGCCCCATGGATCAGGTTTGCCCACATCCACCGGAGCTTTTGATCTGGGCAGGTGTATCATCGGGGAGCGTTATAAATTGATCTACCGTGCCCTATGGCAATTGCCCTATCATCCGGTTGATTTTGCCGGTTTGCCAATGTGGAATGAATTGCAGCAAATGGCCTTGGATGGTCAACTGGAAGAACCCTGGAAATCCCTTTATTTTTCACGGGAGCGTCCGATGTTTGCTTTGTATGATCTTGAAAAGGATCCAAATGAATTGAATAACCTGGCAGGCAATGCGGAATTTGAAAAAATAGAAGAAAAACTGAAAGAGGCTTTGCATGAATGGATGATACTGAACCAGGATTATCTTCCACTGCCGGTACCACCGTCATATATAAGGAAAAAGTAAAACCTTTCATTAATATTAACACATTAACAATTAAGAAATGAAAGCAATCGCTTATCCTTTTTTATTGATGTTATTATTGACCACTGTCAATGTAGCGGCTCAGGAGCTTTATACACCTGAAGGGGTCAAGATGCTTGAGAACAAAAGTTATGATAATTCCGATGAAGCCAGGCAGGAGATCCTGGACCTTTACCAGACCCTCAGGGTAACAGATGTACTGGACGGGATGGACCTGATAGGCTTGCAGGACATCGGACTGATGCACAAAGACATCCGGCCGCTATGGAGGGATGTGGATGATTTCAGCCACCGGGTCTGGGATTTGCCGTTACGGTGCGCTATGTTCCTACTGATGTGAGGGTGGGACAAAACTCATTCGACAACACGGATGAGGCGAAGAAATGGAAAAGTGAACAGTACGGAAGGGCCAGTGACAGGGGCTGGATAGCATCGGGAAAACCCGGGGATGTAGTGGTGATGGATGTTAATGGGGTGGATGAGACCGGGAATATTGGTTCCAATAACAGCCTTGGCTGGGCAAGGCAGGGTTTTGTCGGAGTCATTACCAATGGCGGAGCCAGGGATACAGACGAGATCATCAAGACCAGGGGTATCCCGGTATATTGCCGGAACGCATACAGCACAAGGGGGATCCGTCCGGGTAGGCTGATCATAGAATCTTATAATTTCCCCATGAATTGCGGAGGTGTCCTGGTCTATCCGGGAGACCTGGTCGTGGCCGATGGTGACGGGGTCATTGTGGTGCCCCGTGAACATGCATTGCAGGTAGGGAAACTGGCAAGGGAAGTAATGGAAGGTGACCAGAAAGGCCGCGCCAACCATTACAAGGAACTCGGTATCCCACTGGATGAGACCGTTAAACCCTACCAGGAGGAGAAATAGTATACTAAAATTAAAGCTTATGCCTGAATGGAAAAATGACGATGAATTGTTCCGGATAATCAAGCAGGAACTGTTCTCAGCAGTAGTGGGAGATGTTATGGATAAGCAGGGATACCTGCACCAGTTTCTCCCGCCACAGATCCAACCCCTGGATGATGATATGTTTGTTGTTGGCAGGGCCATGCCTGTCCTGGAGGCTGATACCTTCGGGGAACTTGTGCCGGGAACGGCCAACGAATTGATGAACAAACCTTTTGGACTGATGCTGGAAGCACTGGATGATCTGAAAAGGAATGAAGTATACATCTGCACCGGTGCTTCCCCGCGCTATGCGCTCTGGGGTGAACTGATGAGTACAAGGGCCATGAAACTGGGTGCAGCAGGGGCCGTAGTGGACGGTTATGCAAGGGATACAAAAGGGATCCTAGAGATGAAGTTCCCGACTTTTTGTTATGGACGGTTTGCACAGGACCAGGGACCCAGGGGGAAAGTAATGGATTTCAGGCTGCCCATAGAGATACAGGGTGTTTCCGTCCAACCTGGTGATATAGTCATTGGTGATATAGACGGGGTCTGCATTGTTCCGCAAAAAGATGAGGTCGATATCATTTCCCTGGCCATCGAAAAAGCAAGGGGCGAAAAGCTGGTAAAAAAGGCCATTGAGAATGGGATGAGTGCCTGTGAGGCCTTTAAGAAATTCGGGATCATGTAAGAAATATCTACTTCATATGGCAGAAGGCCGTTTCACAAATCCGGTGGTGGCTTCCCTCGCGGGAGTAAAAGATTTTTTTGCAAAACAGGAACTTGCCGACAGGTATAGTGAATGATGACAGGGCTGATGGAAAAACCATCCTGATTACAGGTGCTAACTCGGGATTGGGATTTGCACTTGCGGTGGCCTTTGCTGAACGCGGCGGGAAAGTTATCATGGCGGGTCGCAGCAGTATCCCTGAAGCGGGTGACAGGGTAAAAAAGAAATCCGGTTCTGAAAACGTTGAGATGAGGTACCTCGATCTCAGCAAAATTGAAACCATACACCGTTTCGTCGAATCCCTGGTCCAGCGATGAGATCACATTGGACCTTTGTATTTTAAATGCTGCCGCTGCATTGCCCGGGTCTCGCAAGACGGAATCGGGGCAGGATGAATTGTTTCTGGTCAATTATTTATCCAATGTGATACTGACCCAACTCTTATTAAAGAAAACCATACTTAAACTCCGGGATACGTGCCCCCGTGTCAAAACTAATCTTCATATCCAGCGATTCTCACCAGGGAGCCAGTTATATTGATTACGATGAATTCGGGAAGTACTTTGAATATGGAGTTTCCAAAGCAATATCCAATTACAGCTACTTCAAGCTGGTTCTAAACACGTATGCGACAGAACTGTCAAGCCGCATTAACCAGGATTCAATCAAACTGAGCATCAATTTAATCTGCCCCGGACCTGTCCATTCAAACATTGTAAAGGAAGCTCCCTGGTTACTCAGGATGATCTTGAAAGGGATTTTCTGGGTCGTTTTCAAATCACCGGCCAAGGCAGCCCGTCCTGTTGTTTACATGGCCCTTTCCCCGGATTATGAAAACACCACCAATGAATACCTGCATATGTTCAATCCGAAACAAATGGACCCAAAGGTTTATGAGGAGGCGGAAAGGAAGAAACTCTGGGAGCATTCCATGGACCTGTTGAAGGAAATTGATCCGGAATGGGGATGAGTGAGCCTTTTACGATAATAGAAAGTTACAACCCTGTGACTTCCTGTTTTCTCGAAATGGGATACCTAACCGTTTTTAACAGGTTCTTTTGAGACCCTGCCTGTTTAATGATGGGACAGTGACGAAAACAGTAAATTGGAGCCGTTTGAAAAAAATCCTGGGAGACTTATGGATATGGCTTCAATTATTCCGGACTGTTGACCA
>CAVYEL010000015.1:0-78877 GCA_963767555.1 uncultured Bacteroidaceae bacterium | reverse complement strand
GATGGGTAGTGGATATCACAGCATTTTTAAAGATGGTGATATATACAGGATGTATTATAAGGCCTGGCAGATTGAGGTAGCCAGTAAGACCCCTGGCCATGGCATTTATTGTTGCTATGCTGAAAGCGGGTATGGGATCCACTGGAGCAAACCTGATCTTGGTTTATATGAATTTCAGGGCTCGAGATCAAATAACATCGTTTTCATCAGGGGAAAAATGGGTGAAGTAAGTGCGGATGGAGGTCATCCTGCTGTATTCAAAGATGAGAATCCGGATGCAGAACCTGATGCACAATATAAAGTGTTTTTGCCCTCTCGGGAGGAAAAAGGGCTGATCCCTTTTAAGTCCCGGGATGGAATTCGCTGGAAGGCTATGAGTATTGATCCTGTCATCACCGATGGTGCCTTTGATTCACAGAACTTGGCTTTCTGGGATGGGGAAAATGAAGTATACCGGGCATATTGGCGATATTTTGATGAAGAGACCGATGACGCTCGTTACCAGGGAGTTCGATCCATTCGCACAGCGACCTCAAATGACTTGGTGAACTGGAGTAAACCATCTGATCTTCAGTATGTTGACAGCCCCAGAGAGCATCTGTACACAAACCAGATCAAACCCTACTACCGGGCCCCCCACATTTTAATTGGTTTCCCGGTTCGATATATTGATCGTGGTTGGTCAGCCTCCATGAAAACACTGCCGGAGCCGGAGCATCGCATATGGCGTTCCGGCCAGTCCGAACGCTATGGTACTGCCCTAACAGAAAGCCTGCTGATGGTCAGCCGGGATGGGGTAAATTTCAAACGATGGAACGAGTCTTTTTACGTCCGGGGATAGAAAGGAAGGGGACATGGAACTACGGTCAGCAATATATAGCCTGGTCTGTTGTTGAAACAAAATCTGCCCTTAAAGGTGCCCCTGATGAATTGTCTCTTTACGCAGTAGAAAATTACTGGACAGGCACGAGTTGTGACCTTCGCCGATATACCCTGCGTACAGACGGTTTTGTTTCGGTCAATGCTCCAATGGATGGAGGTGATCTTATTACAAAACCTTTAATATTCAGTGGGGAAAACCTCATCATTAACTTTTCCTCTTCAGCAGCAGGCGAAATACTGGTTGAGCTGCAGGATGAAAGAGGTATTCCAATTCCGGGATTTACACTTGAAAACTGCCCGCCTGTATTTGGAGATTCATTGGAAAGGATGGTTATATGGAACAAAACCAGCGACCTTTCTTCACTGGAAGGCAAACCTGTACGGATAAGATTTGTCCTGAAAGATGCTGACTTGTATTCTTTTCAATTTAAGTGATTATCCTGGATATCAGACAGAAACCATAAAGGTGATGGAGGAAACAAAATTGTATAACAAAGATCAACAGATCATAAAAAGATAAATCATTATGAGAAGGACCAATATTCTCAAGTATTTATTTCTTCTAATAATTATGTCTGCATATCATCCTTCATTTTCGCAGAAAAAAATTGAAGGGATATATTATCTGGATAATTCTCCGATATCAGTAGAAATCAGTGATGGAAAGATTTCCGGTATTACCCTGATGAAGGAGTTGCCGGAATCGAGTGAGCAATTATATTTAGCCCCCGGGCTTATTGACAATCAGGTGAACGGGTTTATGGGTGTTTCTTTTGCACTGGGGGGCAGTGAGTTAACCTTGGAAAAAATTCAGAAAGCTACCGAAGGTTTATGGGAGGTGGGGGTAACTACCTATCTACCTACCTTGACGACCAACAGCAAGGATCTGTTCCTTAAGAACCTGTCGCTTTTAAACATATCATTAAATACACCATCCCTCTTGGGTTCCATCGCCGGTTTTCACCTTGAAGGCCCATTTATATCACCGGAAGATGGCTACCGTGGAGCGCATCCATTGCAACACGTACGTAGACCCGACTGGAATGAATTTATGGAATATTACCTTGCATCCGGAGAGCATATCCTACAGGTAACCCTGGCTCCAGAAACGGAAGGAGCGCTGGATTTTATTTCAAATTGCCGGAAAAAAAATATTGTGGTAGCCCTCGGGCATCACCATGCAAGTGCTGAAGTGATTAGTGCTGCGATTGACCGTGGTGCAAAGATTGCTACGCATTTAGGCAACGGGGCAGCCAACATGGTTCACCGTCACCACAATCCTTTCTGGCCCCAGTTAGCAGACGATCGTTTAATGATAAGTATTATCTGTGACGGATTCCACCTTCTTCCGGAAGAAATAGAAGTATTTTACAGGGTCAAGGGGGTGGATAAGACGATAATCACTTCGGATGTAACAAGTTACGGAGGTCTACCATCAGGGAAGTATACAACAAAAGAGGGAGATCCAATAGAGATAATGCCTGATGGGAAGTTAATGAACACAGCCCAGAACGGATTATATGGATCCGCATCACCCATTGTTAATGGAGTCGGTAACATTATGAAAGTTACCGGTTGCAACCTGGCTGAAGCCATACAAATGGCAAGTACTAATCCTGCCCGTCTTTACGGGCTGTCGGATCGGGGAGATATTAAAACCGGTATGCGTGCTGATCTTATCCTGTTCAAACTGGATGATTTCAAAGTAACAATTCATAAGACGATTGTTGCCGGACAGGTAGTTTATACAAAAAAAGAAGGCAGATAAATACAAACTTTGGCAATGGAAAGATCTTTTTATAGAGATAAATTGAGGGTTGAAATATATAGTGAAAAGAATGATATGGGCCGTGCTTCCGCATCTTTTGTCGCCACGAAAGTGAACCAGGCAATAGAAAAATCTGGATATGCCAATCTTATCCTGGGAACAGGAGCATCACAATATCCATTGATTAATGAACTTCTTAAGAAGGAACTCGACTGGGCAAATATAAACCTGTTCCACCTTGATGAATATATAGACCTGTCATACCGGCATCCTGCCAGTTTCAGGAAATTCCTTAAAGAACGCATAGCTGATAAGGTTAATCCTCAAAACGTGTATTATCTAAAAGGGGATGCTGATGACATTGATGCTGAAATAGTCAGGTATGAGAAATTATTGAAAGATAATCCTGTTGACGTGGCATGTATAGGTATTTGTGAAAATGGGCATATTGCCTTTAATGATCCGGGGGTAGCAGATTTTAATGATCCTGAATATTTGAAGGTGGTTGAGCTGGATGAAATTTGCAGAAAGCAGCAGGTGGGTGAGGGATGGTTTCCAGAAATTGAACATGTCCCGAAAAAGGCAGTTACACTTACAATAACTGCAATAATGGATTGCAAGACAATATGTTGTACAGTACCGGACGAACGTAAATCGGAAGCTGTTCATAGTACTTTATCAGGCGGAATACGTGATGCCTGTCCCGCTTCAATATTGAGAAAACACGCAGATGCTGTCCTTTTCCTGGATAGCTTCGCTGCCCGGAATATCTAACCGATACGGTTCCTGTCCACCCGCAAAGAAATTGGGGCAGAAGTTAAATGCAAAAGCAGGAATGAATGAAAAAGTCTATTTCGGATTGATACAGTCAAATACTGTTTTTCACTTGTTCATCTATTTTCCTGTTTGAGTCACTTCTCTCGGCGTGATTTCTTAAAACAAAGTTAATCAGCGATCTAGCATTTAGATTTTAACTTTTTTTGGTGTCCCGTCACCTATAAGGCCTGTATATCCGGAAAAAGGAAACATGATCGGGGCCTTTACCTCGTGTTTTAGAATTATTAAGCTGATATGGGTGCTTTTAAGCCAATTAAGCATTAATAATTGCCTTTTATAAGATAAATACTAAGTGGTTATTGGCCTAAAATGTCGGATCCAAGATTAAAAATTGTCTAATTCAAAATGAAATTGTCAGAATAAATAGAACAATTACAGCCCTCATAAAAATGAATTAATTTTATGAATATCCTTCCTTATCACAGTTTAGGAGAAGGTCAATCTCTCCTATCTTTCAGTATATACAAGCCCGGATTGTATCTCTATCTTATTGGAAATTAAATACAATCTCAGGATTTCCATCATCAGGTTATCTGCACGGGTAATGGCCTCATAATGCCGGTGCATGGAACTGGCCTTTGGCAACGGCGATGATTCATCAAAAAACATATCCAGGGCCATTCGGGCAAAGTGGTGCGCTCTTTCAATGTATATCTCATCTGATGTTATCTCATGCGCATTCATCAGCAACCGTATAACATCACCCAATGATCCCGGGTAAACAGGAAAATCCGTTACAGGTTCAGTATTCAAATACCTGTCTGCAGCGGCCAGGACCAGTTGCATGAATCCCTCGTTGCCTGTCTGTTGATAGCGGAACATGCATATGTTGGCAGCATTTGCATCAGTACTTTGCCCATAGCCGGTGGTCCACCGGTCCGAATAAACCCGGTTATTTCCTTTCCTGACATCCTCGGCAGCAAGGGTCTCAGCATTTCCCTGTGATACAAACCCTGCTCCCGTCCGGTGAAACGTCATGCTCTATCCTCAGGAAAACCTCATCGATCTCCAGGGCCATCTCTTTCAACTGCCTGCCCGATTCCGGTGGCAGCTTTGGCGCTGCATCCCACAGATCTATGGCCAGTCCCAGGTTACTATTCGGCCATAACAAAAGGTTATTCGACCTCGGGTTATCCACCTCCCCGGGTATGGCTCCGGACACGGGGTTCCGGTTCCGGTGATAGAAGTGATAGAGCACATCTATGGCCTGCAGGTAAAGGCTGTCTCCTGTCTGCATATATGCCTCTGCCCAGGTTGAGATGAAGAACCCACCGTGCCTGGGATACTGGTTCTGGATTCCGGTCCCATGCTGGTCATACTGAGCATGCCGCGAAAATTCACCCGTTTCGTGGTCATGGATCTGGTGGTACCATAAACCGGAAGCAAAATCAATGCAGGACTGAGGTGCCAGCTCATAACATTTATCCCAGAACACCCATGGCCTGAAAAACTCGTGATTATAACGCTGTCTCTTATCAATCGTAGTTTCAGTGTTAAAATCCCATCCGATATGTTCGCCCCAGGCCATCAATCCGGTCTGTTCACTCTGGCAGTTCTCAAAAAACCATTTCAGGGTTTTGTCTGCCTCCTCTGCATATTTCTGGTCCCCTGTCAGATTCGGTCAGGGCATACAGGATCTGATAAAGGTTCTGGTCATGCATGGGATTGGCACCCGTCAGCATCCTATCATACGACCTTATCCCCCAGCTCTCTCTTTTTAGGGAAAGCAAGGCCTCCAGTGAATCACCTTCAGGAAGGCTCAGGGTACTCCGGATCAATGTGGTAGTAATCAGGGGAGATTCTTCCACCATATGTATCCCTGCCATTCTCCAGCAATGCATTGGCATAATCCTCAACATGGACCAGGTACTCATCGTGTTTCCTGATCTGGCAGGATCCCAGCACCAGGGTGATCAATACGAATACATAATATTTCATGATGGCATCATTCTTTGCAAGTGAACCTGAAGATTCCAGTTCCTTCTTCAAGCGCTTATGGATCTTCTTTTCTTTGCGGCTTAACTCATCAGGATCAAGGGGTGAGTGTCTGGTCTATATCCATTTCCAGGTCAAAAAAATCACCGTTATTGAAAAGGACATAGCGATGGTCTCGGGCCATTTCCCGTGCTCCTTCAATGGTGCGTCCATTGGCACCCCAGTAATGGCAGAAAATGGCCTTGCGGGATTTGCCTTTCTTTCCTTTCATCTGGGGAAGGAAGGATCGTCCGTCCAGTTCCAGGCTACTGGGTACCTCAGCTCCCCCCAGGTCGCACAGGGTAGGAAGCATGTCTGAAAAATCAATCAGGTCATCAGGTGTCTGGCCAACCGGAGGTACACCTGGCCATGAGACGATGAGAGGGACATGGGTGCCCCGGTCCGTCATATGGGATTTTCCCCCCTGATGATGCTGCCATCTTTCATCTTTGTATAAATGTTAGTGGTTGTACCGTTATCCCCTGTAAACATGATCACCGTATTTTCACTCAGTCCGAGTTCATTTACCTTATCTACTATGTTCCCCACTATTTTATCCATATAACTAACCATATCAGGGAAAAAGCTGGAATCACCCGCATGCTTCTTCATAGGATACCGCATATCTGGATCTGCCCATTCCGGAGAATCCGGAGTTGGCGTGAAAGGATTGTGTACCAGAACCATGGGGTAATAGACAAGGAAGGGCTGGTCTTTTTGTTCTTCCATGAATGCCAGAATAAAATCGGAGAATACATCGGGACCATACTGACCTTTGAGTATGGGCAGCTCCGTACCGTTCTTCACGATCAGGGGGTCGGCATAGCGTTCTCCTGCCTGCTTGTATTTTGTTACCTGCCAGAGGCAAAAAGCATCGAAGCCCAGATCTGCCGGCCTGTTCAGATCATCCCATCCGGGTTTTTTCGCTCGCCATCCATTCAGCTGCCATTTGCCGGCGATACAGGTAGCATATCCTGCCTTTCTTTAAGAGTTGTGCAAAGGTAACCTGACCTGGATCCAGGTATTCAAAACCCTGGTAGTTCCGGTTATTATAGAGCCCTGTCATAATCTGGACACGGGTGGGTGTACAAATCGGCTGTGCATGGCACTGGGTGAAACGCAATCCGGAAGCTGCCAGACTGTCCAGTACCGGTGTTTTATATTCGGCAGCTCCATAGCAGGCCAGTGCCTCCTGTCCCAGGTCGTCTGCCATGATAAGGATGATATTGGGTTTGCCCTCCCTGCTGCCGGATGCCGGTTCCTGGTACGATGAACCGGTAAAAATATATACCGATAGAATGAGGAAAAGTGTGTACAAAAATGATTTCATATTCTTAGAATTTAGCATGGACTGGAAAGCCAGCGCTGCTGTTATTATTTTCGATAATAAAACTTTCTTTCTTACTACCAGTGAAAACTTTTCCATGCCTGAACTTTGTGTCACCAAAGCCTGTCAGGCTGAATGAATCCAGACGCAGGTCTCCATTGAGTGATGTAATCGAATACCAGTTTACCCTTCTTCATGCGTCGCTTATCTCGATGGTTCCATACAAATAACCGTTTGACCAGAAAAATTTCCCATTTCTGGCATTGAATGTCATATTATTATCAACTGCTGAATATTGAAATCCTGTATAGGCCAGTATTCCCGCCCAGGCAGCCATAGCCCTGGCGTAACGGTGTCCATATTCCCCTTCATTAAAGGGATTTCTTTTATAGCCATCATAGCGGTCCCGGATGGATCTGTAAACTTTTATGCCAGCATCCACCTGACCTTCATATATCATATGGGCGGCTGTGCTGTATTCAAACCCGGTCATGATCTCTGTGTAATAGGGAAAGGGAAACTCCAATAAGTCTCCCCTGGGATAACTGGCCATGATCAATCCCGCTTCATCTCCAAGTCCGAAACTTCTGAAAGTATTAAAATGCTCGTTAAAGTTGTCGACATAATTGTATTTCATGATGCTTTTCAGGGTTGTCTGTACATGATCCCTATCCAGCACATAACCCAGTCCCGCAGTATGAGCCAGGTATTGTCCAACCAGCTGGTCTACCAGGCAACCCTTGCCCAGTTGTCCGATCTTACTGGTGCCTTCCGGAATATGGTGTTCGTAATATTCCCCGTTGAATATGTTAGCATCTATCCATTTCCTTCCATTTTCATAAAGGGTTCTGCATTCCCTGGCAAAAGCCTTGTCATTAAGATGCAAAGCCATCTCTTCTGAGGCTCTGAGTGCTCCGAGATACCAGGCCGCCATCTGGGGATTCGGTCCCAGATAGTGGATATCCATAGTATTATACTGTTTTCCCTCCATCACCCCGTCCTTATCCTGGTCCCATACACCCGTCCAGGCAAAAGACATGGCCTTCTTTATGCCGGGCCACATCAGCCTGAGTTTTTCATCGTCCCCGGATAACTGCCAGTCCCTGTACATCTTTATCAGCGTCCCCATCTGTCCGTCTGCAGCCCAGTGGGTAAAGTTTTTACCTCTCATTTCCAGCGGCAGTCCTACCCGTTCACTCATGGCACCGTCCTCGTTTGTGGCATGCAAAAATTCAACTTCCCGGAATTTCATTGCCAGGTCTCCGAAAAGGAATGGCACCGTGGATTCATAATTCCAGACACGAAAACAGGTACCAAACCCCCATCCGGGTGATTTAGAAGCACCTATCTTTGTACCTTTGATACTCCCCGTTCCTTCAAACCCAAAGGGAAAGCCATCGGAGGTACGGAATACGGTCTGGCACCGCAGATTGTTGAGGTTAGATAATCCCGCTTCTTTGATCACATCGGGAATATCGGATTGAACCAGCGCATTGACAAATCTCACCGTTTCTTCTTCCAGTGGCCCCAATCCGGACGCTGTCCTGGCGGCAACATCCCAGGCATCCTGATAAAGTGTGGTATAATAATTACCAACGATCTCTTCCCCTCCATAATCCCCTTTTTCAGCTCTCCTTGTACCCCAGGCCCTGCGGTTTGGGAAATGCCAGGTAAGCATAAAGGTTATGGTCCTGCTTTCTCCTGGTTCAAGTAAAGTTTTTACGGCCAGCGTTGCAGGTGGAGTTTCTATCCTGTTTTCCTCCGTATCCTGATTTTCAGCCGTTCCCGGACTGTCCGGGTGGTCGGTGAGTTCACCATCGGCTATAAGATCATCCCAGAATTCCCGGAAAGTCCAGTTCCAGCCCAGTTTGGCCCAGGATGTCCTGTAGCTTACACCCTCTGCAGCCGTTGTTGTCAGGGCCATGGTACCCCAGTTGACATCATTTGGATCCACACCCTCCGAGTACATATACACCCCATTCAGGCCATCTTCTTTACGGAATTCGTTAAAATTCCCTTCCGGTTCTCCGCTCCAGCCATCTGCCCCGATATAGTTGGGGACCATGCCACAAACCGCGGTTTCCAACCTGTTCTCTGATTTATTGGTCAGCACATACCGCAATATGGCCACCGGGATACCACTCTTATCTGCATCACCCACTACCAGCGGATTGAAGGCTTCCAATCTCACCTCCAGGGGTACATCTTTGTGCTTGAAATCCACCTGGGCCAGAGGATAGGCGACGGAAAATATGGTCTCTTCAAACCTGGGAAAACCCGAGTTAACTGCATCAGCACCCCAATCGCCATAATATTCCCTGACAGGGACTGGGCCCTCCAGCACCCTTATCCTGGCTTCCTGTCCATCCTCTTTGTAATACAATGAGAAAAATGGCCCGTTGGAGATGGTTGGTGGTACCAGTTTGAAGGCGGGCAAATAACCGAGCGCTCCCCTGTTCATTAGTTCCCAGTCCCTCAAATCACCCCGTCCACCGAGCGAGACCGTTCCCGTTCCAATACCTCCCAGGGGCATGGCAACCTCATCGAGATATTTTCCTTCATATGTTTTAAGGACAGGCCATTTATCATTCCTTTCCTGGCCCGATGCTAAATTGTACATTAAAAGCAGTAAAACCAGGCTACTCCCAAATCTTATATTACTACATTTCATCTTGGATAAATCCTAATTCATTCCGACAATACAGAAACACGAAAGTTTTTATATCGGGCGTTCCGGGAGGCCATATGCCGCAATCCAATACGCCCATGCTCAATAGATGGCAGACTGGTATTCTTCCAATGGCAGAGCATTTTTTTATCGGGACCAATGATCTCCATGTACAGATCATCCCCATATTTTATCACAGTGATCTTATGTTTGACGCCCGGCTGGAACAGTCCCGATTGAAAATAATCAGGGGCAAGGTCCGTACCCCTTAATCCCTTTCCTGATTCAGGCATATACCTTCTCGCTCGTATATAATCTTTCTTATCAAAGTCATCGGTATTGCCGTATGCGGCATAACTGATATGATAGGTGTTCATGTGATTGAAATACATCCTCATGGCTGGAATTCTCCTCCATGCTGACCAGTCAAATATTTCTTCCGCAAAATCTCCCTCACCGCTCCCGGTAGCCTGGATGTAGAGGATGTTCACGTATTTTGTGGCAGCATCAAGCCTGGTATATTCATATTCGATCTTCACATTCCCGCTGAAGCTCTTCCTGGTCCACAACACTGAATGGCTTGAATCTTCGGCCGGGACGGGTCCTGCATAGAACTCCATCCCCAGAGAAGAATTATAGACCCGGGCTTTCAGTCCATCCAGCAGCCATTTCTCATTCCAGTTGGATGTCCCGGGATCAGAAAAGCTCTGTTTCCAGTCGAGTTGCTGAAGCTCGCTAAAAGACTTCTCCTGAGCATTCAGGCAGACCATTAGCGACAGGGTGAGGAAAAGGACCAGGCACTTCATATTACATTTTCTTTATTTGGCAGCATCTTCAATCTTGTGGAAGAAATCCCCGAAGATAGCATCCCTGCGGATGTGGTAAGCAGCCCGGATGAGATGCCTTGAATCATTAAAACTGAAAGTATGCTGGTCTGTTACAATGGGACTGTGGATCAGGTCCGAAGGGGTCCAGTCCCCATTGATCAGCCAGGCCACCGCGGTCATATCCCACAACACCTTAGACCAGGCATAATGATCCTTTTCGTAATCCTTGAAGATCTCCAGCAAGTAATCCCCTATGGCACCACGTCCCTTGAGGTAGAACTCCATCTCCGGTAAAGTCGTGGCCAGGTGGGTAACCACCGGTGTACAGGGTAGCTGCATAAATGGCACACCACAATCAAAGATCAGCCTCGATGCATTCAGATCCTGCGAAAAATTAAATTCCCGGGTATTTTTCCAGTGAATGGAATTCCCCCCCAGCCATACCACGACTATATTATTAATTATGGAGGGCTCCATCAGAATGGCACTGGATACATTGGTGATGGCTCCGACAGCAACCACATAGAGGGGGTTATCCGGACTGGCTGTTTTGGCACGCTCGATAAGGTCAAGTGCAGCGGGACTTTCGACAGGTTTTTTCAGATCTTCCAGGTATTCCCTGCTTCCTTTGTACACAAATCCCTCAGGCTCTATTCCAAGCCTGTCCAGCAGACGCAGGATCTCCTCATAACTCTTTTCCATACCGTCATCAGGACCATCTGACCTGGAGTTAGAAAAAGGAGCGGCATAAAGCGCTTCAACATCCATGGATTCCTTTGACAGCAAGGCATAGACAACGGCGAACTGGTCATCGATCTCGTTGTAGGTGTCGGTGTCCAGTACCATCCGGACCTTGCCTTCCGGAGGGATCAGCATCTCTATCCTCTCAGTATCTGAGATACTTGGGAAGTCCTGTCCGCCAGCTTCCGATCCGGCAAATAAAAGGGGTACGATTACAGGGAATAACATCCATTTTTTCATAATTCACGATTTTAAGTTAATGATCTGTTTATGTTTCATCTTAATTTTTTACCTGGTCCATGCTTACTACTTCTACCAGCCGCTCAATAATCCGTCTGGCCTGCTTATCATCTACGCTGAGATAATGGTGCTTCCCCTGCGGATCCGGGGTGAAACGGGTTACCACATGGTGTTCAAGGTCTGGTTCATATCCCAGGGATACCTTGCCGGGAGAAGAAATGGTAAAGTAAGAAGATTCCCGCTCCACCGCAAATAAGACAGAGGTCAGGTCCCATGCCGGCCTGTCGTAAGGCATGGGCTGATAGTTTTTGTAGGCCTCCACAAGTGGATGAAGGCCAGCCCTGCTGAAATCATTCTGGATGCTCTCTCCCGGATATGGACATGCCCATCCAACATCAAAGGGACTGAACCATATTTCGGTCGGCCAGGAATTGAGAACCTTTGCTGCCGCAACACTGTCATTGAAAATATTTGTCTCAGGACGGATTCCCGGAAATTACCGGCCATTATGCTCAGGTAATCCACTTTACGGGATACCAGTTCAAGGCCTGGCAATGGTGAATACTCATCCGGTTCCGAATCGATCAGCCGGGCGAGGTTGGTGGACTGGCCAACGGCAATGATAACCACAGAATGGTCAGGTGACGCTGAGAGAAGCTTACGATAGAGGCTGACAGCCACCGGAGGTTTTTGCCCCTCCTGCAGGCTGCGGACAAATACTGGTTTCCCGTCCTTTTTCATCTCCACGACATGCCGGGTATATACTGACGTATCATGCTTCACCCCGTCAATAACAATCCCAATGGGCATGTCCGGGTACCCGTACCAAATATTCATAACATCGATATACCTGGCAGAATAAGGATGGTCTTTGCAGGACATGACAGCGAGCATGTCTATCCATCCAAGGTCCATATAATTATACAGCATGGCAAGGGCCAGCGCATCATCAATATCAGCACCGATATCGGTATCAAAGATCACCCTGGTCTTTTCGATGGCATCCTGCTTCTCCATTGTGTTGCATGAGAACAGGATAATCGATTGGCAAAGGATCATGGCAATGGCGATCTGCCGCCATATCGACCCGGATTTTTTTGTCATTGTATCGGTTTGGCTGATCATTATCGCATTACCAAAAGATGCTATAAATTACTGATAAAATCGCAATGACAATAATGGAGCTGATATTAAATGCTGTTCCCGTATGAAAAAGGGATTTCTCAAGCGGAATGGCCTTACTGCTGATGCCCTTTCTTTCCCACAGGCTTATACCAATGATGAGTGCACATAAGATCAGAAAAGAAATGCCTACGCGGTCCATAAATGCCATCTCCGGAAAAAGCAGGTCTAACGCAAATGACAGGGGGATGGTAAGTATGGCAGCTATCAGGACCGCGTTGGATGTTGCCCTCCTCCAGAAAAGTCCGGCCAGGAAAATGGCCACCACCCCAGGAGTTACATAGCCGGTAAAATCCTGGATGAACTGAAATGCCTGGTCCAGGTTCCTCAGCTGCGGTGCGATGATCACGGCAATGGCCAGGACCACGAGTGCTGTGATCCTACCGGTCCGTACCAGGATCTTTTCCGAGGCATTTTTATTGATCAAAGTTTTGTATAAGTCCATCGTGAAGATCGTGGAAGAGCTGTTGGTCATGGAACTCAGGGATGAGACAATGGCTGCGATCAGGGCCGCAAAAACCAGCCCTTTCAATCCCACTCCGATATAATTACTCAGGAGCCAGGGGTAGGCATCATCAGGTCTTTCAATATCCGCAGCCAGCACAAAGGCGGCTATTCCCGGGAGGACTACCAGCAGGGGCAATAATAATTTAAGGAAACTTGCAAAAGCCATACCCCGCTGGGCTTCCCGTATATTCTTCGCTGCCAGGGCCCGTTGTATGATGTACTGGTTACATCCAAAATAATAAAGGTTGGCCATCCACATACCTCCTATCAGGACCCCTATGCCTGGCAGGTACTTGTAGGATTCATGCCCCTTCTCAAGGATCATATCAAACTTCTCAGGGGCTGCTGCCAGCATGTTGCTAAATCCGGCCACCAGGCCTTCACCGGCTCCAATCTCACGGAGGACCAGGAAAGTGGTTACAAATCCACCGAATATCAGGAAAGTTACCTGCACCACATCCGTCCACGCCACAGCTTTGAGTCCCCCGTAAACCGAATAAAGTGCAGAGAAAAGTGCGAGTCCCAAAATAGCGTAAAATAGGTTTATCCCCAGTACCGCCTTCAGCACCAGTGCCCCCAGGTAAAGGACCGAAGTGAGGTTCACAAATACATAGATCATTAGCCAGAATACTGCAAGGCTGGTCCGGACCCTGCCGTCAAACCTTACCTCAAGGAACTGGGGCATGGTATAGATCTTCTTCTTGATGAAAATAGGCAGAAAGAACTTGGCCACGATCAGGAGTCCCAATGCACCTATCCATTCATAACTGGCCATTCCCAGTCCGACTGCAAATCCTGCACCGGACATCCCGATGAACTGTTCGGCGGATATGTTGGAAGCAATCAGGGAAGCGCCTATGGCCCACCAGGGAAGGGCCCTGCCAGCCAGGAAGTAATCGGAAGATGTTTCTTCCTGTCCTTTTTTCCTGCGCGACACGAACAGGCCAAGGCCAATGATAACACAGCAGTAAGCAATAAATACAGTGATGTCAAGGCCGGAGAGATCCATTACCTGATTTCTTCCTTTTCAAAATCTGTGGCATTGACCCATCCGGCATTCAGTTCTTCCCCCTTCATCAAACGATTGTAGAAATCCCTGTGTTTTTCATCGGCATAGGGATATTTATCAAATTCTTCTCCCTTCCCGAACATGCGTGGATCACCTTCCGCTTTCAGTTCATCCACGAGTTGTTGCTTTAATGCTGATTTCACATCCTGGTGGTCCGGATGTTCCGCCAGGTTATCCAGCAGCCATGGATCTTCTTTGAGGTCATATAATTCTTCGGCAGGATTTAACCCAAAAATATGCTGCCAGTACCAGCTCTCTCCATTCAACCTGCGATCATTCAGGATATATGACTTGGTTGGCGAGCCATCAGCATCCAGGTAGCCTGTTTCAGGATTGCCACCCGGCCAGCGTTCAGGATGGATATTCATAATATATACATAGTCACTGGTGGCAATACCACGGGCAGGATATCCCACATCATCAGGCCTGCCTACATCGGTTCGTTCCTTGCCAAAGACCATGAAATCACGACCCGGGGAGAGGGGTTCCCCTTTCAGGAGGGATACCAGGCTTTGTCCTTCCAAGGGTAACATCCCGCTTTCTTCTACCGAAATGCCAGCCAGCTCAAGGAAGGTAGGGGCAAAATCAGTAAAGCTTACAAATTCATCAAAAATCCTTCCCGGTTGTTTGATCCCGTCTGGCCACATCATGGCCAGGGGCACCCTGTTGGCGATCATATTCGGCATGCCCTTGACGCCCGGAAAAGGCATACCATGGTCGGAAGTGACGATCACCAGGGTATTCTCGAGCATATCCCTTTCCTCCAGCATACGGAGCATCCTGCCTATATGGCTGTCAAAATATTCAACCTCCATGGCATAATCCAGCATATCGTTCCGAACAGTATCACAGTCCGGCCAAAAGGCGGGTACTTCATCTACATCAGTTAAACTCTTACCAGCTTTGTTTACCCCCGACCTGTACTCATACGCCCTGTGGGGTTCTTGGCTGCCATACCAGAAACAGAATGGCTCACCCTGGGGTTTTGCTTCCAGGAAGGCCTCGAAATTGGCGGCATAATCATTCCCGCTGATATAAGCTGTCGGCGGTTCAGTTTTGTGCTCGTTGAAAGCAGGCCCCAGCAGTTCACGGGGTTCCCCCTCAGCTGTTTTTACGACCCCCGGGGCCCATCCCTTCTGGACATGGCCCACAAAATAGCCGTTCTCCATCAGGCTTTCTGCATAGGTCTTATATTTTGGCGGGAAGTAGCACCAGTGGTTGGCTGCTGCCTCCAGTTGCCAGGAATTCCTGCCGGTTACCAGACAGGATCTTGAGGGGGCGCACTTTGCGTTGGGGGTATAAGCCCTGTTAAAAAGGATGCCCTGTTGCGCGATCCTGTCAAAGGAAGGAGTTTTTACCCAATCACATCCGTATGCCCCGGCATGAGGAAAGGATTGGTCATCTGCAATACAGAACAGGATATTCGGCCGTTCGGTCCGGGAAGATTGTTTCGTACATCCGGCAATAGTAAATAGGATGCCGGCCAGGATAAGTAATGAGTATTTTGCCATAGGTATATTGCTTTTAGTCTTTTGTAATCATGCTCCCCCACCAGTCCTCGTTCGGTTGCCAGCCGGGAGTTAAATAATCCAGTCTGTCCTTCTCCAATCTCGGCCAGAGGCCATTCCGGATGACCTCTTCCTGTCTTTTCATATACAGGTCCTCATCATATTCGGGATCAGGGGCCGGCATATTAGCATCTACTTCTGTCAGCCAAACCTTTAATTCTAGTCCCCATTTTTTCCGCTAACTCAGGATAATCGGAGGAAACATCCCTGCTTTCGCCGGGATCAGATGCCAGGTTATAAAGTTCATCATGACCGTCCTCCCAGTAGTGGATCAATTTCCATTCTCCTTTCCTGATGATGGAGGAAGGGTCTCCTCCCTGGTTCCCGTAATGGGGATAATGCCAGTACAAAGGCCTTTCCGGGATACTACCCCCGGTCAAAAGCGGTACCAGGCTTACCCCGTCGATATGCTGTTCCGGTATCAGGTCCGCCCCTGCCAGCTCCAGCAGGGTAGGATAGAAATCTGTCCCCGTCACGGGTACATCGCATTCTGAACCCGGATCACCCAGCCATGGAACCTTGATAAAATAGGGCTCCCGTATCCCGCCTTCCCACTGGTAGCCTTTCCCACCTCTCAGTGGCAGATTGGATGTGGAAAAATTATCTCCTGATGAAACACCCCCGTTATCAGAGGTAAATATGACAATGGTATTCTCTTCCAGTCCAAGTTCCTCCAGGCATCCCAGTACCATCCCCACAGCCTCATCCATCGCCTCTACCAGTCCCCCGTAAACAGGATTATCCTGCACCTGCCTTATGGGAAGCCTCCGCTCCATGATGTAACCCGACTCTTTAATGCCTTGCTGTTCAGCCTTCTCCCTGTATTTATCCCATTTTTCCTTTGTGGTCTGGATGGGACCGTGTACGGCATAAAATGATAAATATGCCAAAAATGAAGTGTCCTTGTTTTCCCTGATAAACTGAACGGTCTCACTGGCCAGCCTCATGGAGAGATTTTCTCCCGGTTCTCCGTTTTCAAGCCTGGGATTCTTGTAGGGTGAAAAATACCCACCCCTCGGCGAACCGGATTCATACCCCCCCTCATTGATATCAAAACCATGATCTTCAGGGTAGGATCCTTCTCTACCCAGATGCCACTTTCCGGCAAAGAAGGTAAGGTAACCCGCCTCCTTCAAAGCCTCCGGGAGGGTTGTGAATGCATGGGGCAGATTATGCACATATTCCGCCGGGAGAAGCTTGTTATATCGATTAGCTTTCCTCCACTCTGTTCCTGACCTGGCACCTATCCAGTCAGTAATGCCATGCCTTCCAGGGAACTGGCCGGACATGATGCTGGCCCTTGAGGGACTGCAAACCTGGCAGCCGGCATATCCCTCTGTAAAGATCATCCCCTCCTGCCCTATCCTGTCTATGTTAGGGGTCTCATAAAATTGACTGCCCATAATGCTCAGGTCATGATAGCCAAGGTCATCAGCCAGGATGAACAGGATATTTGGTTTTCGGGAAGTGTCTTCCTGCTGGCAGGACAAGAGCAGAGCAAGACCTGCCAATAGAACCACGGCCATGGATCTGGATCTGGATACGCTACATCGGATTATCATTTACTAAGATTTTTCAAGGTTAATTATGAATATAAATGTACGTATGCTATTTTTGGGGCCATTCCCAAGACAGCAGGTCATCACTCCATGCAATGCCAATGGAACAGTTTGCCACAAATGTATCGATTGAATTTTCTTTCCCGGGTCCTTCCCCGTGAAAAAACATTATATACTTCCCAAAATCCCTGTCCTGACGCAGATCCAGCACAACTCCCGCGGTAAGGCGACGCTCTGCCCAGGGCCAGTCCCCCTGCCCGAGGGTGATCAATTCACCGGAATCACGCCAATTGATAAAGTCCTCTGACCGTTTCATTCCTATCCCGTTTTCAGGGGAATGGAAGAGCAGGTATTCATCCTGGTCTATCAGTACACATACATTCTCCCCGCTTTGTGTCCGGCCTGAAAAGGTCCAGTTCTCCAGGTCATTGGACCAGGAATAACTGACCCCGTTCTGCTTGTAACAGCACCACCACCTGCCAGGTTCATCCTTGTCTTCGATCAGGTAAGGATCTATCATCCTTCCCATGTCTTCCCGGGCAACATCATCCCCTTTCACTTTTAAAAGTTCCGGTTCACTCCATTGTTCCAGGTCCCGGCTGCGCATGATCCATATCCTCGAATCAGCGGTTCCGTATCGAAGCTCACCACTGCTGCGGGTATATCCGGGAATGGGATAGGTCTGGAGGCAGAGTATCCATTCATCTCCGAACCGGATCACGTTACCCGGACTCGAAAAATTCAGGTTCTGGTCCCTCGGCGTGATCCGCCTGGGTTCTGTCCAATGCTTCAGATCACTGGATCTGCTGATAGCTGTATACCAGAATAATGAGTCATCCGGTTCTGTTTCTGTCAGGGTGTAAAATAAATAGAATGTGTTTTCATGGTAGAGTACGGCCGGATCCCGGAAAGCCAGGCTGTCATCACCCTGGAAAAGAATGGGGGAATCCAATTGAGAGAGTGGTTCCCCTTTAGGCAGACATCCAATAACGGCCACAACTGAGAGTATGAACTATGATATAAATGGATCCGGACCGACAAAAAGATGTCTTCATAAGCTTACTGATTTAACTGAAGGGACAGGGTTGTACTCCCTTTATGTTTCCCCGGAAGGCTTATCAATTTCATATAATTTCCCCACATCAGGTCCGGGTAATCCCACAGATCATTAATAATAAGCTGGTTGTCACCTCCCCTCCGGTCGAACTGGCAGGCCAGAGTTCCTGTGCCGTGTACTGAAATGCCTGTCCCATCTTCAGTTGACAGGCTGAAAGAATAAATATTCTCTTTGAGGGAACGGGCGATGTTTGAATACGCCAGTTGTGTATCCGGACCGAAATAGTAGAAGCCTTTCGTGTCGTGGATCCATTCATGGCCGGGTTTATGCCGGTAGGTCATCGGTGGACAAAAACCCAGGTCTGCTTTGCCCTGGGGATGCCCGAGATCATTTTCCGGGTAAGCAGTAAAGTATGCCTGTCTGTCCCATGAAAGCTCCCTGAATGATTCCCCTGCTACAAAGTAAATCCCGACTTCCTGAACGGATTCTTCCCGAGGCAGTCCCTCCAGTATATATTCCACCTTCATGGTACCAGATCCATCCACCATGATGGTGAACGAGACTTCAATTTCACCGCAGTTTCCCTCTGAATAGATGGTGGCAATACCATCTTTCAATTCATGGCGGACGGACTTACACTTCCAGTTCTGAGCAAGATCAATGAAGGATTCAATTGAGCCATAGGTTCGATTCCCCGGTATTTTCAGATTTAAATGGGGACCGGATCTTATTAGTCCCACATCCCCGGCAGAGAGATCCGAGATAAGGCCAACAGCTTTGTCTATGGACAGGCTGAATCCTTCACCCTTGACAATAATACCATCTCCTTCTTCGCTGACCGCTAGCTGGCCCTGTTTCAGTTCAGGAATGACAGGCTCCCGCTTACCAATCTGAATGTTATATTCATCCACCAGCATATTGTTTTCCAGATAGAAGGCAATATTGATACCGGTCCCATTTTGCCAGTCCATGGCGGGAATTACCAGCTCCCCCTTTTGGTGTGGTTCCAGGTCCATCCCGGCGATATTTCCTGAATTGCCCTCATAGGACCAGGCAATCTTTAGTTCATTGAAATTGGTATGGTCAAAGCGGTTATGGACAGGTAATCTGAAGCTCCTTGCCGGGTACAGGATCCATTATGTTCTTCACCAGGATCCTCGCCGGTGAATAGGCTTTTTTTGTCCCCCAGAACTCGGGCTTCTTCCGGCGCCAGGTATCATAGATCCCCCATTCACCGTATCCGACACAGGGACCTTCAAAATCCAGCACACCTTCCTGCCATCCCCACCAGTCACGGAATCCATCCAGGGTATCCGGCAGCATAAATGTTTCATCTATCATGCACCATATCGCACCTCCTAAGTCCCCCGTCAGCCTCGAAAAGATAAGTCCACATACTGTCCAGGCTTTGTCCCCAGAAATTACGGACATTGGGATCAGCCAGCAGGGTTGGTTTATTATAACAGGCAACATGTGCCCATTCATCGAACAGGACCGGCATGGGAGCATATTCAAATCCCATGATATTAAATCCATACTGCTCTCTGTCTCCCGTCCAGCTGGGGTAATGTATGCTGAGTATGTCATAGATCCTGAGGCTGTCCGGAACCTGGCCCGGGTAGGAATAAATAACAGGGCGTGTCAGGTCAGTATCTTTGATCCACTGGTATGACTTTAAAAAATTACTCCCATATGAATTTTCATTCCCGATGGACCAGATGATCACGGATGGATGGTTGCGATGGTTATCCACCATTTCCTCAAGCTGTGAAAGATAACGGTGGGTGAAATCGGGGTCATCCTGGCTGGTACCTGTTTCCTGGTATTTTTCGGCGCGGTGTGTATGGACAAAGCATATGGCTGTTTCATCCTCCACATAGAGACCGTATTCATCGCAATACCGCAGGAAGCTTTCGGATGGCGGATAATGGGATGTACGGATGAAATTCATATTGGCTTCTTTGGCCAGCAGCACATCCTCCCTGTCCAGTTCAGGCGTGGTCGTACGTCCCAGTACAGGATGGATATCGTGCCTGTCTGCCCCCCGGAGCTTCACCGGTTTGCCGTTTACCAGTAAGCGGTTCCCGTCCACAGCCACTTCCCTGAAGCCCACCCTATCAGACCGGATCAGCACTGTTTCGTTTCCTTCAGAGAGAGTAGTCACAAGGGTATAAAGGTGGGGTGTTCGGCATCCCATTTTAGCGGATCATCAATGTCCACCGTAATCTGTCCTTTTTGAGGCAGGTTTTCCCTGACTGATTTTGCTACTGATCTCTGTCCGGCATCAAACAACTCCACCCTCACACCTGCATCAGATGAGCTGCTGAGCTCATAGAATATCTTTAATTCGGCATCCCGGTAGTCCTCATCAAGCTCTGTTTCAATATAAAATTCACTGAAATTCAGCGCAGGCAGGGCCATCAGTTCCACATCCCGCAATATCCCTCCGATCTGGTGTTTGGCATATCCGCTGGCATAGGAGATATCGTCTATCCTGTCGACGATCTCAACGGTCAGTGTATTTTTTTCTCCCGGGATGGCATGGCTGCTTATATCGCAATCCCATTTTGTGAACCCTCCATAATGTTCCCTGAAAAATTCACCGTTCACCCATACCCTGGCATAACTGTATACCCCATGGAAGACCAGGAAAATCTTTTTGCCGGCAAAATCAGCAGGTATTGAAAATTCCCGCTTATACACATAGGGCTTGTCATGCCGGATGGCATATCCCTGCATCTGGCATTCTCCCGGGACCTTTATATCAGACCACCGGGAGAAATCTATCTCATTCCCCCAGAATCCTTCCGGCGGATCCATGGAAAATTTCCAGTCCCCATTCAACAAAATCACAGGCTCCTCAACACCGGGTACCTGCAGGGATTGAAAAGCCGGTGAATCGGAACAGACAGAGAGGGAAATCAGCAATACTATGGCAATTGCCGGTAAAAAGAAGGTTGCCTTTTTCATAATGAATTTACAATTTCGATATCCTGCTGAACCCATTCAGTGATCTTTTTATAATCCACATAACCAACCCTGTTGGTCCACAATGGATTGATGTTCTGCTGCAGGGCCAGTTCCACATATTTATTCCAGAATTCCAGCGCCTGGGTAAGTTGTTCAACAGCCTCATCCTGGTAAGTTTTCTCTTTTGTCTCCTGGTAAAGCGCAAAATTGGTAGCACCTGCAATCTTATGGGCATAATATTTTCCAAGCAGGGCAACGGTACGGATATCGTGAAGGGTTACCTTCAGCTCCTTATTATCTCCGGCATCCAATGTTTTCAGGATTTCCGAGGGCCTTGCCGGAATGGCCATGCAATTTTTCGGAGACTTCAAGTGGGGTCAACAGATCAGAAGATCCACCTTCCATGGTCATTTTTACATAGTCGGGAATTGATTGAGCTCCAGATTTTAAATGAGGCGGCAAAGAGATAAAACGATTAACATCGTGGAAACCTGTCTCATTATTGGAATACCTGGGATGGCTCTTGCAGGCCTCGATGTACCACTGGAAGTCAAGTGATCCCCAGTGAAATCCTGTAGTGGTGGGATAAACCATGGATGCTTCCTGCCAGGCGGTAAACAGTTTTTCTGCATCCGCCTCAGGATACCGCTCCTGAAGGATCTGAACAAACCGATCATTCGGAAGTCCGGGATCATATCCCAGCCTTCCCCATAGCATCCAGTGATACCAGTGCTTCACGATCTCAATCTGCCTTGGATTTTCCGGTTCCCTGGATCAGGAATTCCCTTCCCCAGATCCACTGGTCCGATCCATAATAATATCCCCTGGAAACCTCGTGGGGAATATTTTGAATAAATTCACGGACAAAATCAGGAGCCCCCCAGCGATACTGGTAACTGTCATCGTTCCGCAGGGTCCATATGGTTTTCATCTCCCTCAATATCTTTCACAAATTCTTCGTGAAAAGGCTGCTCGGTCGCACTCAATACATGTGCCTTAGCATACTTGAAGCTGAAAATAAACTCAATGTTGGGATGCTCGATCAGGGTCTTGAACTTCCGGGCGATGTCTTTGGCACCGGTCATGATGCTGACGGTGGATAAAAGTGAATTTCCGGTCCGGCATTTCAGCCGCTGCATCCAGCATTCCCTGTGCATAGGTTTCAAATGCCCATGTTTCTTTTTCTTCAAAACCTGAACCATGCATGTTTTCACCTGTGGTCAATCCAACCCCTGCTAAATCCGGATAGGCCACAAACATCTGCTTCACGCTTTTCCGGAAATAATCCCTCGTGGTTTCATTGTTGATATCATCGGTGATTCCATATTTTCCACCGGTCCCGTTTACAAAAATGTTCCAGGTAACCACGTAAAAATCAATATTCCGGCTTTTGCCATAGGCCATGACCTTTTTCCAGAATTCCATTTTTTCCTCCATGGTAATTTCTTTCAGGACCTCTATGTTCTCCAGAATCTCCGGAGCATCAAATCCAATGCCATTGAGGCTGTAATATTCCTTGAATTCAGTGGTTGAACGCTGCACATCATCAAGGGCAACATCCGGATAATCCGGTACCCTGACCATGGAGGGGAAGGGATGCAGGCTCCAGAGTGAGATATAATTATAGCGGTAGCGTGCCAGGTTATCAATGTATTCTTTCCAGAAATCAAAGCTCCACATTTCGGGAATGTTCTGCTGGGCTGCATCGCAGACATCGGTATAACTGGGTGTCCGGACATCCAGCGGGATATTGAATTTGGTCCCACGCATCTCCATATACGGATTCCGGGTCATTTCATCCACCCCTTCCAAACCTGATATTTTCACCTGCTCAGCCAGTTCCATCCCCCGTACATGGCCCCGGCGGCATCTGCACCGATGACCTGAATGGTTTTACCGGATTTTTTGATGCTGAATCCTTCCGGTTTCAATCCATCAGTGCCAGGTTCAATTAACAGGACAATATCAGCAGTTTCATTCTCAACTGTCTGAATACTGATCCCTTTGTCTCCGAAGGCAGCCGCCAGCTCATCAATGGCAAACTGGATTTTCGGATCATCACTGCCAGCCGAGATGGAAATGGTCTTATTCTGACATGAATGAACCAGCAGGATCAAAGCCAGACATCCGAGACGAAAAAAGTTTTGAAGAAGAACCGTGGTAGAAAAGTTTTCATGGTTTATTGGATTTATGATTACATTAGTCATTTGTATGGGATCAGCCTGACAGGTCCCATAGCCCTGAAGGCTTCAAAGGCCAGTTAGAAGCATCAAAAGGTTCATAGAAATGGCTCACGATATTGATATCATAAAACTTCTTCCATTCAACTCCCCGCCTGTCCAGGTCCCTGATCCGGTTCGCTGAAAGGTTTGTCACCTCAATGGATATTTCATTTACTCCCTCCTGAAGGTATTCAGATATATCCAGCCGGAAAGGATGGGCCACCAGGATGCCCGCTGGTTCTTTGTTTACCCGGACCCTTGCCGATTCACGTACATCTCCCAGGTCCAGCAGTATTGACTGGTCTTCACCTTCCGGCAGCTTAACTTCGATGGTATAGCTGGCAGCACCTGCAAAGCTATTAACATGCGGCTAGATGAAATGCTGTCCAGCTCACCAATGTATCGGTTTGTATGGGCTCAGGCAGGTAGGGTCCACCTTCTATGAATTTAATACTCCAGGTACCGTTAATTTCAATGGGATTCCCGGATGGTTCCCAAATGGGCCAGGGATTGTCTTCCCGCTTGTTCTGTCCATATACCCGCAGTACCCTGGTCTCTCCCGGTTCCATCTGCAGATAGATCTCCGGGTTCTCACTCTTTCCCCTGATATTCGCCATTCCGGTTTTCCCGGTCATGGGATCCATGATCAGGACAGACCGGCATGTCGATGCCAGTCCAACCCAACCGTCAATGCTCCTGGCAGAATGATTGGCAATGAAATAGATCGTATGATCATCCATTTTCCGCCTTGTGAATTGAAGTCCCTTCCCAACCATGGGTTCAGGACTGATCTTTGCCAGGTCCAGTAGCTTTTCCAGCTTATCATCAAGTAATATCTTTCCTTCCCCTGGTGATGGTCTTTTGCCTGATCCATATGGTATATCCTCAAGAACCGATTTCAACTCCTCTTTCCTGGATTTATGTTCTTTCCACCCGGGCACATCCCCTGGCATATCCTTCCAGAACAGGATGGTGGCCCCTTCTCCGGCCAGTTTGATAAGATGCTTCAGTGTACTTATTTTCATATACCTCGCATCAGGTACGAGTAAGGTCCGGTAAAAACCTTTGCCCTCCGTGACAAGAGCCCCATTGTCTGCCTTTGTGCTACTGATCTGATGGTCGGAAATATAATCAAATGTGTATCCCTGGTCCACCATCCACCGGGCGGCTTCACCGCAAGCCGATTCCTTCAGCCACCTTGGATCATGCACCTGGAAACGTAATTCTTTTTTTCCTTCACCCATCCAGAGATCGTAAACCGGCCAGTATAATAAAACATCGTTATCAGCCTTTCCCTGCTGCAGAATACTCTGGCAGCGTGTGAGATAATCATTCAATACCGGAATGTCGCGAAATATGGAATTTCTGAAATTGGCCTGGGTCGAGGCATAAAATAACCATCCGGGCCAGTCTGCGTCTTTGGGACTGTAACATAGGCCATGATAATAAATGCCATTGATCCCATTCAGAAATAGCTGGTCTGACTCGGCTTTTATATGGGAAAGCGCCGTGTGGAAATGATTCCTCAGCCATGTAAAGCTTTCGGCTATGATCAGATCCCGGCCTGCCACATGGGCTGCCGATGATGCAAAACGGTTTACCAGGATATCAGGTGTCTCCGGATTGGACAGATCCGGATCGCGCCGGTATCCCGGGATATTGAATTCATTTGCCCCGAATACTTCGGTTTCGGGTATGGAAGCCGCAGCATACATATCCAGGATGTTGGCCGGTGACCCGTGGGCCTGCATCCTCAGGCCACTGCCTCTTTGTTCACTCCATTCAGCAATCTCCGAAACACATTCCAGGAGCAGATCAGACAGGGTTTCACGATAATCGCATATCACCCGTCTGACCTCATCCGGATCCCCCACTCCCCCAAAAGCATTTATATGATCTGCCAGGTCGTAAGCCACTGCAGTTTCCTGAATGAATCGAGTAATTCAGGGCACCAGTTCCCCTCATTTTCAAAGGAGTCATAATAGAAGGCCCTGGGGGACAGTCCATTTCCCTCTTCAAACCGGTCCGAAAGCCAGTCAAAATGATGCCTGACAGCATCCCGTGAGTAAGGATTAAGACAAAGGCCTTTCCCTCCGGGTCCCGCCCTTTTCACCGAGGCATCCAAAACCTCAACCTCGATCTTACCTTTGTTCACAACAAAGGATTGTTCGGCGTAAGATCTGGTTATATGTGGTCCTCCCATGCGCCAGCCAGAGGAAGGTGTCAGGTCGATATTCATTCCCAGCCTTTCTGCCTCTTCCACCGCATGATTGAACATTTCAAACCATGCCGGGGAAAAAATATCCAGGAAATGGTCCTCCTCACCCTTCACTCCATAAATACCAACCACTCCCATATTCCCCCATCCTGCTTTCCGGTAGGTCTCCAGATTGTAGGTAAGTCCTGCTTTGCTGACCGCACCAGCTGGCCACCACCAGTAGGCTCCAGGCCTGGCTTCTGTCCGGATTTCGGGCCATTCCGTACCCCCGGCTGCCACGGCCTTTCCAGGAATTCATCCGGCATGGTCCACTCAGGAGTGGCTGACAGTGGATCTTTCTGCCGGGATCTGGCAGGATCCTGGGATTGTCCTGACAATACCAGTATTGTTAAAAATAAACAGATATTAGTAACTGTCCTGCGGATCATTTTTAAATTAGCGGTATGTTTCAGACTTTTATAAAATTTTTCAGCTCCATTCCGAATCCGGGATCTTCGGAAACTGTGATTTTGCCGTTTTCGATCTCGTACTCCCCAAGATCAATGTCGTCCGAAATTATCGTAGCTCCTTCTATGGTACAAACATTGCCCATACCTGCAGACAGGTGGGTGATGTAATGGGACTTGACCATGGTACCCCATCCGTGGGGACTCGTCAGCATCCCCATTTCGATCAGTGATGGCATCAGGTTCCTCCATGGCGTGAAACCAAGTCCCACAATATCGGCCAGGTACACATCCATAAGACCTTCCCTGCCCAGCTTCATGCATACATCAAAATCAGGATTCCTTTCCCCATCAGCGTAATAGTTATCTTCCCTCCCATTTGCCACCATCCATTCCTTTAATTGCCTGCCTTCTTCGTATGTTTCCACAAACGGTTCTTCAAACCAGTAAAGGGGGATGCCTTCTATCCCCTTCAAAAAATTTATACTATCTGCCAGGGTGTATGCATCATTGGCATCCACCAGGATGTCTATGCTGTCACCAAATTCCTCATGCATCAACCGGATCACCTCGATATCCAGGGCCAGTCCCTCATCATGGGGATACCACCTCCCGCTCCTCCCGATCTTTGCCTTTAACTGCCGGTAGCCATAATCAAAATCCCAGTGGCAATTCTTCAGAAGGTTATCCAGTCCGCCTGGATCCTCCTCCGGCTCCAGCTCATCAAAATAGATCATACCGCTGTATACCCGGGTTGATCTGGGTCCCTTTGAACCCAGCATTTTATAGACCGGCATATCCAGTATCATTCCCGCCAGGTCATGCAGGGCAAAATCAAAGGGACGGTGATTCATCTGCCAGGATGCCTGTATCCGGACGGAAAAGCTGATCCATTGTCTTCCCCTTAATCCAGGGATGCAAGTGCCTCTGTATCTTTATCCCTGCTCCATGCTGCAATACCCCATCCCGAAGCTCCCTGGTCTGTTTTTAGCTGAACGATGTTTAGTTTGTGATGCTGCCCATGCCTTCCAATACGTCCATTCTTCCCCACGAATCTGGGCCAGCTCCAGTTAATCGTCCAAACTCGACGCTGTCAATGGTATGTTTGGCCAGTTCTCTGTACTTGCCTGACCCGGTACAGGAGGTCAGCGCGCCCTTTCCGGCAAGAAGGGCTCCGGTTGAGAGGATACCGGACTTAATGAGAAAATCTCTTCTGATCATGATCTTTTAAAATATGGATTAGCGGCTGATCTCTCCTTTTTTTATCTTTTCATACTGATCCAGCATCTCACTGGCTATTTCCTGATACCCGGAGAAAATATTGTTTTCTTCCTCAGGATCTTCCGAAAGGTTGTACAGCTCATACCTGTGCCCTTCGGGTTTGAAATAGGTCAGGCGCCTTACCTGGTCTTCTGTCTGGTGGTCCACCAGTTTCCATTCCCCTTTCCTGAGTCCGAAACTTCTTACGCCTTCTTCAAAAATGAAGGTACGCCCCTCAGCATTTTTCTTTCCGAGCAAAACATCCGATACATCGTAGCTGTCAGGGAAGATCCCCTCCGGTACATCATTCCCGGCAAGCTTGTTCAGGCTTACCGCCAGGTCTACTGTGGAGACCATGGCATCTGATATAGCCGGATTAATGGTCCCCGGCCAGTAGGCAATGTAGGGGGTCCGGGTACCTCCTTCATAGGGACTGTATTTTCCTCCCCTGTATGGTCCGGCAGGTTTATGATCACCGAGCATTTCAATGGCCCCGTCCTTATATCCGTCATCCAGTACCGGACCATTATCACTGCAGAAAATGATCAGGGTCTGTTCGGCCAGGTCCAGCTCTTCCAGAACATCGATGATGGCACCCACATTATCATCCAGTTCTACGATGGCATCACCCCTGAATCCCATACCGGTTGCACCATGGAAGCGTTCATTGGGCATCCTCGGAACATGTATATCCTGGGAGGAAAAAAACAGGAAGAAAGGTTCATCCTGATGTTTCGTGATCCATTCTACTGATTTCCTGACAAACTGGTCAGCCAGATCCTCATCTCTCCACCTTGCCGATTCTCCGCCCTTGAACCACCCGATCCGGCTGATCCCGTTATGAATGGTCTGGTTATGGCCGTGCGACCAATCCATTTTAAGCAGATGCCGGAAAGTATTACCATTTGTATCGCTGATCGCTGCTTCCCCCACGATCAATGGATCTGCAGGGTCCAGATCGGCTACCCTGTGGTTCTCCACATAGACGGATGGGACACGGTCATTTGTTGATGGCAGCAGATAGCAATAATCGAAACCCAATCTCCAGGGGACCCGGCTTGATCTCATCATTCCACTGGGGTTTTGGATCACCCAGCCCGAGATGCCATTTTCCAATAACTGCTGTCTTATACCCTGCCTCCTGGAGTTCCCCAGGAAGTGTTGGTGTTCCCGGCTTGATCAGGGATGGTGATTCCGGTGCGGCAATCCCGGTGCCCTCCTGGCGGAAAGCATACATCCCTGTCAGAAAAGAAAACCGGGTCGGGGTGCAGGTAGCCGCCGTGCAATACCCGCTGGTAAAAATAATTCCCCGCTGGCCAGCTTATCAATATTTGGTGTACTAACGGCTGTCGCACCATAAATACTGACATCCCCATAGCCCAGGTCATCTGCCATGATCACAATTATGTTAGGCTTTTCGGAGGCAGGATTACAGGAGACCAGCAAGAGGCAGCTCAATGTCCACCCAAGGATTTTGAAAATTGTATGTTCCATTCGCTTATGATTTTATAAGATTTAAAAAAACACCTGGTGCAAGAGGTATAAAACAGCAGCAATGGCTGCGCCTCCCAGGGGACCGGCTATGGGTATCCACGAATATCGCCAGTCACTCGAACCCTTGTAATTCATGGGCAGTAAAGCATGCATCATCCGCGGGGCCAGGTCCCTCGCCGGATTGATGGCATATCCCGTTGTCCTCCCAGGGAAAGACCAATGGCAGTAACCAGCAAGGCTACCGGAAGTGCACCAAGGGTACCCAGGCCAATCTGTGGATCCTCAACCCCGGGGATGTTCATTGAGGGTTCAGAAATATAGAGGATGACAAAGATCAAGACGAATGTTCCGATCACCTCGCTGATCAAATTGCTTGCTGTTTTCCGGATGGCTGGTCCCGTTGAGAAACAGGCAAGCTGGGCCTCCGGATCCTCCGTTCTGTTAAAATGATGGCGGTAAAAAAGCCAGACCAGGAATGCACCTATGGATGCACCCAGCATCTGGAAAAGGATGAACATGGCCACCTTGGCCCAGGGAAACAATCCTGCCATTGCCAGTCCGATGGTTACGGCGGGATTGATATGTGCCCCTGAAACCGGTCCCGCTACAGTCACCCCTACAAAAACTCCCAGTCCCCATCCAAGGGAAATGACTATCCATCCACCATTGTTCCCTTTGGTATCCTTGAGAACTACGTTGGCAACGACTCCGTTCCCAAGAAGGATAAGGAGCATCGTGCCCAATGCTTCAGCGATGTATTCATTCATTTTCTATGATGGTTTAATAGATTAATCTCTCCCAATTTTTTGCCCGTAAAACAGCCTTTTCCCAATCCCGCTATCAGCGCATTCTTTTTCATGATCCGTAATCTTCTTCTCAAACTTCCGGTCCATGGCCCACTGTCCCATTATCTCATCCGCACTTCCCAGAATTCGACTGCCAGTCCCGCGAGGTAAGCAGCCCCCAGTGCAGTTGTTTCTATGGATTCCGGCCGGATCACCGGGATACCGATCAGGTCTGCCTGGAACTGCATCAGCAGATCATTGACAGCAGCACCCCATCCACCTTTAACTCGCTGATCTTAATCCCGGCATCATCTTCCATTGACCTGATTACATCATTTACCTGGAAGGCAATGCTCTCCAGGGCCGCCCTGGCAATATGGCCGGCATTCACACCCCGGGTTAGTCCGGCAATTATCCCACGGGCATACTGATCCCAGTGCGGCGCCCCCAGTCCCGTAAAAGCAGGCACAAAATACACCCCTCCATTATCATCGACAGTATCTGGCAAGCCCCTCAACTTCAGCCGAATCCTTTATTATTTTCAGTCCGTCCCGCAGCCATTGAACCACTGCTCCCCCGGTAAAAATACTTCCTTCCAGGGCATAGGTGGTCTCCCCGTTAATCTGCCATGCAATGGTCGTTACAAGGTTATTCTTTGATTTACCGGTTTATTCCCTGTGTTGCACAGAATAAAACAACCGGTACCGTAAGTATTCTTCACTGAACCCTCTGCCAGGCACATCTGTCCGAATGTCGCAGCCTGCTGGTCCCCGGCGATACCAGCGATGGGTATGGGTGCCGGAAAAGACCTTCGGCAGTGTGTCCATATATCTCAGAAGATGAGCCACATCAGGCAGCACACTCTCGGGAATATTGAAAATCTCCAGCAGATCCTTATCCCATGAAAGTGTATTAATATTGAACAGCATTGTCCTGCTGGCATTGGTGACATCTGTGACATGGACCTTACCACCTGTCAGTTTCCATATCAACCATGTATCCACCGTTCCAAAAGCCAATCTTCCTGCCTTTGCTTTTTCCCTTGCACCCGCATACATTTTCAAGGATCCATCTCAGTTTTGTTGCAGAAAAATAAGCATCGATCACCAATCCTGTTTTATCCCTGATCATCGTCTGCCAGTCCCCTTTCTTTCAATTCATCACAAAACCTGGAAGTCCGCCTGTCCTGCCAGACGATGGCATTGCAGACCGGCTCCCCGGTTTGTCTATCCCAGACCAGTGTTGTCTCCCGCTGGTTGGTAATGCCTATGGCGGCTATGCTGCTCGCTTCTATCCCGGTATCAGCCAGGACTTCAAGGGCTGTATTCATATCTGTGTCGCCCATATTTCTTCAGGATCATGTTCAACCCATCCCGGATTTGGGAAAAGCTGGGTGAATTCTTTCTGAACAGACCTTATTATTTTACCCTCATGGTCATAAATAATGCTTCTTGAACTGGTTGTTCCCTGGTCCAGTGCCAGGATAAAGTTTTTGCTGTCCATAAAAATAATGCTAATAAAATTTTCAATTTAGTAAAAATCTCCTTGTTAAGAGTAAGAAATTGTTTGTATTGTTAATACTAACTATTTTGTATTGTCAATACAAACTACTATATTTACAGGAACGATTAAATCAATATCAGATGATAACTAAAACCCAGTTATCCGATATCATCAAAGATCAGCAGAATGCTTTGTTAAAAGAGGGTTGGATAGAGCGCCAAACGCAGATCCCGCTAAAATCAAAAAGAATTGTCATCATATCAGGAGTGAGACGCTGTGGAAAAAGTACCCTGTTAAAACAAAAGCTCCTTAAAACTAACACAGCAATATATGTGAATTTCGAAGATCCCAGGTTGATCAATTTTTCTGTGGAAGACTTTTCCAAATTAGAACAATTATTAAAAGATTCTGCAAAGTCGCATATCATTTTAGATGAAGTACAGAACATAGAGAAATGGGAATTATTTGCACGGATGGCAAATGAAAAAGGCATACCAATGTTTATCACCGGTTCAAATGCAAGTATGTTAAGCAGAGAACTGGGAACCCACCTAACGGGCAGATATAATCAGATTGAACTTTTTCCTTTCAGCTTTCATGAATTTCTGGAATTTTTCAAATTGGAAAGAAGTTTAGAAAGCTTTAAAAAATATTTTGAGTATGGTGGATTTCCCGAGTTCATGGAAGAAAGAGATAATGATTATCACAGGACATTGCTCAGGGATATAATCACTCGCGATATTGCTGTCCGTCGAAATATATCAAATGAAAACCAGTTGATTAGGCTGGCTGTACATTTACTAAGCAATACTGGCAAAGAATTCAGTTACAACAATCTAGCAAAGATCCTGGAATTTAAATCAGTCAGAACAGTAATAGATTATTGCGACTTCTTCAGGGAAAGTTATCTTATGGACTACATACCCATATTCTCTCATTCAATTAAGAAACAATTGGTCAATCCAAAAAAGGTCTACAGCATTGATCCTGTCTTTGCTCAGGCAAACAGTCTTTCTTTCAGCAAGGATCTCGGCCGGAGACTTGAGAATTTTGTCTTCAATAAACTTCGTCGTCAACATCAAGAGATATACTACCATAAATTTGATAAGACGGAATGTGATTTTCTAATCAAACAAAATGAGAAGATCGAATTGGCTGTACAATCATGCTGGGAAATTAACCAGGACAATTTGGCCCGAGAGGTTAACGGGCTGAAAGATGCCATAAAAGAGACAAAGGCCAAGAAAGGCGTAATAATAACACATGACCAGGAGGATATCCTGGAGGGGATCTCACTTATCCCTGCGTGGAAATGGATTTAACTCACTTACTTTGATGCAGGTATGCTCACCTGGCCGGTGGAAGCCCATTCAACAGCACGTAGCATCAGAGTTTGAAATCCGGCATTACTCACTGCCATTTCATCATGCCCCAGGATGGTATGAAAAATCCTTCCCTTTCCATAACTACTAACAAAGATGGCAGGCTGTTCTCCGGAATCTTCTTCAGTATTGACAGCTGTGCCCAGTACCTTGAATGACTCGTTCTTTCCGGCATCTATCCATAATTCATCCAATATATCAAAGTCTGTAAGTCCCTTTGTTATGGGATGTTCCTGGTCTATTACCATCACTTTCACCTGGCTTACCGGTCCATGCCAGGTACTGTCCATAATCCAGGCAGCTGTTGAGATCTGTTTAAACTCCGGCCAGCTGTAAAAAGCTGATGTGGAAGAATGGAAGAATACGAGTCCCCCGCCCTCTTTAACAAACCTCAGCAATCCCTGTTCAGCCTCCGCGGGCCATCTTACATTATTTTCTGGCCATGAATTCCAATTATTTAACAGGGCATCATATTTTTTCAGATCTTCAAAATTTAAAGTGTCCGGTTGGGTTGTAACATCAACTGAAAACAATCCGCATTTCTTCAGTGAGCTGTCCAGCACAGCCGTGGTCTCTTCCCAGTTATGGTTATTGCTACCGGTCAGGATCAGAATGCTAAGTTTTTCTGAAGCGCCATCCGGTTTCGTACATCCGTCAATTAAGAAAAGAAGTACAATTACAGCAATAAATCCTGATACTACAATATTTCTCATTTAAATCAATATTAACTTAAAAGTAATCAACTTTCCTGTAATCCCAATTCGTGCTTTCTTTTTAAAACACGCCATCGAATAATTTGTTAAAATCCGGTAAAAATTTCCAGGTAAGTTACGAGATATGAATATCCATGTACATTAATGAAATGAAGATATTCTCAACAGAAAATATGCACAAAAAGAAACTAATTGGTTACATTTGCAAAGTAAGGATAGAATATTAGAGCCATACGGGGATTACTTCTGGAATTTTTACAATCCACTTAAGCCTGAAGTAAAGGAGAAGTTTGACCATGTTTTGCAAATTGTAATTTCTGCCGAAAGAATTCCAGTCAAATTCTTTAAATATCTTGGTGATGGGATATATGAAATTAGAATTCTAGCTGGTGGTAATGTATATCGCGTTTTCTCCTTTTTTGATGATAGAAGACGATTGATTTTGCTTCATGGTTTTCAAAAGAAAACCAGGAAAACTCCACGAAACGATATGGAGAAGGCAAAAAGACTAAAGAAAATCTATTATGAAACCAGACAAAACTAAAGATGGCTATGAAGCCAATCCCAAAACAATTAATGCTCATTTTGATCAGAAATACGGCCAGAAAGGAACACCCGGCCGAAAAGAATTTGAACAAAAAGCTGAGGCTTATATGATTGCCGAAATGATTAAGGAATCACGAAAGAAAGCCCAGTTGACTCAGGCTCAATTAGCCGACAGACTGAATGTTAATCGAGCATATATCTCGAAGATCGAAAGGGCTTCCAGTGATATTCGCATATCAACTCTAAGAAAAATAGTAGAAACTGGGTTAGGAGGGAAATTACATATCCATGTAGAATTATAGGCCTGAGACATCCCTGGCTGGTTGGCCTATCTTGCCCTCCAGAACAATCACCTGTCAGTATGTATGCACTGATCAGATCCTGTTTCAGTTACTTCATTTTGCAGGAGTTAATTTAACAATGGCACATCCCTGGGGTCCCACTTTAACGGTCATCTCATGTGAAAAAATTCCTATATCCTTTTGCCTCCAAAGGTCCCGCACCAATTGTCCGCAGCACATCTCCATTTCCCTCCAGAATACACTGATCTCCGCATCTTCATCGGGCCGGAGATTAAAGAAGCCCACTATCACAGAACCATCTGACATGGATTTTTTCAGTATCCAGGTATCAGGTGTCATTCTAATGGGTTCCGCGCATTTACCAAGGCGGTCCTGGTTCACTTCTATCAATTCGGAATTGCAGAGGATGTTGCGGGTGAAGTCATCCACTGCCCCCATATCACCTGAAAAGAAAAGTGGACAGGCCATCATGCTCCAGAGTGAGAAATAACTGTATTGTTCATTGGGGGTAAGTTCAACCGGGTGAAGCGGTGCAGCCTTTTCAAAGGGAGACCGCCACATGCCAAGGATAAGGTAATCGGGGTCGTTCCAGCTGCCGGGACCGTTATGCTGCCTGAGCCCGATATTCTTTTCCGCAATCTTATATACACCGCCCTCTGTCAGGGTATGGCCCAGGTCTCCGCCAACCCGCCAGGAATGTCCGCCGGCTTCACGGCCCCATTCCCATACCTGGTGGCCGTATTCACAGATGTTCAGTACTATGTCCCTGTCCTGCGCCTCCAGCGCCCCTGACATAAGTTTGTAGGGGATGGGGCGATTTTCCATCTTGTCACCCTTCATCAGGTTCCATATTTGTCCGTAACTGCACCAGTCATACTTGAGCAGGTCGAATCCCCAGTCGGCATAAGTTTGGGCATCTCTGATCTCATGGCCATAGGAACCCTCAAACCGCTGGCAGGTGGTCTCTCCGGGAGAGGTATAAATTCCTGCCTTTAATCCATGTGCATGAATATGATCGCACAGGTCCTTCATATCCGGGAAATCCCTGGCCGGCAAGACCTGATCGTTCTCATCACGGACCCTGCCCACCTTTGCCTCCTGGTCGAGTCCCTCACTCCTTGTCTTCCGGCTGGGATCCAGTGTACTTTCCACATTTTCGGGAGATATCCGCATCCAGCAGTCATCGATGCTGACATACTGGTAACCCACGTCGGCCATGCCACTTGCCACCATGGCATCCGCCGCAGCCATGATCCGGCCGGCAGTGATAAAATGGTAATGGGTATACCAGTGGTTCCAACCCATGGTGGGAGTCAATGCAAGCAGGTCGCCCACCACCAGGGTGAATTGCTTTTTATCTTTTCCTTTCGCGTTTTCTGCAGCTTAAATGTAAACTCATAATCACCAATTTCTCCGGGTGTCCGCCCGGTGATAATTCCCTTTTCCCTGTCCAGTTTCAGGGATGGGGGCAATCCAATCGCATCAAATTCCATCGGCCTGTCCCCGGTGCACGGGATCCGGTAAATAAAAGGTTTGTCAGGCCTTGCCCCATATACCTCCGGGGAATTGATCTGTGGTTTCCTGCCGGGTTCCGGGGTCAAGTATCTCTCTTCCCTTTGATCCTTGCATCATAGGTTTTCTGTCCCTGGACCAGTAATAGATGGCTGCTCAGGACAAGGCAACTAATAATCAGTAAGAATTTATTCATAGAGAGGTTCATCATTGTTTATTTACCGGTATTCAGCACCGGTCAGGCTTTCAAGCACCGATGTCTGCCAATCCTCCAGTTGCTGTTCCAGTTTGGCAACTACCTCCGCCCTGGATTCACTGAGATCATTCTTTTCAGCCGGATCTTTTCGGATCTCAAAAAGCTCTACCGTGGGATCTTCTCCCGGTCCGATGACGAGTTTATACTGGTTATCCAGGATCACCCGGGGACCTTCATAATCCTGTTCCAAAATTTCCCCGAGATGGAGGTTACGAAAGTTCCGCGTGTATATCCCGTTCATTTGCTTGGCCAGTGGTGTTGTTCCTTCCTGCTGGTCAGCTTCAATATAAGGCAGCTGTGGCTCTCTCCCGCTGAAGGTGTATTGCCAGAAACAAATAGGGCCAGGCCTTTCCGTCATCCGGCCGTCGATCAGGGATTTCAGGCTGATACCGTCCAGGGGGCGATCAGGAAGAGGCTGACCGGCGAGTTCACAGACGGTCGGCAGCATATCACTGGTTACGGTGTTTACATCTGATACGCCTGTATGAGGAGATCCCTCCGGGCCATTCGATGATCCCCGGAACACGAATGCCGCCCTCATACATGTTGCCTTTCTGACCACGGAAAGGTGAGGTCACTATACCGTCGCCGGGAGTTCCGTTATCACCGCAGTACCAGAGGACTGTATTCTCGCGCAGATCTTCTTCTTTGAGCCACTGGCGCAGCCGCCCGAGAGAGCGGTCCATGGCAGTGATTTCTGCATAGCGTTCCTGTAGCACCTCGCCGAGTGGTCTTTCAACCTGCAGTCCGGTCTCATTCGATGTAAGACGACATGGTTTGGTCTTTGTACATGCCAGGAAGGTCATCATACAGGGCAAGGTCTTTCTCCAGTCCGCTGTATGGTTCATGGGGTGAACCGAACCAGAGAACAACAAAGAATGGCTGTCCATCCTTCCTTGCCTTGGATATGAATCGAATCGTCTCCTCAACCAGGATTTCTGAACTTTCCCCCTTGAATTGTTCTGGCGGTCCGCCGTTGCGGGAGAACTGCGGGTCAAGTTCAAAGAAATTATCATGCGACAGCCATTCATCGAATCCCATTGCCCCGGGATTGGTTGGTGATCCGGCTTTCACCGGTCCCAGGTGCCACTTCCCGAAATGGCCACAGGCATAACCAGCGCTGCCAAGAATTTCAGCAATACTGATCTCCTCCGGCCGGATCGACCAGTTGGGACTAAATGTCCCGTAACGATTCGGGTGACGTCCGGTCATAACACTTCCCCGCGTCGGCGAGCACGAGGGATGTGCTGAGTAAAAGCGGTCCAGTATGAGGCCTGTCCTCGCCATCTCATCCAGTACCGGGGTCTGCAGATGCGGGTGTCCGTTGTAACCCGTCTCATCCCAGCCATGATCATCACCCATGCACAAAATGATGTTGGGTGGCTGGTCTACATCCGTACATGAGGAAAGGGAAACTACGGCCATGATACATGCGATGGCAGCCGCTCCCAGGGTGAAACTCCTTTTAATCAGTGAATAATCCATAAGATCCAGATATTAGGGTGATCAAAAGCCATAAAAGCTGATCCCGCACAAATTCTTGACAGGACTTTAAGATAAGATTTATTTGTTTAACTTTCCGACACTAAACCATCTATATCATGAACTTTTCAAGAAGAAATTTTATTAAAACCAGTGGATCCTCATTGGTTTCAGCAGCCCTTTTAAGCTCAATTGCCCTTAAGTCTATTAGGATGTAAAAGCATGATGGATAAATTATCTTTTGGATTCCAGATCTGGACCATAAAAGATAAATTAATTGCGGATTTCCCCGGCACCCTTAAAATGATGGCAGATCTGGGCTACAAGGAAGTAGAGATGTGCTCTCCGCTCGGTTATGGATTTGATTACATTGCATGCAATAAAGGGACCAGATATGCGAAAGATCATTGAGGATGCCGGTTTATTATGCACCAGCTCGCATTATAACCTGGGCGAATTACGCGATCACCTTGATGACAGGATACAGTGGGCTCATGATCTTGGGATGAAACAAATTATCCTTTCCAGTTTCTGGTTGCCTGAGGATGCCTCGATGGACGATTACAAAAAGGCGGCCGATGAATTAAACAGCATAGGTGAAAAGACCAAAAAAGCCGGTATCCAGACAGGATTCCACAACCATCACATGGAATTTGAAAAAAGGGGCGATGAGCTTATTTATGATGTTTTGCTCGACCAGCTTGATCCCGATCTGGTTAAAATGCAGTTCCAGGTAGCTGTGGTCAATATTGGATACAAAGCAGTTGATTATTTCAATAAGTATCCAGGCAGATTTATCTCTGCCCACTTATCAGATTGGGTAAGTGAAGATGAAAGTGTTCCCGTAGGTAAGGGAATGGTCGACTGGCCGGCCTTCTTCAAAGCTGCCAAAACAGGGGGAGTAGAAAACTTCTATGCTGAAATAAATCCCGATTTCTTTGAGCCCAGTATAAAATACCTTTTGGATATGTAAAGCTCCAGGAAGGTTTGGAAAGGTGTTTTTAAATCCTCTCTAAGTTACTGTCTCACAGGGATTAATAAAATTTTAACATTTTTTTTTGACTAAAATCAATCTGATATTTCGCAGATTTCTATACAATTTTTCTCAATAAACCGACAAAAAGATGTTTTAGTCTTAAATTCTGCCCGTTTTCGTACACTTTTTCTTCCTCTAATCCCGTTACCGGACAGTATGAAAATTACAAATTTTTACGTATCTAGCTGGTTACATGATGCTTATGTCATGTGGCACGGCTATTGACCTATAATGGCTATTCAAAACGGGGTTAAAACTACCTTAAAATCCCCGGCCTTTCCATCTAATAATTTAAAATCACACTATCATGAGAACAATTAAAGCAGTTTTGATCACAGCTACCATAGGTGTAAGTTCCGTGTTTATATCAGGGAATGTTTTTGCAACCGATGCTGTCACCGTTTCCACCAGCGATACGGAGAAAAAAGTTAAGGTTCAGGTCATTGAACCAAGGCTACAGGATATATCAGTCCACGTGGCAGATCTTGAAGGAAAGATTATTTACCAGGAGGATATCCGGGCCAGGACAACCTATGGCAAGGTGTATGATCTTTCTAATCTGGAGGATGGGGTATATACCTTCACTTCTGACGGAGAATATATCACCACTACCAAGAAAATTCAGGTAGAAGGATCAACCGCCAGGGAAATTAGCAAGGAAGCTACCTATAAACCTGTCATTACCCTGCAAGACAAATACCTGAAAGTGAATTATTTTAACAGGGGACAGGAGGATATTGAATTTTCTATTGAGGGTTCCGGAGCCATATTCCACGAAAGTGATGGTGGCAATGAAATCGCTTATGGTAAAATGCTGGATGTAAGCCAGATGCCCTCAGGAACTTACTATGCCAGGTTGAAAGTCGGCAATAAGGAATACTATCATTCTTTTGAGAGGCCTTAGTCCTTCTCTTTAAATACCAAGCTTTTATTGGGCTGTCTCCATTGATTGGAGATGGCCCATTTTATTTTTCCATGAACGGATCATTCCGATATTGATCCTGTTGGAAGGGGCATTCGGGCTTCAGGCTTTTAATAGTCTCTGTTTTTCACAAAAGCATTGTACATGGCCATAAAATTCTTCACCGGAACTTCTGCCTGTACATTATGCACCGTACAGAACACGTATCCACCACCTGGTGCCAGCGCATCCAGATTGGATCTGACATGATCCGATATTTCTGATTCCGTTCCATTGGGCAAGACCTGCTGCGTATCAATGCCCCCTCCCCAGAAGGAGATGGAGCTGCCAAAATCTTTTTTGAGCTGGTATGGTTCCATGCCTGTTGCCGTAATATGTACAGGATTGAGAATATCCACCCCCATCTCGATGAAATCTGGAATGATGGGCCGGACATTGCCACAGGAATGGAACATCAGTTTTACTTCGGGAGCCTTTTCTTTGATGAAGCTGATCACCCTGGCAAAATGAGATTTGTAGTTTTCTCTGAAATGCTCGGGGCTTATCAGCTGGGATAGTTGCGTACCGTAGTCATCACCTTCGCCGACTATATCCACCACATCACCCAGTTCATCCAGGGCTTTATCCCAGAAGGCTATTTTCAGGTCGGCCAGTTTTCCAACTAGTTTATCTGAATTTGGAGGATATATCATATGATCTGTCATGGCATTGGTCATGCCACGGACCCGCTGGTGCATCTCGAACAGGCCTGCACATAATCCTTTGGTTATTACAACTTTATCCTGGTTCCTGAATTGCTATGGCCTGTTCACGCAGTCCTGCAAACCGCCTTTTATTTCCTGCATCGGGCCAGGGAAAATCCTCTATGATGTTTTCCTGTTCAAAATCTACCTCTTCCATGGGACTCTCAACCAGGGAAAACCAGTACCCGTTTTTCGGAAAATGATGTACAAAAGACCATTCATCCAGGTACTCCCAGTATCCTCCCTTATCCTTCAATTTGGAATAAACATCATCATTGTGGCTGGTGACCGGGAATACACCCCGCGTATCCACCCCAAATTCATCCAGGATCTTTTCTTCCGGAATAACAATCTGCTGGATAACATCCGACCACTCCGGGTCCGATGGTTCCATGCCCAGATGCGCCCTTAAATTCTGATAGGCTGTATTGGTGATGCCTGTCCATGTTGACCCTGCCAGATCAAAGGGTACCCGGTCGGGTTCTTCATGGTTCAGTGATTTTAATACTCGTTCTCTTGAGGTCATCTGAATGCTGATTAAATGATGAGTCTTTCTAATTTTTAATGCCCAATAAATCCCTGGCTTCAGATGGGGTCATGGGTTCCATGTCCATTAATTCCAGAAGGACAAGCAGCCTGTCCAGTATATCCATGTTGGTCCGGGCCAGCTTCCCTTCCCCGTAAACAAAACTGTCTTCAAAGCCAAATCGCAGCGAACTTGCTCCCATGCCCGCTGCAGCAGCCAGGATGGAAAGATCAGTCATATTCTCATGGATAATACCCCAGTGGCTTCCGGCAGGAATGGCCCTTTTCAGGGCATTCAGGTGATCGGGATGGGCCTGGATGGCATTCTCAAATCCCATGCAGAAATTAAAGGCAAACGGTGGCCTGGCCAAGCCTTCTTCTCCAATCTTAACTACACTGTCAATCATGCTCAGGTCAAAGATCTCCATTTCCGGGACTACCCTGGCATCCATCATCCTTTTGGCCCAGTATCGTATGTCCGGCAGGGTATTGATATATACACCTTCGCCCAGGTTGGCCGAACCCATATTCAGGGAAGCCACTTCCACCCGGGGGTCATTGAGGGAAACACAGCGTTCCTCCAGGGACAATTCAGCCACACCGCCGGTGGAACCCTGGATGATAATATCGGATTCCTGCCGGATCAGGTCGATGGTCCTGGAAAAATGGCTCAGGTCAGCGGTTTGTTCACCCTTTTCATTCCGTACATGCAAATGCACCATGCCAGTCCCCATACCGGCACATTCTATCACTTCCCTGGCCACCTCTTCGGGTGTATAGGGTACTTTTACCCCCTGGTGGAACAGTAACCGTTTCATGGCAAACCGGAGCCACTGATAGCAATACTTTTCTCATGTAGTCTTTAATTTGTTGAATAATATGGACAGGGCATCGTTTTCCCCCACGTTGCCCGGAAAAACGATATACCTCAGATCAGGCCTGTCATCCGGTACCAGGACCGGCACCCCGGGCAATGCTGGTCCGGCCACCATGGCCCGCTTTATCCGCAATCCTTTTGAAGCAATATCGTGGGAGGTGATGCCTCCTTTGCCCACTAATAAATGCCGGGGTGGTCCTGATCTCCCGGCTGATGGTTACCAGTGATTCAGAAACTGTTTTCCGATGGCCAGGTTTTCCTCCGGATCCTCTGTAAAAACCAGTTCCCGGGAGGTATAAAGTAAGACATGATGGCCATTTGCAAGGTACTCATCTACCTTACTGATGGTCAGGTTATGTATTCTCCTGATGAATCCTGCAGCAGTCGGGATACTTCCAGTTCGATGGGCTGTATACCTTCCTGTCCCATCAGGTGTTCCACTTGTGCGGTCGATCTGGGACATAGGAACCGACAATAAAAAGTCCCCCACTGGCTGACCCGGAAGCAATTTCATTTTCTTCCAGCGGTTCCCGTGGTGGTATGGCACCAATAGAATTCAGGAAGGATGCAGCAGTGCGGTAAAGCAGGATGGCCCCCTTTTTTTCTGCTTCCATGGCACCCAGAGCAAAGATATCAAGGTCGTTCTGGGTCGCGGCATTGACTACTACCACCCCACCAGGATTCATACCCAAGAGGGTTTGCTCCACATATTCCGGACCTTTCAACCTTAGTTCCTCCAGGCTAAATGAAATAACCTGGTCTGAGCTTATCCTTCCGGATGTCTTTCTCCTCCACCCACTTTTTAAGGTTGGAGTTCTTGAAGCCGAAAACCTTGTCCTCTGCCGAAGGTGTCTGTGAGGCAGGGACCAGCAGGTCACCTGTTTGCACGTAATGAACATCTCCTATAGTGTATCTTCCCCCCTGAAAAAATGCTGGGATGATACAATGGATGGGAGGCTGTTCATATAGAAACTGAAGGGCATCCGGTTCTGCCGGATAATGGCCCCTGAGTGTGGAATCACTCCTGGATATAATGCTGAACTCCCTTCCTGTTTTTTCCGATGCTTCCCTCACCAGCTGTCCTATGTCCCGGTACAATGCCACTGCATTTATCCTCTGTCATGCTCCGGGAATTGGTCATCAGGAAAAACAGGGGGGTTCCTTTTTGCAATTCCTTTTCCAGGATATTCCCGGTCCCACTGAAACAGCACCGGTATCCCATACATGGTCTGGCAACCGGTGGGATCATCATCCAGCACTATGATGCAGCGGTTTGACTTGCGGATAAATTCCTTTAGCAGGGGAAAAATATCTTCGAATTTAGATTGGGGTATTTTTTTTATTACGTTCTCTAACTTATCCATACACAATGATTTGATTAGTCTATCCTGATATCCCGTATGCTCCTGACTGTATCAGCGCTGGTAATTATTTCTGCAATGACCTGATAGGACCCGGATATGACAGGTGTCTCTAAAGTTACCTCCATGATTTCCTTTCCGTAAGGTGGTATATTAACAGAGATTGATTGCTGGCTGATCACTTCATTATCATTTCTGACCAATATGCGAACCTCGTCGTTCCATTCATCCGGCAGGTCATTGATTGCATGGAGGGGGAAAATTAATGGCTTTCCGGGAACAACGCTCTTCTCCCACATATCGATCATCAGTACCAATGGATGAAAGGCCGGCCTTACATATTTATAGAACTGGGGTTCATAGGTCAGGTTCTGAATATCAGTGAAATTATCAGATGTTTGTCCCCTGGGATCTTCCGGACGGGAATAACCAAGTCCGCAGAAATGCATCACCCCTGCACATTGCCTGTGCGCCCTCCAGTATTCCGTCATCATACCCAGGTGTCTGGCATAGGCAATATAACGTTTTTCGGGATTGTCCGCATCCGGAAAAACAGTTTCATATACATTATCTGTCAGGGTGGTGGGCGTACCGTTCCTGTTTAACCAGATCCAGGCATATTCATTGATGATGACCGCATTTCCATACTTCTGTCCATCTGCTGCAGGTGATCGTTCATTCGGACCGTTGTCAGGACCGGATATTTCTGAGAAATGATCCTTCAGGGCCCCCTCGTCAGAGGGTCTCCCTTCGGTCCTATAGCGGCTGAATCTGTATGGATGTGATTCAATGCAGTCCGTCGCTGCCCGGGGTGCGGCCCAGCCATTGTCCCATGGCCGGTTCGACAAGTCATGGTCCCGGACCAGCTGTATAGCGTCTCCTGTCACCTCTGTGACGGATTCATTCTGGGCATCCCAGATTACCACGCAGGGATGGTTCCAGCGTTCACGCATCCAGAAGGTATACTCGTGAGCCAGCCTTTCCGGGGTGACGCCCCCCATTTTATGACTTTCCCCCAGTGTCCATATGGGGTATTCATCCTGTATCAAAAAACCAATACTGTCTGCAATTTCATACCAGCTTTCAGGAGGAAATCCTATACAGTACCTGATGCTGTTCCAGTGCATCTCCTTAAACCTCGAGTGCAATCTGGCCACCCATTCCCTGTCCCATGGCAGCCCTGCCCTGTCCGGGTCCTCAAAAAACCGGAAAATACAGACATTGGTCCCCCTCATGAAATAGGGCTCTCCATTCAGCATGGCCATCCCCTTGTCCCTGTCAAAGGAGAAACTTCTCATACCAAACCTTGTTACCTTACTATCTCCCCCTGTGGCAAGCTCCAGTTCATACAGGAAGGGATTTTCAGGTGTCCACAGGATACAATCCGGCATGGGCACATAGAAATCAAAGTTCAAACTGCCATCCTCATCAGGTTGTCCTTCAGTTATAGTGCCTGTGGCTACTTCCTTCTTCGATACTGATTCCCTGATGAGGTAGGATAATTTCACGGACTTCATGCTCTGGTTCTATATTTGTGACGATACGCAGCTTTTCATCCTGAATGAGGGGTACAGCCTGGATATCTTTGATCATCGGGTTATCCGCCATGATGATACTGACGTCATCATAGATCCCGGGTATGTATCTCAGCTTTTCAAAATCCCAGCCATTGGTAACCGAATCCGGTAAACTATTCCGGCACCCGACAGAAATGACCAGTTCATTTTCTTCCCCTTTTCCATTCAGGAAAGGTTTCAGATTGAAATACAGGGGGACAAAACAGTAGGGGTTTTCCCCCACAAACTTCCCGTTCAGATAAACACGGGTGAAGTATTTGGCCTTATTAATTTTTAATTGTACAACCTGCCGTTCATCCCCATCAATGGTGAAGGTTTTCCGGTACCAGAACAGCCTGTCTTCAAACTGGTCCCTCCTGGTCCATTTCTATCTCAGGGGATGCCATATCGATCAATCCAGGGACCCGGACCATATGATCAAAATCGGCAGGGATGGATGAGTTTGTATCGGTCTGGGCCAGGTCCCAGTCACCATGCAGGCTCAGTACTTTTCGTTCATGTCCGGATGTACCACAGCCCATAGTGGCCGCCAAAATCAACAACCCGCATGAGAATTGAAGATATCTCATATTCAAATACTTAGTTCTCCCCTTTACCAAACCTGGAATCTGCCTTTTCCATTTTCAATTTTCTCGACCGGACCGGGTAAGGGTTTCTCTTCATTCCTGGTATTCCCCATGTAATCCGTATCCAGTCTATAGGGTGTACCATCGGAATTTTCAAATATCGCTTCAGAAACAATGGTTACACCCATCCTTTCTGTAGTAACCACAAATGTACCGCCCTGGTAAATGGAATGGTCAATTTCCATATCCAGGTAAACGGCTCCCTCCTTTTCCGTTATTTCAAATGAGGGTTTACTGTCAGGTTTTTCTATGAAATTAAGTTCCTCCTCACCTGGTTTTGAGCCATTGAAGTAGATATTTCCATTACTGATGTTGTTAAATCCGGCACTCTTATACCCGTGCAGTCCATAAAACTGAGAATGATTGGCTTCAAACAGCTCTGCACCATCTTCGTCTTTAATGAAAATATTATTGAAAAAACGGTTATCACCACAGTGGGTGTTCCTCAATCCTGCCACCTTTGTGGAGTGTGCGAGATGGTAGGGTGTAAAACGATCCAGTACCTGTCTGAGCTCAATTTTACCTGCAAAGAGGTTATGCACGTAAGCCCCGCCCTCTGACCAATCCCTTAGGGACAATTCCGACAGCAGGAAATTATTGTCAATTAAATACGGGCCATGGTTCACTTCCGCAAAAATATCATCCGTCGTATTATCATAGAGCAAATTCCCCGTGATCCTGGTCCCCTGTGCCATCCAGTCTATCCATATGCCCCTGCCGGTATTATGTATCCTGTTGTGCCGGATCAGCATATCGATGGAGGCATGGATCTTTATTCCGGCCATCTCTGCACCGCTGAAAATTCTCTTCGCCCAGATATCGTAGATATGGTTGTTATAGATCTTGCTGAACACACCACCCAGGCTGCCCACAATGCCCGCCTGTCCGCAGTCAAAGATGACATTGTTACGAACAACATGTGATCCTATCTTTTCCTTTGACCAACCAATTTCAAGGGCCCTGAAAATGACCTCATTGTAGTGTGTGGCACCGTCCTTCACAGGGTTGTTCATCCACACATTCTGTCCGGTGGACCTGTCCTTGCCGAGGGTGATGCCCACCGATTTTGAATTGCTGACAACATTGTTTTCAATGATCCAGCCCTTGCTCCAGTGCGTCCCGATCAATCCGGGTTGTTCAGCCGTCGGGGCTGCCCACTGTGTGGCTGCCTGGTCCATATTGAACCCGCGGACCGTGATGTAATTAACCCCCGGTCTATCAGGATAAAAACAACTCTCTCTTACATTTATCTCAACCAGTTCCTTATTTGGATCGGCATCCTGAAAGTTGGCCCATAGGGTCGTATTTTCATCGTCTACTTCACAGTACCAGGTGTAAATCGAAGCCTCCTGGTCTCTGGCATCAGGATATGGTTCAGACTCTTTTACATCTTCCAGAGGGACTTTTCTCAAAAAGGGATCTTCCATTGAGGAAAACCTCCCCGGTATGATGGTCTATCCCCTTTTTATTGAGCCAGTCCCCCGTCAGCAGATCTGCATAAGGATTGTAGTCCCCGAAAAAAGTATTGGGAATAACCACTTTCCAGACAGATCCTTCCACCTTTTTCCAATCCCGGATCTCCTCTGATCCTTTGATGAACACTTTTTCTCCCTCTGCAGCCCGATAGATGATCCTTTTCAGATCACTGCTACCTCCGTTTACCGGATTAACCCTTTCCCTGTAAATGCCTTCATGGACCGTAATTTTATCCCCCGCTTCGGCAATCCTGGCTGCCGCGGAGATTGTTTGAAAAGGAGCAGAGAGGGAGCCGGGGTTTTTATCATTCCCGTTTTTCGATACGTGGTACTCTTTTGCCCCAAGCCCATAGGCTGGAATGATGATTAATATGATCAGCAATGCTTTAAGGATCTGCATTTTTATTGACATAAGCATCGAATAATGAATGTTTTACCTGGAAACTGTCACTGAATTTTTTCCCTTCAGTTTCGGGTTCTTGATCTCAAAGACAATTCTGGTAATGCCATCCGGCCAATAGCGGCTCAGTCCCCTGTCAGTCACCTCATTAAACTCAATCTTTGGCGAGACAATTTTGGCATTGTATTTCATCTTAAGCTCAAAGCCATCTCCCTGCAGATTTAATACACCCGGAGCGGATTCGCTTACCTTGCAATAGGTAATAAAATTCAAGCTGGTAGGCTGCTCTTTGATCTCAGCCAGTTCCCATGCATCAGAAATGGTAAATTTCTTACCCCGATCGAGGCGGTAACCCCGTACCCATTTCTTAACCGCGGCTTCTTCGGTATATGCTCCGGCAATGTCTGTTGAGAAAACAGCCTTTTTAGCATCTGCAGAAAAGGTCGTATTTTTTGCTTTGTATTCTCTTCCCTGCATCTGGTCCACGCCATTTATCTTGGGCAGCTGGTGGTAACCCGACTGCATGGTCCAGATCTCATAACGCTGACTGCTAAAGGTCTTTCGGGTATAGGTTTCCCGGCCTATATCGATCATACATGGTTTTCCATCGACATACAGGACACATGTTCCCAGATCATTGTGGTTATGGCTTTCCGCATTATGTCCCCCTTTGGCTGAGAAAAAGAAACCATCTGTTGTACCTGCCTTATCCCGGGCTCCGGCAACTTCCGTTTCAGGCAACCAGAAGTCACTGATCAGGGCATTCTCCGAAGTTGCATTATTGATCTCATCCAGGTGCATCAACTGCAATATCTGCTCATCCACTTTCCCTCCAACCGGCTCCTTTCCCAGATCCTGAACTTCTGCCAGGAATGCTCCGAAATTCTGCATGATTGGATCCTTGATCTCTTTACCATACCTGTAAATAATCTCAGGGCGGCTGCCGGTGGTTGCATCAGCATCGGCATAATTGATAAAATACGGATAATCTATATATGCTTTGTAGATAAAGGTCCCCATATTCTGAACCAGGGGATTGTCATACACATCAAATTTCCCCTTGGTTGCCATTTTTAAAAGATCAAGGTTCTGGAACAATGAAGCACCTGCCCTTCCCCAGTAGGAGGGACCTTCATCGCAGCCGCCATCAGCAGGATAGCCGTTGATAAATACATCCACAGACCGGATCACTTTATCAACCCCTGCCAGCCTTTTCTCGGGGTCGTCTTCGAGGATCAAAATAGCTGTAAGCATGTTGTGGTTTGTCCATGGATTCCAGTTATTGACCCTACGCCTTCCGTCCAGTCCCTGCCACCAGAAATCGTCACGCTCATAATAAGGGATCACCGCCTTTTTCATGATCTCATCTTTGAGCCTTTTTGAGATCAAAGGATGGATCTTGTCAAATTCATCTTTGTATAAATACCAGGTCCAGGAAAGAATATTGGCAATCTCTCCAACGCCCAGGTCAATGACAGGTTCGTCAGCATCGGGCAGGCCATGTGGCGCTTTCTGGGCTGTCAGGTGGGCCGACCAGCCCCACCAGGTTTGTTCACTGTAATACCAGGAACCGTTTACTATCTGGTCGATAAAACGGCCCTTTCCTTCCACCAGTTCTCCCATTACCAGATTCATTAATGCTCTCCGTGGAGCCCCGTAAACACTTTGCCGGCGGTCACCCGATCGGATGATCTCAATGTAATCTGTGGCTTTTAACAATGGGCCAGTCATAATCGAGGTACTCTTCTGCTTCTTCGACATACTGTTTTCTAAGATCTGCGGGTAATCCATTCCAGAAATCCCTGCTTTTGTAGGTGGGAAAATCAATTTCTGAAAAGTCTTTGACCAGTACTGATTCAAGACCAATTTCTTTGGCTTCATTTACCAGCACATCTCTTTTTTCTTGTGCAAAACTGCTGAAGGCAAAGCAACGTAAAAGGAAAAGGAATAAATAGTTTGTTCATGATTTATAGGTTTTAGTGTTCAATTAAAATAGATCTCATATTTTAAATTACCTGATGCACTGATTTCAATGATCTTACACTTTTTCTCATTCAGATCGGTCTCAAAAAATATTGTTTTGATCTCAGAAGCACCAGAGATATCAATGATCATATTACCAAGTTTAACCTGGTTGTTATCAATGGTCAGCCTTTCATCTATCTCCACAAGTAAAGGGATAAGTTCCGAAAATTTACCGGGATGTTCAACCTTAATGACAATATTATCCTCTCCGAAAACCAGTTTCTTCTTCCCTTTGTCTCCCAGCGGATACCGGACCTCAAATACACCACCGGATATATCCCTGTTCCCCACTTCCGGGATCCATGGTTTTCCATCGACAATAAAATCTGGATGCAGATCGCTGGCTTCATAAACCCCCTCCATGCCGGGAGATCTCGTTCCATAAGCTGCAACATCGGTCCGGGATTGGGATTGGAATACCGTTCCGGCCACAGGATTCCATACCAGGCCCAGACCATAGCGTTGCTGTTCGGTGATGATCTTACCGCTGTTAAAGACCGCATAGTATCCCGGTTTTCTTATAAATGCATAGCCTGTCCCACTCCTTTCGTCATGCCGGGCATGAATAAACCTTTCGCTCCTGAGATATGGTAAATTTTCAATGGCTTCTATTTTTTGTTCGGCTGTCGGGTGCCACATTTTCATACCATGATGTAAAAATGCATAGGGAGAAAACGCATTGAATTCACCAATCTGCAGGGGGGCAACCTCAGGATATTGCTCAAGCATCTCATTATATAATTTTTGGCTGGAGTTCTGGTATTCGGTTCCACTCATCACAAATGCAAGTGCTTCCGGGACAAATTCTGCCTGCGGGGTCCAGCGTGCATGAGCGGGATCCTCGTGCACAGTGCTGGGGTAGAAACCTTTCTGTTGCCTTGTTTCAATAGCCCGGTTCAGATAATAAACCAGCTTATCCGGCTCCTTCACAGCATTATAAGAAAACCATTCGTACCAGTCCCCCGTCTTCTTTACTATCATTTCCTCGAATTCAGTTCCCGTAGCAAACTCCCAGGCCACCTGCAGGTCACTGTGATGGGTACTTAAATTATATCCCCAGTCAGGCCCGCCCTTTTCGTAAAAATAACCTGCTGTACTCTGGAACTCCGTCATGCTTTCCCGGAAACGATTGCTTAAGAGTTCTCTGATCTCTGTATCAGGCCAGACATCCAGGTATAATAATGCCCCGCCCCATAAATTGGCGTACTGGTTGGTGTAATTCCTGCCATGTTCCCATAATTTGTCATGGGTAAATCCTATATACAGGGCTTTTCTCAATGCCAGGCGGGACCGTTCAAAAACTTCTTTATCGATATCTCGGACCCTTATCCAGCAACCACAGGGCCCTTCCGATAAATTTAGTCGCAAAGGCGGTAGGAGCCAGGCTCCATTGTCCCACACGGTATTCACTGAACTGTCCGTCTTCATGCTGTATCCTGCACCAGAAATCCAGTGCTGCCTCGATCCGGAGTTTTAAGGCCTTGTCTTTATAGTAAACATTCCAGGGCTGGTCCGTGGTATAGAACCAGACCAGGCTCAATATACCCTCCATTACCCTGGCGTTGTAGGTGTGGTGGTTCCGGGCTCCGCGCCAGACGGAAAGATCAAAATACCCCCTGTTGCTTCCCGTATCCACGACACTGTTGGCCACCCGGGCAAAATGCTTAAGGTAATAAGGCATGTACCATTCCTCTGGGGTAAATATTTCAGGGTCGATCTCACTCAGTTCCACCTCCTTCACCTCAGGCAGGAGTTCAATCTGCTTCTGATTTGACTGGCAGGATATCAATGCGATCAGGAAGAAAATAATAAGCAACTTTTTCATGATGATACAATTCATACATTTATTCAATTTGGAAATCCAGGACACGTAATGGTGTGGGGTCCTCAGGATTCACCGGTAATGCTTGCACCATAAGCGAGAGGATACCCTTGTTTTTCCACCGGTAGGGATCACCGAGGATCTCATTCACAAAAGGCCCGGGTTCAATATGGACCACTCTCCAATCTGTATATCCGGACCTGTCCGTGGCTGCTGCTATCTCAAGGTGGCCGTCTTTCTGGTATACCAGGTAAGTATTGTCCTTTTCACCGATAAATAGCTTGGGGCGGTCTCCTGACACCCAGGGCAATTCCCTGTGCTGCCATGATCCTTTTTCATCACGCCAGTAATGGTGGTACCTCTGTGCTTTCTCCACACCCCAGCGGTGTTCGCCCGGTTTACTCCCCTCCGCCAGCAGGGTTTCTTCAGTACAATGCCACATGACTGCATGTATCCTCCCTTTTGAATCCACTGCCTGTCCGTGTGTATTCATCAGGCCGAGGGTACGGGGGATATCAATGACAGTGATGCCGGGGGATTTGACACCAGGCGGACCATTTAGTCTTCTGGCCATCATTATTCAGCCAGGTTTTACCCAGGTCTTCGCTGTAAACATATACCAGGTCATGGTTGGGATCAGCGCCTGTTTCACGCCATACCCAGGTAACATGCAATTTGCCTTTGGGCCCATAGGTGTATCCATTGGGGTAGGAACACCTTGTGCTGCTCTGACCCAGATCATCCTCAAATTCCCCTTTTCCTGAGTCGATCTGCCTTGTATTGATCCATTTGCCTGTACTGGAATGATAATCCACCAGCATGCGGTCCCCGTTTCCGGAACCTCCCCGACGATAACAGAACTGCAATTCCCCTTCAGGTGTTTGAAAAAACCGCGGATAGGTTATACTGATTGGTTTTCCTTGTTCCAGTTCCGATATAACCGGACTGAAAAGGGAGGTGTCCCAGTCCATGGTTTCCGGAGCTGTTGCCACCCCCTTTCGGGAAACCCGGTAATGCAGGGGATCTCCATGATGGTCAAATGCCAGGTGGATGGTTCCGTCATTGGGACAGATGCCCATGGAGATGGTATTATGGGCATCATGACTCTCGAAAAGATAATCCGTGAACCTGATTGTTTCCCAGGGCTCCGACAGGTAGTCTGCGCCTGGACAAACAGACATTTCTCCGGGCGTCGTAGTAGGCCAGATACTGGTAATCCCCCTGCGAAACAATGACCTCCTGCTGGAATGATTTGCCATTGATGGCCATTCCCCATCTGCTGCCATCAAGTGTCAGGGCCTCGCTATCCACCAACTTCATCGCCTACCTTCGTAATATTCATGTCTGCATGATCGCAGTCCGGCAATAACAAACAGAGCAGCAGTGGCAGAATAACTTTCTTCATCACTAAAAATTAATTTACCAGGATCTCTCTGCAGTAATCAACACATTTAGCGGTTTCTGTTTACGGCGTCTGAATCATCAGGTACCGGGTACTCCAGTTCGATGTCACAATAGATGGGCCATTTATTATCCTTAATGAGATTCAGCACATCAGCCAGTGGTGTTTCTCCTTCACCCCATGGCATATTGGTATTGGCCGGTTCAGAATCCTTACCGGTCTTATCCTTCAGGTGGATGCTGAAGATCCTGTCATGGAGCTTTTCTATGATCTCATTGGGATGTTTGCCGGTGGCTCCGAAATAATGCCCTACATCCAGGTTCAGCATATTGTTGGGGGAATACTCCAGGAACTCCTCAAAATTAAATCCGGGCTCACCGGGCTGAGCATGGTTATGATAGATCGCATACATATTATGTTTCTCGGCAAATTTCCCCAGTCGCTGGCAGGCCTCATGACCTATCTCATTGGTGATCCCTCCGGCACCCATGGCTTTTGCTGCATTGAAGGCATAATCAATTTCTTCATCGCTCCAGTTTGCCGGTGCAAATTTCACAATATGGATATTCACCCCTGAATCATTGTACATTTTCCCCAGTTCGGCGAATTTGTCCATGGATGCAGCCAGCCGCCATTCCCTTTGTTTCTCCCTGGCAGCCTGCACTTTTTTGTCATAGGCTGCCTTCTCCTCTTCACTCATTTCGACACCCCTGGCCGGTCTGGGTGGTGAGGGTGGGAGACCCGCATAACGCTCTGCTACATCACCCATCAATTCAATGGAACTGATCCCTGATTTCAGGCAGTAACCCAGGATGTCTTCAGCCTCACCCGCCGGCATACTTCGCCAGCTGTAGGAGATCACACCGATCTGTACCCCTTTGAAATTTGAATCCGGTTTATCACAGGTGCATGAATTCCCCAGCAAGGCAGTTGACAGCACAACAAGAATGAGGAATAATTTTCCAATAATTAATTTATACATATCTACTGGTTTAATGGTTGGTTTCAAACTTTTGAGACTACATAAGGATGCCTGTATTTCCTGGTCAGCATCATATTGGCCTCATCGTGATCGATAAATTTCTCAAACTCTCCGTTGAATTGCAGGGTATCTCCGACCTTATAGGCAATATTTGCGATCAATGGCAGGGTAGTGGACATATGTCCGTCGGCAATGTCACAATTCAGATCGAAGCGGTTCCCTGAACGGACAGCGTCGATGAAATTGCCAAAATGCCCGCCATCAACAGGGGTAGCTTCCGCCCCCATGCCAGAGCCGGCAAATGGTTCTTCTTCACGCCCTTTATAAGCCTTCCAGCTGCGGCCGCTTATTTCAAGCCAACCCTCGGTTCCATAGAATATATTTCCAATTTTTATACCTAATGGAGCTTCTGCATTCGTATACCGGCCCCTTGTTTCGAACTCAAGGATCTTTCCGTCTTCATATTCAAATACCGAAGTTTGAGTGTTGGGGGTCTCCTGGGAACATTCATGTGGAGAGATCCCGAATATCCCACCCATGGACTGGACCCTGACAGGATGGACCTTTTTATTCAGTCCCCAGCGTGCAATATCAAACTGGTGAGGCCCCTGGTTGCCCGTATCACCATTTCCGGTGTCCCAGTGCCAGTGCCAGTTATAATGCCCCTTCTTTTCATTGTAGGGACGCCATGCAGCGGGACCGAGCCACAGGTCATAATCCAGTGTTGAAGGGGGTTCGCTATCCTTCGAGATACCAAAGGAATCTCTTGGCTTGAAACAGGTACCCCGTGCCATATACACATCGCCAATGCCACCATCATGCAAAAAGGCCATGGCCTGCATAATATTGCTGCTGGACCGGCTCTGAAAGCCGGTCTGTACCATCATGTTATATTTCCTGGCCGCTTCCACCATTTTCCGGCCTTCAAATACATTATGCGAACTGGGCTTCTCAACATATACATGTTTTCCTGCCTGGCATGCCCAGATAGTACCCAGCGCGTGCCAGTGATTGGGAGTGGCCATGGCCACAGCATCAATCTCCTCGTCTTCAAATACCCGGCGCATATCCTGCTCGGTACCCGGTTTTTTTCCATTTTGATTATCTGCTGCCAGTTTCACAGCTTCATCCATAACGGCTGTGTCTGTATCACAGATCGTTTTAATAAAAACGCCATCATCATACATCTCTGACAATTCGGTCACATGGCCCTTTCCCCTGCCACGTACTCCTATGACTGCCACCGTAACCCGGTCATTTGCCCCCAGGATACTGGCATAGGATTTGGCAGACATGGCTGTTAATCCAACAGTTACCCCTGCTGTGCCCAGGGCTGTTTTTTTAATAAAAGTTCTTCTGTTTTCCATTGCAGTTTTTATTTAGTTTTCAGGTATTGATATGTTATTGCTTTTAGAGCATTCAAGGTATGAAATTTTTGCTTTCTGCCTGCCTCCTGACCGATAACCACCAATCAACTGTTTCCTGAGTTAGTTCCTGTACAACATCAGGATTTTCCCGGGCCACATCCCTGGATTCACCCGGATCATCTTCAAGGTTATATAGCAGGGGTCTGCTTCCGTCATAGTCACAGAGCAATTTCCATTGGCCATGCCGCACAGCCAGGTCCGGCAGGTTTTCAAATCCATAATAATCCTTACGGTCCGGCGGTCGGCTGAAAAAAATGGGTGCTCTCCCTGGATGTTTCATCCCTGCCCAGCAGGGTGGCCATAAGATCCTCACCGTCATAAACAACAGCCTCCGGTCCTCGCATCCCGCAAGACCCAGCAGGGAAGGGACCAGGTCAATGGCGGCCAGGACAGAGGTTTTATTCCGTTTGCCTGCTGTCCCCCGAGACATAAGGCCGGGCCCCCATACAATCAATGGCGACCGGATGCCTCCTTCAAATAAATAGCCCTTGTAACCTTTCAGATGACCGGCACTGCCGGCTCCTAATTCGGGACCGTTATCCGAGCAGATCAGTACCAGGGTGTTATTGCGCAAAACTTCGTTACTGCGTATGTAATGGAACAGGGGAAGGAACTGCCGGTCCATTTCTTCAAGGACCGCCAGGTAGAGATCACGCTTTGTTTCACCCCATTTTTCAACAGGCGGGAAGAAAGGACTGTGGACATCATCCGGCCAGACATTGACATAAAAGGGCCTTTGATCTGCTACTGCCTCTTGCATGAAGGCCAGCGCCTCCTCAACAAATCCACCGGTAATGGTGGATCTTTGTTTCCACGTTACGGGTCCGCCAAGAATTTCCGCCTCGGCCCAGATCTTTCCCGGCTCTTCCCATCCCGGTTCCATGGTCAGGGGCAGTAATTTGGGACCCATACCCTCGAAGTTGGTCAGTGAGGTATCAAATCCGTAATCTGTTATGGGTGGAGCCTCGGTCACATCTCTTTGTCCCCCCATATGCCACTTTCCGAAATGCCCGGTCCTGTACCCGGCTTCCTTCAAACTCCGGGCAAGCATGGGTGCCTCCGGGTCCAGCCAGTTCTCCATTCCCCTCTCTTCATTTCGGTTTCGATACGCAAGGTAGGAAGTGATCCCCCATCGCTGCGGATATTGTCCCGTTGAAATAGCCACCCTTGAAGGCGAGCAGATCGGGGAGTTCACATAAAACTGTTCAAAGGCAATGCCTTCAGCAGCCATCCGGTCGATATTGGGTGTACTGGCATCCGGATTTCCAAAACATGACCAGTCCGACCAGCCCATGTCATCGATGAAGATCAGGATAATGTTGGGGGGAGGAGTATCGGAAAAACGGGCACATGATATCAAGATTGCCATCATGCCCACCACCAGTATTACATGACTCCTTTTCATTTTTTCCTAGGGTATATTATAAGGGTACTTTGTCAATCCGCCGCTGATGCCTTCCCCCGTCAAAAGAAGTATCAAGAAATACGCGCATGATCTCAATAGCAGTCTCCTTCTCCAGGAAACGCCCGGGCAGACATAGCACATTGGCATTGTTATGGGACCGGGACAGATGAGCAATCTCAGGCATCCAGCATAGGGTTGCACGGATGCCCTGGTGCTTGTTTGCGGTAATTGACGCACCCTGTCCGGCTCCACAGATCACCACGCCAAAATCAAATTCCCCTTTTTCAACTGCAGACTGCACAGGGTGCACGAAATCAGGGTAATCTACCGCCTCGGGTGAATCTGTCCCATAATTCTTTATCTCATATCCCTGCTCCTCAAGCCATTCTTTTAATACCCGTTTTATTTCATAACCTGCATGATCATTTCCAATGGCTATCTTCATTCCTTATTAATATTTATTATTGTCTATCTAATTTTCCCACCACTCTTCAATTTCCTCCTGTCAGGCTTTTCACCACGTCCGGATTTTCAGCTGCCAGGTTAACAAGTTCATGAGGGTCATCCAGCAGGTTGTATAACTGGGGCTTTCCGTCTGGTTCCATGAGATAGAATTGTGGATTGTAGGGTCTGTTCTTTGGATCGGGAAGGATCAGCTTCCAGGGAAGCTTTACTATGATCCGGAAATTCAGGCTTTCTTCTACGGTCGTGAAATCATGTGCATAGGCTTCGGCAAAAATGGCATCCCTTCCGGCCAGGGACTTTTTGTCCAGTACATTGATACCCTGCATCTCCGTTTCGGGTTCAATGCCGCATATGTCCAGGACGGTGGTGGCAATGTCTATGCTGCTGACCAGGTTTTCCTCATCCATCCCGGGATCTATCACTCCTTCCCAGCGAAAGATCATGGGTGTGCGGATGCCCATCTCATAGGGAGTGGTCTTGGACCTGGCATCAAAGCGGTTGGGTTTATCCGGATCCTGTATCCAGCCATTATCGGTTACATAAACAAAGAGCGTGTTTTCACTGAGTCCCTCTGCTTCTATGTAATCCATCAACTGGCCGCAGGTGATATCAAACAGGTCACACATGGCCCAGTAATTGGCTACCGCCTCAGTCGGTGCAAGCGGCAGGTATTTGTCCCGCAGGCTGTCAGGAGGAGTGTGGGGAGCATGGGGTAAAAAGGGAGCATACCAGATAAAGAAAGGTTTTTCCTTATCCCGGGCATCCTCAATGAACTCATAAATCTCATCCATCCCTTCCCGCCCGATCTTTAATCCTTCATCACCATGCCTGCCGCCACGGGCGGGTCTCCATGGGTCATGCCTTCGGTAAATCCACCGCGTGAGGGATTTCCCTCCCACCATTTCCCGGTCTGCAGGGAAACATATCCCGCTTCCCCAAGGATATCAGCCAGGGTGGGTAATTGCTCGAAGGCTGCGACCACAGGTTCATTGGCCCCTGCACGCAACTTCATCCATTCCTCCCTGTACCTGGGCCTGTTTTCCCCATCAAAAACAGGATCATTCCCTATCACTTTATGCTGATGGGGGAAGAGTCCGGTAGCCATAGAAGCAAGTGCCGGACGGCAAAGTGGTGCCGCCGTATACCCACGGGTAAATGTGAGTCCCTCTTCAGCCAGCTGGTCTATCCTGGGAGTCTCGATGTATTCATGTCCCATGAAACTGTAATCCGTCCAGCTCTGGTCATCCGAGATGATCAGAACAATATTGGGCCGTTCAGGCGGGGTTGTTCTGGTACATGCTGTAAATCCGGCAATAAGGCCAGCAATACTTAATAAGAGGATCTTTGTTTTCATTTTTATTGCAGGCTTTCAAGTTGGCCATTGAATGTGTATAACTTTCCTTTTTCAGTGTCAAATTCCACATGCCGGTCCTTATATCTGAGATGGCATTTTTCGCCTGCTTTGGATAACACCTCTACGGTCTGCAGTTCTCCTTTTCCCAGGCGAAGGCCAGTTCAAATCCACCCCTGGCACATACCCCGCTTATGCTTCCTTCCTGGATGGCATCCGGCAGGGCTGGCAGCAGATCAATGGTGCCAAGATGGCTTTGCAGCAGCATTTCGACCATACCGGCAGCACCCCCGAAATTCCCATCGATCTGGAACAGGTTGCCCCCTCCTCCGGGATGGGTATCAAACAGGTTGGGAAAGGACCCGCCACCCATGCTTTTACCGGCCGATGGCACAGGCCGAAAAAGCATACCGATGAGCCTTGCAGCCCTGTTACCATCCAGAAAGCGTGCCCAGAAATTGATCTTCCATGCCAGGCTCCAACCTGTTCCTTCATCACCCCTTAAAAGCAGGGATTTCCTGGCGGCCTCCATCATCTCCGGTGATTCTTTCCAGTTGATATCATTCCCCGGGTGCATGCCCCAGAGATGGGAAACATGCCGGTGCTTGTTTTCCGGATCATCGACATCTTCCATCCATTCCTGCAACTGTCCAAGCCTCCCGATCTGGTTGGGAGCAATTTTGGGGATCATCTCCTTCAGCATGTTGCTGAACTCACTGTCCGTGCCCAGAATTTCCGAAGCCTCGACGCAGGATTTAAACAGGGATCTGATGATCTGGTGGTCCATCGTGGGACCGGCAACCAGTCCCCCGTTCTCCGGAGAATTCGACGGTGTACTGATCAGCCAGCCTGTTTTCGGGTCGGGGATCAGGTATTGCGAATAGAAAAGGGCTGCTTCCCGCATAATCGGGTAGGCCCTTTCCCTTAAAAAATCCATATCCCGGGTGAACAGATAATGCTCCCACAGATGGCTGGAAAGCCAGCCGCTTCCGCTTACCCAGATACCATGGTTGGAATTATTTATGGGGGCCGTCCCACGCCAGAGATCCGTATTATGATGGAGTACCCAGCCATCACAATCATAGTGTTTCCTGGCAGTGATCCTGCCGGATTCCACAACTTCTTCAATCATGTTGAACAGGGGATCATGGCAATCGGAAAGGTTCATTACCTCCGCCGGCCAGTAATTCATCTCGGTATTGATATTCACCGTGTATTTACTGCCCCAGGGTGGTTCAAGCTCCTGGTTCCATATTCCCTGCAGGTTGGCCGGGTAAGTACCAACCCTGCTGGAACTGATCATCAGGTAGCGGGCATACTGGACATAGAGGGCAATCAATGCCGGATCGCCGGCCGATTCCTGGTAAGCATAAAGCCTTCTGTCAGTGGGCAGGCTGTCCCTCCCGCTCTCACCAAGGTCAAGAGAAAACCTCTTGTAAAGGGACTGATAATCAGCCACATGTTCCTTTTTGACCTCTTCCCATGAAGGACTTCCCATCTTTTCGAGAGAGCTTTTCAAGTTCGGCTCGAGGATCATTGCTAACATCATTGTAATTCTTAAAGGATGTAGCAGCATTCAGATAGAGTGTAGCACTGTTTGCCCCGGATACTGATATCTGCTCCCCGCTGGCATCGATCTCACCATCAGTTTCCAAAACAACCTCCGCCATTCCGGTCAACACACCATTGCCAACAGCTATCTTCATACTCAGCTTTCCGTCTTCAATCCGGAAATCTTTCTGCTGATGGGGTGAATCAAAATGATAACTGAAATCCAGTGCCTTTTTTCTGTCCGCCTTCAAATGAATGGCGATCACCTGCCTGGGAAAGCTGGCAATCACCTCCCGCTCATACCTGACCCCGTCCACCACATAGGAAGTATAACAAACAGACCCCTCCAGGTTCAGTCCCCTGACATAATCAGTATACTCTCCATGCCCTGGAAAAGACAAATTGAGATCCCCGAAAGGCTGGTAGTTTGTCTGGCGAAGCGGAACACTCATGAATTTCTCCATACCCAGTTCATGGGCCTCGGTTTGTTTCCCGTCAAAAACCAGCTGGCGAAGTTCTTCCAGGTATTCATGTGCACCGGGATGAGAATAATCATTTGGCTGGCCATCCCAGAGTGTTTCCTCATTGAATTGAATCCGCTCCGTTTCGACGCCTCCGAATACCATGGCACCCAGCCGCCCGTTGCCGACAGGCAGGGCCTCGTTCCAGTTAAGAGCCGGCTGGTCATACCAGAGCTTGAGTTCACTTTGTTGCTTACCTGCCGGTTGGCAGGCTGCCATTACGATGGCCAGGATCAATATTCCGAGGGATATTCCTGGCTACTTTCTTATCCATAATTAAGGATTAAATGGACTTACAAATGTATACTGGCCGGAGCCCACTTTCACTTCAACATAATCATAATCAACGCCCTCTACCGATATCGGAGTCTAGCACCGGACCGGCATTCATTCATCTGCACGGGTTCAGCCAGTGGAGGGTACATAAACGTCGCTGTGGTGTTTACCGGTACATCGACCGTCAGGGTGAAATTCCCGTCTTTGATCTCCCAGGCTGAGGAAACCTTCCCGTAGGGTGAATCATGGCTGGCGCTTACATTGTTCATTTCTCCCCCGGGGTGCGGCTTGATAATGATGGATTTAAAACCGGGAACGGCAGGATCAATATCCATCCCTGCCACCTTCCGGTAGAGCCAGTCCCCCACCGCCCCGTAAGCATAATGGTTAAAGGAATTCATCCCCGCATTCTGGAAAGTCCCATCTGGCTTCTGTCCGTCCCATCTCTCCCATATGGTGGTAGCACCCTGGGTGACGGGATACAGCCAGGATGGATAATCTGTGCGGTACAATAATTTATAGGCTTCATCAAGATAGCCATATGTTTGTCAGCACATGGCAGAGGTCAGCCGCACCGAGGAACCCGGTCGTAAGATGCCCGAAAGTATTCACATCAGCCGCCAGCCTTTCGGCCGCAACTTCTTCCAGCGCAAGCGGTATCAGTCCAAATGAAAGCGCTACTACGTATGCTGTCTGGGTATTCGAGGACATCCTTCCATTGGGGGTGATATATTCCTTTGCATAGGCATCTTTGATCTTTTCCATCAGTACAGCGTAATCCCGGGCATCTTCATCCTTGCCAAGGATCTTAGCCGTTTTCCTGAGGAGATTTGTGGAATGGTAAAAATAGGCAGAAGCCAGCAGGTCTTTGTCCGTCGTCGCTCCCGGATAATCCGACCGGGTGGTGGCAAAAGCCAGCCAGTCCCCGAACTGCCTCTCGGTTGGTTTCCAGATATAGGCATCACCGGCCTGGTTGCGCATGAAATCAACCAGCGCCTTCATACTCTCATACTGCTCTTCCAGGATGCGGACATCCCCGTACCACTGGTAAACGGTCCAGGGAACGATGGTAGCTGCATCCTGCCAGCCATGGGCCCCTCCCCTTCCGAGGACGTTGGGGATGACATGTGGGACTGCCCCGTCTTCGTGCTGGTCGGCGGCCAGGTCCCTCAGCCACTTGGTATAAAATCCCGCACAATCCATATTATAGCAGGCGGTTGGCGCAAATACCTGTGCAATCACCGGTCCATCCCATCCTTTCATCCCGCTGGGGACAATCGGTCGGCACATCCACAAAATTGCCTTTTTGTCCCCATACAATATTGTGCTGCAGCTGGTTGATCAGGCTGTCATTGCAGGAGAAGCTACCGGCTTTTTCCAGGTCACTGTTAACGACGATACCCGTCAGCATATCCCTGGTCACTTCCCCCGGGTATCCTGATATATCAACAAAGCGGAATCCCTGGAAGGTAAAATGCGGTTCATATATTTCCTGGCCTCCACCTTTGCAGATATAAGTGTTTGTCTGTTTGGCACTGCGCAGGTTCTCGATATAGAAATTGCCTTCCTTATCCAGCACTTCGGCATGGCGCAGTGTAATGGTAGTTCCTTCGGGACAATCAACCTTCAGCCTGATCCATCCCACCATGTTCTGTCCCATGTCCACCACCGTATCCCCTTCCGGGGTGACCATGATCCCGATGGGGGTAAGTTCCTCCAGTTTCCGCATGGGTGGCGAGGCGGGATAAACGATCAGGTTATTGTCATTCCTGACAATCTCTGTTCCCTTCCAGTTACCATCATCAAAGCCTGCTTTGCTCCATCCTGGCATTTCCAGCCTTGCATCATAGGTCTCTCCGTCGTAGATCACTGAGTTCAGGATGGGTCCCATGGAGGACTTCCAGCTATCATCGGTGAGTACCATCTCAGTGCTGCCATCGGTGTAGGTTACCTCGAGCTGGGCAAGCACATCAAGGCTTTCCTTTCCCAGGTCCTCGCTCGGCCTGAAGCCTCGGAAAGCCCTGTACCATCCATTGCCAAGGGTGATCCCCATGGCATTTGCACCCGTTGAGATCATATGGCTGACATCATAGGTCTGGTACTGCACCCTGCTGTGAAAGCTGGTCCACCCGGGCGTCAGCACCTGGTCCCCCACCTTATCCCCGTTGATCTCCGCCTCGTACAATCCCAGGCTGGTAATATACAACCTGGCGGAGGAAACCTGTTTGCCAAGGTTGAATTCCTTTCTGAACATGGGACTTGGATGATAGACTTCCGAGAACCAGATCGAGGATTTGATCCAGTCCGCTTCCCAGTCATCCGGGCTGAGCAATCCGATCTCAAAACTGGCCGGCTCAGACCAGGCAGAGGCCTTCCCGTCCTTATCCCATACCCTGACTTTCCACCAGCAGATCTCTTTGGATTTCAGCACATCACCTGCATATTCAACCAGGATACTCTGGTCCGACTCCACCTTCCCTGTGTTCCATCGGTCCGCTTTTTTCTCATTCAATGATTTTGGAGAAGAAGCCACCAGGATCTGGTAAGCTGTCTGCACCTGGTCCTGAACATCGGATGAAAGTATCCAGGATAATCTCGGAGCAGTGGTGCCAATGCCCATGGGATTGGAAAAATACTCGCAGGTGAGATCTCCGACTTCGATGGATTTGGCGGCATTCGTACCGCTGCTGAAAAGCATTAAACCGGTACAGAGAAAAGAAATCAGGAGGGATTTTGTTTTATTCATGGTTAAGGTTAATTGGTGATTATTATAATTTCATAAAAGTAATTATTTGGGCTTGCCAGTCGATACACAAAACAATCCTTTTGATATACTTTTTGGCAATTGTTTTAAAATTACCAGATTCTGTTCAATTATTCATATTATTGAAGTTGAAATAAACCCTGGTCAACAAAATAAGCCATGAACACCATAAGAATTCCTTACCCTGAAATGCAATCAGCCTTTTTGCAGATTTTACTGAAACATGGACTCAGCAGGGAACATGCTGAGAAATGTGCCGGTATTTTCTCGCTTAACAGCCTGGAAGGTATCTATTCGCATGGCGTGTATCGTTTCCCCAGGTTCATAAATTATATCAGGAAAGGATATATTGATGTCAATGCAAAACCTGAATTGGTCCATGCTGCAGGTGTCCTGGAACAATGGAAAGGAAACCTGGCTCCCGGTCCCATGAACGCTGAATTCTGCACCAACCGGGCCATGGAAATTGCGAAAGACCACGGGATGGGATGTGTTGCCATGGCTGAAACCAACCACTGGATGCGGGGCGGGACATACGGATGGCAGGCTGCACGGAATGGTTTTGTGTTTATCGGGTGGACCAATACGGAGGCCAATATGCCGGCCTGGGGGGCAAAGGACAGGAGACTGGGGAATAACCCGCTTGTCTTTGCCCTGCCTTTCGGGAAAGAAGCCATAGTCCTTGATTTCGCCATGACACAATTTTCATATGGAAAAATGGAAGCTGCACAACTCGAGGGTAAAAAATTGCCCTTCCCGGGCGGCTTTGACGGGGAAGGCAGATTAACCGATGAACCGGCAGCCATCCTTGAAAGCTGGCGGGCCTTGCCCATCGGCTACTGGAAAGGGGCTGGCCTTTCATTGCTGCTCGATATTCTGGCCACCATTTTATCCGCAGGGATCTCAACACATCAGATTAAGCAAACGTGAAGCAGAATATGGTATCTCACAGGTTTTTATCGCCATCGATCTTAAGAAACTCAGTAATTACCCTGCCATTGACAGGGCCGTTTCGGACATCATCGATGACCTGAAAAAATCAGTCCCCGACGGTCCGGATGCAGCCATTCGTTATCCGGGAGAGAAGATAGTGCTTACCCGGGATGAAAACCTTCAGAATGGCATCCCTGTTAATAAGGAGGTGTGGGAAAAGATTACCCTCCTTTAATGCTATTCAATTCAATTTAAGGGTTCGTTCGGAAAGAATTCCAATCGGGCAAACGGATATCAGAATAATAATCTTAAATTTGAGATAAGCCCGACTGTTTAGAAATGAAAATAGCCATATTATCTCCTATAGCCTGGCGTACACCACCCAGGCATTATGGTCCCTGGGAACAGGTCGCATCCAATGTTGCAGAAGGCCTGGTTGAACAGGGGATGGATGTCACCTTATTTGCGACAAAAGATTCCGAAACAAAAGGCAGATTGGACAGTGTTATACCTGTGGGGTATGAAGAAGATAAGGAAATTGACCCCAAAGTTGCAGAATGCTATGCATATCAGTAACCTGATGGAAAAAGCCAGCAGTTTTGACTTAATTCATAATCATTTTGATTTTCTGCCTCTTACCTATTCAGGTTTGATAAAAACGCCAATGGTAACCACCATACACGGGTTTTCTTCACCAAAAATAATCCCTGTCTATAAGAAATATAACGATACCACCTCTTATGTATCCATCAGTAATTCCAACAGAAGTCCCGAGTTAAAATATGTGTCGACCGTCTACAACGGGATCGATGAAAACCTATTCACCCTGAATGAAAAACCGGAAGACTATCTTCTGTATTTCGGCAGGATCCACCATGATAAGGGAACATGGGAAGCAATTCAAATAGCAAAAAAAGCCAGGAGGAAGCTTATCATTTCAGGGCTCATTCAGGATAATGCCTATTTCACTGAAAAGGTTGCTCCATTTTTAAATGATGAAGATATAGTTTATGTGGGCAATGCCGGTCCGGAAGAACGGGATAAATTGTTGGGCAATGCCATTGCACTTTTACACCCAATAAACTTTCAGGAACCGTTTGGCCTGAGTGTGGCGGAATCAATGTTTTGCGGTACGCCTGTTATTGCCTTTAATAAAGGGGCGATGCCAGAACTAATAGGGAATGCCCGTACCGGTTTTCTCGTTGAGGATATCAATGAAGCGGTGGAAAGGCTCTCTGATATTCCCGGTATAAGCCGGAAATACTGCAGGGACTGGGCAGCAGGCAAGTTCAGTAAGAAGAAGATGGTTGCTGATTACATAAATGTTTATAAAAATATTCTATAATCGATGAAAATAGCCCTGATTGGAACATATCCACCGAGAAAGTGCGGAATAGGCACATTTACCAATAATCTATTAAAGGCCATTGCGGCCAATACTGAACATCATGATCTGGCATCTGTTGCACATGTTATTGCCATTGATGAAAATCGGAGAGGATCATGAGTACCCTGACGAGGTAATGTGCAACCATCAGGCAGAAGCCGTCAGCGGGATTATGTCACTGCTGCAAGGCAGATTAATTTCAGTGATGCCGATGTATGTATCCTGGAACATGAATTCGGCATTTTCGGAGGGGATGACGGGGTATATATTCTTTCGCTTATTCACAGGCTTGACCTTCCCCTGATCGTCACACTCCATACAGTCCTTAAAGATCCTTCCTATACGCAGCGGTCCATCGTTGAAGAGATAGGTAAAAGGGCTGCGCGGATCATAGTCATGAGTAAAAGGGCCATCGATTTTCTTGACTGAGATCTATAATATCCCGCGTGAGAAGATCGACTATATTGAGCATGGGGTACCCGATTTTCAGCAAGTATCAAGAACAGAAATTATTAAGAAATACAACTTTGAGAACCGGCAGGTATTACTGACCTTTGGGCTGATCAGCCGGAACAAAGGCATTGAAACAGTGATCAATGCCCTGCCTGATGTTGTGGAAAAATTTCCCGAATTATTATATATCATTTCAGGGAAAACCCATCCGGAAGTTGTCAAACATGCCGGAGAAGAATACCGGAATTTCCTGCAAAGATTGGTCAAACAATACGGAATTGAAAAAAATGTGTTTTTCAACAATGCCTTCCTTACAGAAAAAAAACTCTTTGAATACCTCACTGCCTCTGATATTTACATAACCCCTTATCTCAATGAGGCACAGATCACCAGTGGAACACTCGCCTATGCTGTTGGTGCCGGATCAGCCGTTGTTTCTACCCCATACTGGCATGCTCAGGAATTACTGGATGAGGGAAGGGGCAGATTATTTGGTTTCAAAGATTCCAGCCAGTTGTCACAGATTATACTGGAATTACTCGATGAGGAGAAAAAATTAAATGATTTAAGAGAAAAGGCCTATGAATACGGAAAAAAGATCAGGTGGCCGATAATCGGCAAACAATATCTCTCGCTGGCCGATTATTTATCCGGCAGCTGGGACAGTGAAATGAAACTAAAAAAACCTCCCATCCATATACCATTGCTTCCTGTCTACAACCTTGCTCATGTCAAAAGGCTGACGGATGATACGGGAATTGTACAGCATGCAAAATATGGAATACCGAACCTGAAGGAGGGATATTGTCTGGATGACAATTCCCGTGCATTGTTGATGGCCCTCATGGCTTACAGACAGAACAAAGACCAGGAAGCCCTTGAATTGATCCCTATTTACCTGAGTTTTATTCATTATCTGCAGCGGGACAACGGCAATTTCGGGAATTTCCTGAGTTTCAGCCGGCAATTCCTGGATGAATATGGATCTGAGGACTCATTCGGACGCACCATCTGGGCCCTGGGTTATCTGATCAGCAATGCCCCGAATGATTCATTCAAGCAGATTGGCAGGGATATTTATGCCAGATCCATCCAGTACTTTGATAAACTGGAGTCTCTCAGGGGCATCGCAAACGTAATCATTGGCATAGCATATTTTCTGAAAGATTCACAGGAGGATGAGCCGCAGACACAATTATTATTAAACCTGACTACTAAACTGGTGAATGCATATCATGCAAGCAACGAGGATGACTGGCACTGGTTCGAAGACTCCATGAGCTACGATAATGGCATACTTCCGCTGGCAATGTATCACGCAGCAGAGATCACCAATGATGATGACTTTCTGAAAATTGCCAATGAGTCACTGGAGTTTCTTGAAAAAACCACTTTCAATCATGGATTTTTAGTCCCGGTTGGAAATAATGGCTGGTATCAAAAAGGGGAGAAACTACCGGAATACGATCAGCAATCGATTGATGTTATGGCGATGGTACTGTTATATCATCAAGCCTTCCAGGTCACCGGTAAAAATGAATACATAGACAAATTATTCTCTTCATATCTGTGGTTTCTGGGAGAAAACTCATTGAGATTGCCATTGTATGATCATGAAACATGTGGATGTTGTGACGGACTGGAATCAACCGGAGTAAACCGGAACCAGGGTGCTGAAAGTACACTGGCTTACTGGATATCACACCTCACCGTACTTGCCGCCCAGGAAAAAGAGTTTGAATATATTGAATAATTCAATCCAGCAATAGTTCGTCCAGCAATTCTTCCATGGATATGTTTGCAAAGCCTGTGCAATAATCAGACATGGCATAGGGAACGATGAGTTCATTGTTATGAATTATTGAGCCACAGGTATATACTACGTTGGGCACATATCCTTCACGTTCTTCTTCATCCGGTACTATCAGGGGTTCCTTTAAGCGGCCGATTTCACGGGTAGGATCCTCCAGGTCCAGCAGACTTGCACCGATACAGTATTTTCTCATCGGTCCGACACCATGGGTTATTAAAAGCCAGCCCTTATCCGTTTCAATAGGTGACCCGCAATTACCGATCTGAATAAACTCCCAGGGGCGTTTAGGTTCTTGTAAGATCTGTGCATTCTCCCATATGTGGATCAGGTCTGAAAACATGATATAATTATTTACACCGTCCACCCTGGATAACATGGCATATTTGCCATTGATTTTTCTTGGGAAACAGGGCAAGGTTCTTATTCGAAGCATAAGGTCCATGCAATGGGATGACTTTGAAATCATAAAAATCGTCTGTCTGCAATAATTTAGGTAAAATGGTTACACCATCATAAGCCGTGTAAGTGGCATAGTAGGTAAATTTGCCATTTTCATGCTTGAACCTGACAAACCTGGCATCTTCAATTCCTTTGCTCTCCGTTTCTGATACCGGGAAAAGCACCCTTTCCGAAATATCTGTATCAAGTGAAAAGGATACTTCATAATGCGCATCGGCCAGCCATATTATTTTTTCAACGGCCCTGTGTTTTTCAGGACTCAGATTATTATTTTTCAATACTTCATTGACCTTCCTGACGAGCTGGCGATATTCAAACTGCTCGGGCAGTTCTGCGATCATCAATTCCGTAAGTTCAGGAGAGATATCCATCTCCTGTAATTTACTGAGAAAATTACATTTTTCGTATATATTCCGTTTGATAATCTCTGCCTCTTCAATCAGATCACCCGGCGGCCGAACGATAAAATCACCGACATCATCAAGAATGCCCCTGCGGAATACAATGGACGAAATATGTCCTTCACCGGTCGATCTTAAGCTGAGAATTACCCTCTTCTCACCATTGCTCAATCCCGTCTGATCAGGATGTTCAATGATTGAGGGATTAAACAATGCTGCTGCCTCAACGGAATATTCATGCGTGAAGAATGATCCGATCAGCAACTTACGCTGTTCTGAGACCCGAGCAGGATCAATTTCAAAGTCGGCAAAATGGACAAGCAGGTTATTGTAATGCTTTTTAAAAATTTTTGAAATATTTCTGTGCCTTATGGAAAACTTCCTCAGTGTCTGGTTCAGGGCTGTCAGAACATCCTCATCTGAAAGATAGAGCACCTTCCTGATAATCTCCCTGGCCCTTTCATCTCCACTGTAAAAATAACGGGCAATAACCCTGTTCTTATCGGGATACAGAATGGTGTCTTTCTTATCGACTGTGATATTCATTATGAAACTATAGATATCAGATAATACACTAAAAAACTCGTCTAATATACTATAAATGTATAATTTAGTGCATTCCTGTAAAAAAAAATCGACTTAATTTTGATGAGATTCCCATTTGAGAATTTGAAACATACCGGATTAACGACTAATTACCATCTGCCTGCCTGTTCAATTCATCCAGGTATATTCTGGCCCATAACTGGCTTACATCCAGGCTCGCCGATTTTTCAAAATATTCCTCTGCAAGTGCGACTTCAGATTTCCCCATATATGCCAGTCCCATTAAATAGTATGCATTCGCCTTTCGCTGCCTGTCAGTCTGATCGTCGCCGAACTTTGCAAAGAAGTCCACCTCCCCCGAGGATTCAACCTGCTCTTCGCCAATCCTGAGGATCTCATCCAGTAAAGGTTCTGCAGCCTTTTGCTGCTTCAGCTTCTGATACGCCATGGCCTTGTAATACAGGTTCCCCGGATCCTTGCTGGTCGCCTTTACGGATTTGTAATAATTTTCTTTTGCGGCCTTTTTATTCCCGTTTAATTCATAAGCGAGCCCGGTATAATAATATATCTGTGGGTTCCTGGAATAAGCGGTATCCCTGCCCACCATATGATTCTCCGGGTAAACATCGGCCAGGAGCAGGTCTTCAATGGCGATTTCATTATATCCACTGGCCATTGACTCCTTGGCCCTTAACAGATGAGCAGTTACATGCAGGTCATGCAGCTGTTCTGCTCCTTCCTGTCTGTGAAAATAAGTATTGCTCATGTATTCAATGGCCCGGTCATAGCCACCGGTCTGCACCAGGACATTTATCTCCTGCAGCAATGCATCCTGCCGCCGGGACACATATTCATGATTGGCCGTCAGCCATTCAAGCCTTTTTTCCATTGGATCACCCCGCCTTTCATACAACCTGTCCAGCTCAGCGTAAAATTTGGGTTGTGTTTTATCGTGGGAAAGAGCCGCCTCATAGGCAGTTATGGCCTTGTCAATATCACCGGCATATTGATAATATCCGAATCCAAGGTTACGGTGCGCCACTGCCAGGGCAGGATCCTTTTTAACGGCTGTTTCCCAGGATTCCATGGCTTTTTGCGGTTGCTTATCAAAGAGCAGGTTCCCGGAATAATAGTAGGCTTTTGCATCCTCTGGCTGGTACTCCAGTGCTGTTTTGTAGACTTCCAGTGTTTCCAGCCTGAAGGGGAAACAGTAGTCCACGGGCAATGAACTGGCCTGCCGGAAATTATCCAGTGCAGCCTGTGCGTTCCCTTTCAAATGATGCAGGTGCCCCATGTAATAAAGAATGGTAGGATAATCACTCAATCCGGTTTTACCGGAAGATCTGGCGATCTGCAACAACTGCCTGGCATCCTGTAGCAATCCTGAATTCATGTAATCAACGGCCAGCTCCAGGTAATTTTCGGGATAATCCCTCAGCAGTTGTTCCAGGAGGATCTCATTTTTCCTGGCCTTCTTATTCTCACCCAGCCGTTCAAGCCCCATACGCAGTTCATTAACAGCGTATTTATTCAGGGGATCAATCTGTATGACCCTTTCTGCTGTCTGCACTGCCTGTTCATGGTTTCCTGTCCGCCGATAGCAGGCTGGCCTTTAAGCATAAGGCATTGATGTTCACTGCATTGACCAGAAGGGACTGATCAACAGCCTCAAGTGCATCAGCGTATTTTTCCTGCTTGCTGTACAGCCGGGCCAGATGAAAATAGGAGGCTGACCTGAATTCATAATCCCAGGCTGCCCGGTACAGGGTGTCTATGGCAGATTTATAGTCCCCCTCCTGTTGAAGGATCACCCCCAGGTGGTAGAGTGGTTCACAATCCCTTGGCCTGGTATAATCTTTGGTCAATCGGGAGATGGCCTTCCTTAAATATTTCTTTGCCTCCTCTGTTTCACCCTTTCTCCTTGTGTATGATCCCCATCGCTGTATTACAGCGTACATCAAGGGGATCCCTCTGCAGTGCTTCCAAAAAATAATCTTCAGGACGCAGCCTGGCATTGTGGAATTGCCTGATCCTCATTCCAGTATAGTATAATTCCTCGGTGGTCTCAATATCCCCTGGAAGTCCCGGGGGAAACATGGCCTCCGGCAGCGGGGGAGCAGGTGCCGGTGGCTTCCGCCTGATAGGATATGATCTCCAGACCTGAATGATCAAGCAGGCTCAATTTCAGATCATGTGCCGGGATATCTACTTCAAGGTCCAGCATTTCCGAAAATGGATGGCCAGGGTCAATGTTTATGGATCTTTTCAGGAGGGTATTGCTTTTATGATTCAGCAGGATCACCGCATCCTCCATTCTTGCCGTGGTGTTTGCCGCGATAAAGACCTTTCCATTATCACCTACCTCCAGGTTTATGCTGGCATCGAGGTTCGCATTGGTCACACCCTTTGTTTCCCGCAGTGGATACCAGTACTGATTGAATTGTTTGACCTCGTAAGGTTTGATCCAGCTGTAATCAGGCTGGTTATCCGAATATGCCCCTGTCATCAGTTCTGCATAGGGACCATCTTCATCGGTAAGTACTTTGGTATCCCACATGGAACCCATGTAACCGGGTCCCCATTCCCAGAGCTTGGCCCCTTTGACAATATTCGGATTGGCTATATGGACGGTCCCGGCATCCTTCCCATGATCATAACCGGCCAGGAATCCCTCCTTCAGGTCATAGGCGAAGAAGGAGTTCTGTGTGGGATGGTTCTTCCACCAGCTGGCATCCACGCCATGGCGGTAATAATCCTTTCCTGTATAGGGTTCGGTTGTAATCGGCCAGCGGGCAAAACTGTTCTTCGCATGAAAGACAGCAAAATCTGTGGAAGGCGGAAAGATGACCTGGTAGTCTTCATTTACATGGGTCGCCACATTGGCCCAGTAGAGAAATGAATTGATGTTTTCGGTGGTGTTCATCAGCGTACCTGCCACCTCCAGGTAGGATCTTCCAGGGTGGAGGGTAATGCCGATGGTCCAGTTCATCCGGTGGCGGGGTTCGAATTCACCGATCCAGATGGTACAGCTCCCATCGGGATTCTCCGTCAGGCGGTAGTCCACCGGCATATGGGTGGAGGCCCTGTGGTGATGAAAAACACAGAATTCAATCCCCCCGGAGATCCATCCGCCTGTCATCCCTATCGAAGCCGGTTTGATGACATGCTGCCGGTAAAATATCTCATATCCGTTGGTTTTATCAGTTGCATAGAACAACCTGCCACCGATCTCAGGCATAACACATACCTTCAGGAACTCATTCTCAAGGAAGAGGGCATGGTAGTCCTGATCGACTTTTTCATTGGTAAAGTTGTCCTGCAGGGGATAGGGATAGATCACCCTGCTGGCACCCTGGTAGGATTGGTTCCTGAAAAAGGCAGGATTGGGATCGTTGGGGTTCATTTTATAGGTCGGAAGGGTGATGGTCTCCTCCCAGACCTTTACGGTATCGGTGGACTGTGCCTGTACTCCGGGTCCGGACAGGATCAAGATCAGGATCAGGCAGGCTGTTGATAGAAGGTTCTTTTTCATGGTACAGTTTAAATATTCTTTTAAATTTAATTCGAATTTACGGGGGGCAAAAGTTGCAAAGTTTTGAGATGGGCCAGCAGTTCCTCCGACATCTTTTCGCGGATATCCCGGTAAGCTTCATCCTCATACATATCTGTCCATTCGGCCGGGTCTTTTGCAAGATCAATATAATTCTCCACCCCTTATATCCATCGCTGTATAAGTGGAAGCATCTGCCTTGCGGTCAAAGCAAAGGATCAGCTTATGCTCTCCGGTACGCCACATAAAGGAAGCTTCATCGCTCCGCTCGTGCAAGGCACAGAAACTGGCCGGGCGCAGTTTTTCCTGGCTGAGCAGATCCAGGCCTTCTGCCCTTTGTGGAACTTCAACGCCGGCAGCCTTCAGCAGGGTCGGATATACATCAACAAGCTCCGCCGGCCGGTGGTCGATCTTTCCCCGGAACTCAGAGGGCAATGCCGTGCCTGAAAAGATCATGGGTACCCTTACGCTCGATTCATAGAGGCAGTACTTATTAAAGCGGTAGTATCGTTCCCCAAGCATTTCACCATGGTCAGACACATAAAGGATCAGTGCATTGTCCAGTATTCCCTTCTTTTCCAGTGCTTGCAACACCCTGCCAAACATATCGTCCATCCAGGTACAGTTTGCGCGATACCGCATGGTCATCAGTTTCCATTCCTCGTCTGAGGCATTTTTCCAGTAATCCTCATACATATCCCTGCGGTTAACTCCTTCTGCATGGGGAGAATAGTCTTTGTCCCACGGCGGCTGTTCAGCATAAACCACCTGATCCAGGTCATACAATCCCTCAAAACCCTCCGGGATATTATGGCCTGCATGCGGTTTCATAAAAGACAGGTACAGGAAAAGGGGCCGGATATCATCGCGCTCCGATATATACTCCAGGCATTTCTCGGTCACCCAGCCGTCGCGGTGCGCCGCTTCAGGGATCCCGCTGGTACGGCCAACATACCCGGAAGGATCTTCTTCTCCTGCGCCATATTCCTCGGTTTCGTCATCATACAGTTTTTTCCTTTCAGGATGAGTATCCATCATCAAAATCGCTCCATCTTCCCGGATCTCAGAAGCATACCTTGTCTCAAAGCCCCGGGTTGAAGAGTTATGTCCCCAATGTGTCTTCCCGAACCCGGCCGTTTCATAACCAGCCTCCAGGAAAACCTGGGCCAGCGTTTTAGCCGGCAATTCTGCATCAGGAAGACCCTGACTGTTTCGCAGGATACCGATCTGGTTGGGGTATAATCCCATCATCATGGAATTTCGGCTGGGAACACACATTGGGGCCTGGCATACAGCCTGGTCAAAGAAAACACCCGTTCTGGCAAGCCTGTCCAGATGCGGTGTGATCACTGCAGGATCTACGATACCCAGCGCATCCCAGCGATGCTGATCATCCATCAAAAAAATGATATTGGGAGGTCCTGTATCCCCTTGCCTGGGAGCCCGGTTTGCATCCCGGCAGCAGGCTGATCCCGGCCAGGTATATGGCCACAAAAAGAACTGGTTTCATCCTTACGAATAAATTGTTCACCATCTACACTCATGTCTGCAGATCAAGTGATTTTTCCATATTTATAGCATAGTTCAATGAATTTCAGGACCCGGTCAGGACTTACATCAGCCTGGATGATATGTGCTGGTGAGATCATATAACCACCCCCCTCACCCAGGATGCTTATCTTCTCCACGATGTCTTTTTCAAGTTCTTCATCGGTCCCGTTAGGCAACAGGTCCTGCTGGTCGATGGCTCCCCAGAAAGCAAAAAGGTCTCCGAAATTGTCCTTCATATCTTTTGGAAGATGGCCGGGTACATCGGGCTGGACCGGGTTAAAAACTTCGAAGCCTATCTCATGAATATCCTTAAGCAGTTCACTCACGGCCCCATCACAATGCAGGATGGGAATGATATCGGGATTCCTGTCCCTGAACCGCTGGATCATTTCTGTATAAATGGGCTTCAGTTGCGTGCGGAATGTTTCGGGGGCCATGATCAGGCTTTGCTGGGTACCGAAATCATCCCCGAACCAGATGGCGTCCACCCCCCTGTCGATCAGGTGCAGTCCGATTTCCGTCTGAAAATCAGCACAGGCCTGGAAGAGGGGAACAACATACTCAGCCTCCATCATCATATCCACCAGCAATTTTTCCATCCCTGCCAGCTGATGGCCCAGTGAAAAGACAGTTACCTCTATGTCGCCGAATACCAGGTAATCATCATGGTACTTTTTGACCAGGGCTTCCACATCCCGATACCGTCCCGGTGCATCCGGATCGGGAAAGGTATATTTGTCGATATCTGCCTTTGTCCGGGCATGGGCCAAAGGGTAGTCTACCACCTCTACATAGATGTCCCCCTGCCGCATCTTCATCCTGTATTCATTGAGCCACTGCCCGTTCTCATCCGGCACTATCCGGTAATCATCAGATACCGAAGCACCGGTGACCACCACATCACATCCCATGTGGGTACGCAGTTCATTGGCGCTGATCCGGTAGGTCACATCTTCATAGAGGTTTTCGGTATAATGGGCAGGAATGTCGTATACCTTCCCAAAATGGTCAGTCAGCTGCCTGCACATTTCAAACTGGACAGGTACCCGGTCAGCCTTGCCGGGGAGTTTCCCGAATGTTTTCAGGACTCTTTCTCGTGCGTTCATGATGATGAGTTTTCAGCATTTTAAAATAAGCTTTATCGGGATGTAAAACAAAGCATAAGCGGAATTAATTATCTTTAATGCCCATGGAATTAAAATCGAAAAGCTCAAAAGGCAATTTCAGATGGTTTATCCTTTCCCTGCTATTCCTGGCAACAACCATTCTGTATATTGACCGTTCGGCCCTGGGTATCCTGGCACCTGACCTGCAAAGGTCCATAGGCTGGAATGAGGAGCAATACGGCTATATCAACATGGCTTTCATGATCGCCTATGCCATCTGTTTCCTGATCATGGGCACCATCATAGACCGCATCGGTACAAAAAAGGGATACATGGTATCCATTGGCATCTGGAGCCTTGCCACGGCGGCCCATGCCCTGGCAGCAAGCTGGATAGGTTTTGCCATAGCCAGGTTCTCTCTTGCAGTTGGCCAGTCGGGCAATTTCCCCTCAGCCATCAAGGCGGTGGCTGAATGGTTCCCCAAAAAGGAACGCGCCCTGGCAGTGAGCATTTTCAACGGTGGCGCCAATATGGGTACCATACTGTCTCCCCTGATCATACCAGGATTGGTACTGATGGCGGGAAGCTGGAAGGTTGCCTTCCTGTGGACAGTGCCGATCAGTGTGATCTGGCTGTTTCTCTGGTCAAGGAATTTCAAAAAACCTGAGCATCATAAAAAGGTCTCAGCAAAGGAGCTGGCTTTTATCAACAGTGACTCAGGCAGCGAGGAAAAAATGGAAAAACTCCCCTGGAAAGCCATTCTTCCACATCGCGGCACCTGGGCCATTGCCGTCGGTAAATTCATCGCCGATCCCGTCTGGTGGTTTTACCTGTTCTGGGGGGCCAAGTTCCTGAATGAAAAATTCGGGGTGAACCTGAAAGAGATCGGCCTGCCATTTTTTACCATCTACCTTGTTTCATGGGGTTTAGGGATGGCCCTCGGTTGGTTCTCCTCAAAACTGCTGAAAGGCGGGATGAGTATCAACAGGGGACGGAAACTGGGCATGCTGGCCTGTGCCATCTGTGCGGTACCGGTGGCACTGGTTCCCCATACGGATTCCCTCTGGCTGGCTGTTTCCCTCATCGCATTGGCAGCTGGCGGACATTGTGGCTGGGCCGCCAACATATTCAGCCTGATGTCGGATATCTTCCCCCGGAGAGCCACCGCTTCCGTAGCCGGATTTGGAGGTTTTGCAGGAGCAGTCGGGGGTGCCATCGTGGCCTTTGGTGTTGGAAAGATACTTCAGCAGATTGGTACAGACGGATATGCCATTCCTTTCCTGGTGGCCAGCTTTGCCTACCTGATCGCCCTGGGGATCATCCACCTGATCGTCCCGAAGATCAAACCCATGGAGTGATCAGGGATTCAGCAGATCCTCAATCATTTCCCCTTTCAGCATGGAGGCCAGATTATCGGCAGCCCGTTTCTGCATGATCCCTATAGATCTGTCTGAATACCATGCATAATGCCCTGTAGTAATGATCCTGGGATGTGAGACCAGTCCCTCCTGCCTTTGATCCGCAGGTTCATTTTCATATACATCAATGCCGGCGCTGTGGATGCGGTTTCCTTCCGCTGCCTCAAGCAATGCATTCGCATCGATTACCGGTCCCCTTGAGGTATTGACCACCACGGGGTGCTGTCCCATCCTACTGAATGCCTCCCTGTTGAGCAGATGCCTGGTCTCATCTGTCAGGTTACAGTGAAGGCTGATCACATGGCTCTTCTCCAGCAGGTTTTCCAGACTTGATTTCTCGGCGCCATGCTGCTGAAACTTTTCGTCAGGTATATAGGGATCTGTAGCCAGCACCCTGGAGAACAAATGCCTGGCCTTATCGGCCAGGGTCCCTCCTATCCTGCCCAGTCCGATGATCCCAAGCGTTTTATCATGCAATTCAAAGACCTCGGGGAAAGGTGGTTTCCCGAAAGAGGTCATGACATTCTTCTCTCCTGTTGGTAATCCACGGATACAGGCAAACATCAAGGCCAGGGCATGGTCCGATACACTGTGATTACCATAACCCTGGACATTGGCCACCTTGATATCCCGTTCTGTAGCCGCCTCAACATCTATATTATCATAGCCGGTCCCATACCTGACAATGGCTCTCAAATGGGGTGCCCTGTCAAAAGTCTCCCTGCCGATCGGCGTATCCCTGACCAGGATACCATCGGCCTTTTTGGCCAATTCCCTTTTCGCCGGGACATCCGCCCTTTCACCATCGAATATCTGCAGTTCATAACCCATACCTGCGAAGAGTTCTTTTTCATAATCATAGGATCTGTATCCGGTATCAATAATTGCGACTATTGCCATTTTTTTTTGTTGTTTTTGTTAAGTATATATTTTAGATTTTTACCAGTCAACTACAGAACCATCTGAATCCAGGTATGTTTCATGGCTTTTCCAGTCATGGCCCAGCTTCCGGCAAGGGCTTCTTCATCCAGCTCTATCCCGAGTCCGGGTCCCTCAGGTATCGGGATATGCCCGTCTTCCACCTCAAATGGTTTTTTCAGGTAGCCATCACCCAGGTTAACCTGTTCCTGGCATAAAAAATTCGGAATGCTGGCAGACAGCTGGATGCCTGCCGCCAGGGATATGGGGCCCAGTGGATTATGCGGAGCGATGGCGGCATAGTAGGCCTCGGCCATCCCCGCGATCAGCCGGCATTCAAAGATCCCGCCGGCATGGCAGAGGTCCGGTTGCAGGATGCTGGCCGCACCCTTTTCAAGGATCTCCCGGAAGCCCCATTTGGTGAATATCCGTTCTCCTGTTGCTATGGGAAGATGGGTTTTTCTGGCCAGGTCCGCCATCACGTCCACGTTCTGGCAATTCACCGGCTCTTCGATAAAGAAGGGCTGGTAAGGTTCGAGTGCCTTGATCAGCAGGGCGGCGTTCTGGGGACTGATGGCCCCGTGGAAATCGATGCCGATATCCGCATCATCGCCGGCAGCTTCACGCAATAGGGCAAAGCTTTCCACGGCTTTGTCGATGAAGGCAGGGGAAGCGATGATACCGGATTGCCTGGCGTTCAGCACACCGGTTTTAAAGGCAGTAAAACCTGCATCCCTTGCTTTTTTAATAGCTTCAGCTGACCTGGCATGGGCATATACCCGGACCCGTTCCGCGTAGGCCCACCCAGTAATTCATATATGGGAACACCCAGGGCCTTCCCCTTGATGTCCCACAGGGCCTGCTCCACCCCGCTCAGGGCGCTGGTCAGTACGGGCCCGCCGCGATAGAAGGCATGCCGGTAAATGGCCTGCCAGTGATGGATCACCCGCCGGGGATCCTTTCCCGAGCAGGTAGGGTTCGATCTCCTTGACCGCTGTGGCCACGGTGTCTGCCCTGCCTTCCACGACCGGTTCTCCGAGTCCCACGATCCCCTGATCGGTATGAACCTTCAAAAACAGCCAGCGCGGTTTCACTTTGAAAGTTTCCAGTTTGGTGATCCGGAATTTACCCGGATCCTGGGAATGGGCACTGACAGATGCCGGAAAAGCCAGGGTACCTGTGGCGCCCAGGGCCATGGATGCAAAAGCCTTCTTCAGGAAGCTTCGCCTTGACCGGGCCGAATATTTCGTATGATCATGCATGGAATAATGGTTTGCGTTTTTTTATCCAGGAATGGTCCGGTTATTCAAGTTGAAACCAGACCGCTGTTTCAAAGTTAAAATTTATAGGGATTCATTGGTCCGGATTAAATCAATTCTATATAATTATTAAATTTAAATCCTGTAACATATTCACCTTTTAACATAAATCAAATGAAAAAAAACCTGATCACACTGGCCCTTGTATTAATCATTACAATCCTGGCCCTGCCGGCACAGACATGGCTGCCTT
>CAVYEL010000014.1:0-153189 GCA_963767555.1 uncultured Bacteroidaceae bacterium | reverse complement strand
TATTACAGGGGAGGAATCTGAAACGCAGCGGTGAAGACCAGAGTGAGTTCCTATTGAATGAATCAGCAGTCCGTATACTTCAACTGGAAAACCCAACAGGCGTGAAAGCCAGTTCCATGCTCGGCCAGACGGGAGAGATCGTTGGTGTGATCAGGGATTTTAATTATGCCTCCCTGCATCAAATCATTGAACCGCTGGTTCTGGAATTTAACTATGGTCCTGAATTCAGGAGCCTCTGGTACCAACACCTGCTATTGCGGTTTACACCAGGGGATTTATCCGGAAAGGTTGAAGCCATCGAAAAGAGGATGCAGGAATTGGCAGGGGAATATGTAATGAATTTTACATTTATCGAAGAAAACATCAATAAAAACTATAAATCCGAGATGCGCATGAAGGAATTGCTCCAGGCATTTGCCCTGTTTGCTATCTTTATATCCTGTCTTGGTTTATTCGGACTTTCAGCCTTCTCTGCCCAGCTAAGGACCAAAGAAATGGGGATTCGTAAAGCCATGGGGGCCAGTATACTGAAAATTGCTGCCCGCTTGTCAAGGGAGTTTCTGATCTATATTATATTTGCATTGATCATTGCCCTGCCCCTGGGTTATTATTTCATGAATGGCTGGTTGAATAATTTTGCTTATCATATTGACATCCACTGGTGGGAATTTATGCTTTCTGCCGTCCTTGCACTGGCGATAACGGTATTATCAGTTGGTTACCAGGCACTTCGGACCGGAATGGCAAATCCTGTCAATTCGCTTCGATACGAATAAAATGAATAAATGGTAAAACTTGAACCGACCCGTCGGAAAATTCCTTCCAGAAGACTTCTGGTCCTTCTGCTCCTAACTATATTTGTTATCCTTATTCTGATCGGCTGGAACCGGATTTCCCTGGTAGTCCAGACATTCTTCCAGCTCTCCAACTGATTTTTTTTTCATCTACCTGCATGATTTTTTTACATGCCTGACATTAAGGGTCAATGGGATCCCAAATAATGTTTGGCTAAACACCCGGAGCCATACCGGCTCTGTTTAAAATCATTGTTAAACTTAAAACACCATTAGATGAAAACAAATTCTTGCTCAACAGAACCCTTTTCCCTGCTGTGCGACGAGGAAATTCAGACCACCCGGGGAGGCATTGCCCCACTTCTATTAGCCCTGGTGGCAGGTGCAACAGTAGCTGCTTCATCCCAGATCTTCAGGGACTGGGAAAATTTTAAAGCGGGACTGGCAGGGAGGCCCCCGGCAAATTAAAGCTATACCTGATTCAAACAAAATCAAAAAAAAGTAAAATGAGAAAAACAAAGTGTATTTCATTGTCTTTCAAAGATCTATCAACTGAAGAAAGCATAGCTACATGCGGTGGAAGTAGTTTTGCATACGATGTAGGCAGGGTACTTCGCTTCCTGGGCATTGCAGCCGGGGGAGTAAATGGTCCCTCCCTTGCCATCTCAGATTGGGTCTGTACATCATTCCTTGAAGAATAATGCGAAATCGGCAGGGTATCCTGAGGGATATCCTGCCCTAAACAATATTCATTATGAAGAAAAGAGACAAATTGCTGCTGGTCATGTTTACCATCCTGTCATTCATTATTTTCTCACTGATTTTCAGGAACTGGGAGGTTATTAAAGGATGGTTCATGTAAACAATGAACAGTTCACGCAGAACCTCCCGGCCTTTCTGGTGAGTATCAGTGCGGGGAGCAGGATCATTTACCTGCTTTGCCTGCTGCTGATTGTTGGGGGACTGATCAGTTTGCCGCTGGTCAGGGTTCGGGTATCTGTTACGGGTAACGGGATCATACGTCCCAGCCAGGAGAAAGCAAACATTATTCCTGTCACTTCGGGTTTAGTTGAAGAGGTATATGCTTCAGAAGGTGACTATATCAATTTATCAGATCCGATTCTGAAGATAAGGTCATTCGATGCTGCCAGGAATCTTCAATTACTAAAAATGGAACTGACAGATACGGATCAATACATTGATGACCTTGAGGGACTCTTAAAAGATCCGCAGGCCATGCCGGTCCGGCAAAAATTCCGAACTGCCTATAAGGAATTCAACCACTATCTTGATTATCTGACATTAATGTTTGAAAAGTCCCGGAAGGAATGGATCCGGCAAACAGGTCTATACAGGGATGGATTAATCAGCGAAAAAGAATATGATGACCTGACCTTCAGCAAGAATAAGGCAAAACAGGAAAAGCTAAGATTTATAAGTGGAGCAAAACGGGACTGGCAGGATGAGTACACGAACTATTTGGACCGCAAACGAACATTAATTACACAGATTCAGCAGACGGAGGAACAGATCCGGAGGTCCACGATCCTGGCCCCGGTCAGCGGCAGCCTGGAGGAATTCTCCGGGATCTTTCCGGGATCTTTCCTCCGGGCAGGTGAGACCATAGGGGTTATCAGTCCGGATTCAAAGCTGATCGGTGAAATATATATGCATTCGAAAGACATCGCATACCTTAGTAGCGGCCAGAAAGTAAGCATACAGGTGGATGCATTCCCATCCCGGGAATGGGGACTGGTAAATGCAGAAATATATGAGATCTCTGATGATTACATCTGGCTCAACCAGCAGGCCGTTTACAGGATCAAATGCGATTTCCCGGAGAAAAGCCTTGTTCTGAGAAACGGGTATGAAGGGGAATTGATCAAAGGCATGACTTTCCAGGCACGTTGTCTTATTGCTCCCCGTTCACTGTTTCATTTATTGACCGACAAGGCCGACGACTGGCTTGATCCGGCGATCAGCAGCCAAAGGATGTTGCACGGTCCCTGACCGCTAATCATGAAAAAGATCAAAAAAATCCGCCAGCATGACCAGGCTGACTGTGGTGCGGCGTGCCTGGCTTCCGTCGCAGCCTGCCATGGACTTCATATTCCCCTGTCCAGGGTCAGGGAAATGGCCTCCACTGACAGGGCAGGTACCAACGTTATGGGGATCATCGAAGCTGCTGAAAAAATGGGAATGACAGCACGCGGTGTAAAAGGCCCTTTTGAAGCCCTGCCTGGAGCTCCTACACCATCCATAGCACATGTGATCCTGAGAAACCGGATCTGCCATTTCGTAGTGCTTGTATCCTATGGTAAACACCATATCAAGTACATGGATCCGGCGCATGGTAGTATGGTTAGCACCTCCCATGAAGCATTTCGCCGGATCTGGACAGGAGTCCTTATCATTATTTCACCCTCGGCTTCCTTCACCATGGCAAAAAAAGAGACCTCCGTTTTAAGCCGTTTTATTGAACTGGCCAGACCATTCAGGAAGATCATAGGGCAGGCACTGGCCGGGGCAGTTGTCTATAGTCTGCTGGGGCTCTCCACCTCTCTTTATGTTCAGAAGATCATGGATTTTGTCCTTGTCAACAGGAACATCAACCTGTTGAACCTGATGAGTTGCGCCATGATCCTGTTGTTGATTATCAGAAATCTCACATCCTATTTCAAAAATCTTTTTCTTTTGAAGACCGGACATCAGATCGATTGTGGACTGATGATGGGATATTACCGGCACCTGCTAACACTGCCACAACGATTCTTTGACAGCATGAGAACCGGTGAAATACTCTCCCGAATGAATGATGCGATAAAGATCCGTTTTTTTATCAACCATACCATAGTGGACCTGATGGTAAGCCTGATTACCATGCTATTGACCTTTACTGCCATGGCGCTCTTATCCTGGCAATTATGCCTGCTGGCCGGACTGGTGATCCCTGTCTATGGCGGTATATTCATAGTTTATGATCTCCTGAACAGATCCATCCTTCGCCGGAGTATGGAAAAAGCTGCCGACCTGGAGTCTCAGCTGGTGGATACAGTAAAAGCCCAGCGGACCATCCGTGGATTCAATCTCCAGAATTATGCATACAACAGGGCAGAATCCAGATTTATCGATCTGATCCGGGTGAATTTTCGCGGGGGACTGGTATCCATCAGGGTTAGTGAGGCCGGGGATTTTTTTTCCGGACTGATCACCATTCTGCTGCTCTGGATAGGCTCTCTCAGGGTATTGCAGAACATGCTCAGTCCGGGCGAACTAATGTCATTTTACGCCATGCTGGGATATCTGATGGGCCCTGTCAGAAGCCTTACCGGGATGAATCGGACCATACGGGATGCCACTATCGCTGCAGACAGGCTTTTCCAGATCCTGGACCTGGAAAGTGAAAAAAACCAGGAAACAGGCATAGGGATAACCAGGATCACGGATGATATCCAATTCCAGAACGTATCATTCAGGTATGGATCCCGGCCCCTTCTTTTCAAAGGATTGGATTTCTCAATTCCCCGGTCAGCCATGACCGGGATAGTGGGAAAAAGCGGCTGCGGCAAGTCCAGTATCGCCGGTATGCTCATGGGGATCTATCCGACCCGGAAGGGCAGGATCCTTGTGAATAAATGCGATATAAACCAGCTAAATAAAAAACATCTGCGAAGGGTTTTTGCACTGGTCCCACAGCAACCGGAACTACTTACCGGAACCATCCTCGAAAATATTGCTCCTGGAGAAAACGATCCGGATACAGAGAGGATCATGCAAATTTCAGATCAAACGGGCCTGACAGGATTCCTGAACAGCCTTCCCGGAGGTATTTATACTGACGTGGGTGAACAGGGATCCACCATGTCAGGCGGGGAATGCCAGAGAATTGCCCTGGCAAGGGCCCTTTACCGAAAACCGGAGATCCTGATCCTTGATGAATTCACAGCGGCACTGGATGCCGAATCCGAACAGGAAATGATCAAACTTGTTTTTTCCATAAGGGATCAGGGAATGACCCTGGTCGTAATCTCGCACAGGCTCCAGATTGTAAGGCAGGCAGACCACATCATCCTGATCAGTGGCGGTAAGATAGCTGAATCCGGCCAACATAATGAACTATACCGGATCAGGTGGACTGTACCGTCAATTCTGGGAACAACAAAATGGTGCTTGATTAAATTCAAATCACTATTTTTAGGTGTCCAAATTAAATATCCTGCATGAATACTTTTTCCAGTTCCCAGTATCCTTCCCTCCCGCAGGCATGGGGCATCTTTGGAATTTTTGTTGCCGTCAGCCTTGGCCTGGGTTTGATGTTTGCTGCCCTTCTTCCTGCCATTGGCATCAATAATCAATCGATCATAAATTTTATCGGCTATAATGTGAGCCTGCCCCTGGTTATATGGATCGCATGGCGGATGAAGCCTGCTCATGGTCCAGAAGAAAGGACTTTGTATTTTAACAAGATCCCGCTTATCCTGTATGTGATCCTCCTCCTGATATCCCTGTCCCTCAATGTGATCCTCGACCCGATCACAACAGCTATTCCCATGCCGGAATATATTGAAAATCTTTTTGCCATGCTGACCAAAAGGGATATCTGGACCTTCCTTGTAGTTGGGTATCACGGGCCCCATCCTGGAAGAAGTCCTTTTCCGCGGAGTGATCCTTGATGGATTTCTAAACCGGTACAAACCCGGCAAGGCCATCTTCTGGTCTGCTCTGTTATTCGGTCTTTTTCACATGAATCCCTGGCAGTTTATACCGGCCTTCCTCATCGGTTTACTACTGGGTTATATATATTTAAAAACAAGATCTCTATTCCCTGTAATATTCATTCATATAATCAACAATTCCTTCAGTTATCTGACGGTATATATTTTCGGGGAAGAGGTGCAGAGTTATCGCGATATTTTTACGGATTCTGCACCATACCTGATATTATTAACAGTAGCTTTACTGGTCTTTGTCGTTTGCCTTGTTTGGCTGATCAGGACCATCAAAGAAGAATCACATTTTAAAAAGGAAACCCAGCCAGAACTCTAAATATGGACCTTCAGTTAAAAAACAAACTATTTATCGTGACCGGTGCCAGCAGCGGATTTGGCAGAGCCATAGCCTCCATGCTAAGCAAGGAAGAGGCGATGGTCATTGCAGTTGCCCGCGGCATGGACAAACTCAAAACCCTGCAGGAAAAACATCCTTCCATCGAGATACTGTCATTGGATATGACTCAGCCCGAATCGCTGAATAACCTGGTAGAATCAGTCGGGGAAAGGGATCTGGACGGCATCGTTGTCAATGCAGGTGGCCCTCCGGCAAAAGCATTTCTGGAAACCAACATGGGGGACTGGGATCAGGCATACCAGCAGGTACTGCGCTGGAAAGTGGACCTGGCACATACATTTCTTCCATTATTCGAGAAAAATAATTACGGAAGATATCTTTTTATTGAAAGCATCTCCGTTAAACAACCGGTACCGAACCTGGTTCTCAGCACATCTCTGCGAATGGCTGTGACCGGCTTCGTTAAAACCCTTTCGGATGAGATCGCACTGAAAGGAATCACAGCCAATGTGATGGCACCGGGTATGCACATGACCCCGGCCTTGGAAAGGCTGATCAGGAAAAACAGCGAAGTGGAGGGTATCTCATTTGAAGAGGCGAAAGAAAAGATCATTGATAATGTACCTGTAAAAAGAACAGGCAAAGTGGAGGATTTTGCTTCGCTGGCATTATGGCTGCTTTCCCCATGGTCATCCTATATCACAGGTCAGACCATCAGTGTGGACGGGGGATCGGTACGGGGTGCTATGGGTTAAATTCTGATCTGCTTGCTTTTTCCAACCACAGGCCCTAAATTTGCTAATTACGGAGATCCTGATGAAGGTCAGAAGAAGAATAATTGCATCATTTCTGTTCTTGATCCCAGCTCTGGTACTTTCCCAGCAGTATGGATTCAGGAATTTTTCTTTGGAGGATGGTCTCCCGCAAACGGAGGTCCAGGCCCTCATGCAGGATAGCAGGGGGATCATCTGGGTTGGGACCAACGGAGGGGGCCTCTCCAGATTCAATGGAAACTTTTTTCATACCTTCACTACCCGGGACGGAATGCCCGATAATATTGTATACTCCCTGTGCGAAGATCAGGAAGGAAATATCTGGTTGGGCAGTGTGAATGCCATTACCAGGTTTGATGGTATTACTTTTACGAACTTCAGGGAGGCGGATCATCCCAGTATCCGGACTTATCAGCAGGTTTATTGCGATAACCTGGGACGGATATGGGCAGTATCCCTGGACGAACAAAACTTCCAGCGCCTCCTGATGATCTCTGACAACCAGATAGTGCCGGTTTCAGATAATTTCCCTGAACTCCAAACCAACAGGATTCAGAATGTCTCCTATACAGATCAGGGAATACACTATATCTCCACCAATAATACCCTGTACGAACTCAATGAAGAGCAGGTATTGAAGGAATCACTGCTCAATGAATATGATGCTCTGCAAAACCACAGGATTATTCCCCGGTACCAGGATGAGTGGGGATATGTATGGATGATTTCCATAAACCGGGAGACCGGGGGCTCTTTATTATCATAAATACAAAAATGGGAGCCTGTCACCTTTTGATGTCCCGGATACCTCCTGGTGGAACGGTGCATTCGGATTATATCATGATCAAAACCAGAGAACATGGTTCCTGAATTTTGGTAATGGTGTGGCCATGCATGATCCGGCCGATGGGGAATTTCACTATTTCAGGCAGACCAATGGATTACACAGTGACTTTATCCAGAGTATTATGGAGGACCACGAGGGAAATATATGGATGGGATCCCGTGGTAACGGATTGATCAAGTATAGCAAAAATAATTTTATTGCTTTCGATTTTGACCAGATCATCAATGATAATATGGTCCGGAGGTTCTTCCAGGACAGTAAGGGGGATATGTGGTTCGGACTGGCAGGAACGGGAATTGTTCATTACGATGGGAATACCTTCACACCCTATGACAAGGAGGATTATCCCGGTATAAACAATGTACGCGGGTTTGTTGAAATAGGACCTGACCTTATGCTGCTGGCCTCGATCAACGGACTGTATCATTTTAACAGGGAATCCATCAGGGAAGTAAGTGATCTTTATGGATTAACCCCGGCAGCATATTCTGATGTGCTGGTGGATGGCGATACTATATGGCTCAGTACGATAAATAACGGGGTATCCATTATTGAAAATGGCCGCTCCACAACCTTCAACAGGCAATCAGGTGATCTGCAAAGCAATATCCTGAATTCTGTACTTAAAGACAGTAAAGGGAACATATGGTTGTGTGCCAATAACGGTGTTGGAAAGTACACAGGTGGCACTTTCAAGTGGTATACAGTTAAGGACGGGCTCAATTATCCGATCATCCTGCATATGACAGAGGACTTGCTGGGAAGATACTGGTTTGCCAGTTATCTTGGAGGGATCAATATCCTCGATGGAGACAAATTCTCTTACCTCACGATGCAGGATGGACTGTCATCTGATAACATATATTCCATCACGAGGGATAAAAATGGAAATATCTGGGCAGGGACAGCCAGGGGAATGGACCTCGTCATGCTTGATACATTGGGTAATGTGACATGGGATACAGAATTTCGGGATCTATGAAGGATTTACAGGGATTGAGAATAATGGAACGGCCATTTTTATAGACCGGGAAGACAATCTATGGTTTGGTACTGTCAAGGGAGCCATGCGGTATGATCCAAAAAAAACAGAGCCAAATTTACTGGAACCGTGAAATTCATATAAGCAGTATAAAACTCTTTTTCAGGGAAATTAACTGGCGTGCAGAAGAATATAAACAATTTCTCTCAGATGTTACTTCCTGGTTCAATCTTCCGGCTGACCTGGTATTTCCCCATGACAGCAACCATCTGTCCTTTACATTTGAGGCCCTGAGTTACCAGGTGCCTGAGAAAGTCAGGTACCAGTGGAAGCTGGAAGGGCTTGATAAGGAATGGTCACCGGTTTCAACTAATACCGAAGCCGTCTATGCCAATATTCCACCCGGTGAATACACCTTCATGGTGAAAGCCATGAACAATGACGGCATCTGGAATCAAACCCCTACCATTTCTCTTTCAGAATAAAGTCTCCCTGGTGGGGAACCTGGTACTTTTTCATCATCATGTCCATGCTGGTTCTTACAGCCATAACATTGATCTTCCGGTTCAGGATAAAACTCATAGAAGCAAAAAAACAGGAATTGGAAAAGATGGTCCGGGAAAAAACAGTTGAGGTAAGGAAGAAAAACCAGACCCTGGAACAACAGAAAAAGGAGATAATGGCCCAGGCGGAAAGATTACAGGCTTCCTATACAAACCTTGAGAACCTGAGCGAGATCGGAAAAACCATCACATCCCAGCTCTCCGTTGAAAAGATCATTGATACCGTTTATGAGTCCATAAACAAACTGATGGATGCCTCGGTTTTCGGCATCGGTATCCTGAATAAGAAAACAAACACCATTGACTTCCCGGGGGTCAAAGAGAAGGGAGAGATCCTGGATTGCATGAGTTTTGATCTTGCTGATGAACTGCGCCTGTCATCCTACTGTGTCAAGACCAGGAAGGAAATTTTTATCAATGATTTTGATACTGAATACAGCAAGTACCTCCCCGCCATCACTCCCCCGGACGAAAAAACCGGAAATTCATCCTCCATTATTTATCTCCCCATGATACTCAATGATGAGGTTATGGGAGTTATTACCGTTCAGAGTTTCCATAAAAATGCCTACACTGAATACCACTTAAATATAGTCAGGAACCTGGCCATCTATTCCAAAATTGCACTGGATAATGCAGCTGCCTACAAACAGATAGAGCAGCAGTCTGACAATTTGCGTAAAGCCAACAAGGATATTAACAGAAAAAAGCAGCAGATAGAACTGACTAACATGGAACTTGTTGATCTTAATGATGAAAAAAATCACCTAATTGAGATCGTCGCCCATGATCTAAGGAACCCTTTGACCAGCTCCCTTACCATTGCCAACAACCTGAAATCTAATGGAGATGGTATGAAGAGAGACGACAGGGAAGGTCTGGATTTTCTTCTGAAAGCCCTTAATAGAATGCATGAGATGATCACAAAAATCCTGGATATCCGTGTGATCGAACAGAAGAAGATAAATATGAAATATGAAAAAACTGATCTGAGCATCATAATAAATGAAGTCCATAAGAACATGCAGGAATCTGCCAGGCATAAAAACATTAATATCAGGCTTGAGAATCCGAAGACATACGGTTTCGTTGACAAAAACTATCTTACCCAGGTATTTGAAAACCTGCTCTCGAATGCCATTAAATTCTCTCCCAGGGATAAGGATGTATGGATCAGGGTGAAGGAAATAAATGGAGAGATCAGGGTAAATTTCATCGATGATGGTCCGGGAATTGCAAAAGATGAAATGAACAGGCTTTTCGGCAAATATCAAAGATTGAGTGCAAAACCTACGGGAGGTGAAGACTCCACGGGACTGGGTCTATCCATTGTAAAGAAATATGTCGAAGTGATGGGTGGCAGGGTATGGTGCGAAAGTGAACCCGGCAAAGGAGCCAATTTCATCGTTGCCTTCAAGAAAAGCCAGTAAATCTCCCTACAGGACATCAATTATTACAGAAACCGCCAGCAACAGGTCTGTCAGCAACACGGTCATAACATTGGAACCTAGTGCAGGTACCATTTTATTAAAATCATCACCATGCCTGATGGCCGTCATAGCCGCCTTAATCGCAAGGGGCATGGGCAGCAGAGCGATGTAGATCCAGTACGATGAAATGCCCAGGAGAGGAACCAAAACGATAATCCCAAAGGTGGCAAACATTCCGGCAGTATAGATATAGGAAGCGCCTTTCAGACCAAAACGTATTACCAGGTGTTTTCTGCCACCTTCTTTATCTGCCTCATGATCAGGAAACTGGTTAATCAGAAGGAGCAATGAAGTAAGGATCCCCGGAGGGATGGATATCCATATTACCTCTCTTGGAAAAAGCCCATTGACAGGCATACCCGGCATAGCAGTAAGGGCTACGTAGGTTCCGAGTACTACCAGTGTTCCAAGGGCAAGTCCCGCAAACAATTCTCCCAATACATATTTTGCCAGAAAATTGGTGTAGAATAAAACGGAATAAGCACCTACTACCGAAAAAACAAATACCATCCAGTGTGATATGAAGGCAAAATAAATACCAATGGCCCCGGCAATAAGGAGGGTTATAATTCCGACAGTTTTGACATTTTCAGGACGGGTATTGCCGGCCTGTATCATACCGCTGCCACCGCTGAAAGGGGTACGCTTCGTATTAAAATCTATCCTTGTTTTAAAATCAGAATACTCGTTGAACAGGTTCACTGAAACATGGGAAAGCACAACCCCGATGACAAGCATTACCGCATAAAGCCAGTTAATGGGGGTACCGGATACCTGGGGATACTTGACAGAGAAGGCTATGCCAATGATAACGAGGAATACAGCAAGGATAAGAAAAGGAGCACGGATCTGCACCATCCAGGTTTTAAAGGAATTGTGGCTCATAGGAGTAATAAGGATTATGGTTGTTCAAGGCTATAAACATAGAAAAATAAGTCAAGAATGCGAAATTGGGAGGAAAAATTCTTAAACGTCCAGAGGGAGCAGCTTGAACCCCGGCCTGTTAAAGTATTGCATGGCTTCTATCCATTGCCCCGTATAACCAATAATATAACCACCGCCACCGGAACCACACAGTTTCAGGAAAAAAAGTCCGGATTGAAGGCCATGCTGCCATATCCGCTGAAAGTTCTGGGGGATCATCCTTCGAAAACTGGTATATTGCAGTTCAGAAAACCTTTGCATGCTCTCCTGCAGCCTGGAATCAGTATCCAGCAGCAAATCGATATTCCTTTCAATGAGTGGGATCAATCGCTCATTGATCATATCCAGAAAACCAGGTTCCTTTAAGTTAGACTTGAAATACTCTATCATGGGACCGGTCATACCGGGACTGCCAGTATCCAGGAGAAAGAATCCTGAGCTGGGAGGTATTTTCGGAACATTCACGGGATAGGCAATATCTCCATCAAACAGGACAGGCTTATTTAAGAAACAACAAAGCGGATCTATGCCTGAGCTGGTCCCGTGATAATACGACTCAATCAATCCAAGGGTACTTCTCAACCTGTCAAAATCCTGCGGTTCATACCGGGGTTTTCCTGATCCGAATTTATCATAGATGGCAGCTACCAGGGCTCCGGAACTACCGGCTCCATATGCCGGAGGAATGGAGGAATCGAAGAAGAGTCCCCCGATTACCTCTTCCATAAAACGGTCGATATTGAAATCTTCCGGCAGATCCCCGGTTGCCTGCAACTTTTCCAGGTATTGCAACAATCCCAGGAGGTCATCATTCGACCTCAGGGCGTGGGACTGCCCGGGTTGTCCACCAGATCCCACAGGATCCTCCTTCTTTTCTGGCATTTCAAGCCTGCCCGAAAATTTCCTGAATGGTAAAACGAGGGCCTTTGATCCTATGATAATGGTAAACTCCCCAAATAATAATATTTTACCAGGGAATTCTTTCGACATTTTAAAATATCAGTGTGCCATCTTCTGACAGCCACCCCTCTAATAATTCTCTTCTCTCAACTGCATATGGGCCATGGGGTGCTGGCATGCCGGACAATTCTCCAATGCTTTTTCAGATTCATACACATAACCGCAATTTATGCATTTCCACCAGACTTTCCCGTCTTTCATGAATACCTTGTCTTCTGATATATTCTGTAACAATTTCAGGTAACGGCGTTCATGCTCGGCCTCAACCTTGGCAATCATTTTAAAGGCTGTGGCCACTTCCGGAAAACCTTCTTCCTTTGCTGTCTCAGCAAAAGCGGGATACAATAAGGTCCATTCTTCATTTTCCCCTTCAGCGGCAGCTTTCAGGTTTTCAGCAGTTGTCCCGATCTTGCCTGCAGGATAGGCTGCCGTAATTTCGGTCACGCCCCCCTCCAGAAATTTAAAAAATCGCTTGGCATGCTCCTTTTCCTGGTTAGCTGTTTCCTGGAAAATATTGGCAATCTGCTCGTAGCCTTCCTTCCTTGCTTGCTTGACAAAAAACTCATAACGGTTTCTGGCCTGGGATTCTCCGGCGAAAGCCTTTAACAGATTCTGTTCGGTTTTGGTTCCTTTTAACGATTTACTCATGATTTTTAGTTAATGGTTATATTTCAATAAAATCTTCTTTCTCGGTTCCACAAATGGGACAAACCCAATCATCAGGCAGATCGGCAAATGTTGTTCCAGGATCAATCCCATTTGAAGGGTCACCTGCTTCCTCATCATATACATACCCGCATGCGGTACACTTGAATTTCTTGAATGGGGATGCAGCTACTTTTTTTTCCAGCAAGGATTTATCCACATAGGTTGGTGCATTCTTTGGTGCGAGGCCTTTTTTTACCTCTCTGTAATGCAGATAGGTTATAGGTTCCATCCTGTCATCCACCACATCAGCCTGTACCAGTTCACCAATGAACAGCCAGTGGGTCCCCACATCGTGTGTCTGGACAACTTTGCATTCAAGGTACGCAATGGCTTCATCCAGCACAATGGGTACTCCGGTTTCTCCGTACTGAATTTTCATGCCGTCCATTTTATCGATATCCCGGCCGCTTTTATAACCAAAGTGCCCATAAATGTCTGCAGGCGTATCCTGGTGTAAAACGGAGACTGAGAATGCGCCTGATTTTTTTATGAATTCAGCAGTATAATTGTCTTTATTACAACAGGAGGCAAACCTGGCTGGTGAAGAGGTTACCTGGAAGACCGTATTGGAAATGAATCCGTTCCCCCGGTTCTTATCACCGGAACAGACGACGTACAATCCATAGGAAACTTTGAATAGGGCCTCAATATTTATCATTTTGCCAGATTTTTATCTCATTAATTCCGGACCTTAAAATAATAATATAATTGTCTCCAGCCCGGCCATCTTCATATGTTATAAAGCTATAAATGCCGATCAAATTTATATTTCTTCCGGTCCCTTTCCCATCCTGTCATCTATCCATTCTTTCTGGTGGCAATATTCCAGTAATTCATTCCTGATAAATGCCAGTACTTTTTCCCTTTCGCTTCCCGGATAGATCAGATGGACATTCGGACCGGCATCAAGGGTAAAGGCAACAGGCAAACCGGTTTCTTTTCTGAACTGCTGAATGAGTAATATAACCTGCAGTGAGGCTGGTTTCATTAGCAGGAATCCAGGGTCAGAACTCATCATCAAACCATGAAGTGCAAGTGCCTCAATTTCTGTTAGCTGAATAAAGGCGTCAAGGTCATTCCTGTTGATTGCCCTGCGCAGGTTCAGGATATTTTCCCGGGCCTGCCTGTACCTTGCTATGGCATAGGGATGATCATCCATGAGGGCATGCCCCTGGCTGCTGGATATGGGTTTTTTATCCGGACTGATGATAAGTATTGCGTCGTGGAGGGAGGTAAATGCAGGACCGGCATTTTCGGACATGGGACTGGCAAACTCATCCGAGGTATTTTCGAGGCCTTCCTGTCTTCCCCAGGTAACAAATCCTCCGTAAACCGACCTGGCTGCACTTCCCGAACCCAGCCTGGCCATATAAGATGCCTTCCTGTAAAAATCCTCATCCCCGGGCCAATCCTGGATTTGCCTTTCAATGGAACAAATGCCCAGGGCAAGTGCACCCATGCTGGAAGCAGAAGAGGCGATCCCGGAGGAATGGGGGAATGTATTCCGGCTATTTATACTGCATTGACAGCCGGATAAAAAAGGAAAATAGGGACGGATATTACTGAGGTATCCCCTGATCCTGGATTCAAAGGCTTCATTTTGTTTTCCTTCAAAATAATATTCCAGCACCCCCTCATCACTTTCAGTAGGTCTGATGGTCAACTCTGTCTCAGTATAGGATTTGCTAAGGGTGAAACTCAGGGAAGGGTTGGCAGGGATCTGCACCGGCTTCTTTCCCCAGTATTTCACAAGTGCGATATTGGAGGGACATCGCCAGGTAGATTTGAGAACCCCTGTGTTTTCGGGTATCTGTCCCAAGGCTTCGTCCAGGTATTTTTGATGAAGTTCACTGCTCATCTTACTTGGCTTTTACCATATTATGATAGGGAATTACTGTTTCCATCCCCTTGGTTGAGAAATATGCCTGCACCCCCGGCCATTCCTGATGTTTGGTGACCATAACAAAATCACCGCCCCAGGCTCCAAGGGATTTCACCTCACCCTGGTAATCGTGGAAAAGTCCCTGTTTTACCGGCGGCAATCCGAGGATCTGTGACAGGATAAGCTCATGCTCTTTCATAAGATCCTCAAATTCTTCCAGTTTTTTGGTATCTCTCATTTTCTCTGAGATAAGGGATATTCTAGAAATATCATTCTCCCTGACAAGGGCTTTGTTCAGGAAATTCCTTACGCTTGATGCACTGTCCTGTTTCCTGCCCAGATAAACAAATGCCAGTTGCTTATGGAAAGGTGGCAGGAAAACAATGGGTTCATATAAGGGTTCGATATCTCCCGTCCTGTATAGCAATGGCTGATCCGACCTGGCACAGGCTATATCATAACCTGATCCTGCGGATACATTACTGGAGAGGCGAAAAGGATCAATCCCTGCCCACCAGGCAATATTCGAAATCAACGAAGAACTGCTTCCCAGTCCCCATTCAATATCAAACTCTATCTCCGAAACCACTTTTTTTCCCTTTAACCAATCTGTATCACCCCTGATCTCTGAGGCAGCTTTCAGTATCTGGACTAATTTCAGAGCCCGCTCCTGTTCATCTGCAAAAATGATCTGCCAGCTGTCCGGATGAATCTCACAATCCAGCCAAGGTTCTGAAACCACCTTCGTCTTCCAGAGAAGGGTTCCTTCCCCGTCAGTATCCTTAACTTTGAGAGACTGGCCCAGGACCGTTGGAACAGCAAGAGACCATGCTCCGTGCAGCACCAGGTATTCTCCGGACAACAATAATTTTCCATTGGAACGGAACCACTTCTCTGCTTTTTCCATGGCTACAGCGACCTCCTTAACTGGATCAGATAATCTTCAACCGCCCTGTAGGTAACTTCCTTATCATGGAAGAACCGGCTGGCGGTTTCTTTTTCTTCCACCGTGGCACCGAGGCTATTCAGGATATTGGTGAGGTGCATTTGCATATGCCCTTTCTGAATGCCTGAAGTGACCAGTGACCAGATGGCTGCAAAATTATTGGCCAAACCGGCTGCAGCCGTTATTTTCATCAATTCCCTGGCGCCCGGAAATCCCAGCAGATCCATAGAAAGCCTTGCCAGTGGATGAGCCCGTGTTAATCCGCCAACCGTCCCAATGGCCATGGGAAGGCGGAGCGTATAGGTAAATAATCCCCCCGAAAGGCCGAGGCCGGTCAGACTGCTGTATTCTCCCTCCCTTGAAGCGTAGGCATGGCCGGCGGCGGCTATGGCCCTGTAATCATTACCTGTAGCCAGTACCAGGGCATCCACACCATTAAATATACCTTTATTATGCGTGACAGCACGGTATGGATCATGCCGTGCTATATTCACAGCTTCCTTGAATTTCTGGGTGAATTCACTGGCTGTAAGTCCCCCTCCCATCCCGGCAAATTCTTCTTCGGGACACTGGACCTTGCAGGAAACGAGACATTCCGGAGTGAGGTTCGAAAGAATGGCCATGGTGATTTCCAGGTCCTGTTCATCAATCAAAATTCCCCGGTCACGGAAAAACTCCGGCAATAGTCGGGCAAATGCTTCGAGGCAGGTATTGATGAAATTCGCTCCCATGGAATCTGCTGTTTCAAATGTAGCTTCAAGCTTGAAGTGTCCGGGCATTTCATCCGCCACATCCAGGATCCTGACAGACCTTATTCCTGCTCCCCTTTTCCTCATGTTTTCTGTCAGATGACCTGTGTGTTCGATCAGGTATTTTTCTATCTCTTCCTCATTATCCAGCAGGAGGTCCCGGCTCACTTTCCATTTGAAATAAACATGTCCGGGCTTGGTAGTGGAAATCACCTCCGTCCGGAAGCCGCCCCTGGGAAACCAGAACTTGGCACTTTTTGAAGCTGCCGCCACGACGGAACTCTCTTCTATTACCATAGGCAGGATGTAGTTCCTGTCATTGATCAGGAAATTGGGTGCGAGTCCGAATGGCAGACAATAATTGCTAACCGTATTTTCACTGAATTCTTCAAGGATGTGCTGTACCTCAGGATCCCTGTGCCAGAAACCGGCCAGCTCACGGGTAAAAGCTTCAGGATCTGAGCTGAGTTTTGAAGCCATTTCTATCTTCTTCTCCCTGGATAATCCGGAAAATCCTGAAATGGGTTCAATTCCTTCCATACTCAATCAAATTTAGGTCTAAGGTATGCTTCTGCCAGCTGCCATCCCTTCACCTGGTATTCAACATATTCCTTCAGGGTTTGATAGTTTTCCATGGCATGCATCAGGAATCCGCTGGCCTGTCCGTATATGGCCGGCAGCCTGGACTTTTTCACCAGATAAAAACCATCCAGGAATGTTTTGATGCCCCCTGAAATGATCAACTGTTTGCAATGTATCTCCGGTTCTTCCTCAACGATAAGGTTCACCGTATCAAGCATTTCCTCAGCAGTATGGCCCAGGAGGGTCAGGGGCTCATAATAACCCTTCATGGCAGGGGAGCTCCTCTCCAGCTCCACAAGGGCAAAGTTTGTTCCCCCGTATGCTGCAAATTCTATGGCCTCCAGTGGCAGTTTCAATAAGGCCCGCAGGCTTGCCTGTCCCATTCCCTGTCCTACTTCCTTTACAATAATCCTGAAATCCGTTTGATCCAGCAACCTGTTCAGTGTAGTTATGGGTGGATTTCTGAAATGGTCTCCCTCAGGCTGGCACCATTCCTGGAGCGGATTAATATGGACCACCAGTCCATCTGCCTGCAGCCTGTCCAGCAGGGTCCTGATCCTGTCAATGGAATTTGCCCCCAGGAATTCTTCAATCTGGGCAATGCCCAGGTTGGCATACAGCGGGCAATCATCTCCAATGACGGGCCGGACATTAAAATCTTCGAAGTAGGTATCATCATCCATGATCATACGGCATGACCCCAGTCCCATACCCATTCCGAATTCATTGCAGGCCCTGGCCAGGTTCCTGTTGATGATCCCCGCCATCTTTGTGCCGCCTGTCATGCTGCTCACCCAGATCGGATGGCACTGTTTTTTTCCAAGAAATTCAAAAGGTTCCGGGGACCCGGATGGATGTGGTTTGAACAAAGGTTCGTAATCAAACCTTCTATCTTTCGTATCTTTCAGGGTTTGTGAGGTCAGGGCAAGATCAATATGGTCTTTTTTGCGGTCTTCCATCGAAGAATTCTATTAGATACCCAGTTTCCGGGAGATAACGAGCCTCAAAATCTCCGAAGTTCCTTCCCCGATCTGTAATAAACGCTGATCGCGGTAGAAACGCTCAATGGCTGTTCCTTTGATAAGTCCATATCCCCCATGGATCTGAAGGGATTCATCGGCCACCTCCCTGGCAATTTCCGAACAATAGAGTTTGGCAATGGCTGCTTCCCTCCCAAACGGTTTACCCTGGTCCTTTAACCAGCAGGCCTTGTAAAGGGTATTCCTGGCAAGCTCAATCTTCACATCCATGTCTGCCAGCTTGAAACCAATGGCCTGGAATTTCGAGATCGGGCGCCCGAACTGTTCACGGCTTTTCGCATAGGCCATCGCTGCCTCAAAAGCCCCCTGGGCAAGTCCCAATCCCATGGCCGCAATGGAAAGCCTCCCTCCATCCAGCGTTTTAAGCATGATCTTGGAGCCCATGCCCAGCTCCCCCAAAAGCTTGTCTTCGGGGACACGGCAGTTATCAAAGGATAATTTAGCCGTATCAATGGCCCTCCACATCATCTTGTTGTGGATCTTTTCAACAGAGAAACCTTCGGTGTCCTGGTCAACAATGATGGTTGATAATTCCTTGCGGCCATTTTTCTCATTGGTAACTGCCTGAACAGTAATGCCTGCAGATATGGGAGTTGAGGCATTCGAAATGAACATTTTCTTGCCGTTTATCACCCAGTGGCCATCATCCAGCACAGCCGTGGTTCTGGTACCCTGTGAATCTGATCCGGCAGTAGGTTCTGTCAATCCAAATGCCCATAAATGTTTACCCGTTGTCAGCCGGGGCAGGTATTCATCTTTTTGTGCATCCGTTCCAAAAACGGAAATGGGTGAGATCCCCAGTGAATTATGAGAGGCGATAATACCGGCCTGAGAGCTATCCACCCTGGCCAGTTCTTCCACAGCTATGATATAAGAAAGGGTATCAAGTGCAGCACCGCCATATTTCTCCGGAAGGGTGATACCGAAGAGTCCCAGTTCGCCCATTCTATTGGAAAGTTCAACCGAAAACATCTCCTTTTCATCAAGTTCAGCCGCGACCGGTGCGATCTCCTGCTCGGCAAATTCCCGGACCTTCATCCGCAGAGCCTCATGATTTTCAGTTATTATTGGCATGGTTTCATAATAAGTTACACAAAAATAAGAATTATTCTAGCTCTATTATAGGTTTGTTCAATTCAACCTGTTCCCCGGCATTCATCAATATCTTTTTAATCTTTGCTTTCCTCGGGGCCAGTATGTCATTCTCTATTTTCATTGAATCAATAACCAGCAAAATATCCCCCCTGGAAACAGTATCGTTCTGATCTACATTGATTTTGACGATTTTACCATATATCGGGGAAACAATTATATTCTCATTATGTTCATCCCGGTCGGCAGTCCCCTTAAAAGCAGGCTCTTCAGGCAGGGCATCCCATCGTTTAAAACCAATTATAAGACCTTGATAATTTACGATTTCTTCCCCTGTAGCCAAAGCTGCATAAGAAACCCTCCTTGGTTCTCCATCCAGGAGAAAACTGAGTTTTCCTTTATCATTCCTGACCCCGGAAACTTCATATTCCTGTTCCTGGTACCTGAACTTCAGCTTTTGCCGGTTTATGAAAAGTATCTCAATGCATCGCTCCTCCCCTTCCATGGTAAATCGCAATTTCGCTTCCTGCCTCCAGTATCCGATGACATCCCAGGGTGAATGCCGGCCCCTTTCCAAAAGGCCAGGTTTATCTGACATCAGGGTTCCTGCCAGAAAAGCACTGATGTAGAATATCTTATCCACTCCTGCAGTTCTTCGGTTAATCTTTTCTAACAGGTCCTCCTGCCTGTGATCACAATAACGGGTAGAGATCCTGTTCTGGATAAAGTCAACATCATGAAGGATCTCCTGGAGGAATAAAATATTGGTTTTTATACCCAGGATGGCATAATCCCTTAATCCCTTCAGAAGGTGATGCAGGGCCTCTGTCCTGTCCTCACCATGAGCTATCATTTTTGAGATCATGGGATCATATTCAGGGAAGATCTTTGCCGGTCCATTCAAAGAGGTATCCATTCTGATGGCTGGATCTTCAGGTTCCTGGTAATGGACCACCTGACCCGGGGAAGGCCTGAATTGATGGACCGGGTCTTCTGCATATATCCTCACTTCAATGGCATGTCCCCTGCTCTGGATCTCTTCCTGTTTTAAGGAGAGGAGAACCCCCTGCTCTATCCGGATCTGTTCCCTTACAAGATCCAGGCCGCTGACCATTTCGGTGACCGGATGTTCGACCTGTATCCGGGTGTTCATTTCAAGGAAATAGAATCGCTGATCCTCATCCACCAGGAATTCAATGGTTCCTGCATTCGTATACCCGAGTCCTTTTGCGATTCGGACAGCAGCTTCTCCCATGCGGTGGCGTGTTTCGGGGAGGAGCCATGAGGATGGAGATTCTTCGATGATCTTCTGGTATCTGCGCTGCACAGAGCACTCCCTTTCATTAACATGAAGTACATTTCCATGATGGTCACCCAGGACCTGGAATTCAATATGGCGAACCGGGTCCAGGTATTGCTCAAGAAAGATCTCCCCATTCCCGAAATAATTTTTTGCCTCCCGTGATGTGGCTTCAAGTGCTTCAGCCAGCGTTTTCTCATCGCTCACGATCCTCATTCCCTTCCCTCCTCCTCCGGCGGCGGCCTTCACAAGCAGGGGATATTCAAGGGAACCGGCCTTCTCCAAAATCTCCTTCACAGCGCCCTCTTCACCATGCATGACCGGCACGCCCAGATTACGGACAGTCTCCCTGGCCGCGATCTTATTTCCCATCAATTGGATCAATTTTGCAGATGGACCGATAAATACCAGGCCATTCTCTTCACAGGCCTCTGCAAACAAATGATTTTCAGAAAGGAAGCCATAACCGGGATGGATGGCCTGCACATCTGCCTGTCAGGGCAATAGAAATGATCTTTTCAATATCCAGGTAGGTGTCGTACAGGCCTGTACCATTCAGCGGGAAAGACCTGTCTGCCATTTCACAATGGTAGGCATCCGGGTCCGTCCTGGTCGGCATAAATGGCCACGGTGCTGATTCCGAGTTCCCTGGCAGCTTTTATAATACGCAGGGCAATCTCCCCCCTGTTGGCGATCAGGATCCGGTTTATCTCCATCATTTTTTGATTACCCAGTTTGGCATACGCTTACTGAAAAAAGCATCCAATCCTTCCCTGGCTTCTTCTCCCCTTCGGGCATGTGCAATGATATCCGTGGTCAATTCTTTCAATTCTTCGGATATAAGTCTGTATTTCAAGATCCACAAACAGTTCTTTGGTTTTTTTAACAGCTCCGGGGGCATTTTGTTTAAGCAATTCGATCAGTTTCTCGATTTCCTTTTCCGCCTCGGCATGCGAGACCAATTGATCTACCAGTCCCACAGGAAAAAGCTTCCTTCCCATCCATTACCTTACCGGATATCATACATTGTCTTGCTTTGAGGGTCCCCATGCGCCTGAGAACAAAAGGAGCCACCGTCGCAGGGACGAGTCCCAATCCAACCTCTGAAAATGAAAACCTCGTATCTTCGGTGCTGAATACAAAATCACTCGCAGCCACCAGTCCGTTTGCACCTCCATGAACCGCCCCATGTGCATAACAAATTACCGGGATGGGCAGCCTGTAAAGGCTTTCAAAACAATCATAGAAAAGGGCCCCTTCTGCTTTCAGTTTTTCATCCGATTTTTGGGTAACATCAGACATGAAAACCAGGTCCGCCCCAGCACAGAATACCTTGCCATGCCCCCTGATGACCAGGGCCCTTGCTTCCTCCTGTCCGGATAAAGATTCGAAAGAGGGACCTCAGCTCATTCAGCATCTCCGCATTCAGTGCATTCCGCTTTTCCGGCCTGTTCAACCAGAGCCTGCCCACCTGGTCCTTTATGGAGAATTCGATGGTCTTGAAATCCATTTTTGGCTAATATTACATCCTGTAGACCCCTGTTTTGGGGTCTGGATAAGGTTTATTGAGAGACATGGCAATTCCCATGGCCACAACTTTCCGGGTATCCAGGGGATCGATGATGCCATCATCCCAGAGCCGTGATGTGCTGTACCAGGCAGAACTTTCATGTGCATACTTTTCGAGGATTTCCTCCTTTATCTGCCTGATCTCTTCTTTGGGTACTTCCTTGCCTGCTGCTTTCATCTGGTCTATCTTCACACGGCTCAGCACCTCGGCGGCCTGTTCTCCCCCCATGACGGAGATCCGTGCATTCGGCCACATGAAGAGCAGCCTTGGATCAAAGGCCCGGCCGGCCATGGCATAATTACCAGCTCCATAAGATCCGCCGATGATGATGGTGAATTTGGGAACACTGGCTGTGGAAACTGCATGGACCAGTTTGGCCCCGTCTTTGGCAATCCCTTTATGCTCATATTCCTTGCCTACAATAAAACCGGTGATGTTCTGCAGAAAGAGTATAGGCGTTTTTCGGAAATTGCATAATTCAATAAAATGGGTTGCCTTCAGGGATGTTTCAGAAAAGAGCACGCCGTTGTTGGCAATGATCCCTACCGGGTAACCCATGATCCTTGCAAAACCTGTAACAATGGTAGGTGCATAATGCTCCTTGAACTCCTGGAATTTACTCCCATCCACCAGGCGCATGATAATTTCCTTGGGGTCAATGGGCTTTTTGGGATCTGCCGGGATCAATCCGTACAGTTCAGCAGGATCATATGCGGGAGGTTCTATGGATTTCTGTAAAAGTTCCTGCTTCAGGGGTGGATTCAATTGCTCAAAAATATTCCTGCAGATCTGTATGGCATGGGTATCATTTTCTGCCAGGTGATCCGCCACCCCTGAAATCCGGGTATGTACGTCTGCACCTCCCAGCTCCTCAGCAGTTACATCCTCACCTGTGGCAGCTTTTACCAGGGGAGGTCCCCCAATAAAGATCGTTCCCTGGTTCCTGACTATAATGGCCTCATCGCTCATAGCCGGCACATAAGCTCCACCGGCCGTGCAGGATCCCATGACGATGGCAACCTGCATGATCCCTTCAGCGGACAAGCGGGACTGGTTATAAAAGATCCGCCCAAAATCATATTTGTCAGGGAAAACCTTATCCTGCTCCGGCAGGAAAACGCCTCCGGAATCTACCATGTATACAATGGGCAGGTTGTTCTCAAGGGCAATTTCCTGGGCCCGGATATGTTTTTTGATGGTTTCCTCAATATAGGTCCCGCCTTTGACCGTAGCATCATTGGCTATGATGACCGTCTCCCTGTTATGTACCAATCCTATGCCGGTGACAATACCGGCCGCCGGAAACTGGTTCCGGTACTGATCCCATGCAGCAAAAGTGGATAATTCCAGGAAGGGGGTATTCCTGTCCACGAGAAGATCAATCCTTTCCCTGGGGAGTAATTTATTCCTTGCTTTATGTTTTTTTACAGCTGCTTCCGGTCCTCCCCGCTGTACTTTTTCCATTCTTTCACGGAATTCGGAAAGCAAGGATTGATTGGCGGACAGGTTCTTTTTGAATGCTGCCGACCCGACATCAATATTTGACTGCAGTTGGAACACAAGTATATAACAAAATGGTAATGATCACTACAGTAGTACAACAAATATCTGAATTTTCAGGACAATTCCTACCGGACAGGCTGTGAATTCACCTGTTTAAATTTTGCTGAGATATCTGGTTTATTTATGTAACAAATTTCTTTATCTTGCGTTTTACAGATTAAAAGCAGATTTTATGGCATACGCTAATGCTGGTAACAGTGAAGAGCTTTTGCAGAAAAAGTTCAAACAGAAGAAATTCCATCTTCCCGTGATCGGGCATTTTGCAGACAGAAGTGTGAAATTCAATTCCATTCTGGAAGCTTCACAGGCAACAGGTCTTCACCCAACGATGATCTTCGAGGCATGTATCGGCAAGATATTCAAGGCAAGGAATACTTACTGGGAGTACGTAAAAGGAAACCACTATATCAAGTACAAGGCCTACTATATCAACGCACAGGAAAGCTATACCAGGGTGGGTGGATTCAACGGCTGATCATTACTGTCATTCCCTTTGTTACTCCCGGCCAGTCATCCGTCCTGAAAGGTGATGCCGGCAGTCCTTCCATCATTATACAGATTAACATCATCGGGATTATCCGCCCAGCCATAGCGTACGGCTACTGGCTGTTTAACTTTCTCGCTGTAAACAAATACCTTATCTCCCTGGATACGGGCCCTGGCCCAGTGGAATATCCTGTCTTCTCCGGCAATGGAAAATCCCTTCAGGTAACCATACCGGTTCTTAGCTTTGAGTCCCCCGCCAACATGATCAAAACTCAGGATAATATTATCTCCGGCAATGATCATATCCTTGTAAACAGGTCCTGAATACACAAGATCCCTGCCGTATGCAATATTCAGGGCCGCCAATGCCAGCCGTTTCCCAACATCCTGTTTATTAATGGGATGTATATCATCTGCTTCTCCAATATCAATCGCTACGGCCATTCCTGTACCGGGTAGGGACAATGCCATGGACTGGGCCTCACGCAACTCTGCCCAGGAGCTTTCTCCGGGTTTTTCTGGTGGGGCCATAAAATTTGCCAGCTGGACAAACAGAAATGGCATATCCGGGATTTCCCAGTGTTTTCTCCAGTCCTCTATCATCATCGGGAACAGTTCCCTGTATTGCCAGGCCCTGGAAGCATTGGCTTCTCCCTGGTACCAGATTGCTCCTTTGACCCTGAAATTCAGCAGGGGAAAAATCATACCGTTAAAAAGCAGGGTGGGATTGCTGTTGGGTCCCAATACAGCACCCATATTCAGGTCTAATTCGACCGGACTCACACGAAAACGCCATTCACCGGACAGGGGGATCAAAAAATCATCAGAAACGATCTTCATCTGCTCGGAACTTCCGTGGAATCCGCCGCCACCGCCGGTATCTTCCACCCGTAACAGCAATGACATTCTTACCCTCATTTAAGTATTCGGCCGGTACTTTATAAACCCTGTCCAGATTATACTTCTGTTCGGTTTCACCAATCTTGTGCCCGTTGACCCAGGTCCAGTCCGAATCATCAATGGGGCCAAGTTCCAGGGAGATCCCCCGCCGGGCAATAGCTGCCGGTAGTTCAATTTCCATCCTGAACCAGACAATGCCATCGAGTCCGGGAAGATCCGCCCTCTCCCACAACTGCGGCAACTCCATGGTTCCCCAGCCTTCCATGTCAAGCTCACTTTCAGCCCAGACAGCATGTCCATCCTGAATACCTGGCTCCTCAGCAGCATACTTATCAATGGTTTCCTTCATTTCAGCCTTTCTCCGCTGGATCTCTTCCTCCTGGGAAAAATCAGCCAGTCCCGCTACCCGTTCCGTAAACTCAGGCACCTGCCCGATAGATTCCCCGCTCGTCCAGGTCTCAATGTTGGTCCCACCCCAGTTGGTATTGAGCAGACCTACCGGAACACCTGTTTCTTTGTGTATATGCCTTCCGAAAAAATATCCTACAGCTGAAAATGGCAATACCGTCTCCGGATTGCACTCCTGCCATTCCCCGCCAGAAATTTCATCAGCAGGTTGCAACTGTGTATTTTTGGGTACTGTGAACAGGCGGATCTTTGGGTAATCTGCCCGGGCGGCTTCCTCTCCAGCCCATGGAAAGGCTTCCATCCTGTACTCCATATTGGACTGTCCGGAGCATACCCAGACATCACCAATGAGTATATTATCCAGTTCGATGATATTCCTGCCCCTGATCTTCATGGTATAAGGCCCCCCGGCCACCATGGCCGGGAAGGTTATCAGCCATTCCCCGTCCCTGCCGGCTCTTCTGCTTACTACCGTATCGTTGAAATGAACAGTAACCTTTTCCCCCCTGTCGGCCCAGCCCCAGATCCTGAGCTCCTGGTTCCGCTGGAGGACCATATTGCTGCCGATAACATGCGGCAAACGTACCTCGGCCTTCAGTATTAAGAAGGCAATTACTATAAGGCCAGTGGACAGGATGAATCTCCTCCAGGAAATATTCATGGTTTGGTGTAAATTATAGCATTTGATAATAGTTTTCGGAAAGATGGATTCTCGAAGGCATGTTTATCATGCCCCCCCATAAGATAAACCACCTTTGAATTCTTTACTGAATGAGTCCATCCGATAAAACGATCACAATCCGGATGGGAGGTTTCCAGCAGATTTTGCACTCCCGGAAGCTGTGTGGTATTGCTATAACCCTCGTCAAGAATCTCAAATTCTTCTATTCCCGCAGTAACCGGGTGGGTTTTATCGACCACCCTGACCGTCAGCACAATGTCATGTTTATAATCAGATAAAAGGTTAGAATCAGCGGTATATTCAGGCAGGCTATATTTCCCCCCTATCAATTGAACATATTCCGGCCACTGAGGGTGGGAGGCCAGGCTGTGATGCATGAAAACTATACCGGTCCCCTTCTCAAATTCATTGAGAAAGATATTTTTCTCATCCTCTGTAATGTCCTCCTTCCACATGTCATAAAAAGCGATCACATCAAATTCCTCTCCAGCCTCAAGCATCTTCCAGGCATCAGGTTTCAGGGCCATCTTAAACTTAATATCAGGCAATGCCTCAAACATCTGTATAAACTCTGCAGTATCATATGCATGCCCGCCGGTAAACCACCAGCAGGCTCACGTGGTCCTTTTCTGGTTTGATTACATCCCATGGCAGCCATGATCACCAGGCTGAGCAGGATTAATGTTTTATTCATGCCAAAGTTTTTCATAATATATCCATTTATGCTTCAATCTTCTTGTAATATTCCAACTTATCCCGGTCCGGAGCCTGGCTTGCTTTTTCAAGGATGAGATCTTTTTCCTCATCTGACAATTTGATAAATTCCCTGGCAAGTTCAATTTTTTCGGTCATCAGGTCCCTGTTCTCTGCACCTGTGATCAGGACAGAGATCGGCAGTGACCAGCTGAAAAACAGAGCCTCCCTGATACTTATATGTCCGGGTATGACCGGGGTTTCTGTCTCCCATAGCATCCTGTCATTTACCTTTTTCCTGCCAAAAAACCTCCCATCGGCCAGGGTCTTCATGGCCAGCAGTCCAAGATTATTCTCCAGGGCCACGGGAAGTGTTTGCCGAACAAAGCTATGTTCGCTTGCGAGATCGACAATGTTAAGGGGCATCTGCAGGGTGGAAAATCCACCAAAATCGGGCAACCTTTCCAGCATCCGGAGATGGGCATAGGGACTCGTATGTCCTGTAAAACCTATATACCTGGCCTTACCGGATTCCTTCACAGATTGGACAGCTTCGATAACACCGTTGCTGATCCTTTCATCCACATCCGTTGGATTTTTCAGGGAATGGATCTGCAGCAGGTCAACCCGATCAGTCTTCAGTCGTTTCAAAGACAGTTCAAACTCTTCCAGGAGGCTATCCTTATCAGTGGCCGTTGATTTAGTCATCAGGAAAATCTGGTCCCGGTACTTGGGTACCAGGTATTTACCATATCTTTCTTCACTGGTCCCTTTGCCATAGCTATGGGCCGTATCGAAAAAACGGATCCCGCCTTCAATGGCAGTTTCTATCACCTCCTGTGCATCCTTTTCTGTCGTCCAGCCAACATGATACCCCCCCACTCCGAGCATGGTAACCTTCTCCCCGGTGGTCCCGAGTTTTCGTAGCGGCAGCAATTCACCAAATTGATCACTGGCCGGTCCAGCATTCCTGCATCCCCAGCCAACGGGCAGCATAAGTCCGGCCGTCAGACCGGCCATGGCCCTGAGAAAATCCCTGCGGTTTTCCATAGGATTAGTTTTAGATTAATATGAGTAAAGATAATACTTTTGACCCTCGATCTGTGTTTTCCCGAATTACCGCTTCACCCTGGCAATCCTTTCCAGATGCTCCAGACCTGTTCCTCATCAGCGGGCTGTCCATAGTCCGTCAGCATGGTAGTGGCAAGGGCACCTGTGGCCCATCCGAACTGTATCCACTTCTCCGGTTCCCACTCCCTCAATATGGCATACAACAATCCGCCAACAAATCCATCGCCCCCTCCTATTCTGTCCAGTACATATATCTCACGCGGTTCCGCCGTATACCATTCATCCCCGACAGAAACGATGGCACCCCACATGTGCAGATTTACACTGATGACTTCCCGCAGGGTGGTGGCAAATACCGTAGCATTTGGAAAAACCTTCTTTGGCTCGGTTGATCATTCCCTTGAAACCTTCAATCTTGGCAGCCAGGTCCTTGCCGCCTGCCTCCGGACCCTGTAATGCCCAGGCAAAGCTGGAAATCCTCTTCATTACCCACAAGGATATCGGAGATGGAAGCGATCTCCGTGAAAATATCGTGGAGCTCCTTTTCCCGTCCTTCCCAGAACGAAGCGCGGTGGTTCAGGTCAAAGGAGATCAGGGATCCATGCTTTTTGGCCGCCCTGGCGATTTCCAGGCAGAAAGTGCTGGTTTCCGGTGACAATGCCCCGATCAAACCGGAAAGGTGAACGATCTGCACACCTTCCTCACCAAAGATCCTTTCAAGGTCAAAATCCTTAACATTAAGTGTCCGGCCAACTTCGCCGGCCCGGTCGTTATGCACGCGGGGGCCCCGGGTACCATAACCGCTGTCAGCAATATTGATCTGGTGCCGGTATCCCCAGGGGCCTCCCTGTTCCACATCCGGTCCCTCGTAATCCATGTGCCGGCCGGCCAGGTTATCCTTGATCAGCCGGGCAATGGGACTGTCTTTCACAAATGTTGTCAACACCTTGACCGGAAGCCCGAGATAAGGAAGAAACACTCCCTACATTGGTTTCCGCACTCGTGGCATGCAGGTAAAAATGATCACTGTTATGTACCGGCTGCCCGTTTAACGGGGTCAGCCTGGTACCCATACTGGTGGGCGTCAGCATGGCATACCGGGCGTCTTTTCGTAATTCCATTTTCATGATTTATTATTTTTATATTTGTTGACTGGTCAGGCAATATAAGTTGATGCTGCCGTATCTCCTCCCCTGACCGGTCCAGTTGGTATGGAAAAATTCTCCCCTCGGCTTGTCAACCCGCTCATAAGTATGGGCACCGAAATAATCCCGCTGTGCCTGCAGCAGGTTGGCAGGAAGTCTTTCCGTACGGTAGCCGTCATAATAGCTCAATGCAGAGGCACAGGGCCGGGACAGGAATGCCATTTTCCACGGCTGTAGAAACAACCTTGCGCCAGCTGGCCTGGGCATTGTCGATCTTTTCCTTAAAGAATGGATCCAACAGGAGGTTCTCCAGGTCCTTGTTCTTGTCAAATGCCTCTTTGATATTGCCAAGGAAGACAGACCGGATAATACATCCGCCCCGCCACATCAGGGCAATCCCTCCATAATTAAGGTCCCATCCGAAATCTGCTGCAGCCGTCCGCATCAATACATATCCCTGGGCATAAGAAACAATTTTGGAGGCCAGCAGGGCCTGACGCAGATCTTCAATAAATGCTTTTTTATCACCTTTGAACGCAGGTGTGGGCCCCTCCAGCACTTTTGAAGCCCTGACCCTAAGCTCTTTCTGGGCAGAAAGGGTACGGGCAAAAACGGCTTCCCCGATCAGTGTCAGAGGTATGCCAACATCCAGGGCGGCAATGGCGGTCCATTTGCCTGTCCCTTTTTGTCCCGCAGTATCCAGGATCACATCAACTGTTTCTTCTCCATCCTCTTCATAGCCAAGTATATCACGCGTGATTTCAATCAGGTAACTATCCAGTTCCCCTTCATTCCATTCCTTGAAAACTTCATGCATTTCCTTGTTGGACATGCCCAGCAGATCCTTCATCATCTGGTAGGTCTCACAGATCATCTGCATATCACCGTATTCAATTCCGTTGTGGACCATCTTGACAAAATGCCCCGCGCCATTTTCGCCGACCCAGTCACAACATGGACTGCCATCTTCCACTTTGGCAGAAATGTCCTGAAAAATGGGTTTGACATGTTCCCAGGCAGCATTTGATCCTCCCGGCATGATGGATGGTCCCAGAAGGGCACCTTCTTCACCACCGGAAACACCTGTACCTATATACAGCAAGCCTTTCTCTTCCACGTACTTGGTCCTGCGATTGGTATCCGGAAAATGGGTATTCCCGCCATCGATGATAATATCTCCCGGCTCCATATGTGGGATCAGCTGTTCTATGAATGAATCAACTGCTGCACCCGCCTTGACCAGCAGCATTACTTTCCTGGGCCTTTTCAATGACTTTACGAGTTCTTCAATGCTGTGTGTACCAATGAAGTTCTTGCCTTTACCCCTGCCTTCCATGAACTTATCCACCTTGGCAACAGTACGGTTAAAAACAGCCACCGTATAACCGTGGCTTTCCATGTTAAGAATCAGGTTTTCGCCCATTACGGCCAAACCTATTAATCCAATGTCTCCTAATTTTTCCATTTTTTGATTTAATTAATTTAGTTTTATCGTGTTACGCAATATCACTTATCACTGATACCCAAGTTTCTCCAGGACGGCTCCGGCACCGGCCTGGTCATTTATGATCCTTACCTGGAAAGCTCTCGCTTCCCTGCGGATGGGGTATGTTCCCCTTAATTCTTCAAAGCGTTCCGGGGACTCCCTCAGCCTCCTGTCGTCCTCCATTACATTATAGGACCGGTTCACCACATTGAGAAGCATTTCCTGCATATCCATACCGGTCCCGTCCAGTATGATCTCAGGATGCTCAGGTGCCGGTAAAATGTCCGGATACCATTCATCAAATCCAAGACCAAAAAATCTGCTGACTGCCTGCACACTCATGCTGGTGCCTTTGGCCTTGCCATCTGTTGAATATCCGGCAATATGGGTGGTGGCAATCCTGGCCAGGTCCAGCAATTCCAGGTCTATGGCAGGTTCCCCTTCCCATACATCCAGCACTGCCCCGGCCAGCTTGTTGTCCATTCAGGGCCGCTTTTAAGGCACCTGTATCAACCACTTTGCCGCGGGAGCTATTAATCAGCAATACCTTTTTTGCCAGTTTTTCAAAAAAATCTTGGCCTGCCAGGTAATGGGTCTTATCCTCACCGGATTCATTCAATGGTACATGCAGGGTGATGATATCGGCCTCCTCAAGCACCTTTTGGAGATCAACGAATGCAGCCTGACCTTCAATCCTGGCCCTGGGAGGATCATTGAGTAATACCTGCATACCCAGCGCCCTGGCTACTTTCTCCACCTTGCTGCCAACATGCCCGACCCCAATGATACCTATGGTTTTGCCTTTCAATTCAAAGCTTTCCTGTCCCTGCAAAATTCAACAATACTGACAGTATGTACTGTTCCACCGAGGATGAATTACATCCGGGTGCATTGGTCCAGCTTATACCCTGCTGCTTCGCAATATGCAGTATCAATATGATCATATCCTATGGTGGCTGTGGCAATGAATTTCACCGCTGAACCATCCAGGAGGGTGGCATCACAACAGGTGCGTGTCCGGGTAGATCAGCGCATCCGCATCCCTGACATCTGCTGCTGATATCTCTTTCCCGGGCAGGTAAACCATGTCGGCAACCGGTTCCAGTACCCCTGCTAAAAAGGGTATTTTATTATCAGCTACTATTTTAATTTTCAAACCTTCCTTCATACGCCCATAATCCCAGTGCCGGGTTGGAAATAAAGAATACCTCCTCGCCATCTGGCATGGTATTAAAACCATCTTTAAGTTCCTGCGGGTTATACCTGCTCATCATTTTGTCCAGGTCAGCGTACCGGAAACCTACACCCTCTATTTCTTCCCTGCTGAGATGGCCCGGACAATAGGTGATCCTGAAACGGTTCTCTGATGATCCATGGATCAGGTGTGCAGCCGCACTCAGATTGTCCATCAGGTCGGCATTGTTTTCCACAAATTCAAGGATCTCCGGACTGGTCCTGTATCCGTATTTCCGGATCAAACCGTCAATGGCCCTGTCCTCTCCAAACTCCTTGACGCCCGGTCCCAATACAATCAATTCCCCTTCATCGGCCAGGGCCATACGTGACCGGTAAATACTTTTATTCCCCAGCCAGGTGCTTTTAAATTCATCCGGATCAAGGTAAACAACCACCTTATCGAGTGGCTTATCCAGCATCTCAAAATTCACCTTAAGGGACAATTCACTGGCTTTTTCGAAACATTCCTCATCATCACCAATATACAATCCCCTGATCTTCAGGTTGCGGTCGGCATCCGGACAAACAACGGTCTGTACATATACAATGGGCAGGTCCGCCGCGAATTCCCTGGAAGCATAGTTCAGGACCTGCCTGACAGGCGTGTCCGAACGGCCCATGATCTTCTCCATACCGTATACAGCCCCCAGGAAATGGCTCTTGTTGATCCCTTCGGGACCGCCGGTCCCGACAAAAATGTTCTTGTTGTAATTGGCCATCCCTATCACTTCATGCGGAACCACCTGTCCCACAGAAAGGATGAGCTCATACCCACCCTCTGCCAGCAGGCGGTTGACCTGTGCCGGCCATGCGTAGGAAACCCTTCCTCCGGATATATCCGCCAGGTAGCGCCCCGGCACCTCCCCCAGGGTGACAACATCTTCCCGCCAGTTATGCACCCTGAACTTATCTGCGGGAACACCGCTGAACATCTCATCTATTTCCCGGGCACTCATCGGGGCATGTGTGCCAAGTGCTGGCAGGATATCAGTCAATTGCTTCCCGTAGTATTTATCGGTGAACTGGATGAGCGGTCCCGCGAATGAATGCATGCGGGTAAAATCTGGCGGGATGGCCAGTACCCGGCCCTTTACGCCGAGCTTGTCCAGGGCCGTTAAAAGTCCTTCTTCGAGTCCGGGTAAACCCAGATCATCATGCTCTGATCCTCTTTCAAAGTATATCATTTTGTGTTGATTTTATACACCACCAAAAGCTGAGTACCCGCCGTCAACGGGGACCACTATCCCGGTTACAAAGCGGGAGTGATCTGACAGGAGGTAGAGCACTGTACCCTGCAATTCCTCGACCTTGCCATATCTTCCCATGGGTGTGTTGGCAATGATCTTTTCTCCCCTGGGTGTCATTTTCCCTGTCTCCTTATCGACCAGCAGAAACCTGTTCTGTTCGGTAAGGAAGAAACCGGGTGCAACAGCATTCACCCTTACACCTGTTTTGGCCAGGTGTACGGCCAGCCATTCGGTGATATTGTTCACGGCTGCTTTGGCTGCAGAGTAAGCCGGCACTTTTGTCAGCGGTTTGTAAGAGGTCATGGAGGAAATATTCAGGATCGCCCCGGAGCCATCCTCCACCATGTCCTTGCCCAGGACCATGGAGGTCAGCAGCGTTCCCTTGAAGTTCAGGTCAAAAACCCAGTCAAATCCTTCCAAACCAAGTCCAAAAAAGGTTCCTTCCCAATCTCCTTTGCTATTTCCATCCATCTCTTCCAGACTGGTAGTTGCTTTCGGGGAGTTTCCTCCCGCCCCGTTGATCAGGTAATGGATCCGGCCAAATTCAGCATGTATCCTATCCCTTGCTGCTTCCAGGGATGCCCTGTCCAGCACATCTGCCTTAAGTCCAAGCACTTTGGCCCCAGTTTCCGACTTTACTTCTTCGGCCACTTTTTCGGCCAGTTCTGCATTGATATCCAGAATGACAGTATTCATCCCCGCAGCTGCCAGTCCCTCGACAATGGAAGAACCAATAACACCGGCTCCACCGGTTATTACACATGTTTTTTTACTTAATTCAGAAAAATCCACTTTTTTCATATAATATGGTTTAAACCTGGTAGCAGCACAGATTCTCCTTGCAAATGATATCTATGGGAATCAGCTGTTCAGGTGATGGTTTTTTATTCATTTTCAACTTGTTAAACACTGTTACAAGTGCTTTGTAACCCTGCTCATGTGGTTTTTGGCTGATCAGAAAATCAATGACCCCATTATTGAGGTACTTGATATTGGGATTGATCAGGTCATAGCCTACAAGGCAAATATCTTCCCTTGATGTATTCTGCAGGTATTTTGCCACCTGGTATACCCTGGAATTCGTTACGAAGATGCCCGCAATTCTGTCATGTGTATGAAAAGTTTCCGTAAGGGCCCTTTTGATATATGTGTATGAATCTTTAGGCAGGGCCAGGGGAATGATCTCGATACCCCCTGATCTACTGCCATTAGCCCAGTAATCACGGAATCCTTCTTCACGTCTCAGTATATGGCTGTAATTATCCTTGTCCATGGCGATACTTACAACCAGTATCCTGGAATTCTCGGGTACGGCAAAATCTATCAGCCGGCCGGCCACCCGGCCGCTGGACCTTGAATCCTGTCCCACATAAGTCAATTGTCCGGGATGGTTGATATTATCATTTACAGAAATAAATGGGATCCCAAACTTTTCACAATTACTGAAAAAATCAATCGTTTCCTGCAAATATACAGGGGCGGCAATCACGGCGTCCGGAAAATAATCCAGAACCTCGCCGGTCTTTTTGATGAAATCTTTCTTACTAAACTGATCATAGAGAAACTCCTTGATCTCAATCTTGAAATGATTAAGCTCAGCACAGGCATCATATATGCCGGATAGAGGCTTTTTCCAGAACCAGTTTTCAGGGGAATGATAGGGGATCAGGACCGCTATCTTCAAAGGATTCCTGGATGCCAGTGTCCGGGCAAGGATATCAGGTTCATAATGCAGATCCTTCAGAATGCCGACCACCCGTTTACGGGTTTTATCCGACACCTCTCCCCGGTTGTGTATTACCCGGTCGACGGTCCCTGCTGAGACCCCCGCACGATCCGCTATATCTTTAATCCTGACTTTCAATTCTCCGGCTCAATATCCTCCGGTCTGTCCCGGAGCCAATTAAAATATTTTTTGCAACTGTTAAACAAATGTAAAAAAATATTTGTAATTTCGTGTGCGCACACGGAAAAAACCATAAACATCTATATAATATGAAAATAGGAAAATATTCTTTTGGCATTGGCGATCGTTTTAGTCACCAGGGAAAAGCACAGCTCAGTGCATTGTTAAAAGCTAAAGAGGCGGGGATTGATATCATTCCGGTCTGGAATAAATCCAACCGTGAACATGGCATCGTAGGAACGGCTCCGGTGAATGTCAGGCAGGAAGCTGATGAATCGGTCAGCAGTCTGGGATGGACAGGAGAATATTATGTGGATGCCGATCATATTAATCTGTCAAATGTGGATCCCTATGTTGAGCATTCAGACTTTTTCACCATTGATGTGGCTGATTATATTTCAGAACCAGCTGATCCCAACACTAAGGATCTATTTATAGAAGATAACAAAAAATATATGGGTGATTTGCTTATTCCCGGTATCAGCAAAACTTACCGGATCACCGAAGAGCTCTTATCCGGGATCGCTGATAAATATCTCTACGCCACCCAGAAAGCATCGGAAATCTACCAGCATATTACCAGTAAGAAAGGAGAAGGTACATTCATCCCCGAGGTATCAATGGACGAAGTAGAAGAACCTCAATCACCGGTAGAATTATTCTTCATTCTTGGTGCTCTCGCCAGGAGAAAATCTTCCCCTGCAAACCATTGCCCCCAAGTTCACCGGAAGGTTCAATAAGGGAGTTGACTATGAAGGTGAGCTCAGCCAGTTCGAGCAGGAATTTGAAGAAGACCTGCTTGTTATCGACTTTGCTATCAAAGAATTCGGATTGCCGGAGAATCTTAAATTAAGCGTTCATTCTGGCAGTGACAAGTTCAGTATTTACCCTGTCATCGGAAGGCTGATTAAAAAATATGACAAGGGGATACATGTGAAGACAGCCGGAACAACCTGGCTGGAAGAAATAATCGGTCTGGCTGCGGCGGAAGGTGAAGCATTGGCACTGGCAAAGCAGATTTACCGTACTGCATTCGATAAACAGGAAGCCCTGTGTGCTCCCTATGCCGCGGTGATAGACATTCAACCGGGGGAATTGCCCTCCCCGGATACGGTGGATACATGGAATGGTATTAAATTCGCGGATACACTCAGGCACATCCCCGGGCATCCGGATTATAATCCTAATTTCAGGCAACTGATACACGTAGGTTATAAAGTAGCTTCAGACCTGGGTGATGAATACTACAGGAATCTTGAAAAACATGCTGAAATAATTGGTCAGAATGTAGAGGAAAATATCTTTGACAGACATATTAAAAGGCTTTTCAATTTGTAAACCGATTCAATCATTATCCTATGAAAAAATTCCTCGGTGAAAATTTCCTGCTGGAAACCAAAACAGCGGAGACCCTATACCATGAGCATGCCAAAGACATGCCCATCATAGATTATCATTGCCACCTTCCCCCGGATGAAATTGCCAGTGACAAGCAATTTGAGAACCTGACCCAGATCTGGTTAAAAGGGGATCATTATAAATGGAGGGCCATGCGGGCGAATGGGATCCCGGAAAAGTTCATTACCGGGGATGCCAGTGACCCTGAAAAATTCCAGAAATGGGCAGAAACTGTACCATTCACTATGCGCAATCCGCTCTATCACTGGACACACCTGGAATTGAGACAGCCTTTTGGGATAACCAAGATACTCAATAAGGAAACCGCAGCAGAGATCTATGAAGAAGCGGGCGCCATGTTGAAAACGGCAGCTTTCAGCACCCGCAATATCCTGCGGAAGATGAACGTGGAAGTGGTTTGCACAACCGACGATCCCATCGACAACCTGAAGCATCACATAAAGGTCAAAAGAGAGGGATTAGAAATAAAAATGTTGCCGGCCTGGAGACCGGACAAGGCCATGGCCGTAGAAAACACGGATAAGTACAATGTATACCTTGCCAGTCTGGCTGAAGCTGCCGATACAGACATTAATTCATTTGATAAGCTGCTTGAAGCCCTTCAGAAGCGGCATGATTTTTTCCATAAAAACGGATGCCGGCTTTCCGATCATGGCATTGAAACCTTCTATGCTGGTGAACATTCCGACAAAGACCTGGAACTCATATTTGGGAAGGTACGCTCCGGCAAGATGCTCACTGAAGATGAGGTCCTTAAGTTCAAGTCCGGTATGCTCACCATCCTGGCCATGATGGATCATGAAAAGGGCTGGACCCAGCAATTCCATATTGGTGCCATCAGGAACAATAATTCCCGCATGCTCCAACTTCTCGGTCCTGATACAGGCTACGATTCCATAGGAGATTTTGAGGTAGCAAGGCCCATGTCAAAATTCTTTAACAAACTGGCACAAAAGGAAAAACTCGCCAAGACCATAGTCTATAACCTGAATCCGAGGGATAATGAACTCATCGCGACCATGCTGTACAATTATAATGATGGATCAGCCCCTGGAAAAATGCAGTTCGGATCCGGCTGGTGGTTCCTCGATCAGAAAATGGGCATGGAGAAGCAGATGAACGATCTGTCATTGCTGGGATTGCTGAGCCATTTCGTGGGAATGTTGACAGATTCAAGGAGTTTTCTCTCCTTCCCGCGCCATGAATATTTCAGGAGGATACTGTGCAACCTGCTCGGCAATGACGTCGAAAACGGACTGATCCCCGATGATAAGGACCTTGTTGGCCAAATGGTTGAGAATATTTGCTATTACAATGCCCGGAATTATTTCGGATTTTATAGCAGATTAGTCCTTATAAATGTACAGATGGCTCCGGTTTTTGGCTATTGGATTGTTAAACACAGTCCTGACTGGTATTGCCGGAGCCGTTCCTGTGGACCTCAAATCAGTTACCATAAGGGAATCCAATTCCACCATCCGGATTGACGGGGTACTGGATGAAGAGGCATGGCTGCATGCCGATGCAGCTCAGGATTTTTTCCAGCGCTATCCTGCAGATACATCTGTGGCCGTGACACTGACAGCTGTTAAACTTACCTACGACGATGATTTCTTCTATGTCGGTGCGGTATGTTATGATCATGTAGAGGGAGATTATGTAGTGGAATCTCTCCGAAGGGATTTCGAAGGAAGGGGCAATGATGCATTGAATATCATTATTGATCCATTCAGTGATCTGACCAACGGATTTCTTTTTGGCATAACTCCCTATGGGGTACAACGTGAATCCCTCATCATCAATGGCGGGAGCGGCAGGCATGACGAAAATGTTTCATGGGATAACAAATGGTTTTCAAAAGTTGCCAGGCATGATGATCACTGGGTGGTAGAGATTGCCATCCCCTTCAAAACACTCAGGTACAAAGAAGGCATTGAAACCTGGCGTGTAAATTTTGTAAGGATCGATTACAAACAGAATGAGTATTCGAACTGGAACTGGATCCCAAGGAACTTCAGCTCGACCTCTCTTGCACATACAGGGGAACTGCAATGGGACCATCCCCTGCATGATGCCAAAAGCAACATATCCATCATCCCCTACGCCAAGGTCGGGGGAGCTAAAAACTATGAAGAAGATACGGCTGGGAAATTGATCAGGGGACTCGGAACCGATGCAAAGATCGGACTTACCTCATCTCTCAACCTGGATCTTGACAGTAAATCCTGATTTCTCGCAGGTAGAGGTCGACCAGCAGGTAACAGACCTTGACCGTTTTGAGATCTATTTCCCTGAAAAAAGGCAATTCTTTCTCGAGAACAGCGATATATTCGCTGAATTTGGAAGTATGTCTGCCCGGCCGTTTTTTTCCAGGCGGATCGGTATCGCCAGGGATACCAGTACGGGTCAGAACATTGAAAATCCCATCTATTTTGGGGCACGCCTGAGTGGCAGGGTCAATAAGGACTGGCGGATCGGTGGCATGACCATGCAGGCAGCAGATGAAGAGGAAATTGGTCTACCCAGTATCAATTATGCTGTGGCTGCAGTTCAGCGCAGGGTTTTTGCACGCTCCAACATAGCAGCCATTCTCGTAAACAAACAGCCTGTTGAGTTGCTGAGTCCGGAAGCTGATTCAACCGAGTTAAAAAGCTGGAACAGGGTCGCGGGCCTGGACTTCAACCTTGCTTCCCTGGATAACCGTTGGATCGGTAAGATCTTTTACCACCACTCTTTCAGTCCGGATGCAGGGGATTCACCATTCTCCCACGGGGCTGCTGTCCAGTTCCAGAATGAACATTGGGATCTCAGATGGTCACACAACATTGTTGGTGAAGATTTCAATGCAGAAGTCGGATATGTCCGCCGCACCGGATTCAAACGCATTGGCCCGGAAGTGGGCTATGATTTTTATCCAAATTCCAGGTGGCTCAACAGGCATGGTCCCAGCCTGGAATATGAAGGATACTGGGACATGGTTAACCGGAAAATTGATGAGACATGGTCCCTGCGTTATATGCTCCGTTTCAATAACCAGATGTTTGCCTATGCCAGTGGGAACAAGGAATACATCTTGCTTACCGATGACTTTTGACCCCACCCGCACCGATGGTCCGGAATTACCCGCTGGTTCGGATTATCATAATTATTATATCAGCTACTTCGCCCGTTCAGATATTCGAAAGCCCCTGTCTTTTGATGCCAGAGGCCGTATAGGGGAATATTATAACGGAAGCCGGTTTGAAATAGAGGGAGATGCCAATTACCGCTTCAGGCCTTATGGTGTTATTTCTTTGGCTTTCAGCTACAACCGTGTCCGCCTACCCGATCCTTATCACGATGCTGATCTTTACCTGATCGGTCCCAAATTTGATATAACCTTCACCAAGACCCTCTATTTTGCAACGCTGGTGCAGTATAACAGCCAGATCAATAATATCAATGTCAATGCCCGTTTCCAGTGGCGTTACAAGCCAGCATCAGATATTTATCTGGTCTATACGGACAACTATTACGGGGATGTATTTAAATCCAAAAACCGGGCACTGGTTTTCAAGATCACCTACTGGCTCAATATTTAGCCCTGAAACTGCAACAGGATCTTCAGGTAATTTTCAGGATCCTGTTCGATCTTCTCAAATGCCTCCTGTACCTGCTCCCCGGGCACAATGGACGTGATCAGCACCTCCGGTTTAAGTGCTCCCTTCCCAAGTTGATCGATTATGGTCGGATACTCCCCGTGGCTGACACGTGAAGCTACTATAGTGGCCTCTTTCCAGATGAGTTCCTTGAAAACGATGGGGGCAGGATCATCCGTCAATCCCAGTACACAAACTCTTCCTCCTCCCCTGATGCTCTGGATGGCCCCCCTGACAGGATTGATGGTATTTTCAGGAAAATGGGGATGCCCGACTGCCTCGAAGGCAATGTCAGTACCGTTCCCTGCTGTATGATCCTTAATGGCTTCTATGGGATCCCCTTCCAGTACATTCAGGGGAATGATATCATCATATGCATCAGCAGCAATCCGTAGTCGTTTTTCCAGGATATCCATCATATAAATGGGTGCATCCGTTATGGTCCTGGCCGCCTGCAGAATGACCTGTCCGACACGGCCAGCTCCCCATATGGCCAGGGAGTCACCTGGTTTTACACCGGCCCGGTTACAGGCATGGAAGCCTATCCCATAGATCTCTGTCAATGCCAGATGCTCCTCCGGGACCTGGTCCGGAGCCTTATACAGCATATGCTGGTTCACATTGATGTATTCACAGAAACCACCGTCCAGATCAATGCCGATAAGTTTAAGTGATGTACAGGCAGGGTAATGATTCGCTTTACAGGCCTGGCATTCGCCACACCATATCAGCGGGTCTATGGCTACCTTGTCACCATGGCATATCCGGTTACATTCGGACCGGTTTTTTCGACTTTACCGGCCACTTCATGTCCCGGTATAAAGGGTACAGGTGTTCGCGGATGAAAATCACCATTGAAAATATGCATATCGGTGCCGCAGATACTGGCAAATGAAACCCTTACCTGTACTTCATCTGCTCCGGGCTCTTTTATTTCCCTGTCGATCCACTGGAATTGCTTGTATTCGTTTAATAATGCTGCTTTCATAATATCTAAAGAAAATCTTCCCTGACAGGATTAAAACTATCTACCAACCTTACTTTTTCAGTAAGCAATTGTACCGTATGCGGCCTCCCGGATGGGGCAGCAAACATATCTCCTGCCTTCAGATGCTGATCGGCTTCCCCTTCACAAAAAAATATGATCTCTCCTTCTGCCACGTACGAAGTTTGTTCATGGGGATGGGAATGGGGCGGTTCTGGTTTATCCCAGGGACCGTCCGTGAAATCAATCAGAACCGACATCAGGTTATCTGTATGGATGATCTTGCGTTGGAGTCCCTCTCGCACAATCTCATACGGTACATCGTCAAACTTAAGTACTGCCATGTTAATCTATTTTACCGTGTATGTAATAGGTGAATTTATTCTGTCTGCATATCCCTGCAGATATTTGTGCCATGCTTTTTCGTCTTCAAACTGTCCGCTTTTCTTCCAGCCAAAACCGGCATAATAAACCACTTTCCCGTTGACCGGTTTCATGTGGGCCAGCAGGTGGCTCTGATCAGGTTCGTCTACCAGATGTTCAAGGTACCCTGTCAGGTATTCCTGTGGGACTACAATCCCCATACCCAGTTCAGAATCCCCGTGGGGCTGCCAGTAGCTGAACCAGCCATTGTCCTGGTCGGCATGGTTTGTTCCGTCTTTCTCATGCTGTGTGAGCCCGGCACTGAGCTCTTTTACTGGATTATCAGCAGAGACCTGTACCTCAAATCTGGTCAGGTTACTGCCCAGGTCCAATGAAATGACCTTTGTTTCCGCCATCATTCCAGCCGGTGTGGACCAGGGCGCATAGGTCAGTACAAACTGGGTACGGATAGGTCCCGTAGTTATGGTTTCCCATTCGATAAAATTCCTTGAAGTATACAGTTTCTGCTCGGCTGCGCTCCAGGCCCCAGTGCTTCCGCATCCGCGGCTTGGTCCCACATGAAAATCATCGAGTCCTTCTCCCGTATCCTCATGGTAAGATCCTTCCCCTTCAAGGGTCTCTTTGTACCATTTATTGATGATGGGATAATCCACACGCTTAAGCCAGCAGTCAATGCCACTGGAGAGGGTGCCTCCGGGAGTCCCGTCAACCACCATTTTCTCTGCAGTGGGACCGTAAGTGCGGAAGGCCACCCTGTCGTTCTCCCATGCATAATCATCCGTACGTTCCGGTACAAACCGGCTGTAAGTGCTGATCCCTGTCGGCGGCAGTAAGCTGCTGTCAGCATCGGCAACAAGGCTATATGTCCTGGTTTCGCCAGCCTCCAATGCTGGCTGGAACAGCAGATAATCCAGCTCTCCATCCATATCTTCATCAACAACCTGGGATAGCAGGTATTCGCCTGTCCCGGCATCCTGTACCAAAAACCTTGAAAACTGATCACAGGTGATATTACCCAGATCGGTCTTTTTAACGGCCATAGTCTCGCCCTTCCGGTCTACCTGGAGTTCGTTGGTGACCAAAAGGGTATACGCCGGTTTTTCCTGGTTGCAACCCGGCAAAAACAGCAGGCAAATGAGCAATGAAAAAATACTGATTACTATTTTCATATTGATAGGTTTAGGGTGAATTAGTCCTCGTTGGACGGCTTGCCTATGGTGGCCAGTATCCCTCCGTCGACATAGAGCACATGTCCATTTACGAAATCAGAAGCCCTGGAAGCCAGGAAGATAGCTGCTCCCTGGAGTTCTTCCGGCTGTCCCCACCGGCCTGCCGGCGTTCGGTGTATAATAAATTCATTGAAAGGATGACCACCCACGCGAATGGCTTCGGTCTGGGCAGTGGCATAGTAACCAGGACCAATCCCGTTGGCCTGAATATTGTATTTGGCCAGCTCGGTTGCCAGGTTCCGCGTCAACATTTTTAGCCCGCCTTTCGCTGCAGCATATGCACTGACAGTGTTCCTCCCCAGTTCACTCATCATGGAGCACATATTGATGATCTTCCCACCATTGCCATGGGCCACCATTTTTTCTGCTACATATCTCGACATGATAAATGGACCGTTCAGGTTCACATCGATCACATCCCTAAAATCCTTTGCTTCCATCTCAAGGAAAGGGATCCGCTTGATGATCCCGGCATTGTTCACCAGGATATCAATCGGTGCAACCTCTTGCTCAATTTTCTGGATGAAGGATTTTACTGCTTTTTCATCCGTAACATCAAATAAATAGCCTGCTGCATCTATGCCGTCAGCCTTATACTCCTCAATGGCCTTTTCCAGTTTGTCCGGAAAGATGTCATTAATAACAAGCCTGGCACCTGCACCAGCCAATCCCTTGGCAATGGCCATTCCCAATCCGTGAGTTGCTCCGGTTACCAGGGCTGTTTTTCCCGATAGATCAAAAAGTTCCTGTGTCATTTTATTGAATTTAAGTTCGTAAAAATCGTTTTTGATGTTTACCGCAGTTCGGTAGGCTGTGCAACATCCATATCACCATAATCCAGGTTCTCACCAGCCATTCCCCATACAAAAATATAATTGGAGGTGCCGGCCGCGCTGTGAAGGGACCAGGAAGGTGAAAGTACGGCCTGCTCATTTTGCATCCAGATATGCCTGGTTTCTTTCGGCTTACCCATAAAATGGCATATCGCCTGACCCTCGGGTACTTCAAAATAGAAATAAGCTTCCATCCTGCGATTATGGGTATGGACAGGCATGGTGTTCCAGACCGACCCGGCCTGCAGTTCAGTCATTCCCATCTGTAACTGGCAGGTTTCCACTATACTGTTCACAAGCAGCTTATTGATCTTCCTGGCATTGGAGGATTCCAGGGCTCCCAGTTCCACTACTTCTGCATCTGCCAGTGTAACCAGTTTGTTGGGGAATTTTTTATGTGCGGGAGCTGAATTGATATAAAATTTCGCTGGTGCATCAGCATCGGAAGACTCAAAGACCACGTTGCTTGTCTCTTTTCCAAGATAGAGGGCTTCCTTGTATCCCATTTCATAAACCTCTCCATCTGCCACAACCATTCCCTTTCCGCCCACATTAATTATGCCCATTTCCCTCCGGGCCAGGAAATTATCTGCCTTCAGGCTGATAAAACTTTCCAGTTCCAGCTTTTTTGTTACCGGATGTGCCCCTCCGACAATATAGCGGTCGTAAAGGGAATAAGTCATACAAATCTCGTTCCTGACAAAAACCTCTTTCACCAGGAATTCCTTGCGAATGCGATTTGTATCAAATTTTTTAAAATCTTTCGGATGAACTGCATACCTTTCATTGAATTTCATAATCTTTATTTTTTAGGGTTGAATTTTAAATAATATGTCCTGTTTGATGATTATTCAGGGGATATTCTTACATTCCCTGGAAGTACAAAGATACAAAAAACACAAACTTTGCATAAAATACTTATTGTTGTTAATTTGCAGATCATATGAAAAAAAGAATAGATATTATCAATAAGATCCGGGACATCCGGGTCATGCCGCTTTTCTATCACCCGGACCCGGATATTGCACTGCCTGTAATGCAGGCGGTTTTTGACGGTGGACTGGACCTGATGGAGTTTACTAACCGCGGACCGAATGCTTTTAATGTATTTGAGAAACTCTATGCATTCAAATCAAAAAATTATCCTGATGCAGCCCTGGGTATCGGCAGCATTGTAGATGCTCCTACAGCTGCCCAGTATATCCAGGCCGGGGCTGATTTTGTTGTTTCACCCCTGCTTAACCACGAGGTGATCAAGGTCTGCAACCGGCGCAAGATCCTGCATATTCCGGGATGCTCAACCCTGAGTGAGATAAGCCAGGCGGAAGAATGGGGGGCGGAAATGGTAAAGGTCTTCCCGGCCGGGCAGCTTGGTGGCCCCGCCTTCATAAAAGCCATCAAGGGTCCATGCCCCTGGGCATCCATTGTCGTTACCGGGGGTGTAAAGGCAGAATACGAGAACCTCAAAGCCTGGCACGATGCCGGAGTAGAGGGATTCGGTATTGGGTCCGACCTGATTTCAAAAGACCTTCTCAAGGAAGGCGATTATGCCGGTTTAACCAGTAAAGTCAAGGAACTGATCAGGATCGTCGAACGATTGAGGCAATGATCTGAGAGCAGCCCGGCCCAATAATAAATTATCATTTCCTGCTAATCCAATCTAAACCATACCAATATGAAAAATCTTGATCCTGCTTCCATTGTTTTTCCTTTTTATCCAGGCATCCGGCCAGGATATAGCACGGGCAAAGCACGATAAAAAATCCGGCATGGACGCCGAGATTTATCCATCAATAACATTTGACGGAGCCTGGTGCTGGTTCGCCGATCCCCGGGCCGTATATTTCGAGGGAAAGCATAAACGGACCTATACCGGGTGGGTAGACAGGTATGGCGATGTTTGCATCGGATATTATGATCACGACACACGGCAGGTGGATACAAAAGTGATCTATGACGGACTTCAGATAGGATGACCATAACGATCCCTCCATCCTCTTTGATGACAAGGGCAGGTTGCTGGTGTTTTTTAATAAGCACGGGGGACCGAATCCTTTGTATTTATGTCAAATCCGAGAATCCGGAAGACATTGGAAGCTGGGGACAGGTAAATCGTCTTGCCTTAAATGATACAGATCATTACAAGGACATGTGGGATACCTACACCTATACTCACCCGGTGAGACTCTCTGAGGAGGACGGCAGGATATACCTTTTCTGGAGGGGGATTGACAATAAACCCAATTATGCATCTTCTGACGATGACGGGGAGACCTGGACCAAAGGGAAGATCTTCATCCTTCCTGAAAGGTCATACCAGAACCGGCGTCCCTATCTCAAGGTTTTTTCAAATGGAAAGGATGTCATCCATTTTGCTTTCACCGACGGGCATCCCAGGAGTTGAATCCCAGAACAGTATTTATTATATGTATTATAAGGATGGTGGACTGTTCAGGGCCAATGGAGAGAAGATAGGAAACCTGGGTGATGAGATCCTCCCCGGATGGCTGACTGTGTGTATGATGCTATCCCTACGGAAGAGAAGGCATGGATATGGGATGTGGCTGAAAATGAAAGCGGCCACCCTGTGCTTGCCTATGCAAAATTCCTGGATGATTCCAACCATGTTTACTGCTATGCATCTTGGGATGGAAAACAATGGAATAATAAGGACCTGGTCAATGCCGGGAAATGGTTCCCTGAAACCCAGGAAGGCAAAGTGGAAAGAGAACCCAATTATTCAGGGGGAATCAGCATTGATCATGAAAATACAAATACACTTTACCTGTCTGTGAAGCGCGATTCTGTATTTGAGATTGAGAAGTGGGTGACAGGTAATGGAGGTAAATCCTGGAAGGTCTCAAACATCACCCAGGGATCTTCTAAAAACAATGTCAGGCCCGTTGCCATAAGGGGAGCAGATGAGGAAAATCCCTTGCAGGTGCTATGGATGTGCAATACCAGTATGTGCATTACACAGATTACCATGCATCCATACAGATGGACATGGCACCCAGTCCGGTTTCCGGGGGACTGGACAGCGAAAGCATACTGGATGTGATGCACCGGGTGGCAGACTGGCAGATCATGAACCCGAGGAGACCGCATCAGCTGGACTGGCATTATGGTGCATTTTATACAGGAATCTGGACCCTTTACAAGACTACCGGGGAGGAAAGGTATAAGAATGAGATCAGGAACCTGGGACAAAAACACAGACTGGAAGCTTCGCAATGATATTTATCACGCTGACAGGCTAACCATCGCCCAGTCATTTGCAGAGTTGTATATGGAAGAGAAGGATCCGGACATGCTGGAAAAGATACAGTGGGTCCTGGACATGCATGTGGACCGGAGACCTCCTGCGGATGTCAGGCACAAGGACAATCCCTACAGTGGTGAATGGTGGACCTGGTGCGATGCGCTTTATATGGCCCCGCCAGCCTTTGCCAGGATATACAAGGCCACCGGTGAGAAAAAATACCTGGAATACATGGATGAACACTGGTGGAAAACATCAGATTATCTTTATAGTGAGGAGGATTCACTGTACTACCGTGATGACAGATTTTTCAATGAAAGGACAGAGAACGGGAAGAAATTGTTCTGGGGCCGGGGGAATGGATGGGTTGTAGCCGGACTGGCAAGGACCATACCATATATACCTGAAGATTATCCCGGAAGGGACAAGTTTGTCCAGCAATACAAAGAAATGGCAGCCAAATTGCTGAGGATACAGGATGAAGACGGATTGTGGCGGGTCAGCCTGGATGATCCCGAATACCTTGACATGGGCGAATCCAGTGGCAGTGCCTTTTTTACCTTTGCGCTTGCATGGGGGGTAAACAATGGAATGCTTGATGCGGAGGTCTACAAACCAGCTGTAATAAAGGCCTGGCAGAAACTGGTTGGGAATGTAAACGAACAGGGAAGGCTGGGTTATGTACAACAGGTAGCTGGCTCCCCCTACCCTTTCTTTGACTACCAGTCGCATGTTTATGCCAGCGGGGCTTTTCTGCTGGCCGGCAGTGAGATCCTGAAAATGACGGAATAATTGAGATCACTCTGATTTTTAATTAATCCTTCGCACAGGGTGGATTAGATTATTATTATATTAGCTTATTCATTCTTGAATTTATTCCCTATGCCGGATTTTACCAAGGCACAAGTACTGGACCAGATTAATCAAACACCTTTTTTTGTGTTCTTTAATCATGAGGACCTGGACGTGTGCAAGAAGGTAGTCAGGGCTTGCTATGAAGGGGGGATCAGGATCTTTGAATTTACCAGCAGGAGGCAAAATGCAATGGCGGTCTATGCCGAATTAAATCCATGGGCCCGATATGAATTTCCTGATCTGGTATTTGGTGCGGGTACCATTTATGATACCACCACTGCAGAACAATATATCAATATGGGCGTGGATTTTATCGTGTCCCCTGCTGTGGACGAAGGTCTGGCTGAGATATGTAATCAAAATGAGATCGCCTGGATTCCCGGCTGCCTTACCCCTACTGAGATCTACCGTGCTGAGAAAATGGGAGCCCTGGTTATTAAGGTTTTCCCCATTGTGGCTACAGGCGGACCAGACTACATAAGGGCCATGCACGGGCCAAGCCCTCATACACGATTTATGCCCACCGGCCAGCTTAAACCCACTGAAGACAGCCTTCAACCCTGGCTGGAGGCAGGGGCCTTTTGTGTGGGCCTGGGGTCCGGACTCGTATCCCGTGACATCATTCAATCGGGGGATTACACTAAACTTACAAATATTTGTGCCAATACTCTTCAAATCATATACAAACACAGGAAAAACAATTACACATGACAGCTAAAGCATTTAAGGAACAAAGTGAGAAAATAGGGAAGTACAGATGGACGATCTGTACCCTTGTGTTTTTCGCAACCACTGTAAACTACCTTGACCGGCAGGTCATTGGTATCCTGAAGCCGGTACTTGAAACTGACATTGGGATAGGAGAAGCAGAATACGGATACATCGTCTCTGCCTTCCAGTTTGCCTATGCCATCGGTATGCTGCTGGTGGGCAGGTTCATCGATAAGATTGGGCACCAAATTGGGGTATGCCTTTGCATTTATCGGGTGGAGCCTGGCAGCCATTGGACATGCCTTTGCCAGGGGAGCCTTAGGATTTGGGGTCGCCAGGGCAGCCCTTGGTTTTACGGAAGCAGGTAACTTCCCGGCAGCCATTAAAACAATAGCTGAATGGTTCCCGAAAAAGGAACGTGCATTTGCCACGGGACTTTTTAATTCAGGCACCAACGTAGGTGCCATCCTGGCCCCAATCCTGGTACCTTGGCTTTACATCACCTGGGGCTGGGAAATGGCCTTTATTGCTACTGGGGCCGTTGGATTTATCTGGCTGATCTTCTGGTTCATTTTCTACGAAGTGCCTGAGAAACAAAAACGGCTCAAGGAGCCCGAGCTGAAATATATACAGAGCGACCATGAAGAGTCAGCCAGTGAAAAGATACCCTGGGCGACCCTTTTAAAATACCGTCAGACCTGGGCCTTCTTTGTCGGGAAATTCCTCACCGATCCCATCTGGTGGTTCTACCTCTTCTGGATCCCTGCCTGGCTGGCAGACGTAAGGGGATTGAACATCAAGGAATTTGGACTCCCGCTCGTAGTGATCTACTCTGCCACCACAGTTGGCAGTATCTTCGGTGGCTGGTTATCTTCTAAATTGATCAAACGCGGCTGGCCGGTCTATCGTGCCAGGGCTGGCGCCATGCTGCTCTTTGCCGTGCTTGTGATTCCCATCATGTTCACACAGGCCGAAGGCGTAGGTTTCTGGGGAGCCATTACACTGATAAGCATTGCAGCAGCATCCCACCAGGCCTGGTCAGCAAATATCTTCACTACAGTATCTGATATGTTCCCTAAAAAATTAGTGGCCTCCGTTACAGGGATAGGGGGATTCGCCGGATCAATCGGGGGCATGCTGGTTGCCATCTTTGCAGGGAATATACTTGGAATTCTGGGAAGGCAAGGGGAATATTGAAGTCGGATATGCCACCCTGTTTATTATTTCCGGTTCCGCCTATATTATCGCCTGGGTCCTCTTTAACCTGATTGCACCGAAAATGAAACGGGTGGATCTGTAGCCTGCTGTAAACCATTAAATCCAATTTTGTCCCGGGACTCACTTTTTGATTCCCGGGACTTTTTTTGCCTTTTGAAGAGATATTAACAAGGGTTTGAAAACCAAATTGGAAAAATTCCGTTAAACAAGGATATCTATTAAAGCACATTTTTTGGCGGAGCAAAAGGAAATAAGTACAAAGCAACTGTTTGATGAAAAGCATCTGCTTTATACCCTGATCGATAATATGCCGGACTTTATCTATATAAAGGACACGGATAGTAATTTTATCGTCGCCAATCAGAAGATCATGGATGTCCATGGACTGAAATCCAGGGATCAATTAATTGGCAAATCTGACCATGATTTTTATCCAAAAGAGCTTGGCGGACAAGTATCGCTGGCATGAACAGGCCATCATCCGTACAGGAAAACCTTTGATCAACCATGAGGAAAGGAGCCTTGACGAGGAGGGGAACGAGATCTATCTGTCAACCACCAAGATCCCGTTACAGAATGCAGATGGTAAATCATAGGCATTGTTGGTATTGGCAGGGACATCACTGATAAGAGAAAGTCGGAAGAAAAAATGCTGGACCATACCGACGAGCTACAACAGATAAATGCGCTCCTGGAAGAAAAACAGGAGGAGATACAGCAGCAGGCTGAAGAGTTATCTGCCCAGGCAGACAACCTGCGTATGGCAAACCAGGAATTGGAAAAGCTCTCTGTAGCCGTAAGTGAGACTGATAATGTGGTAATAATCCTGGATGCGGAGGGTAATTTTGAATGGGTCAATAACAGTTTTACCAGGGTGTATGGTTATACTCTGGATCAGTTTGTTCAGGAAAGAGGGAAAAACATGCTGGAAGGAAGCCATCATCCAGAAATAAAGGAGATCCTTGCTAAATGTCGCGAATCCGGAGAGACCATCAGATATCAGACAGAGACCATGGATAAAGATGGCAATGTTATCTGGACACAATCTACGCTTACACCGGTATTGAACGCTGATAAACAGATCATCCGTTTCGTCGCAGTTGATACTGACATCACGGCTGTAAAGAAAGCCCAGATGATGATCAACACCCAGAAAGCTGAGATCGAGTTACGGCGTGACCAGTTGGAAAAAGCAAATATCACAAAGGATAAATTCTTCTCCATCATTGCCCATGACCTTAAGAATCCTTTCCATTCCATCATGGGTTTCACAGATCTGTTGCTTAAAAACTACCATGATTTTGAAGATATCAAGAAGCAGGAATTCCTGGGACTGATCAATGAATCTTCACAATATGCAAACAATTTGCTCGATAATCTACTGCACTGGTCCCGGACCCAGACAGACAGAATAAAATACAGTCCCATTAAGTTCGACCTGCATTCCCTGGTAAACGAAATCCAGCACATGTTGCACGGAAATGCAGAAAAAAAACAATTGGCACTTTTAAACCTTGTACCTGAAGCATCCTATGTCTATGCTGACAAAAACATGATCAACACCGTTTTACGCAACCTGGTCAGCAACTCCATCAAATTCACACCCGAAGATGGCACTATCTCGGTTGAAGCAGCTCCTGAGAAAGAATCTATTCACGTCACAGTGAAGGATAATGGTGTTGGTATCCCACTGGATAAACAGGGCATGTTATTCAGCTTTGGAGAGTTTCATTCGACATCCGGGACTGCCGGAGAACCGGGTACAGGACTGGGACTGATCATCTGTAATGAATTCATAAAAAAACATGGTGGTGAGCTCAGATTATCCTCAGAGTCAGGGAAAGGTACAAGCTTTACCTTTGATCTGGCCAGCCAGGAACCATCCATAAACGGCTGATGCTGAAAGCAGGTCTTTCTACCATCTCCTTTCATTCCCTCTTTGCAAAAATTCTTTTATTTCTTACTTTTATTCCCTTCCGCTGAGATTCACAACAATTATTTATCACTCACTAATTAGAATTTATGCTATTACTTGGATATGATATTGGAAGCTCCTCGGTAAAGGCCAGCATCATTGATGCAGAGACTACTTCGGTTATCGCATCAGCCTTCCAGCCCAAACAGGAAATGATTATCAATGCCCCGAAGTCAGGCTGGGCCGAACAGGATCCCGAGACATGGTGGGAAAATCTGAAACTTGCCACCAACGATGTATTTGACCAGTCCCGAATTGATCCTGACCAGATTGGAGCCATAGGCATCTCCTATCAGATGCATGGCCTCGTGATCGTTGACAAGGACTACCATGTTCTCAGGCCTTCCATAATCTGGTGTGACAGCAGGGCCGTCGAAATTGGGGACAAAGCCTTCGAAGAAATTGGCAACCAGCGCTGCTTAAGCAGTTTGCTGAATTCACCAGGGAATTTTACAGCTTCAAAACTCAGATGGGTCAGGGAGAATGAACCCGAGATATATGAAAAGATCCATAAGCTTATGCTCCCGGGAGATTATATCGCTTACCGGATGACAGGGACGGCCATGACCACCATATCTGGTTTATCTGAAGGCATATTCTGGAATTTCGAGGAAAACCAGCTTGGAGATTTTTTACTCGACCACTACGGGATCAGCGAGGACCTGATACCCGAGATTGTTCCTACATTCTCTGAACAGGGAAGGCTGGGACCTGGTGTCGCGGCTGAATTAGGACTTAAAACTGGCACACCTGTTACATACAGGGCCGGGGATCAGCCAAACAATGCCTTTTCCCTGAATGTATTGAATCCCGGAGAAATTGCTGCCACTGCAGGCACATCCGGTGTGGTTTACGGGGTCAGTGATGAGATCACCTATGATCCTGAATCAAGGGTTAATACCTTCGCCCATGTAAACCATGAAAAAAGCAGGCCAAGGCTGGGCGTATTACTCTGTATCAACGGTACCGGCATTTTATACAGCTGGCTTAAGCGAAACCTGGGATTATCAGCCACTGATTACGATCAATTGAACAAGATGGCCGGAGAAATACCCCCGGGATCAAAGGGCTTGTCTATTCTGCCTTTTGGAAACGGTGCAGAACGCATGCTTAACAATAAGGACCTTGGCTGTACCATGGCCAATCTGAATTTCAATATCCATTCAGATGCCCATGTTATCAGGGCCGCCCAGGAAGGTGTTGTCTTTGCTTTCCATTATGGGATGGAGATCATGAAAAATACAGGTATCCAACCCGCTGTGATACGGGCCGGCCATGCCAACATGTTCCTCAGTCCCGTATTCCGCGAATCACTGGCCGGATTGACAGGTGCAGTCATTGAATTATATGACACCGACGGAGCCCGGGGTGCCGCTATAGGTGCAGGTGTTGGCTGCGGACATTACCCTGGTTTTAAGAGCGCATTCAGTGGCCTGAAGAAAATTGAAGTGATAGAACCAGATCCCGCTCTGCACGAACCCTGTCAGGAAGCCTATCAAACCTGGCAATCTGAATTGCTGAGAAGAATGGCATAACCGAAAATCTCGTCTATTTTATTAATAATATATATCAAAATCAAATCATTTAACCATGGAATATTTAACCGGAGACAAGGAATTCTTTCCAGGCATCGGAAAAATCAAATTTGAAGGAAAAGACTCAAAAAATCCCCTGGCCTTTAAATTCTACGACGAAAACCATACAGTTGCCGGGAAAAGCTTAAAAGAACATTTTCGCTTTGCCGTTGCTTACTGGCATACCCTGACAGGTACAGGTGGAGACCCTTTTGGTCCGGGAACAAAGGATTTTCCCTGGGCACAACAGTCAGATCCCATCCTGAATGCCAAAGAGAAAATGGATGCAGCCTTTGAATTCATATCAAAAATGGGCATCCCTTTTTACTGTTTCCACGATTATGACCTTGTGAGTGAAGCCAATTCCATTCCCGAATCTGAAAAGCGCCTGCGCACCATGGTGGATTATGCCAAAGCCAAACAGGATGCATCCGGAGTCAGGCTCCTCTGGGGTACAGCCAACCTGTTCTCCCACAAAAGGTACATGAACGGTGCTGCAACAAATCCGGACTTTTCTGTGATCCCCTGGGCAGGCACCCAGGTTAAAAATGCCCTGGATGCTACCATTGAGCTCGGTGGATCCAACTATGTTTTCTGGGGAGGAAGAGAAGGTTATATGAGCCTCCTGAATACAGACATGAAACGTGAACTGGACCATATGGCCCGATTCCTTACGATGGCAAGAGATTATGCCAGGAAACAGGGATTCAAGGGTACCTTTCTGGTAGAACCCAAGCCCATGGAGCCAACCAAGCACCAGTATGATTTTGACGCTGCCACTGTGATCGGCTTCCTGAATAAATATGGCCTTGCAGGGGATTTCCAGTTGAATGTTGAGGTGAATCACGCAACCCTGGCGGGACATACCTTCCAGCACGATCTGCAGGTATCCGCAGATGCCGGACTCCTTGGCAGCATTGACGCCAACCGGGGTGATTATCAGAATGGTTGGGATACTGACCAGTTCCCGATCAACATTTACGAGCTTGTGGAAGCCATGCTGGTCATACTCGATATGGGTGGATTCAAGACCGGAGGTGTAAATTTCGACGCCAAAACCCGCAGGAACTCCACAGACCTCGAAGACCTGTTCATTGCCCACATTGCAGCCATGGATGCCTTTGCACGTTCCCTGATCATTGCCGACAGGGTCAGGACAGATTCGGATTTCCTGAAGATGCGCCAGGAAAGATATGCCTCATTTGACAGCGGTGATGGCGCTAACTTTGAAGATGGAAAGATGACACTGGAAGATTTAAGGGACCTGGCCATAAAAATGGGTGAACCAGAACAGATCAGCGGCAAGCAGGAACTCTACGAATCCCTCATCAATCAGTACATTTAAGGTTTGGACCCAATAGGTTGGACCTATTGGGTCCAAACCATAGTGCTGTTATGTTCCTGCAGAAACCACAGATTTATTACCATTCGACGCAGGGAAGTTTGGAACCTTTTCAGCGGTAGAAATTAGATTTTTTACCCCAAACTTCTACTATTCAGATAATTGACGATCTGTAAGTTTGGAACTAATCTGTCCAAACTATCTGAGTGTTTGGACCTATTAGTTCCAAACCTAATTGGGTAGCTGTGTTGGAACAGGAACACCATAAATGAATTTCAGGCTGTCCAGTTCCTGTTTCAGATCCCGGATGACTTCCTGGTAGGCCGGATCTTCATATACGCTCTGCATTTCAGCGGGATCTTTTTCCAGGTCATACAGTTCCCATTCACCAAGCTCATAAAAATACATGAGTTTATAATCCCTGGTAGCAATGCCCTCGTGTTTCCTGACAGAATGGGCGCCCGGAAATTCATAGTAATGGTAATAAAGGCTGTTTCTCCAGGTTGCAGGTGTATTTCCATGCAATAATGGGAACAAGGCTCTCTCCCTGCATTTCATCCGGGGCCTCAGCTCCGGCAATTTCCAGAAAGGTCTGTGCAAAATCCAGATTGGAAACCAGGTCATCGTTCACCTGTCCCGATCCTATTACACCAGGCCAGCGAACAAGCAGCGGGGTTTTCAGGGACTCTTCATACATGAAGCGTTTATCAAACCATCCATGCTCCCCAAGATAAAATCCCTGATCGGAATTATAGATCACTATGGTATTTTCAGCCAATCCGCTCTCTTCCAGGTAATCCAGCACGCGTCCTATATTTTCATCAACGGACTGGATACATGCCAGGTAATCCTTCATATATCGCTGATATTTCCAACTGACCAGTTCCTTGCCTGTGAGTCCGGCTTCCATGTATTCCTCCCTGATCGGATCGTATATTTCATTCCACTTCCTGATCTGATCATCATCCATCCGTCCAAATAATCCCTTTTTGCCCGGATCATCCACCTGCTCCCAGATCTTAAGGTCCCTGCCCATTCGCATGGTTATATCAATAGTCATGTCCTGTTCCCTGGCAGCTGTGCCACGGCCCTCATAATCATCAAAAAGATTATCGGGTTCAGGGAAAGTAACATCATCAAACATGCCCAGTTGTTTGGGTCCAGGGTCCCATGCCCGGTGCGGGGCCTTATGCTGCAACATCAGCATGAAAGGTTTGGTTTCATCCCTTTTCTGCTGCAACCATTCGAGTGCCTTGTCAGTAATGATCTCTGTTACATACCCCTTCACCCTGATGGTCCCTTCCGGTGTTCTGAAGTCCGGATTATAATAATGGCCCTGTCCGGGTAGGACCTCCCAGAAATCAAATCCGGTCGGTATGGTTTTCAAATGCCATTTACCGACGATGGCTGTCTGGTATCCATTGGCCTGCAAGATCTTAGGAAAGGTAACCTGAGTCGAATCAAATCTTTCCCGGTTGGTAGGGTACTGTATTCAGATGGCTGTGTTTACCCGTAAGGATGGTGGCTCTCGAAGGAGCACAGATGGAATTGGTCACATAACACCTGTCAAAACGCATACCCTGCTCCGCGAGGCGATCAATATTCGGAGTGGGTGCATACTTGCCGATCTCATAATCATAGGCACTTACTGCCTGATAGGCATGATCATCCGAAAAGATAAAAATGATATTGGGCCGTTCTGCCACCTCTTCCGTACAGGCAAAAAAGCTGGTAACAAACGTCAATAGTACAAGACCATTGACAAGACTTTTCAATACAGGATTCATGTTCAATAGGTTTTGGTTAATTATTTTCGGCCATGAGCCGGTCGCTATTCTGATTGGATATTTTCCCCTGCTGCTTTGCGTGTCTCCCGTTGTTCCGAGGCAAGGGAGCGGATGGGAGAAAAAATGCGCTTTATCAGCGTTCTTTCATCAGTTATGATTTCTGCCCGGCCAAGCATTTGCTGGTTGAAAGGAATCTCTCTACCATAATATGTTATCAACCCATCAGGCAGTTCTACATCTACGGCATAGAGCCTATCATCGGCGACAAGGCTTATGGTCCGGATTTTTCCCTTTACCATACCATATTCAAGGTGTGGGAAATTGGTAAACTGGATATTCACCGGCTGGTTTATCTTAACCTTGCCCGAACCTTCAAGGGGGAGGTCGATCTTTCCGATGATCTCACCCGGGTCAGCCGGGATGATGGTCATAACATTATCACCAATATTAACATTCTGGGTTTCTCTCCAGAACCTGTTAAAGGTTACCATCCCGTCAATGGGTGCCTCAAGCAGATAGGTTTGCTGCCAGATGTCTATCTGGGATATCATTTTTTGAAAAGCCGACCGGACTTCCGTTTGCATCTGGTCTTTTTCCTTCTGGGCCTGGAGTTGAAGCGCCAATATTTCGTTGTCCAGATTTGAAATTTCGATGGCGTTTTGGTTTACATTACCCCGGGACTCTTCATATGCACGCAGTGCCGCCAGTTTTTTCTTTTTTGATGTTTCCACATCCGCCTCCGCACTGTAACCCTGGTCAAAGATTAGTGAATCCCGGCTGTATTGCCGCTGTGCCAGCTGGTATTCCTGTCTAAGAATATTAACCTGCCGCCTGAGCCCGTCATTGTAGATCCGATATCTCCTGATCTCCTCCTGTCTTGATTCAATGGTCCTGGCATAGGAGTCCAATTTCATAAAATCGAAATAATCTTCATAACTATTGACAAACTCAGCGTAGGCTGACTGGATCACTCCGAGTTTATAGGTGTTGGTCAGGGGAATGTGCTCCTCCATGTCCAGGTTGGTAATGATGGTTCGGATCTCCTGAATATCAAACTGCAAACTGATCACATCCGAATAATCAGCAGGGTTCTCAATCACAGCAAGATGGGTGTTAATTTTTACAAACTGGGTATCATCCACCATAAGATCTACGATCTGCCCGTCTGCCTTGGCCTGGAGAGTTGCAGGGGGATTCTCTGTGGTTACCAGAATATCTGCCCGTATGACATCAGGAATGCGAAAAACCATGCTGCCGGCCAGGATGACCAGCACGGTGGCCAGGATAACCACGGTACCCCAGCGTACGATCCAGGAGGGAATCTGTCCCAGGATATCCTGGACCTCCTCGCTTCTTATCTCTATCTTTTGGCCTTTTTCTTCTTCCATGACTGTTATTCTGAACCGAGTTCAAGCTGATTCTTTACCAGTTCGTAGTAATTCCCCTTCCTGGCGATCAATTCATCATGTTTACCAATCTCCACAATTTTCCCTTTATCCAGTACCACGATCTGGTTTGCATTTTTCACAGTGCTCAGGCGATGGGCTACCACGACAACCGTCCGGCCCCTGAAAAAATCCTGCAGGTTGTCAATGATCACTTTTTCATTTTCGGCATCCAGCGAAGAGGTTCCCTCATCTATGAACAGGAACTCTGGTTGCTTGTATATGGCACGGGCAATAAGAATTCGCTGCTTCTCACCCCCGCTGAGTGATTGTCCGCCTGTCCCCACTTTTGTATTGTACCCTACCGGCAGGGATTCTATAAAATCCTTGATATTCGCCATTTTTACGGCCTCCAACAGCCGGTCAGGATCCACATATTCATCTCCCAGGGATATATTCCTGGCTATGGTATCTGAAAAGATATATCCATCCTGCATGACCACGCCACATCTCCTCCTCCATAACTGCTGGCTGAGTGATTGGAGGTTGGTATCCCCCACTCTGATCTCCCCTTCAACAGGGGGATAAAAAGCCAGCAGCAGCTTGACCAGTGTGGTTTTTCCACTGCCGCTCACACCAACGATGGCCGTCACACTATCATCCCCGATCTCAAGGTCTACTCCATCCAGCACCTTCCGTGAGTGGGGGCCCTCATATTGAAATGTCAAATTTCGGATATCCAATGATTTACTTTCGGGCATAATGATCATCTCTTCCTGGTCTTCCCTCTCTTCATTTTCCTCTTTGTGGATCTCTCCCAGCCTTTCCAGACTGATCTTAGCATCCTGGGTCACATGCATGAAATTGATCATCTGTTCAATGGGACTGTTAAGCTGGCCTATAATATAGGACACGGCCAGCATCATACCCAGGGTCATATCCCCATGTATCACTGAAGTAGCGGCAAGAAATGTGATCAAAATATTCTTGGTCTCGTTGATGAAAACCCCACCGGCTTCCTGGTACTGGGTCAGGGCAAGTGATTTGATATTGACCTTGAAAAGGGATCCCTGTATATTTTCCCATTCCCAGCGTTTCTGCCGCTCAGCATGGTAAAGTTTGATGTCCTGCACACCATGGATCAGCTGGATCAGCTTGCTCTGATTATCTGCCATGATTTGAGAAACGTCTGAAATCAAGTTCCCGGCGTTTCCGCATAAAAATACTCAACCAGAGGAAATACAGGAAACTTCCGAAAACAAACAGCAACAGGATCTTCCAGCTATAGACAGCGAGAACGATGCCGAATATTACCAGGTTGAACAGGGAAAACATGATATTCAGTGATGATGTGGTCAGGAAATGTTCTATCCTGCGATGATCGCCGATCCGCTGGAGGATATCACCTATCAGTTTGATATCAAAAAAGCCAAGCGGGAGCTTCATCAGTTTGATCAGAAAATCAGAGATCAATGAGATATTCATCCTGGTGCTCAGATGCAGCAGTATCCATCCACGAATAAAATCCACAGACATCCTGCTGATGAAAAGGACCAGCTGGGCGATCAGGATAAGGTAAATGAAATTTATATCATTGTTGTTGATACCGACATCCACAATGGATTGTGTAAGGAATGGGAACAGCAGCTGGAGGATACTGCCCAGCAGCATCCCAAGGATCAACTGAACAATATACTTCCGGTGTGGTTTAAGATAGGATACCAGGAAGCGGAAACTTGATTTATCAACAACCTCCCCTTCCTCAGCATAGAAATCAGGAGTTGTCTCGACCAGCAGGGCCAATCCCTTTTTTTCTCCGTCCTCCTGGACACTGATCCAGTTCTTTAAAAATTCAGCTCTGGTATACTTTACCAGTCCAAATGCCGGATCGGCAACAAATACCGTATCCCTTGCCACCTTGTAAACAACAACGAAATGGTTTTGTTTCCAATGGACCACCAGTGGCAGGGGGGCTGATGAGAATAGTTTTTCCGGTGTCAGTGAAACTCCCATTGTCCGGAATCCAATGGATTCAGCAGCCTCCGATATGCCCATCATGGAGACGCCGTCCCTTGACAGGTAGCTCTTTTCACGCAGGGTCTGCAGGGAATAGGATTTTCCATAGAATTTGGCAATCATCCGCAGGCAGGAAGGCCCGCAATCCATCGCATCCAATTGTTTATAGAATGGGAATGACGCCATGTTCAGGGATCGCTTTGGGTTAAAAATAAGAAAATCTTAAGAGAATCATGGTTTTATGCTGGAAAATGAATTCACTCCAGATCCCGTAAAAGCATCCTGGCATCCCTCCTGTAAGGTGAATCCATCTCCTCGATCAGCAACAATTGTTCCCTTGAAAGGGTATCCTCCCCCATCTTCAGATAACAAAGTGCCAGATACCACCTGGTGGGTGCTATAAGTTCACCTGGAGCATCATCCAGGAGTCCCATAAATGTTTCAATGGCCTTGTCCGTGCGTTTTATCTGCATATAGGCCTGGCCAGCATAAAAAAGTGAATATCTACTGAGCATACTGCTGTCCGCAAGCATCTCAAACAAAATAATAGCCCGATCAAAATCACCTGCTTCATACACTTTGATGGCAAACAGCAGATCATTGTCTGTCCGTGACAGCTCATCCATTTCCTCAGTCATCGAAAATTCCTTATAATATTCTGTATAAAGATCTTTTACCAGCCTGTTCTTGAAAGGTCTAAAAATGAGTACAGATATAACAATTGCAAGGATAACTACTACGGCAGCACGAAACCAGATGCTCCTGATCTGCCGTATGGTTGACCGCTGATTTACAGGTTCAACTAATTCACCTGCCTGCTGACCCTTTTCCCTCCTTTGCTCAAAAGCCTGCCGGGCACTTTTTATCATTTCATCAACCTCTTCCGGAAGGTCATCTTTCCCTCCTTCCTTAAAATCTATCACGGCCTGCCGGATCTCTTCCCTGGTTTCCTGATCCAGGCTCTGTTCCGGATCATCTGTTCGCCCCATGGCTCTGCCGGCCAGCTTCTGAAGGTTCCTTATGGTTTCAACCTCTTTAGCAAGATCAGGATTTTTGGAGATATCCTTCTCAAACGCCAGTCTCTCATCCGCTGTCATTTCCCCGTCGAGATACCTGATTATGTTTTTATCATCAGTCATCTGTAATCTCTTTAAATTTTGGATCTTTCCTTATCCGGTTAAAAAGACTTTGTTTGCACCTGTACTTACGGTCTGATGCATAATGCTCACTGCTGTACCCGAATATTTGCTGGATCTCAGAAAGGGATACTTTATCAAAATGCAGGCGCAGCAATTTCTGGCAATCCTCACTTAGCTGCGAGAAATGATGATTATACAAGTCTCTCATTTTCTCTTCCTGGCTCCAGTCAACTTCATCTTCCTCCTGGATTACGTCAAACCTTGAATCCTCCACAAGATGGACTTTGTTTTTCCTCATATCATGCATCCATATGTTCTTACAAACGGCCAGGAGGTAAGTGGAGAATGAACATGTCAGCGTCAGGCCGTCCTTACGGACCTTCTCGACTATAACAGACAGGGCATCCTGGAAAACATCCTTGATATGCTCAGGATTCCCGCCCCTTCCCATGATGAAGCCCTCCACTTTTCCAGAAAACCGATCATAGATATATTCCATAACCTTTGGGTCATTCTGAGAAATTCCCTCGATGATCTGTTCATCGGTATATTGCTCCATAGCCGGTTGGAATATGAAAAGGCCAAATAAATATAATAAAATGGCAGGATGGTATTGTCAAAAAATCTTATTTAATTTGCATCTCCTTTATTCAAGATTCGAGGAATATGTATAAAACAAGATATCTGCTGATCGTTTTTCTGATTAGTCCCGATATTGCTTCCTGGGCAAAACATCGCACAGTGGCGGGGAACGGAACGGGATTTTATACATCCGGCATGGAGAGACCCTAACTGCCTACAGAATCAGCAGGTAATTTCAGGCCTTTGATATTTCCTTCAGGGTCATGGCAAGCAGCAGGGCCCTTTCCAGCAGGCTGTGACGCAGGATATATTCCGAGCGCTCCTGTTCCTTCTGGCCAATGGGGCCGAAGCCGTCAAGGATAAATTTGTCACCTTCCACAAAACAAATATCGGATGTACTCCAGCGATGCTCTTTGGTAGTACGTATATCGAGACTTTTGGAGATGCTTCGTACCACATCCCAGAATTCCAGCACTTTTTCAGTCTCTACGAAGGGATTCCGGTTTAGTCCCCCGTCCACCTGAAAATGTATGCTGCTAGCATATTTCCGGGAGGGGATCGCCTTATGTATCTTTTGGTTAACCTCCTCAAACTGGCCCATTTCATTAAACCTCACACTGAGTACAACCTCTCCGTGTGCATAAGGCTGCATTATGTTTGTCTCCAGGGTTGTTTTGTAGGGTGCTATCACCAGGCTGCTGTCATCCAGGGAAAGTTCACACCAGCTGTTAATAAGTTTGGAGAACACACTGGCAGTGACTGAAACCATATTGTTGTCATCAGTCTTTTTCAGATGCATATTGATCCGATATACTGCAGAACCGGAACGGGATGTGATCAGACTGCCTGAAAGATCTCCCCCATGAAGTCCCATACATATCTTGCTTTTACTCGCTTTCTGTCGTGACAAAATCCCGTGAAAATTTACCCTGCAGGCTATCATCGTTGTGATAGCAACAGCCCTATTTTCATTTTGCGGATGATCCTTATAAAACTCAGGGATTGCAAAGCAGCAATGGCAGTAATGATCCCACCCTTATGTTCCCATATGCCTGTACCTGTTATTTTCTGATCCAGATCCTGGTAATACTCGTGTTCGGAAATCTTCTTCCGTTGTCAAGGGATCCAAGCAGCAGGATATCATAATCTCCATCAACGGAATTGGTAAGAAAAAGCAGATTACCGACCTCCACCTGGGGGATGACTTCATTTGAAAAACCCAGGGGTGCCAATTCCTTGCAAATGAGGTTGCCAAATTCATTCACTCCTTCCACATTCCTGACATATGTATTAATGTTCACAGCCTTTTGCAGCAGTTTTTCATGGTTGCTCCTGCCGGCTCCTGAGAAATCCCCTTATCCGGATATGGCCGGAATCACCTTTTCGGTTAATTTTTCCATCGCTGGGATGTACATCTGGATGGCAAAATACCGAACAGCTGCCACATCCAGCATCTTATTCACGATTGCCTTGAAATTATATCCGGCAACACCCGCTGCGTGAACATAAGATCCTGTGCCACCCAGACTGGCCATGGAATTGATCTCAAGGATATAGATCCTGTTCTGTTCATCCATGCGGATATCAACCCGTGAAAAATCCCTGAGTTGTAGTGCCTTAAAGGCCGCAATGCTCTGGTCTCTCATTTCACTAGCCAGTTCTTCAGGGATTTCGGCAGGACATATTTCTTGCCTGGGTATAGTTCTTTTATGATCTTCTGTCTGGATTGCATCCGGATCATTTTCCAGGTCTATTTCCAGGATCGGAAGTGCCTCCACAGGATTGTTCCCTATCAACCCAACCGCAAATTCCCTTCCCCTGATGAATTGCTCTACCAATGCCTGCTGTTCAAACTCCTTTACAATATAATCAACAGCTTCCTTCAGGTCTCTTAGGTTATCCACCACTCGAAGACCGAATGAAACACTTTCCATTTTTGGCTTTACAATAACAGGATAATGTACCTTGGAGAAATCCTCATCTCCGCTCCTGAGAATACCCAAAAGTCCGGTGTCGGAATCCCATTTTTCTGCAGAATGATCTTGGTGATCACCTTATCCAGGGCCAGTGCATGGCCTGAAGGACTTGATCCCACATATGGGATTCCCAGCATTTCAAGCATGGATGGGATATGGGTATACCTGCTTTCACCCTGTATTCCGTAGGCCATATTGAATACCATCCCCATCTGTTCCCCTTCGATTACCTTGGGCATGAAATTCTTGCAACTTTTCGATGACCTTCATGTTTCCATCTATGACCTCCACATTATGACCGCCAATTCCAGAGCACGTGCCACTTTATTAACTGTCTCAGGATTATAGACTTCCTTATTCTGCATCCCAAAGACGTTGATCACACCACTCAGGTCCTTGTTGTATATTATGGCTACTTTCATTCTCAGATCACATCAAATCCACACATGGTTAGAAAATTCCGCATTATCAATAGCCCATTGACTCCAGATACTTCTGGGTGACTCTGAAAACCATAGATTGGCTTTTCCTTATGCCGGATGATCTCAATTTCACAGCTTTCCGATTCCCCCAGCTTGATAAAATCCTTCGGCATTTTCCATACCTGGTATTGATGCTGTTTTCGAAGCATCATCTCATCGGAAATCAAGTCCCTGGAAAATTGGATCATCCGATTCTATGATTCTTACTGTTTGAAGTTTCTGCAGGTATTTCTCCATTTTTTTTATCCGGCCCATGTAAGCCACAGTAATGATCTCATACCCAAGGCAAACCCCAAGAGTTGGTACATCATAATTCATCAGTGCCACAAAATCGCAGTTAGATTTAGTGGTTCATACGGACTCCCCTTTCCTCCAGACAAAATGATTCCATCAACCTTCTCATCAGGTTTTATAACCAGGGGTTCATTGTGATCGATAAAACGATATTCTATGTTTTGTTCACTCAGAAAATTTCGTTTAAACTTCTTGATGAAACTACTCTGGTTATCAATGATTAACAGCATATTCTCAATATTACGCATTTTTTAATAAGAAGTGCAGATCAATGCTATAATAACACTTCTTCTAGAGCTAGATAGGATTGCATGCCGTATATGAATAACGATTGTTGCTTCTGAAATTGTGATCAATCTCCAGAAACAGCGACCAGGTAGCCGGCCGTACGGAAGTACAGAGTACCCTTTGATATGGCCGGGGTGGCCATGCAGATATCATCCATATTGTTTACAGCCAGCCGTTTATATGCCGGTCCCGCTTCAACAACATATACTTTCCCGTTTTCTGAAGAAAAATATAGTTTTCCGTCAGAGGCAACGCCGGAGGCGGTAACCCCGCCGCTGACCCCAAGGCTTTCCTTGTACATGAGTTCACCGGTAGTTGCATGGAAACAGCTCAGAGAACCATTGCCACGCAGGTTATATAGAAAATCTCCATAGATCAGCGGGGTCTGCATGTAGGCCCCACCTCTTTCGATGCTCCAGACAATGAACTCATTCGTTCTGCTTTCCTTGTCCAGGGTAATGTCGCCACTGGCTTCTGGTCTAACAACATAAATAGGTGAATACCTGCCATGCGCATTGTTCAGGTAGATCAGGTCATGTGCTATGACCGGTGTGGGAACAGGTGCATCACCCCCACCGCTCATTTTCCAGATCTCCCGGCCCGACTCAAAATCATACCCTCCCATATGCTTGAACCCATTGACGATGATCTGTGTCTTTCCATCTTTTTCATAAACGGCCGGGGTACACCAGGTCGAAACTTCTTCTCTGGGTGTACGCCATATCTCATCTCCGGTTTCAATATCGAACAGGGCCAGGAAATCCTCTCCCGTCACATCGCATTGTATGATTATTTTTCCCTGATGGATAACCGGGGAGCTGGCAATCCCCCACTCCACTTCCGGCTCGGTATAGGGTCCGGCATTGATCACACCAAGGTCTTTTTTCCATAGAAGTTTCCCTTTAAGGTCATAACAAAAGAGCCCTTCACTGCCAAAGTAAACCACCAGGTGCTTACCATCAGTAGCAGGTGTACAATTGGCATGGGAAGACTTGGTATGCCGTTTGGTTTTGGGTACTCCAATATGCGAGAGCCGATCCCATATGACCTCACCGGTATTTTTATCCAGGCAGTATACCTTAAACTCATGGATGGATTCATCATCCACCATGTCAATATCGCCATATAAGCCCACTTTCAGGTAATCTTCCCCCGATGAGCTGACAGCTGTTGTAACAAATACATAATCATCCCATACCACGGGACATGAATGACCTAATCCGGGGATAGGGGTCCTCCATTTGATGTTCTTATCTGATCCGACATCCCATTCAACGGGTGTATCGGCATTATCGATTATGCCGCTCGCAAAAGGTCCCCTGAATCCGGGCCATTGTTCTGTGTAGGCTGCGCTGCCCCGCAGATTCGGCGATGACCATCATCATCAGGAAAATCCAGGCAAAATAAAGGCGAGGCATCATTATGCAGGAATTATTTGATCTTATAGGCCATTAAAACATCTCCATGCCTAACATACAGGTTCCTTTATTGATCACAGGATGGGCCCAGTGCTGGCCGGTACCCAGGCTTATCCTTGTCTTTCCGGTTACTTTAAATTCACCGGGATCTGCGGGTACCAGATGCAAGTTCTCCGCGCTGGCTGTAGAGGAACAGCAATCCATCCGCAGAGATCACCACACCGTTACCAATGCTTGTGGATTCATGCATTATGTTTCCCGGTCTGCCAGTCAAGGCACTTCCAGCTCCGTCCGTAGTCCCCTGACCCATAAATATACCCATCGATAAGGACAGCACCCCCCATCCGGCTGTCCAGGGATTTCTCAGTCCATCTGGTTTTCACCCTGTTTCCCCTGTCATCCAGCTCGAACATCATTCCACCCTTCCATAACCGCTGAAACAATATACTGACCCTTCATGATAGACGGGTGTATTGGCATGTACAGAATACTGGTTGGTACGATTCTGTGACCACAGAAGCTTCCCGTCGGAGGCATTTATGCCAAGAATATTACTTGCAGTGTGAGTTACCAGTATTTTTGCAGCCGGCAAGTTGATCAGCAATGGTGTACAGTAGGCTGAACGATTACCCTTCCCCTTGGTTGACCATTGAGTATCGCCTGTAAAGCGGTCCAGGGCCACGACATTGTTGCTGGATCCTCCAGGCGTACAGTATACTGTTTTTTCATCCACTACAAGGGTTTCCGTGGCCCCCCATGTAATGTTCCTTCCGTCAAAATCACGAAAAAGATTCTTTGACCATTGAATCATCCCATCCTGTGCATTCATACATACCACCTTCCCCTGGCCGCTGAAAACATAGAGTAGATCCCCGACAATGGTTGGAGATGAACGGGAACCCGGGTAACTTTCATGGAAATCCTCACCAAAGGGGAATTTTTCCAGGATCTTACCATCCATGCTCAGTACAAAAACATACCCGGTTTTGTTTATCATCCCTGTAATATAAATTTTCCCGTTGGCAAAAACAGGTGATGAATGCCCCTGACCCAGACCATCTACATGCCAGACCATTTCAGGGCCGTTTGCCGGCCATTCCCTCAACAAACCCTGGTCAGGATAGATCCCGTTTCCATCTGGTCCTCTCCACCTGGTGGCCTCCTGGGCCGAGGAAAGGGTGCTTATTGTGATGATTATAACAATACATATTTTTTTCATGATCGTACTTTTTAGCAAAATGAATCCCCTAAAATAAACGGAAAAAAGGAATGAACAAACATGTGGGGTTTATCTGATTGGATTTTTAAGTATATTGGACTAATTAAAAAATAATAAATCATGAAAAGATCAGCCCAACTATTATGCCAATTATGCTGCAGCATATTATTTATCCTTCCACTTCATGTCAATGCAGCAAAAACGAGTAAAGAGTATTTTCAGATCAGGGTCTATCACTACGAAAATGCATCACAGGCGGAAAGGATAGAAGCTTACCTCGAGCATGCTTATGTGCCTGCTGTCCACCGGGCCGGGATAGAGAATGTAGGCGTTTTCAAACCCATAGAAGATGCTGAAACATCCGATAACAGGATCTTTGTATTCCTTCCCTTTAAAACATTGGACCAATTCAGCCAGCTTGAAGCGAAACTGAATAAGGACAAGGCCTTTCTGAAAGACGGCAAGGTTTACCTGGAGGCATCTTTTGAGGATCCCCCCTACCTCCGCCTGGAGACGATATTACTGCATGCTTTTGATTACCAGCCGGAAGCACACGTACCTGACTTGGATTCCAAACCTGAAGACAGGGTATATGAATTGCGGAGTTACGAGAGTTATACAGAACATATCCTGGTAAATAAAATTCAAATGTTCAATGAAGGAGGGGAAGTAGACCTTTTTAAAAAACTGGAATTCAATGCCGTATTTTATGGAGAGGTGATAGCAGGCAGCCACATGCCCAACCTGATGTATATGACCAGTTTTGCCAATATGGAATCAAGGGAGGAACACTGGGCCGCTTTCAGAGACCATCCTGACTGGGCAAGCTTAAAATCCATGGAGGAATACCAGAACAATGTCTCCCACATTGACATAGTCATGCTGCATCATACAGCCTATTCTGATTTTTAAATCTGAATTCTAAATCCGGATTCCTGCGTTTATTCAACATTCAGTGTTGAAAGTGACCTTTCCCGCAGATTGGCAAGGATAAATATGCTGATCCAGCATATGCTGTTCCCGATTAAGAGGAGCAGTAGTTTACCAATATTTGCAAAAGCCTGCATGGGATCGAGGGAAAGAAGTCCCGGCAGGGTTGCCAGGACAGCAGCAAGAAAGCCTGCAAGGATCCCGGTACCGATCAGGAAGAAGTATTCCAGGAAAAAGATCCTGAATATACGACCTGATCCAAAACCAACGGCCTGGAACAAGCCGATCTCATTTGCCCGTTCAATGATGTTGCGAATGAGTACAATCCCCAGACCAACTGTACCGAGTATCAGAGCCAGTATCCCAAGGAGCGTAAAAATGGACAGATAAGTATTCTGAACAGATGCGAACTCGGCCAGCCTGGCAGCCGATTGCGTCATGTACCACCCGTTATCCCTGAATGCCCTGCTCAGGTCATTTTGCGGTTCAACCTCTGATCCCGGCCCGACATCGACCAGGTATACTGAGGCACCGCTGGAAGAGGGGAAATACTTTAAAAAATGCCGGTTTGAAATGATCATATTCCCCTGTAGGACAGAGGGAGCAATGCCGCCGATCAGCCTGATCCTCAGTGTATCCCCGGTCTCACCCTGATAATATAAGGTATCTCCGATTTTTTTACCCAGTCCCCATTGAATAACCGTCTGGTCAGCAATGGCCGGTATGAGTCCCCCGTCAAGCTCCTTCTCCAGCGATCCCCAGGGCTTTACCGGATCCAGATCCGGGGTTGAGGCCACAAAACTGAACCTGTTTTCCATCAAGGCCGGATCTACTCCCAGGAGGACAGGATTACTGACCCTGTTAAGATTCAGGCAACTGGCATCATCTCCGTCATTTTTGCGGAACTGCACGAAGGAATAGTCCCCTTCCAGCCCCGACTCATACCTCACTCCCGGATCGTTCAGATCATGCAGGATGGGAATGGTAGATTCTGCAAAGTATTGAAACCCACCGGTTCCACTTGAAACATCATTTATTTCCCTCTGCGGGTTTCGCCTGTTTGCACCTGTCAGCACCACACTGAATGTGCCAAGGGCAAACAGCAGGATGATGGTAAGGCTACGCTGCCTGTTCCCGGCAATGTTCCGCTGAACAACCTGGCTCAGGGACAGCCTGGTAGTCTCGCCAGTCCGCGGAATACGCAATAACTGGTCGATGAACAGTATGAAAGAGATAAAAAGGAGTCCCCCGGCCATCATAAAAACCATCTCATTCAAGGGTCCTGGACCGAATATCTGGGCAAGCACCAGTATGGCACAAATCAGTGCGGCCAGTGCCCCCGGGAGGATCTTTAACAGGGTGGATTGCTTTCTGTATCGGAAGGTAAGGCTTCGCTGGATCTGCACTATCTCTTTCCTGAGATTCCTTTGCAGGACAATGTAAATAGTCAACCAGGATATCAGTATACATACGAGGAAGCCTGTCAGCAGGGTCAGTGGCTGGATGGACACTTCAAGAACGCTGGTCCGAACGATATCGGACCAGACCCTCTCCAGCATACTAAATACAATACGGGTATAGAAAATGGCCAGCAACACTCCTGGAAGTCCCCCGAGCAAAGCTATGAACCCTCCCTCTATCAGGTAAACACGCCTGATCAGTTTTTTTGAATATCCCCAGGTGGCCATGGTACCGGCATGCCTGATGCGGCCAGCCAGGTTGAGGTGGAACAGAAGGGCTGTCAGAATAATGCTTGAGAGCAGGATAAAGAAACTCAATGAAATAAATAACTGGCTAAAATCCACACCATTACGTGCTGCCTGCATGCCGGATCCCAAAATTCCTCACCCGGATCCCCAGATCGGCAGGATCCAGGTTGTCCCTGAAAACTTTTTCGATGGCCACTGCATCCATCTCAACTGCCCTGTATCGCATTGCGGTATAATCCCCGAACCTGTTCTTCCATAATCCGGTTGCGGTCCGGAGGGAAATAAATGCCTTGGGCGTACCCCTGAATTCATTCCAGTAATCCTCATCCTTATCGCGGATCTTCTCAAGATCAATGGGGATCCCTGCCTCCCAGTCACGGCAGTGGCCTGCATCGGATAATCCCGGCAGTTCCGGCATCAGGTTCATATCTCCAAATATTCCCTCCATGGGAACAACTCTTTCAACTTTCATGCTGACAGAATGTTCTTCCAGTTTGCGTAAGGGTCCGGGTACAAAATAATCCAGCCTTACGGTATCACCTGGTTTTAGTCCAAGGTCAGATGCCAGCCATTCGTTAACAAAAATCCCATCTTCTCCCGGCTGGAATTCCCCCGTACCCATCGTTGATCCTCCCCCTGTGAGATCCCGACATTTTGTCCCTCGGACAGCGTTGAAACAAAAGAATAGGGAGTCTGTTTCGTTCCGGCAGTTATGCTGTTAACAAAATAGGTCAGTACCATATGCTGATCTGTGCCCGGGTCCTGAAATGCCTTAATGATGGCCGGTTCCATAAAAACCCTGTCTGCATAAAGTTCAACCTCCCCCAGGGATCCGATTTCCCGGATCTTTAATCCTGCATCAGCAGGTCTCCATGTTTTCCGCAGGGAGGCAGTAATCTCCTGGTGTTTGCAGGGTACCATCGTGAGAGATCAAAATAACATTTGCCCTGTCTTCAAGGTCCATGATCCGGTTCAGGTGATCGAGACTGATAAAAATATTGAACGGGGCGGTTTGGGAGATCTTCAGGTTAAATCTTCCCAGTTCCGGTACACCTGCGACAGCCTTTACTCTTACCCTGGCCGAAACAGTGGTTTGGTCGGCCGAGACGAAAGGGGTATTCATGGGCATCACACTGGCCTTCCTGATCCTTAACATGATAAAATCTCCTGCTCCGACGTCTAAGCGTTCCGCCAGATTCTCACTGATGATCACTTCATCAGCGGAAAGATCTCCGAAATAGGAGGAAGTATCAGCAAAATGGTCAAACTGCCTATTCACACCAAGGACCTGGATCCGGTTAACCCTCATACGGCCCCCGTCAGCAGTTGCTATCCCTGGTAGTTGCAAGATTGGAGCACAGATAATCCCGGGTCCCTGATCCACTGGTTCTGAGAGTTCTTCCTGGAGGAGGGCAGCCAGAGAGGCTGTTGTAAACCTGTCTCCCGTGGTAATGGCCGTACTGTGTTTCCCCAAGCCGGTATTTTGTGCTTTGTTCCAGGCTGTACCTTACAGAATCCCCGACGATCAAACCTCCGGTCAGAATGGCCGTACTGATAGCAATCCCGATGGCAACCGTCAGATTGAAGCGGAGATAATGAAGAAAGCTCCTGACTGCAAAACCCAATCCCGTCATTATTCAGTGATCATATCAAGTTTGCCACTTTGCAAGCTGTAAACGGTATCCATTCTCCCCGCCAATTCCTGTGAATGGGTAACCACCACCAGCGTAACCTTATCGGTCCGGCTGAACTCAACCAGCATATCAAACAACTGGCTGGAATTTTCATGATCGAGGGAACCGGTTGGCTCATCAGCCAGCAATACGGCAGGATTGTTGATCAATGCTCTGTACGACGGCGGTACGCTGGGATTCTCCACCCGATAATTCACCCGGTTTCTTATACCTGTGATCCCATAGGCCTGTTCTTTTGATCAGGTCCACTGCCCTGGCCCCGGCTGTTTTTGTTTTCTTGCTGGGCAGGGTGGGAAGCATTACATTCTCGAACAGGGTGAACTGTGGCAGTAAAAAATGTTGCTGAAATACAAATCCAACCGCCTTGTTCCTGAACTGCTCCAGGTCCCTCCCTGTCAACCCGGTGATATCCCTGTCCATGTAAAGCACCCGGCCATGGTCCGGTTTATCCAGCGATCCTGCCAGATTTAGCAAAGTCGTTTTACCAGATCCCGAGGGTCCGGTTATCGCGATCCTTTGTCCCAATTCAATATCCAGGCTTACATCATCAAGTACGACCTGGTAGTTATCCCCATCTTTCTGTCCGTAAGCTTTGGATATATGTTTCAGCTGGAGCAACATATCATGTTCTGATTATAGATTTGTAGGCTTCAATCATTCTGGCGGATTGCCTGGTGATGTTAAAATGATCTTCTGTACCACTGCGGGCATCCAGGCTTATCTGCTTGAGCAGCTCTTTGTCCCCCAGTATCTTCACAAGTGACCGGGCCAGGTTTTCAGGCGTATTCCCCTCATAGATCAACCCTCCGCCTGTGACACCGACAATTTCCGGAAAAGCTCCAAGGGCAGGTTGCACAACGGGTACCCCTGAAGCCATTGCTTCCACCAGGTACAGCCCGAATGCCTCTCCCATCCTGACAGGAACAGAGACTACCGAGACTTTCCCAAAGAATTCCATCCTGCCGTCATCTATGAACTCTTCATGAAAATCAACATATTCCAGCAGTCCGGCCCTGGCGAGTTTCTTCCTGTTTGATTTGATGTATTTTACATCATCACCGGTGGAGCCACCGGTGAGTACCAGCCTCACATCTTCAAATCCGTTCTGCTGTTTCAACAGCAGGAATGCATCCACCAGAATATCAAGTCCGTTCTCATGGTTCATGCGGGAAATGAATCCAATGTTCCGGCCTTTTGATTCAGCCGGTATGGTAGGGTAATCTTCCGGGAAAACGCCCAGGTGCAGGCTTTGTATTTTTTCTGCAGGTAAGTTCATCCTTTCCTTCATGACCCCTCCGTAGAAATCACTCACGGCCACAAAGAGATCCACATGGTCAGCATCTTCCCTCATCAATTCCCAGGCACGGTCCCGAAATGCCGGCTTCATTACATCCACCCAGACATCCTCATCCTGCAGGGAACAGACCACCGGAACATCCAATTTCTCCTTGATGCGTCCTGCCAGTCCAAGCAGCAAGGCATTGGATAAATGAATGACATCCGGTTTGCAATGATCAGCTATCCAATCCACCATCTTGTCCAGTTCCTCCTTTTGCTCTCCATGTTCTCCCATCAGCATGGAAATGGTCAGCTCTCCCAGTCCCCTGGCCCTGGTTGATCCGGACATGCGGGCAGCAAGCTTCAGCATGGGTTTGGAATTCAACAGGCGGTCAAACCAGGCAGGTGCTTTCCTCAGGAAAGGATACAATTGTTTAAGATAGATACTGATCGCTCCATAAAAAAGCGGGATATTATTCGTATCACTCTCATCAGAGAAAAGAGGGAGATACATGGGGATCTTTACAACCTGATGCCCAAGTTCACGGATCGCACCCACATATTTACTGTCACGCAGGCAGTTGCCGCAATAAAAACTATTTCCCGATCCTGGTATTATATAAAGTATGTTCATTTTCCAAAGCAGTAAATATAACCATCTGAAGCAGCTAAATAAAATCTATCTCCATTTACCACTGCCGGATTCCCGGTAATGGCACTTCCCAGCTCATAAGTCCACCTGACATCCCCATTGCTGATATCAAGGATATACAGGTCACCCCGCATATTTGCAACCAGCACCTGATCCCCTGCAATAACCGGTGATGCATTGATCCTGGACCCACTGTTAAAACGCCAGATAAGCTCACCTGTGGAACGGTTAAAGCAATAAGTATATTTATCTTCACTCCCTATCACAGCTACTTTCTGATTTACCGAAGGTGAGGCAAGAAATGGCAACCGGGCCCGGTCATTGGTCCATGTCCAGGCAATTTTTTCCTCTTCGAGATCTACACAGGAGAATTTTCCGTCATGGTCGCCTATGAATGCTGCATTATCTGATACGGCCACTGAACTGGCAATATAGGTAGCAACATCAATCTGTTTCTCAAGCTTCCCGCTCAGATATATCCACCACATGGATAAATCCATCACAACCCCCAAAAATGGCATCACCCCGGTAACAGGCAGCTGCCCCGTTGATAAAATTATCGGTTTCATATTTCCATACCATCTTTCCAGTGCCGGCATCCAGGCAATGAAGGTAAAAATCATAACTTCCAAATACGATAAGTGTTTTGTCTTCCGACTCCCATATATTCGGTGAACCGGAGATCTGGTTGTCGGCTCTGTAGGACCAGTCTTCCTTCCCAGTCCTCAGATCCAGGCAATACAGAGAACCGTCAAGATCGCCAATATAGACCTTCCCTCCATGAAGCAATGCGGGTGCTTCAACACCGTTACCGGCCTTGAAGGTCCATTGCAGCTGTCCATTCTTGTCCAGGCAGTAAACAGATCCATCCATGGATCCAGCCACAATCAGGCCGCCTGCAGATACAGGTGAGGATCTCAGTTCGTCTGCGGCCTTGTATGACCAGAGCAGCTTTGGGCTGGCGGGCAGGCGGTTCGATGTGATCCCCTTCAGTGTTGGATCTCCCCGGAATATATTCCAGTCCCCCGTCTGTCCACAGACAAACTGTGTAAGCAACATGGATAATATGATGGTATTCAGTTTCTTCATTTTATTGCCAATGCGCCTGTTGGACAAGCCCTTGCTATTTCCACGGCTGTTTCACTCAATTGGGTCTCTAAGGTCTCATCAAAAGGAATGCCAATCCTGACATCGAATCCGCGGCCGATAAATGTAAATCCATATTTTTCCTTCTGTAAAGCCGTCAGTCTGACACAGATCCCACACTTGATGCATTTTTGGGGTTCGTAAATAATGGCCTCATGAACGGATACCTTGGTGACCGGTGCAAAATCATCAGTCTTGAATTTTCGCTGGATGGCAGCATAACTGTCAGCATGGATCCTCAGTTTACAGGTATGCAAATCCCTGCAGTCACAATGCAGGCAACGGGTTGCTTCTTCCTTCATTTCATCCTTGCCATATCCCTTCGCCAGTCCATCAGCCGGTTCAAGCCGTCTCCCGGGAAAAGATTCCTTCAGGTATTCGCTAATTTCCTCCGCCCGCAATTTACCAAATCTTGAATTAAACATCCGGGGATGGCCGATCACCCCTTTTCCGGACAGGTACTGGTCCACGCTTGTCACCACTTCTTTTCCGTGCCCCACGCTCCTTACCGCCGACCTGACCGGCCTGATCGAATTGCCAATGGCAAAAACCCCTGACTGTGATGTCTGGTAGGTGGATTTATCAATACTAATCCCTTTTTCGCCGGATTCAATTTGCCAGGAGCGGATATCATCCACAATGGCACCGGTTGCCAGTACGACGGCAGCATAGGTCTGGCAGATCTTTTCGAACATCTTCCCGTCAACGGCCACACCTTTTTTAAGCATGATGCCTGTATCCAGTATGCCTGAGACCTCCCTTTCGAGGACTTCCCCATACTGATCGTCTGCCGTTTCAGCCTCGTGCAGCAAACCACCTGCCCTCTCACTTTTCTCAAAAAGGGTGCACTGGTATCCCATCTGGTGCAAATAGAAGGCTGCTGAGAGTCCCGCCGGACCCGCGCCGATGACGGCCACTTTTTTCCCTCCTTTTTTCTTTTCCGGATGGATGGCCACGGGAGGAAAAGAGCCAAAATCACCTGCATACCTTTTCAACAGACAGATGGATACGGGCTCGTCAACAGTTTTCCGCCGGCAGGCTCCTTCACAGGGTGCGTGGCAAATACGGCCAAGGACAGAGGGGATAGGAATATCCTGCCTTACTACCTGCAGTGCCTCATCTACCTTCCCCTCTCCCAGCAGCCTGTTCATCAAGGGGATGTCCATATGGGCGGGACAGGCAAGCTGGCAAGGGGCCTGGCAATCACCTGTATGGTCACTCAGCAATAATTCAAGGGCTGCTTTCCTGGCCGCAAATACATCCTCATCCCCGGTTATAATATCCATCCCTTCCTCTGCTTTCACCGTACAGGAAGCCAGCATCTGTCCATTCGCTTTATTCTTCACCATACAGACCATGCAGGAAGCAAAATGCTCCAATCCCTCATAATAACACATAACCGGTATTTCCACCCCTGCCTTCTCAGCTGCCTGCAGCAGTGTTGATCCTCCCGGGACCTCTATTACTTTGCCGTCTATTTTTAAACTGATATCTTCCATTGATGCTGGTCTGTGCTACTTGACAATTACGGCCTCTACCGGGCACACCTGCCGGCAGCTGTCGCATTTGATACATTTATCCTGCTGGATCTCATGTTTTTCATGGGGGATGAACGGGATGGCATCTGCCGGACAACTCTGTGAACAGAGGGTACATCCTATACATTCATCATTGATGGTGTAGGTGATCAGGTCCTGGCACTTCCCGGCGGGGCATCGCCCTTCCAGGTGTGCCTCGTATTCATCCCTGAAATACCGGAGTGTTGTCAGGACCGGATTGGGTGCTGTTCTGCCCAGTCCGCAAAGGCTTCCCTTCTTTGTCAATCCGGCCAGTTCCTCAAGCTTTTCCAAGTCTCCCTTCTCTCCTTTGCCGGAACACAATCTTTCAAGGATATCAAGCATTCGGCGGGTCCCGATACGGCAAAAGGTGCATTTACCACAGGACTCATTCTGGGTAAATGACAGGAAATACCTGGCGATATCAACCATACAATCCGTTTCATCCAGGACAACCATGCCTCCTGAACCTATCATGGCCCCGGCCTCAGACAATGATCCAAGGTCCACCGGTATATCAGCCATGGAAGCAGGGATACAGCCTCCTGAGGGACCGCCGATCTGAACAGCCTTGAATGCCAGTCCCCCGGCCACACCACCGCCTATCTCCTCTACAATTTTCCTGATGCTGATGCCCATGGGTACCTCGATCAAACCACCCCTGGCTATCTTTCCGGCCAGGGCAAAAACTTTTGTTCCCCTGCAAATCTGTCGAACCGATGGCATTGTATTTCTCCGCCCCGTTGCGAATGATATAGGCAATCTGGGCATATGTTTCCGCATTATTGACCAGGGTAGGGTGGCCCCATAATCCCTTCTCAGCCGGATAAGGAGGCCTGAGCCTGGGAAATCCACGGTTGCCTTCAATAGAGGCGATCAATGCTGTTTCTTCACCACAGACAAAGGCCCCTGCCCCTTCAAACAAATGCAGGTCAATGGAGAAGCCGGCCTTCATGATGTCCCTGCCAAGGTATCCCTTGTCCCTGCATACCTGGAGAGCCTGCCTGATGCGGCTGACGGCCAGTTGATATTCTGCCCGTATATAAAAATACCCTTCGGTTGCACCGACAGCAAAGGCTGCGATCAACATTCCTTCAATAATCCTGTAGGGATATGATTCCAGTAGCATCCTGTCCATAAAGGCTCCGGGGTCACCTTCATCACCATTGCAAATGATGTACTTGGTAGCATCTTCCTGTCCGGCAACCCTCTCCCATTTCTCACCCGTTGGAAAACAGGCACCTCCCCTGCCACGGATGCCACTAGTCTTTACAGTCTTTATTAAGGCCTCGGAAGAAATGCTCCGTAGCACATTTCCCAGTGCGGTAAATCCTCCCCGGTATATGTACTCATCAATATCCAGTGGATTGATGATGCCACTGAATTCGGTGGCTATGAGTACCTGGTTGCCCAGGAAGGAGGATACATGCTTTTCCCTGACATCCAGGTGATATCGTTCAATGCCTTCCCATGCATCATCGTTCTGGATGGATTCAATGGTATCGGTGATCTTGTTTTTGAGACGATTCAGGAGTCCTGGTGGACTAAAATGCTGGGTTATGATGCTTTTTACGCTATCGGGACTAACCTTTGCATAAAGGGTCGGATCCTTTTGTTCAGGTACGATCTCCATGAGAGGTACCTGGTGGCACATGCCGACACAACCAACATGTTTCAGGTTGACATTCAATCCCCTCTGTTGCACTGTCTCCTCTACTGCCTGCCTGATCTCTTCACTCCCGCTTGCCACACAACAGGATCCCAGCCCGATGCGGATCTCCCCGTCTATTTTCTTTCCATCAACTGATCTGACCTGAGATTTCCCTTTGGAATGCCTGTTCCTTTCAAAATCCCTGATGATATCACCAACCTTGTCAGATGCGACATGTCCATAGGTGATATTATCAATTTGTACAACCGGAGCCAGTGTACAACAGCCAAGGCAATTCACCTTTTCCAGGGTATACCTGCGGGCTGGATCAGTGTTCACACCGGGATCCAGTTTCATCTCCCTCCTCAGGGCATCATAGACCAGTCCGGAGCCTTTCACATGGCAGGCAGTTCCCACACAGACCTTGACCATATGTTCCCCCACCGGTTCCAGCCTGAACTGGGAATAAAAACTGGCTACCCCCAGGATCTGTTCAAGGCTTATATCCGAAAGATCGCTCACTGTCCTCAGGGCATCTTCGGGCAGGTATTTGTATTTCTGCTGTATGGCCTGAAGTATGGGAATTACGGACCTCTTTTCTGTACCGATACCCGAAATTATGGCGGCTATATCATCTGTCTGTATATTCTGTTCTGTCCTACTCATTCCGAATGCAATACAAATATTTCTCTCCCCGCAGGTAAATGGTGCCATCCGAGAAAGCGGGACTGGCATAAGCTTTTTCACCCAGGGCAGGCGTACCAAGCTTGTTCACCTCTTTGCCCAGGCTGTAAATATGCATGTTGCCACCCGAATCCATGGCATACAATTTCCCGTCTGCAATCAGGGGGGATGCAGAAAAGCCCTGTATGGCCTCTTCCTCCCAGTACTTTTCACCGGTGGCTGCATCATAGCAGACGAGCACTCCATAGCTGGTGGCGATGAAGAGGAAACCATCCGATACTACGGGACTTGCTATCTCGGGGAGGTATTCATCATTTTCCCAGACAACCGGATCCGCAGCACCCGGCCTGATCGCCACCAGGCGTGCGTATTCATTAGCTGCGTAAACAAGGCCATCTCCATAGGCCGGGGATGGTCCCACTTCACCCATCATGCAGTCCACAGACCATAATTCCTTACCTGTCTCCGGATCATAGCCTGCCACCAATGGTTCAGCAGAGAGGATGACCTGAGGATTTCCCCCTATCTCTGCCAGGATGGGAGATGCCCAGGAGATTCCGGTCTGCCGTTTGGTTTCCCACCGGGTATCACCTGTAGCCGTGTCGAGGGACAGGAGCCGGCCGCCCTTATTGGAATCATACTGCACCAGCAGGTGATTTTTCCAAATGATAAGCGAGGAAGAGTGGCCATAGTGATTATCCGGGACCCCAAGGTTCCTGGCCCATACCCTCTGCCCGGTCATGGTGAAGGCAATGATATCTCCCGTGGCAAATATGGCATAAACACGTGTACCGTCAGTGGCGACCGTAGATGCCGACAATCCCGTATCTTCTGTTACCCTTGGCAGCGAGGCAGGTGAACCAGGGACATCCCTTACTTCCTGCTGCCAGAGAAGTTCCCCGGTCTTCGTATGAAAACAATAAACCACACGCACCTCACTGTCTCCTCCGGCCAGGAACAATCTCTCTTCCCAGAGGACAGGGGAATTGTATCCCGCTTTTGGTATTTCTGTCTTCCAGGCTATATTGCTCCCAGCAGCACCGTCCCAGTCCACCGGAATGTTTTTATGATGCGATACACCATGGCCATTAGGACCCCTGAATACATTATGATGGGTACCGGCCAGGCGGGTATTACCTCCGGAAGATGCGTTACCAGCAGTCTCAGCAGCCTCAGCATCCGCGGCAGTCTCTACTTCCGTCTGGCTTTCTGCCGGCCCAGCAGTATCAGCCTGTCCGGAATCCTGGCTTTCAGTAATGGCTATCACTTCAATCGATTCGGCTACGGCGGGGACCTCACCCTCTCCTTTCCCGGAAGCCTGGTATGGTTCCAGATGGTCATTCGCCGCAAATGACGCCACGAAAGCCAGGAGGAGAATGGCTCCGCCGGCTATCATGATCCATCGCTGGGAAAAGGCCCTGGCGCTTACCTCACTGACCTGATCAGCTTCCGGTTCAGGGATACGGGATCTTGCCGTAAAGTAATAACGCATGGCAAAAATCCATACGATGGACCCCAGGAGCAAGAAGGTAGCGTCCTGTCTTCACCTGCCACTGGCTGGTAAAAAATGCTTTCCTTGCCAGCAGGTCCAGGCTGCGGATCTCATTTTTAAGTTCTTCATTATTGGGCTCATCTTTCAGCCGCTCCACAAGCAGTTCCATGGATCCCAATTCGAGGGGGTCATTTGCCTTCAACTGGTAATAATTGAGCATCAGCAGGATGGCCACAATAAATGAGAAAATAAAGGCCACAATCGCCGTATTGGCTGCAATTTTCATTACTTGATTCTCATTCATTCCTTTCTTGTCTTTCTTTTTTATTTTTTAACCGGACAGTAATCCATGCACCGTCCACAGCTGAAACAATCCCCCCTGTTGGGCTGGTAGTCCTTCCGTTTTCGAAATACGACCTGGTTCATTAAGGTAATACCGATCACAAGCCCGATAAATCCTCCCATGAACCAGCCACCTGTCCTGAATTTCTGCTGTACAATCCGGGCGTCTTCAACCAGCACATCAAGGGTTTTTCCCGAGCTTAAGAAAGCCTGGATATCAAGATTGTCAGGATCATTTACCAGTTCAGGATGATGGATCAGTAATTCCGATAAATAAACATCCTGGTGGGCCCTGGACAGGTAAGTGTATGATTTTGAGGCAATAAATCCACCGGCCAGCATCCATAGTGGTATCAGCAGTGCATATATTATAAACCTCCTGTAATAGGTCCTGTCTGTAGTGGGACTGCCCTCTTCCGTTGGGTGGTCAATGGCATCGAATGGACATGAGCTGGTGCAAAGTTTACATTTGATACAGTCTGACGGGGTAATGCTGAGATGCCATTTGGAGAACCTGGACATCCAGTTCAGCAGGACACCATAGGGACAGAAAAACCGGCAATAAGGCCTGGCCACGAACATTCCAAGCAACAGGAAGGCAGCGCCCAGTACTACCATATGATAGGGTGCATCCAACCTGAAGATCCCCACAAAGGGATCATAGCGGCATATGATAAAATCCGTTCCTGTGCTCGCAAAAAGAATGGCCAGTCCCAGGTAAACCACCGGAATGATCCCGAGGGACTTCCTCAACCAGGGTGGCAGGGTAATGGGATGGATGATGAGCAGATCCTGTATGGCTCCAAGGGGGCAGGCCCCGGCACAGAATGTCCGGCCAAAGAACAGGGTATAGAGCAGGGGCAAAAGGAAAAAGGCCAGGGCGGTGAGGGAAATGGTATAAGCAGCATCGCTGAGGGACAAAGCAACATTCTGTATGGCCCCGATGGAACATATACATCCTTTCCTGTAAAATCCAAAATAAATAAGGGTGAAAACCGAAAGCCATAATATACCCCTGCGGGAACGGGACCTCAGGGCGAACCAGGTGGACAGCGAAAGCACCCCCAGGAGCACCAGCACATCCATATATTCCATGGCGAGTCCCCTGGGTTCAGGGGTAGTGGGACTGGGCTGGACATAACCGGTCTCAAATTCCGGTTTGGGAAAACGCTGCTGCCCTGCCGCCAGTTGTCCCAGAACAAGCAATATGCCAAACAGAAGTATTTTGATCCGGTAATTCATTATATATTATCTGCTGCCTGTTTCAGGAATCTGTTGTTTTGGTGAAACTTCCTTTTATCATGTAAGGTGTATCGGAAGGGACCCTTTTTATGGCTTTGGAGGGGCAGACCCTGGCAATGGCACATTCATTGCAGTTGCGGCAGAGATCATGCCTTATCTGCAGGTGTAAGGACCCGTTGCCAAAAGAGGTGCATCCTTTTACACATTTGGCACAGCCAATGCAGAGATCCTCATCGATCTCATATTCGAAATACGGCTCCTCGATAAATTTCCTCAACAGTGCTGCTGTGGGACAAAGCTGATTTTCAGCTCCGGTATCCAGCTTGACCGCACCCGGAATGAAATAACCGCCACATAGATCACAGTAGCCGCATAGATCATAGGCATGGACACATTTTACGGCAGAAGGATTGCGGACACATTCTGTGGCGCAGCGTCCACACTGGTTGCATTCAAAAGGATCGATCTGCCAAACCCAGTCCTTCCCGGTCGAATTCTTAAGGGCCAGTCCCCCAACACCTCCTATCGACACCAGCAGTGAGGCACGGAGGCTGTTCTGGATAAAATCCCTCCTGTTAAAACGCTTATTCTTTTTCATCTGATTTCGCTTTATTCTCTTCCGCCGGCCTGCATACCCTTTTCAACCCACAACCGGCACAGTTTGGATCTGATGTGCAATAATTCCGCAAGGAGATCCTCCGGGAAGCCAACAGAAAGCCTCCTGCTGCCATCATCAGCAGCAGCATCATCCACCTGCCTGAACTTCTCATAAATTCAATCCTTGTCATTTTTTCCTATTTTGGTTCAAAGATCCGGATCATGTTCCGGTCAAAATCAAGTGCATAAACTACCCCTTCCTCATCCACAGCGACATCCGGTGCCTCCCCATCCTCCGTGAATTGATCCGGAGCTGCCACAACCGTTGAAAGCTTACCTGATGCTTCATGGATCTTGATGCGTGGGATCCCCTTTTCGCTGGTAAGAAAGGATCCGTCTGCCATGATGGCGATGTGGGCGGGATTACAACAACCAACGAAGCCATCGATTTCTGCAGAGATGTTTTCCAGGAATGATCTCAGGTTGCCATCATCGGTATAATTCTCAAGGGCATGTTTTCCCGGATTGACCACCCATAGTTCTCCGTCAGGGTTTACGCCCAGGTCGAAATAGGGACTGGGTACAATGAATCCATGATTGCCTTCAATGCTGGTCTTTCCTTCAAAGGAGTCGACATAGATCCCTTTATCTGTAAACCTGTGAACCGCCCTGTTGCCGGCATCGGCTGCAAAGATGGTCCCATCCTTGATGGCCAGCGCCGTAATCACGGCCCTTTCATCCAGGGGCTCGCTCTGCCATATTTCTTCAGCTGCCGGAGAATACAGGGCAACCTTGGTACGGAAACCGATAATAATATTATCCTGGCTGTTCACTTCCAGGCATCCGGCAGGTTCGGGCAGGGTGACCTTGAGGATCTGTTTTCCTGCAAAATCAAACACCTGTAGAAAGGTATCCGCAGCCAGGTAGATCTTTTCTCCGGACACTGCAATCCCGCCAGCTTTCCGCGCTTCCACCCGGTAGTTTTTTGTCTCCTGATAGGTGACCAGGTTGGGATCCACTGATTTTATCCTGTCCAGATCCAGCTTAAAGGGATTCCCGGACATCCTGTCCGGCCTGGTTGAGCGGAAATCTCCGATAACGATCACCAGAATGATGACTACGATCAGCGAAAGAAATAAATATATGACTGATTTTTTCATTTTATTTCGCACTAAGCTTTTATTTGTATGCAAACCATCCTTTTTGAATCCCTCAAAATCATATAGCCATCTGCAATGGCCAGGGGAGCCCAGGCATCATGCCCGTCAAAGATCTGTACCTGGTCCAGCTGGATATACTCCCGGGTACTCGGCCTGATAATGGTAAGCGTACCGTCATCACTCAGGAGGAAGATCTTGCCGTCGGCCATCATATAGGGTCCCAGGCCAAAGCGGTTTTCAGAGCCACTTGACCAGATGATCCTGGTACAGTCATCCGGATGTACACAAACCAGCTGGTTGCGTAATGCTGAGGCATCCTTTGGCAATACCGCCAGTAAATGATCCTGAAAAAAAAGGGGGGTTTGCTGTTCACATGCTAATCCCTCCTTCGGTTTATATTCCTGCAGGATCTCCGCTGTATACCTGCCATTTTCCTCCCTGAGCTGCAGGACCATGCTGCCGGCCCCGTATCCGGCCGTCAGGAAGATCTTCCCGTCCGGCAGGCATACAGGTGAAGGCGCGACGACGGAATGGTTCCATTCAGAAGAACTCCAAAGCACGGTGCCTTCATCCGGTCCCTCTGCAGCCACTCCCATCACACCACCTACAGCACTGTAAACGTACATTCTCTTTCCTCCAAATGTATATGGCATGATGGATGAGTGTGACATTTTCCAGTCCATCTCGTTCGGAACTTCCCAGAGGGTCTCACCTGTGGCACAATCCACGGCAATGAGCATGGATCTTCCTCCCGTTGCAAGGATGGCTTTCCCATTGTCTACTAAGGGACATTGTCCGGTATACCAGAAAGGTATCTCCGGCATATACTCCTTCTCGATGTCGAGTCCCCAGATAAGATCCCCGCTTTCCCTGTCCACGCACATTACGTGTGCACGGGGACCAATGGTCAGGATGTACTCTTCCGTTACTGCAGGTACGGTCCTGGACATTCCGTGGTTCCTTTTCACATTTACGCCATACCACCTGCGCCATTGTTCCTTTCCGTCCGCAAGGGAGAAACATCGCAGCATATCAGCCCGCTTTTCCTCATCATAGTCCAGCAGGTAAACTGCCCCTTGATAAATGGCTGGTCCTGCATGCCCCTCTCCCAGCTCATAGGACCATAGGATCTCCGGAACCCGTCCATTAAAACCTTCTATGAGTTTTACCGGTGATTTAGAGACATTATCAAAATCCTCTCCCCTGAACCTTGGCCATGTTTCCGGGAGTGGATCAGGAGCCTCGCCATACCTTTCGAAAAACTCACCAATATTGACGAGTTCCATTACTGAATCAGCCCCGCTCACCCGGTTATCGGTCCCCGGCAAACTCTCCGAAAGCTTATCTGCAGGATTCCTCATCATCCACCAGAAAATAACCATCAGTCCCACTCCAACGAGCACTGCCACTAAAACTGTCCTACCTGATATCTTAGCGAACATTTCCTTAAATTATCAAAAACAGAATGCCATTCTGACCAAACCTACAATATTAAGATATTAATTCAGCAGACACCAATAAATAAGCCTGTCTCAAAGGTTATTTGGAATGATTCAAAAATACTTCAGTGGACCGGGCGGTATGAAATCTTTATTTAGCCAGATGCCGATCCGCAAAATCCAGGTATTGCTGCCAGTCAAATATGGTAACATTATGGCCGCCGCTGCGAATATGATAACCTATCTTCGTAGCATTCACCGGTGAGTCTATATCAGGTGATCCAGGGTCGAGAATGGTTGGATCATAGAGGTTATAAACCGGGGCAGCATGATATCCGGAGAGGTATTCACCACGGGGGTCTGCCCACCGATCTTCCTCTGCACTTGCAATATAGACCGGGCGGGGTGCCATAAGGGCAATGAGCATATGCTGATCTACCGGCAGCTCACTGACCCTGGTGCCATAGCTATGAAAATTCTGGCAGAACCAATGAGGAAAACTGGTATTAATACGCAAAACTGTCTCACCGAATTCCCTCCTGGATAGTGCCGCTCCCCCACAACCTGAATTATTTGATACAACCATGGCAAAACGCTCATCAGAAGCACCAGCCCATAGAGAAGTTTTTCCCAGGCGGGAATGCCCTATAACGGCCACCCGGTCAGGATCGATGGCTTCCCATGTTTCCAGGTAATCCATGGCCCGGCTGAGTCCCCAGGCCCAGGCGGCTATGGAACCCCATTCATCCTTTTCCGGAAAATTTTGTCCGGGACCGTAAAATAAGGGATGAATCCCGTTTTGGAATGTATCGTAATAATCAGGGTCAATATCACCATAGTAAATAGTGGCCAATCCATAGCCACGATCCATTATCATTTCAACCGGCCAGCGGGAAGCTGACATCCCCCTTGAAAGTTCGTTTGCCTGATTATTGCTCACCAAAGTTTCTTTCCGGTTCCTGACCCAGCTGTCTGTCAGCAGTATCCCCGGATCAGGACTGATGGTATGATTGCCGTTGAAATTTAATCCCATAAAAACCGGGACCGGTTCTTTAATACCTGCCGGCAGATATACAAGCAGGTTAAAAGAAATCTCCCTGTCATTTTTTTCAATGGAGATTTTTACTTCGTACCTGTCGGCTTTTCCTTCCAGGGCATTTTGCTGATGGATCAAAACCTCATTGGATTGGCTGTAGTCTCCTTCAGGAACCCTGCCGTATACATTTTGCTGAAAAAGGTCCAATACCTCCTGACGCCTGGCCTTTTCCCAGTCAACTGCCGTTTTCACCTTCGAACCATTCTCACCGGTCAGCAGGTCGGGCAATGTGTATTCCGGCACCCTGGATTCATCATAATTTGCCTCCTGGGCCTGCAAGCATGAAATAATTGCTACAGCGCTAAAAATGATCAACATTCTTTTCATCATGATAAAAGTTTTCGTTTGTTTATAACAAAATCCCAAAAGTCCAAAAGCGGATCATCGTTTCCGTTTCAGGGGCTTATCATCACAGTGGAGATCTCCGGTTACATATTGCAGTCCGTCAAGGTAAAATTTCAATAATCTGGGATCTTCAAAACTCTGTGCATTGTGGGAGGGGGAAACATAAAAAACCCTGCCCTTTCCATACGGTTTGATCCAGGAGATATATATGACAGGGTCTGCAATCTCCTCCTTCAGGGAATGCAGAGCCCCTGCATCCATCGAAAGCAGGGGACGGAAATCATAGTCAAAATAGGCGTTCTTGAAAATATAGGGCTCATCCATATGTATAAAAGGCTGGCCTTCAAATCCAGTCAGCAGGGGATGCTCCGGTTCAACCAGTTCTGCCCTTACCTCCTGCTGAACCGGGTGGTAATCAAAGCTCCCGCCTACCATTTTACTGAATTCCAGGGAATTATTCTGCATTACAATGGCGCCATGAAGGACCATAAGTCCACCTCCGCTGCTGACAAAACGGATCAGGTTCTTTTCCAGCCGGACTGCTTTCTTTTCCCTTTCCTTGCCGGTCAGCTTTTTGTTCTTGCCCAGCTCATCCCAGAAAAGATCCCTCCTTTCGCCGGCTGAGCAATTATTATTCAACACTATTGCATCATATCCCTCAAGATCTTCAAAGACCAAAATATCAGAACTTTTATCCATCACATAAGCCCCGGTTTTATCCGCCATTATTTCCATGATGGCGGTTTTATGAGGGACGGCCCAGTGCTGGAAGGCAGTACTCAGGGTAAATACCAGTATCTTAGGTACCTTCTCAGGATCTACCTCGGGGGCCTCAGGGACAAGTTCCCGGATCTTTTCCATCCAGGCCTGGTCCACTTCGAACTCTTCCACACCCTGGGCGCTCGAATAACGGCCAATCGACAAAATGGTAAAAATAAATGTCAGCAGAGCAAGGTATCTCATTTTACTGAAGTGCTTTAGCGAGGGCTGCGGTTGTCGTATAGTATTTGGCGATCATATTGGGGACTTCCCAAACCGGCAATTTACCCTCATCAAGGTATTCCAGGTATCTTTCAGTAACCTGGCCGAAATGGGCTTCATGCCCTATCCTGAATTTATCAGGTACATCCACTTTCCATTTTCCCTCTGCCATGGGAACCAGGGAGATCCCTTCATATTTCCCCTGCAGGGTCTGGTTCACAGCCTCATCAGCTGCAGCTGCTATATCATTCCCAGAAACTGATTCTATGTAAAGCGTGGGTTTGAAGTTCTCTTCCACTCCCTGCCTGATCACCAGGTTTGCCTTACTCCCCCTCATAATGGAGTAATGGGTATCTCCAGTCCCTTCAGGTGCCTGGTAATTCCAAATCACAGATATCTTCGCATGAACTCCCCTGAGGCTGTAGGTAAAGGCTCCATTGCAATAAACATGTAAATCCCCGTCTACAACATCTTTCTCCAGGTATTCCGGGAAGTCATCCAGTCCGGTTACCCTGTTGAACATTTCCGCATCGATGATGGTGGGCCATCGTTTGGCCTCCAGTATCTCTACCTCATTTTCATAATCGATGATCTCTTCCGGGAAACATTCCCACTGAACCAGGTCGACCAGGTGGGTTGAAATATCCGCAAGACCTTCCCCCTGCTGATCGGTATCAAATGCCCATGGTGGACGGATAAGGGGATTCCCGGAAACATATTTAAAGTAATGATGGACACTTTCCTTGGTAATGGCTGGATCTTCAAGTGTTCCTTTTTCAAGGGATCCGAATACTGCTTCTATCCTTGAAATTTCTTTCTGTAACAGGGTCGTTATCTCAAACCGTTCGGTCATAATATCATAGAGCAGGACACCTTTCTGCTCCGCCTCCTGAAATGCTTTCATGAGCATTGGAAATTCATCCGGCGTTATGACCATGGGTTTATCTGCCAGTACATTGAGGCCACTCTGGACCGAAGCCAGGATATATTCCGTCTTTTTCTGGTTGTTACCGGAGATCATCACCACATTGCCGGGTTTCTCCTGAATCATCTTATCAAAAAAATCTTTCCCGGTGTAAACGGTTTCCTTCCATGAGGTAGGATCCTCGGCACGGGAATTAAATCCATCTATTCGCTTCAGGTGGAGTTTTACATCATCTCCTTCCGGAGCAAAAACATGTACTTCCGGGGAGACCTGTTCGTACATCTTCTTTTGTACCAGGGCTGCATGGAAATGCCCAGGATCCAGGGTCATGATCTTGATCGTCTGATCTGTAGTTTCGTTCATTTTGCAGGAGTTAGCGGCCATCACACAAAAAATGGATAGCCATAGCATTGATCTTTTCATCTTTGGTTTATTAATATTTAACATAATTGGTTCCGTAAGGATGTCTCTGGGGCCTGCTTAATGCAGCATTTGCCTCATCATCATTAATGAATCTTTCAGCGATGGGATTCCATTCCAGTTTCCTGTCCAGTTTCATGGCAATATGGCTGAGCAGGCAAACTGTGCAGGCCCTGTGCCCGATCTCCACAGGGGAAATGGGTTGCTTGCGCGACCGTATACACTCCAGCCAGTTGCCATGCTGTTCATCGCTTTGATAGAGATGTATCTCCCCATCTTTGATTTCAGAAGAAAGGATGGCCGGATCACTGGCATCCAGGGCCTTGCTGCTGGCCTCTCTGGAGACAGGATCACTGGCCGTGGCTGAATAATTGCCCCTGGATACGAAGATCCATCCTTCGTTTCCCTCATACCTGATCCCATTGGGGAAGCCCCCGGTGGTGTACATGGTGATCCCGTTCGCGTATTCTGCCTTCACCATGAAATCACCGTGCACATCCCAGAGTCCGGATACAGGGAACTGGGCCACTGCCTCAATAAACCTGGGACCAGTATATTCTGTATCCATTCCCCAGGCAGCAGAATCAAAATGATGTTGTCCCCATCCGGTGATCATGCCTGCGCCAAATTGCTCTCTTCTCAACCAACCTGGTCGGCCATAGCCTTCCTGGGGGTGAACACCTATTTCAGTATAGGGAACAAAGGGTGTCGATCCGAGCCACATGTCATAATCCAGGGCATCGGGGACCGGCATTTCTTCGGCTTCGGGACCGGATGGATCACCCGGCAAACCGACTTTTACCGTATGCAAGCGGCCGATCCGGCCGTTTCGTACCAGCTCCGCAGCTATCCTGAACTGGGGAGAGGACCGCTGCTGTGTACCCAGCTGCAGGATCACACCCTGGCGCTGTACTATATCACTGAGCTGCCTGCCCTCCTAATCGTCAGGGAAGTGGGTTTCTGCAGATAAATATCCTTTCCTGCGAGGGCCGCTTCCATAGCTGGCTGTGAATGCCAGTGATCGGGTGTGGATATGATGACCGCATCGATGTCCGGATCCGCGAGCATCTCATGGTAATCCCCATACATTTTTACTTTCGCGGAATTCTCTCCAAGCTTCCCGGTATAGTAATCTTCGATCAGCTTTTTACCTTCTGCCATGCGGTTCCTGTCCACATCACTGACCGCTACCAGCCTGGCATCATCATATTTAATGGTCTCCCTGATATCATGGTCCCTGGCAATCCGGCCGCAGCCGATCTGGCCTATGTTGATCTTATTGCCCGGGGCATTTTTGCCGAATACCGATGCAGGTACAATGCTGGGTACCAGATAGGCACCTGCTGCACCTGCCATTGTTTTCTGAATAAATTTTCTTCTTTTCATAAGGACATATTTGGAGATTATTTTATCCATTGAATGCTTACCGGTTGTGCATAGTTCTGCCAGACTGATTCAGCTACCTCCGGGGGGATCTCTCCATCGAATACCAGCATCCGGTATTTCAGAACATAATCCTTTTCCGGATATATGGTCCAATGCTGGTGCCTGATGGGGCAGAACTCAAAAAACACATCTCCCCTGCCATTGGTATCTTCCGGCCAGACCCGCATGGGTTCCGGGTGTGCCCGGTTACCGGGATGGCTGCAAAAAAGAATGCCGGAGGGGATGCCGGAGGGAAACCATCCCTCTACCTTGCACCACCGGGCATGCGTGCCATCTGCATCCTTTCTGGTTCTTCCTTCCGAAGTCAATATGCTGCTGTTATCTTTATTCCATGCTGCCGTTGCCCGCCAGCCTATCCCTCCGCCGTAACGGTAAGCCGATAATTCAATGGCCGAATCCAGGGCATTATTCAGGGTAGATGTAAATTCAATCAACCAGCAAATCCTTCCGGCTATTTCAACCGGGAAATTTTTTATATGCCAGCGCTCATTGATGGCTACCTGGTCTGGACCCAGGGCTTTGAAATTTACATGTTCCTGCCTGAGGGTAAAACCACTGAACACCTCTCCTGCCGTTTTGGAGATCAAACCTGCAAAACGCACTGTCCCCTCACCAAATGCCAGGTTCCAGAAATCCACTTCCTGTCCCCCGACAATGGTTTTGGTCCACGGATTCCATATGCCGTAATGATGGTAATGGTCAGCGGGCTGGATCTGCGTCAGAATATTTCCTTCCGGAGATCTCAAAGGATGGATAAAACCACTTTTTCCATAGAGGGGATCCACATTTGCAGGTGCTTCCAGATAGGCGTGGCGATAATCAAGCACCTTTTTTTCCCCGTAAGTCAGGCTGATATTATGCTCATCCATCCAAACATGGTTCTTTTCATCTGGATCAGCAGAAGCTGTATTCAGCTTGATATGGAATATCACTTCGCTGTTTGGCGCGATCATCTCATCCGGAAGTATCCAGAGAAAGGTATTGTCCCCTTCCTCCAGCTGGGATCTGATGGATATCATTCCCCCCTCACTTTCCCGGAATACCTGGACCTGAACCGAATCCCCATTCACTTTCAGATCATTGACCAGTACCCGTACCGGTAAAGGCAACAGTGCCCTGTCGGTATTCTTTAAGACAAATGAGTAAGATTGGGAGCGGAGTCCTGACATACCCTGCAGCAATAATACAGTGATGCAAAAAAACTTGAATATTCTCATTTTCTTAGCAAGATAAATAATTCATTACAATACGTGCAAAGAATTTTCAAATTGATAAATTTGAAGATGAAAAACTTTCCGATATGAAACAAATAACCATCATCCTTCTTGTTTTTTTTAACATTGTCGGCTGTACCTCATCTCCAAAATCGGCCGGTGTCAAACCCAATATCATATGGATCATGATGGAAGACTGGGGATATGAATTGTCCTGTTATGGTGCAAAAGGGGTCCATACACCGAATATAGACCATTTTGCATCAGCCGGGATCCGCTATACCAATTCATTCTGTACTGCACCTGTCTGTTCTCCGTCCCGCTCGGCCATGATCACCGGTTTCCACCAGAATTATATCGGGGCCAACCAGCATCGTACACAGGGACCGGGATTTGAGAAGAAACCCCTCCCTTACGGTATTCAGCCCATAACCCACCTGCTGGAAGAGGCAGGCTATTACACCTGCCTGATGGAAAACAGAAAGACGGACTGTAATTTCCTGACAGATAAACCTTTGTTTTTGGGAAAAGACTGGAGCGAAAGAACCGATGGCCAGCCTTTCTTTGCCCAGATCACCTATGGCGGAACACACAGAAAATGGCTGCGTGATCCGGAGAGTCCTATAGATATTGCCAGTGTTGAGATCCCTCCTTATTATCCTGATCATTCCGCTTGTAAAACGGGACTGGGCCAACGGGCTGGAAGCTGCACAGCGGGTGGACCGGCAGATCGGTGAATTGCTCCAACGCCTGGAGGATGAGGGCCTGGCGGATAACACCCTTGTCTTCATCATAGGGGACAATGGCCGATGTATGCCCAGAGGCAAACAGTTCCTCTATGACGGGGGGATACAGGTACCCATATTAGCCCGCTGGCCAGGCCATATCAAGCCAGGATTGGTAAGCGATGATATGGTCATGACCATTGACATTTCCGCCACTATCCTTGAGGTGGCAGGTATCCAGCCCGGGCATGCTACACATGGTAAAAGCCTTTTCGGCAGGGAGGTAAAGAACAGAAAATACATTTATGCCGCCCGTGATAAGATGGATGATACCCACGATGCCATGAGGGCCATCAGGTCGGCAGATTTTAAACTTATACACAACCTGATGCCTGAACGGGCCTATTGCCAGTTTAACCGGTACAAGGAAGCAAGTTATCCGGTGCTTGCCCTGCTCAATATCATGAATATGAAGGGGGAGTTGACCCCTGAACAGGCAGCTTTCTTATCCCCGGTCAAACCTGAACTTGAATTATACGATATGAAGGCCGATCCCTTTGAACTGAATAATCTGGCCGCCGATCCGGATTATGCGGAAATAAAGTCAGCATTGCTGGCCACGCTGAATTCTTGGAGGGATGAGATCAAGGACACAGGTGTATCAGAAGAATTTCGCAGGGGCGGCTGGTCCTCATCCTATCCGACACGCTCCCTGGAGGAATGGGAAGAGATACTGGACATATGGGAACCGTGGGTTTTCCGTGCCCCTGAAAGCCAGATGGAAAGGCCAACCTTCCAGGAATACCCGGTCATTATCACAGACGATCAACCGCCTGCTTGATCGCGCGGATATGTTCGGGTGTTGTGCCACAACATCCCCCTATGATATTGGCACCGGCCTCGACCAGACCCGGTACAAGGGATGCCATGTGCTCGGGAGTATCAGGAAAGACGTCCACCCCGTCTATGTTTTTCGGCAGGCCCGCATTGGCATGTACAAGCAAAGGAACATCCTGCGATACGGTCCGGATCTCCCTGACAATATCTATCATCCGCTCAAATCCGTTGCCGCAATTCGTGCCGATGATATCCGCACCAGCTTCCAATGCTGCCCGGGCTGCCTCAGTGGGTGAAATGCCCATCATGCTGCGGTAATCTCCCTGCAGTGTCCGTTCAAAGGTAAAGGTACAGATCACCTCAAGGTCCGTATTTTCCCTGGCTGCCCTTATAGCCTGCACCGCTTCATCTATGTCACTCATGGTCTCGATGCAGATGGCATCTGCGCCACCCTTTTCCAGCGCAACAGCCTGCTCCTTAAAACCATCGTATAACTCCTCCCGGGTAACATCACCGGTGAGCAGCATTTTGCCGGTGGGTCCGATGGAGGCTATCACCCACTTATCCCCTCCTGCAGCTTTGGAAGATATCCTGGCAGCGGCTTCATTGAACTCAGCTGCCCTGTCAGAGAGGCCGAAATGGTCCAGTTTCAAGGCAGATCCTCCAAAACTATTGGTTTCCACCATATCGGAACCGGCTGCCAGATAACTGCTTGCTATCTCTCCCACTTCTTCAGGGTGATCGACACACCATTGTTCCGGACAGGTTCCGGATTTCAGGCCCTTCTGATGAAGGAATGTCCCCCAGGCACCATCTGAGACCAGTATCCGTCCTCTTTTTACTGCATCTGTTATCTTGATCTTTGCCATCTCTTTAGTTTGTAAACATTTCAGGAAAGAAATCCCGCATATCAAGCGTATCTTCCATTTGTACCTGGAGTTCCAGGAATTTGTCAAACAACTTCTCTATCCTTTCCCCGTATCCATCTTCCTCCGCCAGGTTTACGATCTCTTCAGGATCGTTCTCCAGATCAAAAAGCAGCATTTCGGATGCATAAGGGTAGAGGATCAATTTGAAATCCCCTTCCCTGACCATCCGCTGCTTATCCATGTAACAGCCATAAATGGCGTCATAGTTGCTCCTGTTCCTGCTTCCGTCGGCAAAGGGCAGCAGGCTGTGGTATTCGACATGACCGGGTACTTCAACCCCGGCCAGTTCAAGGATGGTGGGCATGACATCCTGGAGGTAGACATCAGCTTCCACCCGTTTCCCGCTGGGTATATCCGGACCGGCCACGAACAGTGGGACCCTGATGGAATGGTCATACAGATTCTGCTTGCCCATCAGTCCGTGGTTGCCGCAGGAAAGTCCATGGTCCGCCGTAAAAACAATATAGGTATTCTCTCTTTTTCCGGAAAATTCCAGGGCTTCCAGTATCCTTTCGATCTGGCTGTCCATATGGGAGATGATGGCATAGTATTCCTGCCGGTTGACTTTTACCGCGTATTCGGTCCGGGGGAAAGGTGCCAGCTTCTCATCCCGGAGCCCTTTTCCACAGCCGATCAGCTCCATGTCCGGGTAAAGCGGCTGAAAACTGGCCGGAACAGAAATATTTTCCAGGGGATACATGTCAACATACTCCCTGGGTGATTGCCGCGGATCATGGGGTGCATTAAAGGCTACGTACATAAAGAAAGGATCATCTGAAACCCTGGACTGCTCGAGAAAGCCTATGGCCTCATCAGCCAGCACTTCACTCCAGTGTTTTCCGCCCTCCCAGAAACCGCCGAACCGGGTATCCCATGGGGTCCACTCCTTATCCTCCGGACCCTTGGGGCGGTTATACCCTTCCGGGCTTTGTTTGGGCATACCCCCGCGTACATGTCCGGTATGCTGGAAAATACTATCAGGATCCACCTTGACATGCCATTTCCCTGCCATGAAAGTCTCGTACCCGGCCTTTTCCATGAGATTGCTCCACATCTTCCCCTGTTCGTCCCACTGGTCCAGGCTGTTTTCCGCCCTGTTAGCGCGCCAGACTGATAATCCCGTATTCAACATGGTCCTGCTGGCTACGCATACCGCTCCGTGCCAGCCGCCCATATTATAGGCATGGGTAAAAGCCAGCCCTTCCCCAGCCAGCTGGTCCAGAGAAGGCGTTATTAACTCCTCCCCCCCATGGCATGAACCGTCTGAAAGCACTGGTCATCAGCAAAGATGAAAAGGATATTGGGCCCTGGATCAGGTCTCCCGGCTGTACAGGATGTTAATACCATGGCCAGTACGCAAAGAGGGAAAAGATGTTTAATTTTCATACCCGTTTATTTATCTGATTTTAATTGCAGACTGAATTCCCCGTCGGTGATTATAAAGCACTCAAATTCACAGGATGAAGAGGCATCCTTGGCCTTCATCTCATCTCCGTCCACGACAATAATGGTTTTCCCGTCAACCTTGTATTCAGCAGTGACCGAATAGTACTGGTCTACGGCAGAATACAGCGGAAAAGGGGATTTCCGGGCTGTATCCACGTAATCCACCTCACCATCTTCAAAATTACCCCGGTATAAAACGATAGGTACCTCCGGATGATCCTGGTTGATGGTCAGATACAGGAGCAGATCAGCACTGTCAGGCTTGAAACGCCAGCAATCATTACAGTCGACCACAACGCCCAGGTACTCATTACAGGCACCGGCCAGTGTAATCAATACAAAAACCAGGAATGCTTTTATATAGCTGTTCACTTTCATGCCCTAAAACCAGGATATATGTTTTCGTGAATATTTCATCCGTTTCTGCAAATTAATAAAAACCAGCAAAGATAACCTGAATCGATGCGGGGATAAGTCATGGGCCTTGTAATTGACATACTCATAATCAAAAGATAAGCCCCAGTACTTTTCCCTCCAGTACAATCCCGCTGAAGGAACCACAATGAACCGGGTACCCGGATGGAGATCAGACCCCCTGTATCCCCCCCATGTGATCCCTGCCCCTGAGTTGTGCTTTGAATCCAATTGAGACTCTCCGGTTTGCTGTGGAAAGGAAAGTTTTTACCGATGGTCAGTGGCCAGAAATACCTTCTTTCCCAGAACTGGTAGGAAAGGGTATCATTTTCCGGGCGGATCACTGTGATCGCTTTCGTCCTGGCAAAAAAACCAGTGGTGGCAAACATATTGTATTTGTTTTCGGACACACCGATCTCTCCACCAACCATCAGATCATCGGTACTGAAATCCAGTCCCATTTCAATCCGGATCTCCGAGATCTCCGGTGTCCGGTTCTTATGTGCCTTATTCTCAAGGAGGAAGGCCTCCATCCTGTCAGATTTGGCCTCCATGGCCAGGCTTAATGCATTGGTAGAGTAATTGATATTCTGGTTGATCGCGGCACCACTTTCCAGCAATAGCTCAATGATGTCTTCACTTCCGCTCATGGTGGCCATGGCTATGGCATGGAGTCCGCCCTTATTCTGCAACCTGGGATCCGCTCCCCTGTCAAGTAATAACCAGGCCATATCATAATCAGCATGCTGGGCTGCCATCATCAGGGCTGTAAACCCAAAAGTATCCTGGGCATTCAGGTCTGCCCCCCTCCGGATCAATACCTGGGCGGTCTCATAGCAGTCGTAATAAACTGCCATCATCAAAGGCCGCGTCCCGAACCAGTCCCTCGCCTCCATATCCGCTCCCTTCTCGATCAGCAAATCTGCAATTTCAGGATAATCATAGGCAGATGCATGCATCAGGGAAGTTAAGTCCAATTCATCTTTTGCATCCACTTTTGCACCGGCTTCCAGCAGTATTTCTGCGGCTTCCAGATGACCGGTCCTGGCAGCACCGATCAAGGAAGTAACATTATTATATGGAATAGCATTTACATCAGCTCCCTTTCTGATCAGGTACTCCATGATCTCCAAATACCCGTTTTGTGAGGCATACATCAGGGGAGTGACCCCGTCCACAGTTCTGGCATCAACATCAACGCCCCTTTCCACCAGAAATTTGACAATTTCCAGCTGGCCATTGTCAGCAGCCCGGATCAGATTGAATTCCCGGTCACCCTGGAGGCTGGTTGCGGTATCAGGCTGGACAGTCACCACATAGTCACCAATACGCTCCATCTGTTGAAGCGGTTGATCACGCGGATCGGCCTCCAGGGTATCGGCCTCCAGGGTATCGGCAACGGTGACCGTATCTATTGGTTCAGGCACCTGTGACAATCCGCTTGTATAAAAAACCAGGCAAACAAGTATGATCAGAATTCCGGATCTCATAAACATGTCAGAATTGATACCAAATATATATAATATCATTATGATTTACATACTGTGCCGGGCAACCCTTTGCACAGTAATGAAGTCAAATTTATTAACAGGTTAATGTTCGCTATTTCCTTAGTTACAGGCAAATTCTCAAATAGTTTGTGTTTTTCCACAAAAAAGCCTGTAACATTATAGGTCATATATTCTAACTTTGATTGATTAGACATAATATACATTATGATAAACAGAGTCAGATTACTGGTTTTTATAATATGCACTGCCCAGTTATCATTTGCACAAACAGGTGATGATGACTATTACCTTGGGCACGGAATTAACAGCGGAGATACCATTTATACCAATTCCGGCACATTTTGGGATGCCGGGGGATTGGATAACTATGACACGGATGAGGATTGGAGGGTGATCTTCTGCTCCAATAACGGCAATCCCATCACCTTCGACTTTTCAGATTTTGCTACTGACTACAGGGGGACCTTTCCCAATCCGCCTCCGGGAGAATTCCGGGTTTTTGATTACCTGACGATCTATTATGGGAGTGACTCTGCCTTCGCCTATCATGACGATACACCTCAATTCACTTTTACATCACCGGATGGTTGTGTGGGTTTCCGGTTCAGGTCCCAGCCCACATCCCTGACACATAATGGATGGGAAGCTGAGATCAGTGCCAATCCACCCCCGGCCAATAATGAGCCATGTACGGCAACATCCCTGAGTGTAGGTAATGTTTGTGCCCCCTCTGTTTTCAACAACAAGGGAGCCTATGGAACAGGCCACGGGAGCCCCGCCTGCCATCGATTCTTCAGCGGAGATGTCTGGTTTTCTGCAGAGGTACCCGCTTCAGGCCAGCTTAAGGTTGAAACCTTTGCCGGAACACTGGACTGGGCAGTGATGGTTCTTTATACCGGTCCGGATTGCAATACCCTGACAGAGTTCTCCTGCGATGAAACCACTTCGGCCATGCCCACCAGGATCCTCACGGGACGGACTCCGGGAGAAACCATTTATATCAGGATCTTCGGTGACCAGGCCAAGAGCGGAACTTTCGGGATCTGTGCATCGGACCCATCCTGGCCCATTGAAGGTTATTCCGGTCCGGGTGGCGTTGGCAACCCTTCCGAAAATGACCTCTGGCTGCGCGCAGACAAAGGTGTGTTAAACAGTGGTGATACGGAAGCATTGCCGGGACAGTCAATCCAGACCTGGAATGATCAGAGCGGAAATGACAACCATGTTACCCAGGGGACTGCTGGAAACCAGCCTCTGCTGATTGGTAATGCGATCAATGGCAGGCCCATGCTTACTTTTAATGGTACAAGTCACAATATGACCGGTGAATTGGGATCCATATCAGCCCCCATTACCATGATCACTGTGAACAGGTTTACGGCGGCGGCCACCGATGCTTATGTGATGACCATTGGGGACCTGAACGCAAACCAGACGGTCAGTGTCAGCCGGGAAACGGATAATAATTATTATGCCTTCACCCAGGGAGCAAAGTATTACGGTCCCACATTAACCGACAACACCCCCCATATCATTCATGCCAGACACAATATTGCGGCTGCCTTCCATGAAGTATTCCTGAATGAAACGCCCTTTGCGGCCACAGATTATGGAGCCGAAGTTATCACTGACGGATCCCTGATCCTTGGCGCAAACCGGAACATTGACACTTTTCTTGGAGGAGATATAGCGGAGGCGATTGTGTACAATAATATCCTTAATTCGGCACAAAAGATCATCGTTGAAAACTACCTGGCAGCCAAGTACGGCCTTGTCATTCCCACAGACCTCTACGAACATCAGGCCATACACAGTTATGATGTAGCCGGGATCGGGCAGGTAGATGCGGGCAACCAGCATACAAATGCTCAGTCTGCCAGGCTGCTGGCAGTCGGGAATCCGACTGATCTTGATGACGGGGAATTCCTCCTTTTCGGACATGACAATGGTGACATCAGTTCATGGATCACCACCGATCTGCCCAACAATGATGTGAACCTGCTGAGGGTTGAACGTGAATGGCGGGTGGATGCCACCGGCGGTGACGGAATAGGAAGTCTTACGGTCAGCCTTTTTGACACCCTGGTGCCTGCCTTCCCTCCTGAATTCCTTTCATTCATTCTCTGGGTGGACGGGGATGGTGATTTTTCAACTGATGCCATTCCCTATCCCGTGGTAAGGGCCGGGGACCAGTATATCGCCAACTCTGTTGACCTTCCGGACGGCTATTTTTTAACCATTGGTTGTGTCAGGCCTGTGGCCGGATTTACACTGCCTGCCTCTGAGGGGATGGAATCCATTGCCAACCCCCAAATTGAAGTTTCCCTCAATTACGGTGTCAGCACAGAACTCACCCTGCAATACCGGGCCTTAGATGGATCGGCTGCCGGTGGCGGGGTTGATTACCTGCTCAATCCTGATGTAATCACCTTCCTTCCGGGCACCAAAACAGCCACTATTGTACCATTGATCATTGACAATGATATAGCCGAACCCGATAAGAGCTTTGAGATCCGGATCAGTTCCCCATCCCTGGGATTGATGCTGGGCGCTGACAGTATCCATACCTATACAATCCTCAACGATGACATCGAGGTAACAGCCTTGACTGATGCAGACAGTATTGGCTCATGCTATCCCGCATTGGCTAATCTGAATGTAAACACCACGGGGACAGGCCCATACACTTATGTATGGACACCTGCAGACAGCCTGAGTGATCCGGGGATCGCCGATCCGGTTGCCAATCCAACCCTGTCAACCTGGTATGTGGTAAACGTAACCGACCAGACCAATGGGGCAGTAGGAACAGACAGCATCTTTATTACCGTGCTGACAGCTCCCGCCCAACCTACGATTACGGCCGGGGGTCCCACTACCTTCTGCACCGGTGACAGTGTACAGCTCAGCTCATCGCCCGGAACAGCCTATCTCTGGTCCACCGGAGAAACTACCCAGGATATCCGGGCCATTTCAAGTGGAAGCTATACGGTCAGTGTATTGGATGGTGCGGGCTGCCCCAGCGTACCGTCTGCTCCGGTCCTGGTGACGGCCAATCCCTCTCCCGGACAGCCAGTAATAACGGCATCGGGACCGGTAAGTTTCTGTGAAGGGGACAGTGTGGATCTGACATCAAACCTGTCTGCCTCTTACCTCTGGTCAAACGGTGATACCAACCAGACGATACGGGTAAAATCGAATGGTGACTTCTTTGTACAGGTTTCTGATTCCAGCGGATGCCAGAGCATTCCCTCTGCCACAACGACGGTGACCGTTAACAGTTTACCTCCAACTCCTGTCATCACGGTTGAAGGCAGCACGGATATTTGTGAACATGATAGTGTCACGCTGACGTCGTCACCAGGGACCAGCTACTTATGGTCAACCGGGGATACTACCCGGAGCATGGCTGCAAAAACGGCCGGGGAATTCAGCGTACAGACCATCAACGGAGCGGGCTGTCCCAGCCTTCCATCAGCCGCGGTAACCATTACCACCAGGCCTGCCCCGGCCCAACCCACGATCACATACACAGGCAATACCACTTTTTGTGAAGGTGACAGCCTCATTCTTATCTTCTTCTGCAGGTACAACATATCTCTGGTCCAATGGAGAAACTACACCGAGCATCAGCGCCAGGATAACCGGCAGTTATACGGTCAGGGTAGCGAATCCCGATGGCTGTTTCAGCCTTCCATCGGATCCGGTTGATGTATCGGTCAATGCCAGTCCCGAAAAACCAACGATATCAGGCAATGATCAATATTGCACCGGAGATTCAGCCATGTTAAGCGGACCGCCTGCCAGTGCCTATCTCTGGTCGACCGGAGAGACCACAGCATCGATCTATGTAAAGAGTGGCAGTTATACCCTGACAGTAACAGATGCAAACGACTGCAGCAGTCCGGTTTCCGATCCGCTTACCGTCAGTGAATCACCCATTCCGGCCAGGCCGGTGATCACACCTGAAGGCCCGATAGACCTTGAACCCGGCGACAGCGTTTTACTGTCCTCCACCCCTGCCACGACCTATTCCTGGTCCCCGGACGGAGAGACCACACTCGTCCATTACGGTCAGGAGATCCGGCACTTATACGGTTACTGTTGGAAGCGAAAATGGATGTTTAAGTGATCCCAGTGATCCCGTTATTGTTACACAGTCATCACTGGAGAAACCGGTCATCACCGTCACCGGAGAGACATCGTTCTGTGAAGGTGCCCCGGCCACCATACTCACCTCATCCCCATCCACCACCTATCTATGGTCGAATGGGGAAACCTCACAGAGCATAACAGTTTTATTATCTGGAACTTATACGGTGACCACATTCAACGAGTTCGGAACCCAATCACCTCCTTCAGATCCAGTCGATATCCTTGTATTTGATAGTCCCGTTCTCAACCTGATAAGCAAAACGGATGCTGCCTGTAACGGGGAACCTTCAGGTTCCATTGAAGTGATTGCCACGGAAGGTACATCGCCTTATGCCTATCAATGGAACAGTGGACAGACCGGATCAAGCATCAGTAATATTGGTGCAGGCACTTACCTGGTAACTACCACTGATGCAAACGGATGCCAGGATACCCTCAGTGAATCTATCAGTGAACCTGCTGCCCTGGTAATAGAGGAGATCATCACCCATCCAACCTGTGCTGACAGCTATGACGGGGCAGTTGAAATAAGCGTCTCAGGTGGAACACCAGGGTATTCCATTCAATGGTCCAATGGAAGCACCGGTCCCTTAACTGAAAAACTTGATCCGGGTACGATCAGCGTCGAGATAAGGGATGAGAACCAGTGCCTGGAAAATGAGAGCTATACCCTGGTTGCAGAACAGGAATTATGTATTACTGTTTATGAAGTCATCACTCCCAACGGTGACGGGGAAAATGATACCTGGGTAATAGAAGGGATTGAACTCTACCCCAACACAACAGTACAGGTATATGACCGATGGGGAAGAAGGGTTTACTACTCGAACGGATACCCCCGGCCATGGGATGGAACACATGATGGGAAGGCCCTGCCGATGGACTCCTACCATTATATTATCAATTTAAATAACGATACAGCTCCCATTATCGGGAACATTACCATAGTGAAATGAGAAAGATAATACAGTATATCATCCCTGCATTTATCCTGGGCCTGCCCGTTTCCCTGCAGGCCCAGCAGACCCCCGTGATCAGCCAGTATATGATGAATAAATACCTGATCAATCCAGCCCTGGCGGGTGTCAAGGGTTATACCAATATCAGCTTTACGGCACGACAGCAGTACAGCATGTTTCAGAATGCACCGCGGACTTTCGTTTTAAGCGGGGATACCCGTTTGCTGGAAGACAGCTGGATAAGACGGAAACAAAAGGTGGAAAAGAAGTCCAAAAATGCCAGCAGGAATAAAAATGTCGGCATTGGAGGATATATTTTCAATGACAGGAACGGGATCACAAATCGGACAGGAGCGCAATTCACCTACGCCTATCACATCAATTTTGAGAACCAGTACCAGCTGTCTCTCGGATTGTCTGTCAGTGGTTACCAGTATAAGCTGGATCTTGAGGGCGTACCGGTCTACAGTACCAATGACCCGGTATTGACCAATAATAAAACGACATTTTTTGTGCCGGATGCAAATGTTGGAATATATGTTTCAGGAAAGGGATTATATGCCGGCTTATCCGCCTCGCAATTATTCGGATCAAGCATTAAACTGGGACAGAATAAGTACGAGAACTATAAGACCTTAAGGCATTTCTACCTCATCGCCGGTTATAAATGGCTGGTGTCTCATACAGTGATCCTGGAGCCCTCATTGCTGGCAAGGGCAACCATTGATGCCTATGTAGTGGATGTTTCTGCCAGACTTTTTTACCAGACGAATTACTGGATCGGCGCCACCTACCGTACCAACCAGACCCTGGCACTCATGGCCGGGTTTATGGTAGACGGAATATACCTGGGTTATGCCTATGATGCCACCCTGGGGGCACTTCAGAATTACAGTGGCGGATCACATGAACTGATGGTCGGTATCAGGCTGGGAGACAACAGCACCAGGAGATCCCGGTGGTTGCGGCCAGATGTTTCAGAGATCGGTGAATAATATATATTGAATTAACTGATCTCCTGCTTCACTCGGGCATTGACAAATAAGGTATCCCCTATGCCCTCAAATCCCATAAAAACCTTCTCGCCGTCATGGCGAACCTGGTCGGAATGAATACCGATGATGGTAAGCGCTGCTTCTGCTGATCGCTCGTTAATCAGGGAATGGATGTCTGTTTCCTCATCGGGCCTCAGGATCTCAACATTTCGCTGGGAGATCGGGAGCCTCCCTGTCTGGATCAGTTCAAGCAGTTTTTTCCGGGTGGTTTCTACATCATCCTCGAAAGTGATCTCAAATACTTTCAGCTGTGCCCTTCTCATTTCAGGATGGGATGATATGATAAAACCCAGCAGGATCATCAGGTTGGCATTGTTGTAATCAATGCTCCTGATCCAGATGTGTATGCCCTTTTTGGGTTTCAGTGGATTGGGCGAGCTGCCAAGGATACAGACATCGTGATTGGCGGCCTCGATCAGCGAAAAGTTTTCCACGATCTGTTTCAGGTTCCGGGGATCCTTCTTGTCAAATTCCAGCAGCATGGTATTGTTCTCCATGCCGGATACTCCCGGGATCTGGATGACCTGGGCTATGGCAGAAGTATAGGACGGGGAGATCATGGTGTCTACATAGATATGATTCTGCTTTTCCCTTGTCATGGTCAGCAATTTCTCCAGAATTTCCTTTGAATCCTCCCTGGATGATTTTGAGAAATAATTATTGATATAATGTATATAGGTACCGAAGCCATACCGGTAGGAGATCCAGTTCAACAGCCTCAGTGCATTCTGCCGCTCAAAAGAGGAATCCGAGATACATATGGTGGATGGCCGCCAACGGATCTTGGCCCCTGAGGATCTGCGCTTCTGCAGATATATCTGGATATTCCGGCTCAACTGAAAAATCGCATTACTGAAAATGGATTCGAGTCCCCGCCTGTCCTTATGGTAACTGCTGATCCCAGATAAACCAGTACCAGGGCAGCAATGGCAAGAATGGCATATAGGGAATTGATCTTGAACATCAGCCAGCCGCACATCAGGAATCCTATCAGTGAGATATACCATTTTGACCGGAAAACCGGCCTGTAGGATGGATCCGCCCCGAAGTGAAAAAGAAATGATATCAGGCATAGTGAACCATAGGTTACCATAAAGAACATGGATATGATCTCTGCCACCGCATTTACATTCCCTGCTGCTACAAAAATAAAGGCTATAAGGCAGGTGAGCAGGGATGCGTTGTATGGCTCATTCATTTCCCCCTTGCCCCTTGCCAGCCACTTGTTAAGCGGTCTGACAGGGAATGCCCTGTCCATGGCCAGTGCCTGGAGGGTCCTGGGAGCTACCATGACGGAACCAATAGCCGATGAGATCGTCGATGCTGCCAGTCCCAGGGGAATCACCAGCGCTCCATAGAGGGCTATTTTACTCATTATAAGCTGATTGGATGTGAGGTCATCCGGACTGACAGAGATGTATAATTTCCAGGCAATGAATATGTAAATAACCATCCCCGAAATGGTGGCCAGGGTAGTACCAAGGGGTATTGACCTGGCCGGCTTTTTCAGGTCCCCTGACAAACCAACCCCGGCAGTCATGCCCGTAAATGCAGGAAAAACAATGGCAAAAACAATGAAAAAGTTGGAGAGGTCATAGGTACCCTGTCCGACTTTCCAAATACTCTGCGCTGGAACATAATCTGTCTGTCCCAGGAAAAACAGGGTCAGAGAGGCGAAAAGGATGGCGACTACAAAGTACAGGGCCTTTACACCCATGCTGGCCCCCCGCTTCAGAATCAGCAGGGTCAACAATCCCATGGCAGGAAGGCTGATAGCCTGCCGGGGCAGGGCCAGATCCCATTTTTCGAGGGCAAAATTAAAAAAAGGTTCAAATGCTTCTGTAAATGCAATTACATAAAACGCAACACTGATGGCCTGGGAAAAGAAGAGGGAGATCCCTATGGTGGTACCAATGTTCAGTCCGAATGACCTCGAGATCACGAAATACTCCCCTCCTCCCTCAACCCGCCGGTTAGTGGCCAGCTCACTGAGTGCCAGTGCGGTGGGTATGGTCACTGTATGGCCTATCAATATGACCAGTATCACCCCCCAGAAACCGATTTGCCCGACAGCCATACCGAAACGAAGGAATAGGATGGCTCCCAGTATGGTGGATATTGCTGTGAAGAAAACCGGAAGTGTTCCGAATCCCTTTGTTTTTGTACCTGCCATTTAACAGTACTTAGTGGTGGATGAAATTTAGTTAAAAAATTCTACATTTGCAGGCCTTTTTGGCCAGGCATGGTACGGCCATCCTGCGCAGATCCCGGATTGATGTACCGTAATTCATTAATCGTCAGACAGATGAAACTATTGTTAAAAGAGAAACTATTTTCCAGGAGCTGGTTTATCAATTCTACAGGGAAATCGTGCCGCTTGAGAACCATATCAGGAATATTGACCAGGATGCATTTGTTACCGTAGTGGATGCCAAGGAGGTCCTGGGAGAGGGTTTTAAATCCCTGAATGAAATCTAAACGTTGTCATATACTTATGGCTTGTTAAAAATTATTTAAAATCAGCCAATGTGGCCTCTGGTCGTTAATAAAATCAGTAATTTCATATCCTGAATATAATTAATGCCCATCCGACCATGAAAAAAATGTATTTCTTCATACCTGTTCTCCTGATCACCCTTAATACTTATGCCGTCTCACCCCTGGAAAAGGGAGACAAGGTCACCGATTTCACCGCTACTGATGAAAACGGGGAAACCTGGGAATTATCCGACCAGCGGGCAGATTACCTGGTAATCTATTTTTACCCGGCCGCTTTTACCGGAGGATGTACCAAGCAGGCATGCAGTTACCGGGATCATAATGCAGCATTTGAATCCCTCAATGCCCGGGTGATTGGTGTAAGTGGTGACGAGTATAGCAATCTCCAGAAATTCAAAGAATTTCACAACCTCAATTTCACCCTCCTTTCTGACACTGATGGCAAGATCGCCGATCTATTCGGAGTACCGACAAGGGAAGGGAGTACCATAGAAAAAGAGGTCGACGGCCAGGTTCTGCAATTGACCAAAGGGGTTACGACATCAAGGTGGACCTATGTAGTGGACGGGAATGGCAGGCTTGTTTACAAGGATGATGATGTACAGGCCGCCACAGATCCAGAGGCCGTTCTTAAAGCATTAACCACTCACCGGGAAAGAAAATCCTGCGTGCAGAGATAGTTTTCTGCACCTGGTAAACTTCAGGATAAAATATATTAAGGTTTTTATTCCGCCCCGGTTTTTGTAACTTTTGGGCTGTATTGGAGTCCCATTCCAAGGAATAATTGCCCATATGCTTAAAAATTTCATTACGATTGCCCTCCGTAACCTGATCCGCCAGAAAGGTTTTGCCATTATCAACATTTTAGGACTGACCATAGGATTAACCGTCAGTGCACTTATCATCCTGTATATTGTACATGAACTCGGATATGACCGCTTCCATGAAAATGCCAGGAGGATTTACAGGGTGGCTATACACGGAGAGATATCCGGACAGGAACTCAATGTGGCTGTATCATCACCCCCCTTCGGTCCCGCACTGGTTAATGATTACCCCGAGGTTGTCGAGTATACCCGGATCAACCCACCACAAAATTCCCTTTTCTCTATCGGGGAAAAGAGTTACTATGAAGATGATATACTTTTCGCCGATTCATCATTTTTTAAACTGTTCACCCTACCGCTTCTTTACGGGGATCCTGAAACAGCCCTTGCAGCTCCCAGGTCCATCGTGCTTACTGAATCAGTGGCAAGGAAGTATTTCGGTGATGAGTTTCCTGTGGGAAAAGTGCTGCGCTACAACGACCAGGCAGATCTGACCGTGACCGCTGTATGTAGGGACTATCCTGATAATTCGCATTTTACTTTCCAGTCCCTGATCTCCTTTTCCTCTCTGATAGAATTTCGGGGTGAGAGGTGGATGAATACCTGGGGTAATTTCTCCATGTATAATTATATAATGCTTGAAGAACAGGCCAACCTGGAATCTTTGATGGCTAAAATGCCGGAATTCTTCGATAAATACATGTCTGAAGAGATCCAGGAGGCGGATATCAGTTTCGGAATTGAACTCCAGCCGGTCACCAGCATCCACCTGCATTCCAACCTGATGGCTGAAATAGGGAGTAACAGTGATATCAGTTATATCTACATACTGATGGCGATCACCCTGTTTATACTGGTCCTGGCCAGCATCAATTTCATGAACCTGTCCACCGCCAAATCGGCCAACAGGGCCCGTGAAGTGGGCATCAGGAAAGTGGTTGGTTCCTCCAGACAAAACCTGATAAGGCAATTTATCGGGGAATCCGTGATCATCAGCCTGATCGCCCTGTTCATCACTTTCTTCCTGATTGAACTGATCCTGCCGGCCTTCAATAACATCACAGGAAAAGACCTGGATATGCAATACATACTGGACTGGCAATTGACCCTGGGATTTATACTGCTGGCAGTGGTCGTGGGTATCTTTGCCGGAAGTTATCCGGCATTTTACCTGTCTGCCTTTAACCCCATCCGTGTATTACAGGGAAGATTGAAGGCAGGATCCTCAAACAGCCTGCTCAGGAATGCCCTTGTCTTTATACAGTTTACCGTTTCGATCACTTTGATCATCGGTACGGTCATCATTTACAGGCAACTAACATATCTGAAGGAGAAAGACCTCGGATTTGAGCCAAGCCAGGTAATCGTCATCAATTTGCGGAACGAGGAGACAAGGAGTAAGGGACCCGTTATCAAGGAGAAATTCCAGACTTTTCCGAATGTTCTCTCTGCATCACTTTCCTCCGGATTGCCGGCCGGACAGCTTTCCGGGTCAGGATTCTTCCCTGAGGGGTATGGAGACAAGGATCCATGGCTGATCTATGGCTTCAGTGTTGATGCAGATTTTATTGAAAAGACCATGAAAATGAGGATCATCAATGGCCGCAGTTTCAGTGCAGAATTCCCCACTGACAGTACAGCCGTCCTCATCAATGAAGTGCTGGCTAAAAAACTGGCATGGGATGATCCTATTGGAAAGATCATTAATTCAGACAATGATCCACCCACCCCTTACAGGATCATTGGGGTGATGAGGGACTTTCACATGCTGTCCCTGCACGAGCAGATAAACCCGGTCATGCTCAGGTTCATGAAGGGACAAGGGAATTATCTGACCATTAAGCTTTTATCTGACTCCTCCCCTTCAACCCTCCTGGCCCTTGAAGATGCCTGGGAAGAGATCAATCCCGACATTCCATTCGACTATCAGTACCTTGACGAGCGGATAGCTCAGTTTTATTCATCCGAGAAGAAAATGGGAAATATTTTCGTCTACTTCACGGCTTTTGCTTTATTTATTGCAGCCCTGGGATTATATGGACTGGCCACCTTCATTTCAGAACAGCGGACCAAGGAGATCGGGATCCGGAAGGCAATGGGGTCTTCCATCACAAAGATTTCCTATATCCTGTCCCGGGATTTCGCCAAGCCAGTATTGCTGGCAAACCTATTTGCCTGGCCTGTCGCCTGGTTTGCCATGAATAAATGGCTGCAGAATTTCAGCTATCAGACCGATCTTGCCCTGTGGGTATTTCCTGCAGCAGCCCTGATCACCCTGCTCCTGGCCCTTATTACGGTAAACATCCGGACCATCCGGGCGGCTGCGGCAAACCCTGTAGACTCACTTCGATACGAATAGCATTATTCATCCCTGTATCGCCTGGAATATCGCCTGTACCAGAACTTTTGCGGTCGGCTTTCCAGTTCCACCTGTTCGATATTCAGGTCGGGAGAAAATTTGATGATGCTTATATAGGCATTGACATGCCCGCCGAAATCATTGATCTTTTCGAATTTATACGGACCGAGTATAGGATCAGCCTCCATCTCGTCAGCAAAATAAATAATATGCTTGCCATATTCACCGATAGCCTGAATAAAGGTTGACATCAGATCATAACCGTAAACGCTCAGGTTATATCCCCTTGGCATCACACGGTAAGGCTCTGTATAATATATATCCCGGAAATCTTTAATGAACTCTTTCATTTCAGGCTTATCATAATCCACATAGAATGAGGTGAAATAGCTCATTTTCAGTTTATGGAAATATTCAAGGTCAATATTCCTGAACCCATTCCACTGGGGCAAACCGGCAACCTCGATCTCATGCTGGTCAAGCAGGTAGAACAGGGGACTGATCACATTGCTCACATAGGCTTCATTATCCGATGGTACTACCACCAGGTTCTCGCCGTTCTGGGTCAGGACATGGTTCATGTCTACATAAACACTGTCATTCATGACCACTTCCTTGAAGATCACATCCTCAAGATCTGCCTTTTCCTCGATCTTTTCAAAAACCTCTTCTTTCAGGAGCTGTACTTTATGGTACTCTGTGGGATCTCCATCATGGACCAGAATGATGGTCCTATCATAGAAATCAGAAATATATTCAGCCCAGTTTTTATATTCCACGTCATAGCTTGGAGTCACCTGGAATACATAGGGATTATACCGGACGATCTCCCGGTCAGATGAAAAGGGTGAGACCAGCGGAATCTCATGTTGCCGGGCAAAATCTGCAACGATCTCCAGGTTCCAATAATTAACCGGACCGATGATCAGATCCATTTCTTCCATTTCCCATTTCCCGATAATTTCCCTTGTCCGCTGACGGCTTCTTTCCGTATCATATACATAGAGGGTTACAGAATATCCTTTATCCCGCAATTCATCGATGGCCAGCAATGCGCCTTCATAAAACTCGAGGTATCCGATGATCCTGGGATTGATCATTTTCTCTTTGTCATCATCCTTGCTCAGGATGCCAGCATCCTCCATTTCCAGAAGATCCAGTGAATCTGTTTCCACATCCCAGTACAGGTCAAGTGGAAGCAGCATGGCAACGTGAATAGTTCCCCTGATCGGTTCGGGCCGTATCCGCCTCCACCTCACTTCAGACCAGAATGGTATCCCAAGGCTGTCTTCATCCCGGACTATGGTATCAATCAGCATTGAATCTGCCGGCAAGATGGCCATTTCTGCAGGGGCTTCTCCGCGCCTGGGTATTTTGATATATTCATCAGATTGCAGCTCCCCCCATCGAAGTTCCGGATTGATCTCCTTTATCTCCTCAATGCTGATATCATAAAAAACAGAGAGGCTATACAGGGTTTCCCCGGCTTTGACATAATGGTAAATGAAAGAATCAGCGGTGAACATATCTTGTGCTGAGGAAGGTTCTTTTCGTTTTGGGATCCTGAGTGTTTGTCCGACAGACAATTCCGTAACGTTGACCTGCGGATTCGCCCTTTCGATCTCAAGCACATCTATGCCATATTTCCTCGACAGGAAATAGAGCGTTTCTCCTTCCTGTACCACATGCATAAAGTATTCTTCCGTTTCCCTGGTTTCTGCTGACTCATCCAGCACGGGTTCTGAAGGGATCTTAAGTACCATCCCCACCTGGAGTCCTGCGAAAACATCCGGATTTTCAGCCGCGATCCCCTTTTGTGATACATTGTAGGCCCTGCTGATCCCATACAAAGTTTCCTTTTCCTTTACAATATGAATGTAATAGACCTTGCCTTCAAGTATGATCTTATCCTCTGACCTGTGGACAGCATATGGCTGTTCCTGAGCACTCACCTGAGGTGTAAGCACCCACCCGATGGGAAAGATTGAAAGCAAGATGTAATATGGGATCCTTCGGATCATACAGATCTGAGAAAGTTATTCACGTTATCCTCTATTCTACGCATGGTGTCTGAATAATCACTTCTGACAAATTCCTCACCGGTGATATTTTCGTACAATTCGATATACCTGTCTGTTACTTCCTGTACAAATTCATCCGGAATCTCAGGCATCACCTGTCCCTCGAGTCCCTGGAATTCATGATCCATCAGCCATTCCCTGACGAATTCCTTTGACAGCTGTTTCTGACCGGCATCCTTTGCCTGCCGCTCTTCGTAACCGTCAGCGTAAAAATAGCGTGAGGAATCAGGTGTATGGATCTCATCGATCAGGTAGATCCTGCCGTCTTTTTTGCCAAATTCATATTTGGTATCAACAAGAATCAGGCCCTTTTCAGCAGCCATGATCGTTCCCCTTTCAAACAATCTGCGGGTATAATCTTCCATCAGAAGATAATCGGCCTCACTTACTATTCCCCTGCTGATAATATCCTCCCTGGAAATATCCTCATCATGCCCCTCCTCGGCTTTCGTTGCCGGGGTGATGATGGGTGCGGGGAAACGGTCATGTTCCTTCATACCATCCGGCATGGGAACACCGCACAGGGTCCTCTTTCCGGCCTTGTACTCACGCCATGCATGCCCGGTCAGATATCCCCTGATCACCATTTCCACCCTTAAGGGTTCCGCCATAACACCAATGGTTACATTGGGGTCAGGAGAACTAAGCTTCCAATTGGGAACAATATCTGCAGTAGCATCCAGGAATTTATTGGCAATCTGATTGAGGACCTGGCCCTTATAGGGGATCCCTCGCGGCAGCACGACATCGAATGCCGAGATCCTGTCAGATACTACCATCACCAGGTATTTATCATCAATATTATAAACATCCCTGACCTTGCCTTTATACAGGTCTATTAATCCGGGAAAATCAAATTGGGTTTTTGTAATCGCTTCTTCCATTTTGTTAATATTTGTGCTTGTCCGTATTATGGTTAGTATTCTCTTTATTGCTGGCCTTCTCGTCCTCATGGCCATAAGCTTCCACAATGTATTTCACAAGCTTATGCCTGACAATATCCCTCACATCAAAATAAACGAGGGAAATACCGTTGATATTTTTCAGCAGGTCGACAGCCTTCAGCAGTCCGGAATCTCTTCTATCCGGAAGGTCGATCTGGGTAATATCTCCGGTCACGATAAATTTAGCATTTTTTCCCATCCGTGTGAGAAACATTTTCAACTGATTTACCGTAGCATTCTGGGCTTCATCAAGGATCACGAAGGCATGATCAAGGGTCCGCCCCCGCATGAATGCAATGGGGGCTATCTGAATGGTGCCGTCTTCCAGGAATCCCTTCAGTTTTTTGGAGGGTATCATATCATTTAATGCATCATAAAGGGGCTGGAGGTAAGGGTCCAGCTTCTCTTTATAATCACCTGGCAGGAATCCCAGCCTTTCACCTGCTTCCACAGCGGGTCGGGTAAGGATGATACGCCTTACTTCTTTCTGTTTTAAAGCCCTGACAGCAAGGGCTATGGCAGTGTAAGTTTTTCCGGTACCTGCAGGACCAATGGCAAACATAAGGTCATTCTTCTCACAGCTTTTAACCAGGGCTTTCTGGTTTATGGTCCTGGCCCTGATAGGTTTACCACTATCCCCGTAGAGCAGCACATTCCCCGAAACTGTCTGGTTGGCAAGGACCTCCCTGCCATTTCCCATCAGGAGTTCATCCACCTGTTCCTCATCCGGATTTTCCGTCCGCTGCAAATAATCTACATAGTGGTTCAGGGTTTCTTCAAACCTGGCAATCTCTTTATTTTCACCCTTGATGAATAGCTCACTACCTCTTGCAACTATCTTTAATCTGGGAAAGTTTTTCTTGATCTTGTCAAAGCGGGAATTGTTAATACCAAACAATTTTACCGGATCTACACCTTCTAAATATATTTTCTTCTCGATCATTCAAAATACATAATATTGATTACTTTTGGATATTGCAAATTAAATTGATTTTTTCGAGTCCACAATAAAAAATTCTGCCTGGCAGGGACCTCAGGAAATGACCATTGTTACTCTCACAACTGACTGGAATACAAATGATTATTACGTTGGGGCGATAAAGGGCAAGATCCTCAGTCAAAGCTCCCACGCACAGGTTGTCGACATCAGCCACCAGGTTACTCCATTTAATATTACACAGGCCGCATTTATCCTCCGGAATTGTTTCTATAATTTCCCAAAAGGCAGTGTTCATATCATCGGGGTGAATACGGAAGGAGGAAAGGAAATGCCCTTCCTGCTCATTGAATATAAAAAACATTATTTCATTGGCACAGACAACGGGATCTTTGGTTTATTGTTCGGTGAGGAAGCGGACAGGATCATTGAGTTAAAATCCCCTGCAGAACTCAAAAGCTTTACAAGTTTCAGCATATTTGCCGCAGCAGCTTCCAGGCTGGCGAACGGGGACAAACCCGAGGCCCTCGGTAAAGTGGTAGAGAAATACCAGGAAAAGACCCCCCTCAGGGCAGCCATTGATAAATCGGGGATCACCGGTTCCGTGATTTATATTGATTCATTCAGGAATGCCATCACCAATATAACCAGGGACCTTTTTGAAAGGATAGGTGAAGGCAGGGCTTTCGAGATCTACCCTCAAAGTAACCATTATATTATCACCCGCCTTAACAATTATCTACCATGAGACTGCTCCCGGGGAGATCCTGGCCATATTCAATTCAGTAGGCCTCCTGGAGATAGCTATCAATAAAGGGAATGCGGCTGACCTGCTGAACCTGTCCACAAGTTCTTCCAGCATCAGGGTAAAATTTAAAGAAAAGTAAGGATACAGTATGAATAGCATGGAAGAGAAACTGGCCGTTTTCCAGGAACTGCTGGAAATTATGGAAAGGCTGAGGGCGGAGTGTCCCTGGGATAAAAAACAGACCAATGAATCACTGAGGAATCTGACCATAGAGGAAACCTATGAGCTGGCTGATGCTGTACTAGAGGAAAATCCAGATGAGATCATGAAAGAGCTGGGAGATCTTTTGCTGCATATAGTATTCTATGCAAAGATTGGCTCAGAGACCGGTGATTTCGATATTGGGGATATCATTAAAAACCTGAATAAGAAACTGATCTACCGCCATCCGCATATTTTCGCAGACACCCAGGTTAATGATGCAGAGGATGTTAAAAAGAATTGGGAAGAACTGAAAATGCGTGAAGGGAAAAAAGTCCTGCAAGGTGTTCCGGGTTCCCTGCCGGCCATGATCAAGGCGAACCGTATTCAGGAGAAGGTCAGGGCCGTGGGCTTTGACTGGGATGAGAAAAGCCAGATCTGGGACAAAGTCAGGGAGGAACTTGAAGAGCTGGAAACAGAGGTAAGAAATGAGGATCCCGAGAATACCGAATCAGAATTCGGAGACCTGTTGTTCTCATTGATCAATGCTGCCCGTCTCTATGGCATTGACCCGGAAACGGCCCTTGAGAAAACCAACCTGAAATTCATCAAGCGCTTTGCTTACCTCGAGAAGAACACCCTCCGCAAAGGGCGCAGCCTGAAAGACATGAACCTGGATGAGATGAATGAGATCTGGGAACAGGCCAAGGATTACGACTGAGTATTTCAGCTATTATCTTGTTGTTGATTAAATATGTAATGTATGATGTACAATTTCCGATTCCTGATCTGGTCAGTCATAATCACTGCAATCACCGCATGTAGCTCTGAGACCCCACCTGAAATCATGTCGGTCCTCGGTCCCATTTCAGCCTCAGAGATGGGAACCACACTGGCTCACGAACATATCCTGGTTGATTTCATAGGTGCTGACAGTACCGGTTTCCACCGCTGGGATAAGCAGGAAGTCATTGACAAGGCTTTACCATATTTGAAAGCGGTCCAATCCCAGGGCTGTAAAACATTTATGGAATGTACACCGGCGTACCTTGGACGTGATCCTGAGCTGATGAAAAGCATTGCTCTGAAAACGGGACTGAACATTTTAACCAATACCGGTTTCTACGGATCCGGGAAAAACAATTTCATCCCCTCCAGGGCATTTCAAGATGAGCCCGGAGGAACTGGCACGCTGAATGGACATGCCGAATTTAATACCGGCATTGACGGGACAGGTGTCAGACCGGGATTTATCAAGATCTCCGTTGACAGAAATGATTCCCTCATTCCCATGCATGAAAAACTGATCCAGGCAGCCGCACTTACCCACCTGGAAACCGGACTTGCCATCATGTCTCATACCGGACCGGACAAGCCTGCCTTTGATCAGCTGGACATCCTGGAGGAATATGGTGTTGCCCCTGAAGCTTTTATCTGGACACATGCGCAGGCCGGCACCCTGGAAGGCTGGATCAGAGCTGCCCGCATGGGAGCCTGGGTTTCACTTGACAATGTAAATGAGAAAAAAATCCAGGATTACGCAGAAAACCTTTCGGCAATCAAATCAGCCGGCTTGCTTGATCAGGTGTTGCTTTCGCATGATTCAGGCTGGTACCGGGTGGGGGAAGAAGACGGAGGCAGGTACAACGGATATACCACCATATTTACAGAATTGATCCCGGCATTGCTCCAGAAAGGATTTGATAAGGAAGATATTGAACAGCTTCTTTTTCACAACCCGGCACGGGCTTTCACCATACAAATCAGGACCATTTAAACACCAGATACGATGAAAACACTTCAAAGACTCATTGCTTTATTGCTTCCCCTGATCACCCTTGCCTGCAGTACCGGCAGTACACCTGAAAAAATTCTCTTCTATGTAGGGTCCTCTGATGGATCCCTGGAGCGATCCATATTTCTTTGTGAACTTGATTACAATACCGGACAGGTTGCCATTGTGGATTCATTCCCGGGCAGTAAAGCTTCTTCCTACCTGGCCCTGTCACCGGAAAAGGATTTCCTGTATGCCATTGACGGGACCCAGTCCGATCCGGAGAAAAAACACAGTTCAGTAGCATCTTTTCAGGTAACAGAAAACGGGAGCCGACTGGAAATGATGAACAGGCAATCCAGTGAAGGCCGGGGCCCCTGCCATATTTCATGCCATCCGGATGGTTCTTTTATTTTTGTCGCCAATTACTCTGAAGGGAATATAGCAGCCTACCCGCTGGCCGATGATGGCAGTATTTCCCCTGCTTCAGATATCATCCAGCATACAGGGAGCGGCCCAGGTAAAAGACAGACCAAGGCATATGCCCACTACATTACGGCTGATCCATCCGGGAACTATATACTGGCCACCGACCTGGGGGCGGACAAGGTCTTCATCTACAAACTTGATCGGGAAAGCGGTAAACTGTCACCAAATCCAGAACAGGAATTTTTCAAGACGGAACCGGGTGCGGGTCCCCGGCACCTGGCCTTCCATCCTACAAAACCTTATCTGTACATTGTCAATGAACTGAATGGTACAACTGTTTCATGCCATTATGACGGGCAATCCGGTAAGATAAAAGAAATCAATACCCAAAGCAATCTTCCTGAAAGCGCCAATATCGCAGATAATTATCCCGCGGCTGTTCGGGTACACCCCGACGGACAATACGTTTATGCCTCAAACCGTGTCGGTGACAACAGCATTTCTGTTTTCCGGATCGGAGGATCAGGAGAGATTGAACGCATACAGGTCATGGAGGAAGTACCAGCCCATCCCAGGGATTTCAACATCGACCCCTCAGGTAAGTTCTTACTGGTCGCAGGCCAGCAGGGTAACGCGATAGAGATATTCCGGATTGACGGCGATAACGGCAAACTGAGCCGTATCGGGCAGAAGATCCAGATGCAGGCACCTGCCTGTATACTATTTAAAGACTGATTTATTCCAGGCTGATCTTAAATACCACTGCCATTTCATCCGGCGCCGAAGAAGGAGTCTGTATGGTCAATCCGCCGTCAGCCAGTTGCCATTCCAATCCGGCCTCAGATCCAAGCAGGGAAACTTCCTTTATATCCACTGGTTCAGGAAGTTGATCATCGGCAAAGGCAGTAAGCAGAATTTCCTCTCCCCCACCGGGCCATCCCAGTAAAGTGGCATATATGTGGTTTTCCTTCTTCGTATAACGTACGTCATCTGCTGAATATACAATTTTCAGAAAATCCCTGTGAAATTTGAAATGTCCTTCAGGTTCCTTTGTTGGACCCTCACCGAAAGTATACCATGGCCTGGTTTCGTAAATTGCCTCGCCGTACTTATCCAGCCAGTCACCAATATCCAATAATACCTGTTGCTGGATATCAGGGATGGTCCCGTCAGCCATAGGAGATATATTCAGTAGCAGCACACCATTTTTGCTGACAATATCGATTAGGACATGCAGAACATCTTTTGATTCCTTGATCTCCAGGTTTTCCGTATAGCACCAGCTCCCCTTGCTGACCGTTTCATCTGTCATCCAGGGTTCCTCACCGATCCTGTTCTTCCGCGATTTTTCAAGATCATCCACGCTTAATCCCAGCGGAAGGTCATCCTGTTTGCGAACGATCACAACATCATTTCCCCATTTTTCAGCCGCATTCAGGTAATAAGCAGAATATTCCTGTCGATAAGCTTCGGGAATGGAGTCAAGTACATAATCAAACCACATGATATCAGGCTGGTACTGGTCAATCACCTCTTTCAGTTTCGCGAGCCAGATCTCTTCCAGCCATTGGTCTTCGGGCATATTCCCATAGAGGTATTTTAACTTCTTATCATCCGAGGAAGGAGGCATACCTTCAATAAAAGGAAAATGGCTTAACGGGTAACCATAATCATCCGGATCGTCCGGAATACTGTCATGCCGCTGCAGCTGTTTGGCATGATGGAAAGTAGCAATGAATTTCATATCCCTTTCCTTGATGGCGGCGGCCAGCTCACCAGTGATATCCCTTTTGGGTCCCATTTCCCTGGCATTCCAGGGAGTAGCTTTGCTGTCCCACATGGCGAAACCATCATGGTGTTCTGCTACCGGTCCTGCGAAACGTGCCCCTGCCTTGACAAAAAGGTCAGCCCATTCATCTGCATTGAAATTTTCAGCCTTGAACATAGGTACAAAATCATGGTACCCGAATTCGGACGGATGTCCGTATTTAGCCAGATGATGCTCATATATATCATGCCCCTTAAAGTGCATCCACCTGGGATACCACTCACTGCCATAGGCAGGGACCGTATATACTCCCCAGTGAAAATAAATGCCGAATTTCGCATCCCGGAACCAATCCGGAGCAGCCTCATGCTTTTCCAGGGATTCCCAGGAAGGTTCATATACAGGGGATTCTCCGGCAGGTGAACAGCCTGCAAGGAGGATGGCAAAAACAGATGGTATTACCAGCGTTTTTACAGATTTGGAAATTGATCTTTGATTTCTCATGACGGGAAAAGTTAATATTTAAATAAGCATTGAATTTACATCTTTCAAAATTTGCAGGCAAAACTATTCCTTGAGTTCAATCTTAAAGACCATTGCATGTTGAAGTTCCGGCCGGACTGCCATAGTAAATTTCACTCCGGCATCTGCCGGTTCCCATGAGATCTCCTGCTCCGATCCCAGCAGACTGACAGACTGTATCATATCCCCTGTGATGCCCTTATCCCGGTTTAATGACGGGATGTTAATACTCAGATCATCCGGAATGTCAAGAACAATGGCATACAGGTACTCGCCCTTCTGGGTGAACCGGATATCTTCTGCGGTATTATCGGGATTCTGCCTTTCGTTCAGATGGCCTTCGGTCACCTCGGTCGGGCCTTCTCCGAATACCTTCCAGGGGCGGGTCCCATATATCGCCTCACCATTCACTTCCAGCCACTGTCCCATTTCAAGCAACCTCTTCTGTACCGGTTCGGGGATCTCTCCCGCAGCTGTCGGGGTAATGTTCAGCAGCACACAGCCGTTCTTGCTCACCACATCCACAAGAAAATCAACCAGGCGGTTTGTCGATTTGTAATCAGGATCCTGAATGTCACACCAAGAACCCCAATCCATCGAATCGTCCGTGAGCCATGGAAATTCCTTCCGCTCACTCATCCTGGCCCGCTCAAGATCCAGTACTGCTGCCCAGGGTTTCAGGTCCTGGTGCTTATAGGTAACCACTACTTCCCTGTCCCATTCTTCAGCTCTGTTGTAGTAATGGCTTAACATATCAAGCCGGTATGTGGAATCGATAATATTCAGCTTACTGTCGAAATAAACCAGGTCAGGCCGGTATTTATCGATCACTTCAACCACGCGGGTGAGCCACCGTTGATTGAATGCTTCATCCGGCAGAGGTAATATGGGCCCTGCAGAACCACCCCATGCCGTCGGTGGTACAACCGGCCCGTAGAGTTCAGCGTATTCGGGATCGGCCGTTCCGGTGGTGGCATCCCAGGTAGGATACCAGGCATAGAGCCACTGATGGTGGAAGGTTGTTACAAATTTTAGTCCGGCGTCCCGGACAGCCTTTTCCATTTCACCGACAACATCTCTTTTGGGTCCCATATCCATGGCATCAAAGCGGGTAAGTTCACTGTCCCACATCGCAAATCCATCCGCATGTTCGGTTACCGGTCCCGCAAATTTCGCCCCGGCCTTTTTAAACAGGGCAACCCACTCATCGGCATTGAACTTCTCTGCTTTGAACATGGGGATAAAATCCTTGTAGCCAAATTTATCTACCGGACCGTAAGTGTTCGTATGATACTTTTGTATCGGATGATCCGGAACGTACATATAATGAGAGTACCATTCTGTCTTATAAGCCGGAACAGAATACACGCCCCAGTGAAAATAGATCCCGAATTTTGCATCCCGGAACCATTCCGGTACCCGGTATTGCTTCAGGGATTCCCAATCGGCAGAGAACGGTTCCTCTTTAACCCGATTTGGCTGGCAGGCTGCCAGTGCCAGTAGTGATAGGATAGCAAGTTTTTTCATGATGGTATGAAGTTTCTCCATTCGACCTCTCCCCCAGTACCAGTCCCCTGTTCATCATCAGAAAGGACACAAATAGTACCAGCAGTCCGGTTACAAGTATAACATAAGTTTTCCGGGTAACTTTTCGCCATTCCTTCATTAATACGCCGATGATATAGCTGAAGAAAATCAGCATGGACATATGGATAACCCAGCTGGCAAATTCAAAAACCCCCATTCTTACATGGGCCAACCCGTAAAAGAAGAACTGAAAATACCAGAGTGAACCGCTCAGGGCGGCCAGCAAATAATTCACACCGTTTGTTTTAAGTCCCGCTCCCTTATTAAGCCGGAGTTCTTTCAGTGTTTTATTCCGTATGCTCAAAGGGATAAACCATGCCAGATTGGTTACCAGGCATCCCATGGTGGAAAGGATGATCTTTGAGTTTCCCTCAAAATGGCCCGCACCAAATTCGGCGGCAACGTCAGAAACAGGCTGGCCTATATCCAGAGAGAGTCCGAAAACGGCGGACAGTACTCCGGCAATAATGGTCAGGGTCAATCCCCTGCTCATATTAAATGTAAGTTTCTCCCCCTCCGGTGATTTCTTCTGCAGGTCACGTTCCTTATTGAACCCGGCCCAACCGCAGATGGCCACACCGAAAACGGCAATGATCATTCCTGACAGCAACACCCCTCCCCCGTCTTTCTGGAAAAGTTGTATCAACTCACCATCCAGCATTGGTTTGGCAAGTGTACCCAGTATGGCAGAAATACCGATAGAGATAGTATATGTCAGGGAAAACCCTATATGCCTGATGGCATAGCCGAATGACATACCCCCGAAACCATAGGCTGCTCCCAGAAGGACGGCTTTGATCATTACCTCTTTCGGGGATTCCTTAAAAACTGAAATAAGATCGGGAACCGTGATAAATCCCATGATCAGAGGCATTATCATCCAGGCAAAGAGGGCCTGTATGATCCAGTAGGATTCCCAGGACCACTGGCGTACCTTCTGAAAGGGCACATAGCAGGTGGAGGCAGATATTCCGCCTACAGCATGGATAGCGGTCCCAAGGACGGGATTTGGGGTGGGTACCAACATAGCTGTCAGCTCATATCAAGAAGTATCTTCATTACCTTTCCCGGATCATCTGCCCATTGCCTGAGAGCCTCACCGGCTTCCTCCAAACGGACTTTCCGCGTGATCATCTCGGCCAGGGGAAACTGTCCCTTTTCCATATATGCTATTACTGCCTTGAAATCTTCAGCTCTTGCATTTCTTGATCCCAGTATATCCAGTTCTTTTTGCACAAATAGCTTGGTTGCAAAAGACACTTCCTGCCCTGCATATCCTATGCACGCAACCCTTCCGGTGAAGGCAACAGCATCAATGGCTGTCCTGTAGGTAAAAGGGGTACCTGCAGCTTCCACAACAACGTCCGGACCATCCCCCCCTGTTAGCTCAAGCAGCATGTGTTGCAGGTCGGATGCTTTCGAATTGATCAAAAATCTGGCACCCGTTTTTTTTGCAAGGAGGAGTTTATCATCGTCTATATCCACAGCAATCACTGTTGCACCCCTGGCTGCCGCCCCGGCAATGGCACCTGCCCCTATCATCCCGCAACCCAGTACCATGACCGTATCTGATGGACTGACACTGGCCCGGTCAATGGCATGAAACCCCACTGTCAGAGGCTCAACCATAGCAAGTTCCAGATCGTTCAGCCTTGGTGCTCTAAGTATTTTCTGCCAGGGAACAACCAGGTATTCCTGCATGGCCCCGTCACGCTGCACTCCCAGGGTCTGATTGAACTGGCACGCATGTGACCTGCCTCTTCGGCAGGAAGGGCATTCTCCGCAATTCGTGTAGGGTACTACGGTTACCGGCAAACCGGGTCCAAGATCCTCAGGTACATCTGCCCCTGCCCCTTCTACCTCTGCGGAGATCTCATGTCCTGGTACCCTGGGATATTCCACCATTGGATTTTTTCCAAGATAGGTACTGAGGTCAGATCCGCAAAACCCCACATATTTCATCTTCAGCAGGACCTCTCCCGGTCCGGGCACGGGAATGTCTGCCATAGCAACTTTGACTTCCCCGGGTTGGCTGATTATAATTCCCTTTATCTTCTCTGTCATATCCTGTTTAGATATACATATAATCCGGATCGATGAGTCCTTCGCTCTTCATCTCCTCCCAGAAGGCATCCGGGATCTCACGCTGAAGAATCTCCACATTGCGGTTCATTTTCTCCGGTTTACTGGTATTCAGTGCCATGCTCACTATGGCCGGGTGTGACATGCTGAAATGAATACAGGCATCTCCTGGCTTGACCTGAAACCTTGAGCATATCCTGTAGAAACTCTCCCGCCAGGGAAAGATGACCCCCCCCTTTTCACTTTCAGGAGATATATCCTGGTAATCAAAAAGGTCGCCTCCGGTCAGGAATCCGCCGTGGAATACGGCCGAATTAATAATGCCCACATCATCCCGATAAAGTTGATCTATGAACTTGAGCAATTCGGGCGGATGATGAAATATTGTGAAACTGTTTGCCAGCATAACCCAGTCAAATCGCACATGTCTATACAATTCCTGTATCGTTTTCCAATCCTTCGACCCTATCCCTACCGCCTTGACTTTAGCGTTCTGCTTAAGGTCGAAGAGTGCATGATAGGACGCCAGTATCTCCTCCAGGCGCTTTGCCCTGTTTTCCTCTCCTTTTGCTGCAAACAGGTATTCATCCGGATCATGGACGGAAACCACTTCAGCTCTGTAGTTACCACCCAGCAGGCTATTTCCCTGTTCATGACACTTTATTATCCCTTCATAGCTGAAGGTCTGAACAGCATCGTTTTCCAGTCCGGCCCAGGCGCCCGGCTCAAAGGTGGGTTCATCCCCTTCCAGGGGGACCCTGTACCATCCAAGTTTATTGCTTATGATAATATCCACCGGGTCAATACCTAGCTCATCCAGCCCTTTGCCTATGATCTCCAGGGCAAGTCCTGCTCCATACTTCCCAGCAGAGTCAATGACCACAGGTTTTTCAGTACATTCAAACCATTTCTGCATAAGGGCCAACTTGTCTTTATAAGGAAGCGCCCTGTACAGGTTTCCCAGGTAGCTGGTCCCATAAATGATCTGCGGTACATTCAATCCCGTTTTACCCAGTGGATTCTTTCCTGTCAGTTTCATGGGATATCCCGCTTAGCTTAATCCCTGCCTGGTCCGGTAACCGTAAATGCTGATGACCACAAAACATATAAATGGTAGGATAAATGATACGTTTTCAGCATGCATCGAGAAGACCATGCCCTGCTTGATGATCACTCCCTGAAGCGGAGGCATTATAGACCCACCCAGTATGGCCATGATCAGTCCCGCAGCCCCAAATTTGGCATCTTCTCCAAGTCCCCTCAGTGCAATCCCGTAAATGGTGGGGAACATCAGGGACATACAGGCAGATACTGCAACGAGGCAATACAGTCCGGCAACACCGTCAATGAAAATGACACCCAGCACCAGCAATCCGCCTGCAATGGCAAGGAACATCAGCAATTTTCCGGGTTTAATGTACTTCAGCAAGAAAGTACATATAAACCGGCTTGTTACAAATATTGCCATGGCAACAATGTTATGCTGCTGGGCGAGGATCTCGGCCTCCAGTTCTCCCATTCCCTCTTCCATAAAGATCCTGGTCCCATAATGGATAATAAATGTCCAGCACATGATCTGTGCACCCACATAGAAAAACTGGGCGATCACGCCTTCCCTGTACCGGGGAAGGCTGAAAATCCGTTTGAGGGTTGGGACAAAATTGATACCATGATTTTTGTCTGCATTCCTTGGCATTTTGACCATCGCGATGATGACAAGCATCACGAGAATGAAAATACCAATAACAATATAAGGATTAGCCAGCACACCCAGATCATGGTCCTTTACTGCTTCAAATTCAGCCGGGGACAGATCCATACGGGCTGCTGTATCCCTGGGGTCTAGCCGGGCCTGTATGAAATTCTTGGCAACAAACATTCCTGCGAGTGATCCCATGGGATTGAAGGATTGGGCAAAATTCAGGCGCCGGGTGGAAGTTTCTTCGTCGCCCATGGAAAGAATGTATGGATTGGCACTGGTTTCAAGGAAGGAAAGTCCACAGGTAAGTATGAAATAGGCAAAAAGGAAGGGCCCATAAACACCAATGGCACTGGCTGGAATGAACAATAAAGCACCCGTGGCATAGAGTCCCAGTCCCACAAGAATCCCCGCCTTATATGTATACCTTCGGATAAACATAGCCGCAGGGAAAGCCATGGCAAAATAACCGCCATAAAAGGCTACCTGCACGAGAGATCCCTGGACAGGATTCATGAGAAAGATCTTTGAAAAGGCCTTTACCATTGGATTGGTGATATCATTGGCAAAACCCCATAAAGCAAAACAAAAGGTGATCAGAATAAAAGGCACTACATACTTGGCTTCCAGAAACTTTGCGGCTTTTTCTGTCATGGTCTATAAAAGATTTACGTGTTGATCAATTCATAACATTCAATACAATTGAGCCGAAAAATCTTTTCCTTATCGATCGGATCAAGATCCTGAAATACCGGGAAGGAATATCCATGACCTGCTTATACTCAGCAGCCAGAAGGCAGACAGGCCAGTCAGATCCCAGCATGATCCTGTCTGTACCAAATGCTTCGGTCACTATATCCAGGTAAGGTATTAAATCTTCATATTTCCAATGTTTATGATCGGCTTCCGTAACCATCCCGGATATCTTGCACCATACATTCGGCAGGGCTGCAAGATCCATGATGTCTTCCTGCCAGGGGTCCAGTATACCTGATTTGATGAAAGGCTTTGAGATATGATCCAGAACAAATCTCTGATCCGGGAACAGGCTGGCCAGTTCAACGGCCCGTTGCAGGTGTTTGGGGAAAAGCAGGAGATCATAGGTGAGATTATAGCGGACGAGCCATTCCATCCCCTTGATAAATGCAGGCCTGAGCATAAAATCATCATCCGTTTCATCATGGATCACATGGCGCACACCAACCATCTTCGGATCCCTGCCAAATTCATCGAGCTGGGTGATGAGCTTCTCGGAACAAATGTCAACCCAGCCCACAACGCCTTTAATGAATGGCATGCCGGCCTGCCATTTCCAGCAGCCAGCGGGTTTCTTCGATGTTCTGCCTGGCCTGTACAGCCACGGTTCCGACAACGTTTGAAGCGTGCATTTGTTTTTCCAGATCTGCAGGCAGATAGTCCTGTTTGAGGATGGACATGGACTCATCCATCCAGGCATATTCAGCTTTGTTGAAATTCCACAGGTGATGATGGGCATCAATGATCATCCTAATCACCCATCTTATAGATCCGTTCAATCATCTTCCATTTTTCATCTGCACTGGCTTCGGCAGATGTTTTCTGAAATTTTGAGACATAAGCTTCCCATTCAGACTGCCGGGGCTTGGCAGCCAGTTCTGTCATGGCTCTATCATGATCAAAATCCGGTATGGTGTCCATGATCATGAACAGCCGGGTCCCGGAGATGTATATCTCCATGTCAAGGATACCAACATCAATCATTCCCTGGGTGATTTCAGGCCATACCTGATCTTTTTCATGTACTTTCTTATAATCTTTGATCAGCTGTGGATCATCTTCCAGGTTCAGGGTCTTGCAAAATCGCTTGAACTCGATGTAACGGTTTTTGGATGGGTATTCCATGATGGGATGCATTGGTAAAATCACTTGTCACTCTTCGGTCTTGTCTTCTGGAAGATCCTTATCAACCTGTTTACCGGCCGGCTTCCCCTCTTCGAATTTCAGCAGGTCATATTTCAGAAGCAGGTTATACCATGTAAGGACCTTCTTGATATCTGAAACATAAACCCTCTCCCGGTCATAATCCGGTAGAACGGCAGAAAAATAATCTTTCAACTCATCGGGATCTGATTTCGGAGAGATGGCTTCTCCACCAGTCTCATATTTATGCAGACTGACCAGGACCTCCTCCAATGGGATTTCCTTGTCTTCTGTATAAATGGCTATATCTTCCAGGGCACTGACCTTCATTGTGGCAAATGCGTTCATCCGCTTGCCTGTTTCCATGGATTCCACGATGATACCATTCCTCGCCTGAGAAATGAATTTAAACAGACCTCCATGACCGGAAATGGCCATCAGGTCCTTTAAATAGCTCTGCTTTTCTTCCTGTTCCTGGCCGGATTCAGGATTTTCAGCCTTTTTCTTTGCTGTTGTTTTCTCTTCTGTTTTTTTCTCTGCCATAGAAAGTATTTTAATTCATCCCTCGGTCCTTTTTAACGGTTTCATAAGCATCTTTCACCTTCCTGAACTTTTCCCCCGCAGCTTTTCTGATATCTTCGCCCAGATAGGCTACTTTATCAGGATGATATTTATTGGCCATTTTACGGTAGGCCTTCTTAACCTCATCATCACTCACTGAAGTTTCAATCTCAAGGACCCTGTACGCTGCATCCGTGTCCTCATAGAACATGGCCTTGATGGATCCCATGTCTTTGCCAGAGATCCCGAGGTAGCCTGCAATCTTCTCTATGATCTCGACCTCTTTTGGATGCACCTTCCCATCCGCCTTTGACACACCATACAGAAAATGCAATAATTGCAGCCGGGAGGAGTGGTCCAGACGGTTTTTGATCTGGTAGCATACATCCCGCAGCGGGATCTCCTGCTTCAGCAGGTCGCGCAGGTAAAGCATGGCTTCCTGAGAGGCCGCGGGACCGAAACTCTGGGAAAAGTACAGCCTGACATATTCCAACTCGGACTTCATGATCCTGCCGTCAGCTTTCATGACGGCTGCTGTCAGGGTCAGGAGGCTCATGGTAAAATCCCCGTGGGTAGTCCCGGTAAAAACACGGGGCTTCCCATCCGAACGGTCAAACATCGACCCCACAACGAATCCCAACACACCGCCAAGGGGACCCAGCAAGGCCCAACCCAAACCACCACCTATCCATTTACCGTATTTTCCCATAGCTAATATCCTGAAGTATCAAAGATAAATATTTCCTGCTATTCACGATTTCTCCAGCGCTAATTCCCTGATAATTTTATCCACCCTGAGCACCTGCGGTATAACAAAATCATTATTATCATTCCGAATGAAAACATCTGCATATTCCCTGCCCTCAACCGGGTCCATCTGGCTGGCCATGCGGGCCAGTACATCTGCCTTGCTGATTCCGTCCCGCCTGATAATTCGGGCTATTCTTGTTTCGACAGGGGCATCAACAAGGATGTTATAATCCAGTTCCTTCCAGGCTCCTGTTTCAAACAGCAGGGCAGCCTCTTCGATCACATACGGAGTCCCTCCCTGTTTTTGCACCCAATTAGCAAAATCACTCCTCACTGCCGGATGTACCAGGGAGTTAACAAAATCACGGGCATCCGGATTTGAGAATATCCTGTCAGCCAGATATTTGCGATTCAGCTGCCCATCCTTATAAACCTTTTTCCCAAAGTGATCCAGTAAGCCGGTCCGGATGTTTTCATTCTCGCTCATCAGCCTCCTGGCCTCAATATCTGCCTGATAAACCGGGATACCCAGATTATGGAAAACACTACAGATAACTGATTTACCGCTTCCGATCCCACCCGTGATTCCCACCTTAAACATCAGCGTTCTACGATATATTCGACACTCTTGGGTGTGAAATTAACAGACTGGATATATACCGGCATCTTGATGATCTTGACCTGAAGTTTATTTCCCAGCATACTACCCTCTTCTGCGTAATCAATTACAGCCCGGAACAGATGTTCATTCAGGGTCTCATAGGCACTCAGTCCAATCTGGCAACTGATGGTCACTGCCGGAGGAAATGGCCTGAGAAGCAGGGAATCCGGCATATTGATCACTTCGATCTGGACTTTCAAACTTGCTTCGGTGAACTTCTCAACGGGAACCTGTATCCAGACCTCAAGGGGATCGTATTCAATTTTATGCTGAGGCTGCATCTCCAGTTCCATATCAAAACTCCTGTTGACATCTGCCATGGCAACCGGCTCTGTGACTGCCACATTTACCGTGTCAATGATAACTTCCGGTCCCGATATAGTTACACTGTCTGGCTCCACCAGGTATGGACCCACCTGCATATACTGCTTTTCAAAGCTGATATCCAGATCGGGTTCAACCGGAACTCTTTTACTCACCTTATCAGCAAACTTGAAAAAGAGTGTATCCGGACTGATATTCAGGATCTCGATATCTGATGATGATGATAATTGTTTGGCAATCGTTTCCCTGGCATAACTTGTCAGTATATACACCGTGGAGGGATCACCAAGAACCGTGTTCAGTGAAAAGGATTCTACGTCAAATATAATGGGGGCAATGCGGGACCTTAGCTTATATCTGAGCAGGGTGTACCCGGTAGCATTCACAAGCAGCTCCAACCTGTCAGGAATGTCATCGACAAGAACCTTCTTTTCCGGGAACCTGGTATACCGAACAGGGTATGAGATGGGGGACGAATATTCCTTATTCATGACTGTCAGGAACCAGAAAAGAATAGCCAGTAACAGGAAGAAGAAATAGATCAGAACCCTCCTGTTCAGGGTTATCTTTTTCCTGCGAGGCCTCCTGGTCATGCCCAGAAGATCTGCCAAAACTCTATTATTGCCGGGGGTTTGATCCTGCATTCATCAGTATTTGGACAGTTTAATCCCATTCCCCACCAGGGATGGATCTACTTCTGGGAAGCCAGGTCTGTATTGTCCTTGAGAATTGCGCTCTTATCAATCTTGATCCTGACATTATCCGCTATTTCTACGGTCACTGTCGAATCTTTGATATCCAGTACCTTGCCATAAATACCACCTGTAGTGATAACTTTGTCACCTTTGTTCAGGCTTTCCCTGTAACTCTTAAGGTCCTTTTGCCTTTTCATCTGCGGCCTGATCATAAAGAAATAAAATACAACAATGATCAGCAGAAGAAAAACAAAAGATGGGACCGGACTTTGATCCGGGGACTGGGGCATTAGGAAAATCAACATAAAATTACTCATCACAATTTCGATTTATGTAAATATTAAGATTCTATTTTTAGTAATATCTGCTTTAATGGTAAGGTACACGACGGGGTCCGCCCCGTTTGTTTTCAGGGTTATCGTCTTGCTCTGCTTGCCCATCCTTCCGGATGAATCGAATACGACCTCGACTGAACCTTTTTCACCAGGGGCAATTGGTTCCTTACTGTATTTCGGCACGGTGCATCCACAACTTGCATTGGCATCCAGAATGACAAGTGAGGCACCTCCTTCGTTGATGAAGACAAAATTGTAACCCACTTTCTCTCCCTGCACTATCCTTCCGAGATTATGTTCGGTTTTCTCAAAACTGATCTCCGGTTTCAATCCGGTTTGATCTTCAACCATACCTGTAACCTCGGTGGATTTTTGATTCCTACAGCCCCCCCCGAACAGGAGTAAAGTCAACAGTAGCGTGATGTGTAGTAACCTCATAAACGATTCAGAAAGTGCAAAGTAACAATAATTTTAATTCTGGCACAATAGCTTATGTTCAGACTTCACCGATCAGGCCACGTCCGCTCTTCTTAATCTTGCCTTCCTTTTTCAATCCGGCAATTATGTTATCCAGGATACCATTGATGAACTGGCTGCTTTTATGTGTGCTGTAAAGCTTGGCTATTTCCAGGAATTCATTTATGGTAACCTTGGTAGGAATGGAGGAAAATTCGATGGCCTCAGAAATGGCTAGCTGCAGGATCAGGCTATCGGTGAATGCGATCCTCTCCAACTCCCAGTTATTGGCAGATGCCCTGACCAACTCCAGGTACGGTTCCTTATTCATGATGGTCTTACGCAGCAGGGTCCTGGCATAGTCCTCGTCTTCTTTATCCTTGAACATGGGCATAAGGTCTCCTCCACCGGGATGATCTGCAGTAAATTTCTTCAGTGTTTTCACGATCATATTGATCACGAAATCCACATCCCCTATCCAGAATATACTCTGTTCTTCAAGGTTTATGTAAAGATCCTCATAGTTCATCACCACATCACTGTAGAATCTCTCCACCAGCTTTTTATCATCCCGGTAATCCGGTTCCGCTTCCTCCATGTAAGTACGATAGAGGTCAGATCCAGAAAATAAAAGAAAAAGGTTTTTAATGATCTCCGGGTACTGCACCCAACTAACGGGATGCTTATTCCGGTACTTTTGCAGATCCAGGTTGTTTCTTAACTGGGCGACCAGCTGGTTATTGATAAAATGGGTATTGGGATGCAGATCCTCATTGGTCGGCACTTTTTTCAGTTTTGCCTGATCAATCCTTGATTCAGCATAATCGATCACATCCAGGATCAGTAAAAAAAGCAGGTGATACAGCTCATAGGATTTTTGTATGCTATGCATAAGTTCCTTTTCGGTAACTGCATAATTTCCTCCTTCCACCTTATGGTAGGCATATAATGTTTGGAAAACCTTGATCCTTAACAACCTCCTGCTAAACATCCTTAATATAAGAACCTGTTAAAATGAAACGGAGGCAAAATAAGCGAATAATCTCCTTATACACAATCAATCAATTGATTATTTGCGGATTTCTAAAATTATTTTCTATTTTTGACATACTAACCATTCTCGTAACTAAATTTAACACTGATGGCAGACGGAACCGAAAAAAATGATGAAGTTGTCAAGACCGAAAGGGAAGAGATTTTTTCGAAGTCGGTAAGAGCTGGAAAAAGGACATATTTCTTTGATGTCAAAACAACAAGAAGGAATGATTATTACCTGACGCTTACAGAGAGCAAGAAAAGGTTCAACAGAGACGGCAGGTTCTATTTTGAGAAGCACAAAATCTTTCTGTACAAAGAGGATTTTGAAAAATTCACAGACGGCCTGAGAGAGGTAATCGGGTACATCAAAGAGAATGCCCCGGAAATACTCGATCGGGAGGAATTCGAAGGAAATGCCAGGGAAACGACTGAGCATAAGGCAGATGAGGCCATTGAGCAGGAAGCTGTAAATGAGGCAGTAGAAAGTGAAACACCCGAACTAGCTGAAACGGCAGAATCAATTGAATCTTCTGTTGAAGAGGAAGTTGGGGAACCCATTACGGAGAACTTTTCGAATGTGGAATTCGAAGATCTCGAAGACACAAAGAAGAGCTGACAAAATCTGTCAGCTTTTCTTCTTACCCATAGTTTTCATTATTTTACGGGATTACATTATTTTTCATCATCAGGTGGACTGGCCAGTTGCTGCTTTTTTAAGAAATCTTTGATCTCCACCAGGTTCAATTCTTTTACATTGGTGATGATAAAATTAGACTTCATGAAATCCCCATACTGATTACATTCAATTATAGCGGACCGGAACACGTCTTTGAGGGCAACTTTCAGGGGAACCATCACAACCAGTGTTGCAAAATTCCCCAGGAATTCTGCCTTCTCGATCTCAGCATCACATTTGGTAAGGATATCTTCAAATTCGTTCTTTATGATTTTCTTCTGCAAATCACTGAAACCAGTATTCTCTTTGCCTAAAAGCACGATAAAATATCTGAGCTTTGCCCCCTTGCCTCCCAGTCCGGTTGAAATAAATACCTGGCTCTCTTCAAGCAGCCTACTTTCAAGAAGCATCCTGCTTTCCTGGAGGGCCAGTATAGCCCAGTTCCTCAGCTCCTGGTGTCCCTCCTTAAGGTATTTTTCGATGGTCCGGTATGCCAGAACCTCTTCCAGAGAGGCAAGCATGGCAAACAATGATTTACGGTGCCCCGCATCCTTTGTCAAATCAAAGATTTGATCCCTCTGCTCCATGGCCATCTCCGCATCCAGATCCTTCTTAATGGTCCTGGAGAATTCAAAATATTCCATCTGCAGATCGATATCGATCTTCTCCTCAAGAATGCTGAATGTTCCCGGAACCTCCCCGAAGATCTCCTGGATCTTATCATATATGTTTTCGCCTTCCATGGAATAATTAAATGTATGAAAAGTTAAGCCACAAGTCAATCTCTGGTCATCAAAACATAATATCAAATGAATTATTGCGGGTGATTTGGAAATATATGGAGGGAGTTTAGTATTTTTAAAAAAAACTACCATGGAAGTTTTTAATAATATCCAACAGAAGGCAGAGCACCTGATCCAGCAGGGCTATGAGACGGACGCAGGGACTTATATCCGCAAGGGCTGGGAAATTTTCCAGGACAACATCGGTATGTTCGTCGGGTATACCGCGATTACTGTCGGGATCTCTATTGCCTTGGCCTTCATTCCTTTCGGCTCCATCCTTGTTTCCGGTCCCCTTACAGCAGGTTTTTATATCGTTGCGAATAAAATAAGCAAGGGAGAACCCTATGAATTCGGAACCTTTTTCAAAGGCTTTGACTTTTTTATCCCCCTCCTGCTGTATTCACTTGTCGCCGGCATTTTTGTCGCATTGGGAGTAGTGGCCCTAGTAATCCCCGGGATCTACCTGGCAGTCGCCTATACTTTTGCGCCCCTTTTCATCGTTTTTGCTAAAATGGAATTCTGGGATGGCATGGAGATCAGCAGGAAACTGGTCACAAAAAACTGGTGGAATATATTCGGGTTTGTCCTCCTCCTGTTTTTGATCAACCTGGTTGGCACACTGGCTTTTTTTGTGGGACTCCTATTCACCATTCCAATTACTTATTGTGCCATATATGCTGCTTTTGAAGATATTGTAGGAACAGAATAAAATCTAAGATATGAAAAAGATAATCTATTTGCTGGCCATTTTCCTGCTGGGTGTTTCCTGTTCATCGGCTACCAAGAAGGCAGAATCCACATCCGAAGTAAAGGCCATTTCAACAGAACACCTCACACAGGTAAAATTCGATGTTAATGGCATGACCTGTGAGGGATGTGAAAATGCGATCATGACCAGTATCAAGAAACTGGAGGGAATACAGGAAGTCAGTGCTTCTTTTACAGCCGGAGAATCTGTGGTTAAGTTTGACTCAACACTTGTCAATTCCCGGTTGATCTCAGAGGCCATCTCCGGTGCAGGATACGAAGTTACAGGTTTCGAATAAGGAATAATGGGAGATATTTTACTTACGGCCGGCGGTGCAGCTCTCATGATCCTGGGCGTTGTTGGCTGTTTCCTGCCCGTAATTCCTGGTCCCCCGCTCAGCTTTGTAGGCCTTCTCCTGCTTCACTTTTCCAGCTATGCCGAGTTCAGTTTCGAATTCCTGCTGGTAATGGGGGCCATCGCAGTAATCGTCACCATCATGGATTATATTGTACCTATCTGGGGTACAAAAAAATTTGGCGGTAGTAAGGCGGGTATGTGGGGGGCAGCCATTGGTCTCGTAATGGGATTGATCTTTTTTCCCCCGCTGGGGATCATTATCGGTCCCTTTGCAGGTGCTGTGATAGGCGAGGCCATAACCGGAAAGGATGCGGCTAATTCTTTTAAAGCGGGACTCGGATCATTACTGGGACTAATGATAGGAATCGGGCTCAAATTAGCTGCTTCAATAGCAATGATATACTATTTCATAAAAGAACTCGTCGTATAAAGATCCCCCGGGTTAGTTTCTCTCGTTATAACCCTTACGGGAATGAGCTTTGGCAACAACCAGGTTCCGCTCATTTACTTCTCTCCGGTTGCATTCCTTGACCACTGCATCTTCCTGGTCGTCGTTCTCCATTTCAACAAAACCAAAGCCTTTTGATCGTCCGGTATACTTGTCCGCGATGATCTTGATACTTACCACTGTTCCGTACTCCTGAAAAAGCTCTTTAAGCTCTTCTTCTTTTACAGCATATGGAATATTACCAACATAAAGTGTCATTAATGAAAATGTTGGTTTGTAATTATTATACAAGTTAACAATTATCTGACCACAAAGTCAAGAGCAAAAGTGATAAATTACAAGTTTTCAGGATAGGGTCACCCAAGTGTCGCTACCATCACGGCTTTGATGGTATGCACCCGGTTCTCCGCTTCGTCAAATACGATGGAGGCTTCTGATTCAAATACTTCATCAGAAACTTCCATAGCAGGTATGCCGAATTTTTGGTTAATATCTTGTCCAACAGTGGTTTCCAGGTCATGAAAAGCAGGGAGGCAATGCAGGAATTTTACATTTTCATTACCGGTCAGCTCCAGTACCCTCTGGTTGACCTGGTATGGTTTTAGAAGCTTGATCCGTTCCTCCCAGACCTCCGCAGCCTCTCCCATGGAAACCCAGACATCCGTATAAAGAAAATCAGCGTCCCTGACCGCTTCCTCCAGTTTATCGGTGATATTGATCCTGGCACCTGTAGTGGTGGCAATTTCCCGGGCCTGTTTCACCAGTCCTTCATCAGGCTGGCAGGAGACCGGAGCGGCTGCCCTGAAGTCCATTCCCAGTTTGGCAGCACCAATCAAGAGTGAATTGCCCATATTATTACGGGCATCACCCAGGTAACAGAAGTTCATTTCATTCAATGGCCTTGCCAGGTGCTCCTGCATGGTCAGGAAATCAGCCAGAACCTGCGTGGGATGAAATTCATCTGTGAGACCATTCCAAACAGGGACACCGGAATATTCAGCCAGTGTCTCAACCCTTTCCTGGCCGAATCCACGGTATTCGATACCATCATACATCCTGCCGAGGACCCGGGCCGTATCCTTCATAGATTCCTTGCTGCCTATTTGTGAGCCTGTTGGTCCCAGGTATGTAACATGCGCACCCTGATCATAGGCAGCTACTTCAAATGCACACCTGGTCCGGGTAGAAGATTTTTCAAAGATCAAGGCAATATTTTTGCCTTTCAGCCGCTGTTGCTCCTTATTGTCATATTTGGCCTTTTTCAGGTCAGCAGAAAGATCCAGCAGAGAACGGATCTCTTCGGGTGTAAAGTCCAGCAATTTCAGGAAGCTCCTGTTACTGAGATTAGATGCCATAAATAGAAAGTTTTATTGATTAAAAAGAGTTTTAAAGATATTGTTTTCCCTGGAAATTTAATCTTCATATTCCCGTGTAATTTTGGTGCCGTATTTTTTATCTTCCAGTTTGGTGGCTTCAGTGATGACACTCTTCCTCCCGCCCTGCTCAATGAACTGGAGACAGGCTCTGATCTTGGGTGCCATGCTTCCCCTGGCAAATTGTCCATCCTCAAGATGTTTAAGGGTGTCTTTATAGTCGAGAAACTCCACCCATTGCTCATTTTCCTTGCGGTAATTCAGGTAGACATAGGGTACATCTGTGAGGATATAGAATTCATCGGCTCCGATACGTGCTGCCAGCAGGCTGGAAGCCAAATCCTTATCGATCACTACTTCTGCCGGCCTGACGTCATTTTTCTCATCGATATAAACAGGGATACCTCCACCACCGGCAGCAATTACGATGGTTCCCTGCCTGGCCAGTGTTTCAATTACTTTTTCATTGCTTATCCTGACCGGTCTGGGAGATGGGACCACCCTCCTCCAGCCACCCTCCTGTTTCTCGGTCTTCTCAAATTGCCAGCTTTTCTCTGATGCCAGCTTTGCAGCTTCTTCCTGCGAATAGATTTGTCCAATCCGTTTCTGCGGGTCCCTGAAAGCCGGATCATTTTTATCCACCTCTACCATGGTAACCAGGGTAACCACTTCCTTTTTGATACCATGTTTGTTAAGTACATTTCTGAGCATTCTTTCGACCATATATCCAATTCCTCCCTGCGAATCAGCAACGCATATATCCACCGGCATCTGCGGGATACCGTATACCTGCTCACCTGCATCATTCCTCATCAGGATATTACCTACCTGGGGGCCGTTCCCATGGCTGATGACCAGATCGTATCCTTCCCTTAGCAGGAACACCAGGTTTTCAAGGGTTTCTGTTGTATTTTGTTCCTGCTCGTCTATGGTTCCCTCCTGGTCCCCTCTCAGCAATGCATTCCCCCCAAGGGCAATGACAGCCAGCTTCTTCATATTTTTACCTTTTTCCTCTGTTAAGACACAAATCTATGAAAATAGGTTTGGAACTAAAAGTGCAGAACTTATAACCAGGAACCCCTGGTTGAGAACTTAAGGCCTTAAACTTAGAAATAATTAGTATTTTTAGACGTTCTTGTTCTCAAGGTCATGATACTGTGTCAAAATCTATCCTTAAATACCTGTCCCTTACCCTGCCCGTTTTACTGCTTATAAATTGTAGCAGGGAGAAAAAGCCAGCATTGACAGAGGGCAGGATTGAATTCCAGATCACGTATGAACAGGAGAAAGTTGGGGGCTATTCAGCCCACCTGCTGCCGGCGAAAATGACCATGGAATTCAGGGATAACCTGGTAAAAAATACGATTCAGGGTGGCATGGGGTTTTTTAATCTGGTAAATCTATCAGATCTGAATAATTACCAGTTTATTACATACCTGAAATTTATTGATAAGAGATATATATTCAAAGGGGATAAAAATGAGCCCCCCTGTTGTTTTGGCCTGCTGGATGGTATGGACATTGAGTTTACCAGACAGACAAAAGACATCATTGGCTTTGAATGCAGAAAAGCCATTGCCAGTTTTCCTGAAGGTCATATCGAATCATTCGATATCTGGTATACGGAGGACCTGCAGCTTGATAAGCCCAATGGCAACACGCCCTTCCAGAAAATTCCGGGGGTACTCCTTGAATTTAATACCATTATGGGAAATGCCAACATGCATATGGTAGCAAGGAATTGTGACGTAACAAGGATCCCGGCAAGGATTTTTGAACTCCCAAAAAATTACAAGCGGGTTTCAAAAGCTGAGATAGAAACCATATTGAATGCGCTGCTCGACTGATTACCCTTCTTCCTGAAACAAAATGGCAAAGAAAAAGAGAAAGAAAAAGAAATACTTCAGTTTTCTGCGTGATGAACGATTTAAAGTGACGCTGGGGATATTCTTTGTCCTTTTCTCGCTATACCTCTACCTGGCTTTTACTTCTTATTTTTTTACCTGGAAGACCGATCAGAGCTTTGAGTGGTCACGCGTTTTTTCCGGTCCCGAGATAATAGTGGATAACTGGGCAGGGAAATTTGGTGCATTCCTTGCCAATAAATTCATTAATCACTGGTTCGGTATCGCTTCTGCTGTTCTGCCCTTCATTTTGCTGATCACTGGATTGCGTCTCGTTAATATACGAACCCTGCCCCTGGGGAAAACAAGCCGTATTTTACTGGTTGGCACCATCCTGCTCTCCGTTATCCTTTCTTTCCTGTTCGGTGATGCAGGCGGCTTCCTTGGTAGCGGTCCGGGAGGTGGCCATGGTTACTTCCTGAGTGAATGGTTATCATCCATTCTCGGAAAGGTGGGTACAGTGTTCCTGTTGTCCATCCTGGTACTGGCATTCGCAATGTTTTCATTCGAGAGTACCCTGGAAAAGATCCATGGCCTGATAAAAAAGGATGAAACGGATGCAGGGAAAGATCCCGGGATGATTGACCAGGAAGAACAAATGACCGGAGTCCCGGGTGTAATTACACAGGATGAAGAAATGGATGATGATAGCATACAGTTTAAGACCCGCGAGACCGAATTTGTCGATTCCCGGTATGGTGAAGAAGAAAGCAGTCCTGATGAAAGTAAGACGGACGATACTGATGGAATACAGGACAACGGGATAGAGATGACAGTTGAAAAGAAGCTTAACGGAGAGATGGTCGATTCCAGTACGAAGATGGAGCTGGAGGACTATGACCCGAAACTGGATCTTTCAAATTACCGGCTTCCTTCCATAGAATTACTGGAGGAGCACAGGTCTGGAGATACTGAGGTCAGTGAGGAAGAACTAATCAGCAATAAAAACCGCATTGTAGAGACACTGGGGAATTATAAGATACAGATAGACAAGATCAAGGCAACCATCGGGCCCACAGTAACCCTTTACGAAATTGTTCCCGCCCCGGGTATCCGGATCTCCAAGATCAAAAACCTGGAAGATGACATTGCACTGAGCCTGTCAGCCCTGGGTATCAGGATCATTGCTCCCATACCTGGCCGGGGAACCATTGGAATAGAGGTCCCGAACCGAAAACCGGAGATCGTCTCCATGCGATCTATCATTGCATCAAAGAAGTTCCAGGAATCGAAATATGAACTGGCCATCGGCCTGGGGAAGACCATTTCCAATGAAACCTATGTCGTTGAACTGACGAAGATGCCCCACTTGCTTATAGCAGGGGCAACGGGACAGGGGAAGTCCGTGGGACTGAATGCCATCATTGCTTCCTTGCTCTATAAGAAACATCCGGCCCAGCTGAAATTCGTCATGATCGATCCGAAAAAGGTTGAACTGACACTTTACAATCATATCGAAAAGCATTTCCTGGCCAAACTGCCCGACTCGGAGGAGCCCATTATCAATGATACACAGGAAGTGATCCGGACCCTTAATTCCCTGACCATTGAAATGGACGACCGATATAACCTGTTGAAAAGCGGCAAGGTAAGGATCATCAAGGAATACAATGAAAAATTCATTGCCCGGAAACTGAATCCCAGAGAAGGCCACCGGTATCTACCCTATATAGTGGTCATCGTGGATGAGTTTGCCGACCTTATCATGACGGCAGGCCGTGAAATTGAGGTGCCGCTGGCACGTCTTGCCCAGCTGGCAAGAGCCGTTGGGATACATCTGATCATTGCCACCCAGCGTCCCAGTACAAATATCATCACAGGCTCCATCAAGGCCAATTTCCCTGTCAGGATTGCCTTCAAGCTTACTTCCATGATGGATTCAAGGACCATCCTTGACAGTCCGGGTGCCAACCAGCTGGTAGGCCGGGGGGATATGTTGATCTCTGTTGGAAGCGATATGGTCCGCCTTCAATGTGCATTTATCGACATCTCCGAAATTGAAAGGATCACCGACCATATCAGCTCTCAGCAATCCTATCCTGAAGCCCACCTCCTGCCCGAATATATCGATGAAAGCAAGGCAGACCTGAATGGTTTCGACCAGGATGGAAAAGATGACCTCTTTGCAACGGCTGCCAGACTGGTAGTTGAGTCTCAGCAGGGATCCACCTCTTTGATCCAGCGAAAGTTCTCCATAGGTTACAACAGGGCCGGGAGAATCATTGACCAGCTTGAATCCGCCGGCATTGTCGGCCCGTATGAAGGCAGCAAGGCACGCCAGGTATTGATCAAAGACCTGATAAGTTTGGAACGGTTTTTGGATGAAGATCTTGAAAGCCTGTAATATCTATGAGGAAATATTTTTTCATAACACTCAGCCTGGTAATGGTGAACCTGGTGACGGCCCAACAAGAAGAGTCCATGGCAGGCCAGGATCCGGCTGCCAGAAAGATCCTTGACAAACTGGCAAAACAGTCCCAGGCAGATTACCCTGTAAAAGTCAGTTTTGATTATACCTATGAATCACTGCCAGAAAATCAACAGAACACCGAGCAAGGGACCCTGGTCCTACAGCAGGATAAATTCAGGCTTTCAGTTAGTGAATCAGAGGTATATTGTGACGGAAAAACCATGTGGAATCACTATGGAATCGGTCAATGAAGTTTATATCAGTGACCCTGAAGAGAATAATGCGGATGAAGAGTTCTTTCTCTCAGATCCCTCCGACCTGTTTACTTTCTACCAGAAAGATTTCAAATACAGGCTGACAGGGGAAGTTTCTTATGAGGGCAAGGAATATTATGAGATAGATCTGTTTCCCAACGACCTCAACAAGAGCTACCATACCATCAAATTATTGATCGGCAAAAAGGATTCCCGGCTTTTTTCCGCACAGGCGCTGGGGAAGCAGGGGGATAATCATACCGTGATGCTGAAAGACTACCAGAAAAAGATTTCTGTCACCGAGGGTACTTTTACCTTTGATCAAACCTCATTTTCCCGGTGTGGAGGTAGTCGATACCCGCTTCTGAACAAGCTGGTGCACTACCTGGGATATTCTATCCTCACATGATAGATATTCAACAGTTTCCTTAAGAAGATTTCCTTGATCTGGTCGATATCCCGGAATGTAATATCCGTATTATCAAATTGCTGTTCTCTTATCTGCTGGTTGATGATATCATCAACCAGTTTGCTGAGGTTAGATTTATCTTTTACCCTCAGGCTCCGGGAGGAAGCCTCCACCGAATCTGCCATCATGAGCACGGCTGTTTCCTTGGAAAAGGGCCTTGGCCCTGGATAAACAAATTTATGCCGGCTCGACTCATCTTCAGGGAATTCCTTGATGAAAGACCTGTAAAAATATTGCACTATTGTGGTTCCATGGTGCGTGCGTATAAAATCAATGATGGCATCCGGCAACCTGTACCTCCTTGCTATATCAATACCATCCAGCACATGGCGGATAATGATCCTGGCACTATCTTCAAATTTTAGCTCATCATGTGCATTATAATCAGCGCTCTGATTTTCAACAAAATATTCCGGGTTGTACATTTTGCCAATATCATGATAGAGCGCACCTGTCCTGACCAAAAGCGGATTCCCGCCCACATGGATGACCGCCTCTTCCGCCAGATTGGCTACCTGGAGACTGTGCTGGAAAGTGCCGGGGGCTTTTTCTGCCAGTTCCCGCAGCAAGGCCTGGTTGGTATCAGACAATTCTATCAGTGTGGAATCAGACAGGAACTTGAAGGTCTTTTCAAAAATAAAGATCAGTGGATATACACGTCAGGATCAACAGACCGTTCCCTGCGAACCACAGGAAAGCCTTGAAATTAATAGCCAGCAGATTGCCTTCCTGTATCATCGAGAAAGCCAGGTATACAGTTGAATAGGAAGCAATGATCATCACACCGGTAAGAAAGAGAATGCCCCTGCGGTAGGAATTGGTCAGGCTTAAAATGGCCACTATGCCAGCTATCAGGTTCAGAAAAATGAATTCATAACTGTTCGGGGCCCAGAAACCAACGATCAGTACTACTATTAAATGAATAAACAGGGCCAGCCGGGAATCAAAAAAAGTCCGGACCATGATCGGAACTATGGCAAAGGGCAGGAAATAAATACTCAACACATTATAGCGTATGGTAAAACTTGAAACAGCCACCATGATCAGCACAAGCAGGAGCAGGAATGAGGATTCACGGGGTGATTGCAGCACAACAACCCTGAAATTATAGAGGAAAAGATACAGGAGGATCATCAGTATGATCACGAGGATCATCTTGCCCAGGAAAATAAAGTTGAAAGCACCTACCAGTCCCAGGTTCCTGTTATATTCCCTGCGGATGGATTCCAGCACCCGGTATTTCTCACTGGTGACCAATTCTCCCCTGGCGATGATCCTTTCACCGGATTGAACCATTCCCCGGGTAAGTGATACTTCTTCCATCAGTTCATTCTTGACCTTATTGGAAGTTGTCTCATCATAATACAGGTTGGGTACAAGAAATTCATTGATATTCAGGGATCTGAAAAAATCTATATCGGATTCCCTGTAAAGGCTGTCCCTGAATTCTGAAAACCTGCTGAGGACGTATTCATAGGCCAGTTTCTGTGTAAAAACTTCCCCAAAATCCCGTTCTTCAGCATACTGGTCCTCCAGCAGGACAATGGTCAGGTCCTGGTTATCCACACGCTGCAGGACATCTTCATTGCTGATGATCCCTTTGGAATAAACAAATTGAAGTATTTCTCCGGCAAAGACCAGGTACCTGGTCTTTACCTGATCGCTCCGGCTGCCTTTATATTCTTGATGTATAGCATTACTATCTCCGGCAACAAAATAGACCCTCCATTGCTCATCAAAGATATCCAGCAGCCTGCCATATTGAAGATTTCCAATTTCCCTGTCAATTATAAAATAAGGTTTAAACTCTCTGAGAATACTGTCCTGTTCCGCGGCAACCTCCTCATCATATTTATAGATGGGGAAATTAAACGGGGCAATCAATTCTTCATGCATCCACGGGGCTCCCTTTTGAAACTCGTACCCGAATCTTCCCTCCCTGGGAAAAAGCAGCAGGATAATAATGGTGGTCAGAACAAAGAGCGAGATAATTCTTATCTTCTTCAGGTTCTTTGAGAAAAAGAGGAAAAACCTTTTCATTATGGTCCTTTGAAAATTTTGACAAAAATACGAAAACAATTTTAGCTTTTATCCCCTATCTTTAAGTACTGAAATCATCTGTATGGAATACGGTATAGTAGAGACATCCTTTCTCCCGGTCAGGAAGGATCCGGAAAGTTCCAGTGAAATGACCAGCCAGCTGCTTTTCGGGGAAATATTTGAAGTGCTTGAAAGAAATGCCCAGTGGTTGTTGGCACGGAACCGCTTTGATGGTTATGAAGGATGGCTGTCCCCGGTAATGACCAGTCTGTTTAACGAAAACTCCCTCCGGAAATACGAGGCCATGGAGTTTTACCTGGTGAAAGAGAAATTCTGTTCTCTCCGTGGAGCAGAAGGTCTTTTACTGGTACCGCTCGGAAGCGTACTGTATTACCATGCGGAGGACCCCCTGCGTATCCATTGCGGGAAAACTTATGAACTTGACAGGCCCATTGAGAAACCAGCACCGGATAAACTAAAGGCCCTGGAGGATCTGAAAGGGCAATTGCTGAATGTACCTTACCTCTGGGGTGGAAAAAGCAGCTATGGGACAGATTGTTCGGGACTGGTACAGACCATCTTCCGCTTACTGGACGTACCCCTTTTAAGGGATGCTTCTCTTCAGGTTGGACAGGGAAAAACGGTTAACATGATATCAGAATCCAGGACGGCAGATCTGGTTTTTTTTGATAATGATGAAGGGGAGATCGTACACACCGGCATCATTTCAGGTCCTGGCAAGGTGCTGCATGCATCCGGTTGTGTTAAGGTAGATCCAATCGACCACCAGGGTATATACAGTAAGCAGCTTGGTAAATATACGCATAGACTGCGTGTGATAAAGAGAGTCACTTAAAAACCATATGTCATGATTATTATTAATACAGATCAAATCCCCGGAAAATCCATTACCGAATCCCTCGGCATTGCCAGGGGAAGTACTGTCAGGGCACGTCACCTGGGACGTGACATATTCGCAGGATTAAAAAACCTGGTAGGAGGTGAGATATCTGAATACACCCGGCTGCTGGCCGATGCGCGGGAAGAAGCCATGCAAAGGATGATACTCGATGGCGACAGAATGGGTGCTGATGCCATCATCAATGTACGCTTTACTACTTCCACCGTAATGCAGGGCTGCTCTGAGATCCTCGCCTACGGAACAGCCGTAAAACTTTCCACCATATCAGGCTAACAACCTTATTCTCCAGACCTGGAGCAGGTATTAAAACGGTGCTGCATATTCCGCTGCGCGAAACACGTAAGGCACCTTGTTTAATACCTGCTCCAGGTCTGGAAATCTAAGATTATAAACCTAAATTTCCTATCTTTGTGTCCTCATTGAAAAATGCACAAACCATAGGTTAGGATGGAAAAGTATAATCTGAATCATCTCAGGGAATTAGAAGCTGAATCCATTTATGTCATCAGGGAAGTAGCCGCTCAGTTTGAAAGGCCGGTACTTCTTTTCTCAGGTGGCAAGGATTCAATTGTGATGTTTTACCTGGCAAGGAAAGCTTTCTGGCCAGCCAAGGTCCCTTTCCCCCTCATGCACATCGATACCGGCCATAATTTCCCGGAAACACTGGCCTTCCGCGATCAGCTGATGGAAAAGACCGGGGCAACCTGTATTGCCAGACTGGTTCAGGATAGCATTGACCAGGGAAAGGCAGTTGAAGAAACCGGGGTCAATGCCAGCCGGAATGTTTTGCAGACGGTGACCCTGCTCGATGCCTTAGAGGAACTCAAGTTTGACTGTGCACTTGGCGGGGGACGCAGGGATGAGGAAAAGGCCAGGGCCAAGGAACGCTTCTTCTCACACCGGGATGAATTCGGACAATGGGACCCCAAGAACCAGCGGCCTGAATTATGGAACCTTTTCAATGGGAAGAAGAATATGGGCGAGCATTTCCGGGTATTTCCGCTGAGTAATTGGACCGAAATGGATGTCTGGCAGTATATCTATATGGAAGATGTGGAAATACCGGATCTTTATTTCACCCACAAACGCAGGGTATTTTATCGTGACGGAGTCTGGCTGGCAGACGCTCCGTTCATGGCTAAAAAGGATACGGAAGAGGTGATTGAAAAAGATGTACGCTGCCGCACCATCGGGGATATTACCTGCACCGGGGTAACGCTCTCCAAAGCAAATACCCTGGAAGATATCATACAGGAAGTAGCGGCCACAAGGACTACTGAAAGAGGTGGACGCTATGATGACAAGCGCTCTGAGGCAGCCATGGAGGATAGGAAAAAAGAGGGATACTTCTAAGCTGGACCGAACATTTGATGATCATATCCAGCAATTATTGACCAGAAATGAAGCATTTATAAATGGAAAAGACAAAGGATTTTCAAAGGGGTTACCTGAATATGGAGCTGTTGCGGTTCACCACTGCAGGCAGTGTGGATGACGGGAAGAGTACCCTGATCGGCCGCCTGCTCTATGACAGCAAGGCGATTTTCGAAGACCAGATGGAAGCCATCGAACGCGCCAGTGAACAGAAGGGGGACGAGCATGTAAACCTGGCCCTTCTGACAGATGGTCTCCGTGCCGAAAGAGAGCAGGGGATCACCATAGATGTGGCCTACCGATATTTTGCCACCCCTAAAAGAAAATTCATCATCGCCGATACTCCCGGACATGTGCAGTATACCCGCAATATGGTCACAGGTGCTTCTACGGCCAATGTAGCCATCATCCTCATAGATGCTCGCCACGGGGTACTTGAACAGACCATACGGCACGGATATATAGCCTCGCTCCTCCGTATCCCGCACGTCATAGTATGTATAAACAAGATGGACCTGGTTGATTACAGTGAAGAGGTCTTCCTGGACATCCAGAAGAAGTTCAAAGAACTCTCCGTCAACCTTGATATCCAGGATCTCCGCTTTCTTCCCATCAGTGCACTGAAAGGGGATAATGTGGTCGACCGGTCAGAAACCATGGAATGGTATGACGGGCCTACCCTCATGTACCTTCTTGAGAACATCTACATTTCCAGTGACCTGAACTATGTGGACGGGCGATTCCCTGTACAATATGTGATTCGCCCCCAGTCAGCCGAATTCCATGACTACAGGGGATATGCCGGACGCATTGCCAGCGGTACCTTCCAGGCTGGTGATAAGGTGGTTGTACTGCCTTCCGGCTTTGCATCCACCATTAAATCTGTTGACACCATGAATAAGAGCCTGGAGCAGGCTTTCGCTCCTCAATCCGTGGTTCTTACGCTGGAGGACGATATCGATATCAGCCGGGGGGATATGATCGTAAAAGAAAATAAAAAGCCGGAAGTGAGCCAGGATATTGAGATGATGGTTTGCTGGCTGAGCGAAACACCCATGGCGCTAAACCGTAAATACTCACTCAAGCATACCACCAATGATGCCAAGTGCATCATTAAAGACCTTCCCTACAAGATCGATATCAATACACTCGAGAAGAACTACGATGACAAGTCATTAACTCTGAACGAGATCGGAAGGATCAGTATCCGCACCACCAAACCCCTTTACTTTGATCCGTATCGCAGGAACAGGGTCACCGGTTCCGTCATCCTGGTCGATGAAGCAAGCAACATCACCGTTGGAGCAGGCATGATAGTCTGACATTCCAAGGTACACATCCTTAGAGGGATATTAAATTAGCAGCTTACTTTTGCCCAGAAAACAAAAGGAGGCGCCTAATTTAATATCCCTCTAAGGTTATGTTGCTGTTCCATTACCGTGGAAAGCAAATCATATGGAGATGGCCTGTTTTCTTTCAGGGGATGTTATAAAAGCCGCCTGATGTGTTTTGCGCAGCAAAATATATAGCGGCGTTATAATATCCCCTGAAAGAAATTGAGTAGGAAGATAGGGATTATTTCCCTATCTGTCCTCTCACACCACCGTGCATACCGTTCGGTACACGGCGGTTCCTTAAATAATAGCCTGACCAGACCCGTAATAATCCGAAAAGAAAATAAAGCCAGCATGTCTAAGACGCTCGTTGGTAATAGTACGACTCAAGATAAAGCTATTGGCAATATGCCAATAGCCTTTCCTAGTGTTCGCCCATTCCCATGCTTTGTGACTATCTATGCCAAGCTTCATGAGATTACGACCACGAGTACGTATCCGTTTCCATTGTTTCCATATCACCATACGTAAACGTCTACGATACCATGTATCTACTCTTTCAAGTAGCTTACGCATATCGGCTAGCTTAAAGTAATTCACCCATCCAGTAATGTACTGCCTGAGTGCTTCCTTCCGCCTTGCATATCCCCAGCCATTGCTCCGAGAAGTGAGCATTTTAATCTGCTCTTTCATCTTTGCAATGCTATTCGGATGTACCCGCAATCGTCCTTCTCCTTTATATACATAAAAGGAGTATCCCAAAAATTTAATCCTTGAGATGTAGGCTACCGTGGTCTTTTCCCTGTTTACTCTCAAAAACAGTTTCTTCTCGATGTACGGAACGATGTTCGCCAGCGTTCTCTCGGCACTCCGTTTGCTCTTGCAAAGGATTATCAGATCGTCAGCATAACGTACAAATCGGTGTCCTCGTTTTTCGAGTTCCTTGTCCAATTCATTGAGCATGATGTTACTCAACAGTGGACTAAGTGGACTCCCCTGAGGAACCCCGATTCTCGTCTCTTCAAACTTGTTGCGTATTACTACTCCAGCATTGAGGTATTTGTGGATAAGCGAGACTACCCGCCCATCCTTTACCGTCCTTGATAACACTTCTATCAGCTTACTCTGATGGACCGTATCAAAGAACTTCTCCAGGTCCATATCTACGGCATATTTGTAACCGTCTGTGACATAGTTCCTGCATTTGTTCAATGCCTGATGTGCATTACGCTTGGGTCTGAACCCGTAACTGTTCGGTGAGAACTGTTTCTCGTAAATGGGGGATAAGATCTGAGCGATGGCCTGCTGGATGACTCGATCCACCACCGTAGGGATACCGAGACTTCTCTTTCCCTTTTCTTTGGATATTTCTACCCTCCGAACCGGATTAGGACGGTACTTACCGTCCAATATGGATTGTATGAGCTTCTCCTTGTTGTTGACAAGATAATCCCGTAAGGATTCGACTTCCATCTTGTCTATCCCACCACTACCCTTGTTGCTCCTTACCCGTTTAAAGGCACGGTTCAAGTTCGAAGGGGACAGAATCTGCTCTAACAGCCCATATTCAGGTCTGTCGGTATTGGTGAGGTTGTTTTCAGTCATCCAAATAAAGGTCTGCCCTCCTGCATAGCCCTCAGGCTCCGCCCTACTATTTTGCAGGCAGGTATCTTTCGATATTTTCTGCTTTCCTCCCTTCATCCGGTAACATTCATTTACTCTCACTCATTAAGGTTCGGTCCTTTCCGTCCCTTGTCGACGGGTACGGTACTACGACCTCGGCTGACTTCTCACAGTAAATCTTGTTTCAACCGTGCTTCATACTCTGTTTCTGCACGTCTATGAGACCTCCCCGGTTAAGAGCGATAACTATCATCCCATATACCTGCTGCATTTACCTTGGTGGATCCGGACAGTATCGGACTTCGTTTTGTTTAGCAAACTCATCCATCCAACCTTAGGCCTTATATACAGTTTCTGTTCGTCAGGCCAGGACTTTGCCGCCGGCTTCCTTCAGATTCCACCTTGCGATGGACACCCTTGCCTTAAGCTAACGCTTCCTACTGTCAAGGCGCGTTCGGGACTTGCACCCTATAGTTATCGCCCATGCCGGGCAAACTAAAAAAAAAGCTGTCTCCATTTGAGCGGAGACAGCCTTTTTTTGTTATCAGGTTTACTATGATCTGCTACCAGCCTTGATTCTGTGCCATATTGGAATTGGCATTCATCTCAACTTCCGGAATCGGAAATACATTATTGGTAGATCCATAAGCAGGACCGCCATGGGTCTGCTCAAGATCATTTACCAGAGGAATGTCCATTCCGTTCCTGGCCAGGTCATCATGCCTGAATCCTTCGAAACAGAGTTCCCTTCTTCTTTCGATGAGAATGTTGGCCTTGCTTGCCAGCGTCCAGGCCTGGGCACCTCTTTCTGCAGTAATGAGATTCATTTGAGTTAAGGCATCATCTCCCCGTCCACTCTCTAGTAAAGCCTCAGCATAATTCAGGATCACTTCTTCATAACGGATCAGATTAATGTTGTCTGAATAGTCAGCAGAGGGATATTTACCAATATTCCTCAGCAGTCCTGTCTCAGCTCCCGGACCAATCATGAAATTTGTATCGGCCCGAACATCACCGTCATCAAAAATGGTCTGAATATCCTCCAGTGCCTGTATATCTCCATAGGCAGCACCCCTGTAGATCTGAGACAAACCATTGATATTGTTGTTATCAGTGGTACTGTAAGCCAGCTCAAAAATTGAATTTGCGCTGCTTTTGGTGAACCAGGAGGAGATAAATTCAGCCTCGGGAATGATCGAATACTCGTTTGAGCCAATCACTGCCTCGGAAGCCGAAATAACCTTGTCCCATTCACCAAAATACAGGGCTACCCTGGACTGAAGTGCATAGGCTCCCCAGGTTGACATGTATACGTGGGATGGGTCATTCAATGCATCAGACATCAATGAAACAGCACTTCCAAGATCACTTTCAATACTGCTCTTCACTGCATTAACATTATCTCGCACTGGGGTCATATCATCACCTTTATATACCTTAATGTAAGGAATACCAACATCATTACCACCGGTAACATGTTGCTGTCCATACATTTTCAGCAGGTCAAAATGGGCAAGGGCCCTGAGTGCATAAGCCTGACCGATATAATGATTGATCTCAGCTGCATCACCTTCAATGGCAGCTGGATCCAGCGCGATCAAAATATTACAGGAAGCTATCACCTCGTAAATTGAGGTCCACGTATCCCTGGCATAGGCATCCGATATGGTCATGCTCATTTTGGCAATGTTTGTAAACCTTCCCGAGTTTCCATTGGCAAAAGCATTATCAGCCCTGATCTCTCCATAGATGATCATGTCTCTACCATAATAACTGGTTTGTGTCATTCTGTTGTAAGCACCGTACAGGATACCTGCTACATCTTCAGTCTTGGTAATACTACCTTCAACTACCTTATCCTGCTCCAGAGATGGATCAAGTGAGTCCTCGCTGCAAGAAAAATTCAAAGCAGCAAGTCCAGCGACTATAAATACTGTATATATTAGTTTCTTCATGATCTTAAAAATTAAAGTTTACACCAAAAATGAATGACTTTATTGGCGGAGTTGTAAGATAGGTAAATCCGTCAGCTCTCACTTCCGGGTCATACTGTAACTTATCATCCTTGATCCAGGTCAGGACGTTAGTTCCACGAACATATACCTGTATTCCGGTAAACCTGATCTTTGAAACCCAGGCTCCTGGAAGGTTATAACCCAGAACAAGGTCTTTCAACCTTACATAATCACCATCGTACAGGAATCTGGATGAAGTGTGAGAGGCAAAATTAGGATTGTATCCATGATAGATCCTTGGATAATCTGTATTATCACCAGGTTGGAACCAACTTGTTGTGAGATCAGCTCACACCATTGAAATAATCTGTGGTATAACGACCGTTATCATGCGTATAACGTGCCCAGTCTTCATACACCATATGTCCGAAGGCACCGTACACATTTGCATCCAGGAATATTCCTTTGAAATCAACATGTAATGCCATTCCGCCTGAAAATTCTGGAATAGCACTTTTTCCCTGGTAACCTTTCTCAGCCGCGTTATAATCATTGGTCGTTTCACCACCTATGCCATCCAAATACCATAGAGGATCTCCGTTATCAGGATCTACGCCTGCCCACTTCCTCATATTCCATTCATATATCGGGTGGCCAACTTCGATTTTCCGGGTACCTGTTTCAATATTGATATCTTCGCCATTGGCGTCTTTGGCAAGCACTTTCACTTCGTTATCCAAGGTTGCAAAGTTGGCTGAAAGATTGATATTGAAATCAGATCTCCTCACAATATCAAAGTTTAATATTCCCTCAATACCTTTATTCACAACAGTACCAACGTTTTGAGTAATATTCTCATGTCCCGATGTTCTCGTCAGAGGAACGTCCTGCAGCAGGTCATAGGTCTCTTTGTTAAAGTAAGAGAATGAACCACTGATCCTTCCCTCTAGTACACCAAAGTCAAGACCAATGTCCATGTTCTTGTTCTTCTCCCATGTCAGGAGTGAGTTACCGAACCTGCTCGGATAAACAGCACCCTGAGCAAAGTAGTCGGCATCATAAGAAAGCAATGCCTGGTACTGGTTTATCCCAACATCAGAGTTACCAGCAATTCCATAAGAAGCCCTGATACGAAGATTATTCAGCCAGCTGGCATTTCCGAGGAATGCTTCCTGGCTCAAATTCCAGGCAGCTCCAACAGACCAGAAGTTACCATATCTCAGTTCAGGTGCAAACTTTGAGGAACCTTCCCTTCTGTAGGTCGCATCAGCAACGTACTTTCCCTGGTAATTGTAATTGACCATACCCAGGTAGGAAAGATTCATCCAGTCCTGAAAAGAGGATCCGGCATCCCAGTTGGCACCAGACTGGTTAATGTTTGTCAAACCATCAGTTGAATAGTTTTCACCATAACCATACAGATAATCCCTGTTGTTCTTCTGGTATTCCATAAGGGCAAGGAAATTCAAACGATGATCATTCAAATTAAGATCATAAGCCAGTGAGTTCTGTGTCACCAGGTTAACATTCTGTTCCGTCGATCTGTATGAAGTTCCGTTCTCAGGCGATGAGTCACCATATTGCCTGTTCTGGTAATTCTTATAATCTGCCATGATATAATCCAGTGATATCAATGTTTTAAATCTCAGATTATCAATAATCTCCCATTCCAGGAAATTATTGGTCATCGCACGGGTCATATTATTGAAAGTCACATCATTATCCTTCAGATACAACCAGTTATACAGGTTGGTCGGATTGTCAATTTTTGCAGTACCATCTGCATTTTTTGGCTGCATAATAGGATTCATGAAATACTTGGCCAGGTGTGGATTGGCAAAATATGCACTTTGCTCCAGCATAAGGCCATTCTGAGCTGTATTAGAAACTTTATTGGCGGTTGAGAACTTCACACGTTTGTGAAAGTTGCGGTTGTAGTTCAATGCTCCGCTGAACCTGCGAAAGTCCGCTCCAACTACTGTGGCCTCGGTTTTGTTATAACCGGCAGAAGCATAAAATGAGGAGACTTGATCACCACCTGATGCCGACAGGTTAATATTAGTAACCGGAGCGTTCTTGTTCCTCATGGCTTCCTCCCAGTTACCTTCGGGAGAACCATCCTGATGCCATTGATCATAAAGGGCAGCTGCGCCAAAACCATTTGCCAGTGCCCAGTCAAAAGCCCCGTCCCTGGTAAATCCTTCGGTCTCACCGTAGGTGTTGTAGACACCATCCAGGTAAAGCTTTTCTCTCTGTACCCCGGTCAATACATCTTTACCCTGGGATGCTTTATTCTGGAAACCGTAAGAAGCTGAGAGATTAAACTGGGTTTTACCGACCCGTCCTTTTTTGGTGGTTATCACAATAACACCGTTAGACCCCCGGGCTCCATAAGCAGAAGTAGCGGAAGCGTCCTTCAGAACAGTGATCGTTTCAACGTCATTGCTGTTGATAGATGCCAGCGCAGACAGTGAAGATCTATCAGTACTACCTGACATGTCCATATTTACTACAGGTACACCATCAATAACGATCAAAGGATCATTTCCGGCAGTGATTGAACCAACCCCCCTGATCCTGATATCCTGAACCGATCCAGGAGTACCGGAAGTGGCAGAAATGGTCAAACCGGCAACTTTCCCTTGCAGTGTCTGGTCAACAGAAGTTACAGGAACATCCTTAAACTCATCTGCTTTAACCTGGACCGTAGATCCAGTAATAGAATTCTTGACCCTTGTACTGTATCCCGTCACGATGATCTCTTCAAGGTTGAGAAAATCCTCTTCCAGCTGGATCTCAATGGATGAGGGATTAGCATAGTCAATGTCATAGGTTTGGGTAACCATCCCCACATATGAGAACATAAGTGTGGAACTGGCTTCCGGCACGTCCAGACTGAATTCACCATCGATGGAGGTGGAAGTACCAATCGTTGTTCCCATAACCACTATAGATACACCAGGAATAGGCTGGTTATCCATAGCAGAGAGAACAACTCCTGAGAGCGTTACAGTCTGTGCTTGTACTATGCCAACTGACATAATACAAATCAATAGGATTAGAAACTTCTTCATAAGCATTAGGTTAAATCATAAGTTATAAATAGCAATTAAAACAATTCTCGCTTTTCAGCTGGAAAATGATGAAAGTTATGGCATCATTGGAGAATTCAGCAGGAATTGCTGTTACCCCGGATAGCTACGAAAGCAACGGGGACTTCCCTGTGTCCTCGGAACTTTTCATTCTCAGTGAATTGCGAAATGAAAATTTTTAAATTAACGGTGTACGAAGAATCACCAGAACAGTAATGAGGGGTAGAAGTCTTTCATAGAATAAAATTTAGGTTTACAATACTGTGGTTAATAAATCGATTCATACTTTCAAGCCCTCAAATCTATGAAAAAAATAATAAATCCAAAATAAATTCAGGATTTAATTAAAGCGACGCATCGTAGATTATACCTGACATTGCTGGAGAATTGATATGTTTTAAAATAGAATTTTCAATATTTGGGATAGATATTCTAGATTACTTCAAATAAAAAAAGGGTGCCGTGAGACACCCTTTTTCAATACAATTCTAAGATATTTTACTGAACACCAGTCCTGGTATCCCACCACATCTGCTTGCCCCAGAAATTGTCAACAACACCTGCAGCTGCAGGAGTTAAATTGGCATTGTTCAGGTTCCTCTCATCCTGTGCATAGGGATAGCGGAAAGGCTGGCGGTTATGTCCCGGGTATACTGATCCAGGTGCACAATCTATCTGCGGTACGTCGGTTCTCGTGTTTTCCGTGCCATGATTCATGGTCCTTGAAAAGGGCAATCCATTTCTGCAGGTAGATCTTGGTCAGTCCGGCATCATCTGCTGAATAAGCCACATCAGCCTGGGCAATATAAGCAGCAGCCTCAGCAGGATCCAATTCCATCTCTTCAAAACTGGCAGCGATGGCTGCTTCGTATGCCTCCTGAGCAGTCATGCTATAGGTTGCAAGTCCCCTGTGAACAGCTTCCGCAATAATGAACAGTACCTCGGAATAACGCTGGAAATAGGTCAGACCATCTGGCCGGTCACGAAACATCTCACCGATCCTGGATATGGAATGTCAATGGAAAACCTTCATCATCAGGATGGAGTCCGGGAGCTATCCCCCTGTACTCACCATCTGATTCAGCCGGATAAGCAATGCTGGCTATCCTGGGATCA
>CAVYEL010000013.1:0-53615 GCA_963767555.1 uncultured Bacteroidaceae bacterium | reverse complement strand
GTATGCCAGGTATTATCAAAATGCCGTGGCAGCTGAAGATGAAAGGTTCGGCAATTTGCAGGATATGGCCAGGGAATTGAAGGCAGATCTGGCTGTCGGAGTGGTTGAAAAGGAAGGTAAAGGGGGGACCTTATATTGTACCATGTTGTATTTTGGTTCTGATGGTAGGTTGCTTGGAAAGCACCGAAAACTCAAACCTACTGGTTCTGAACGTTTGATCTGGGGTGAAGGAGATGGTTCAACGCTGCCAGTTTTTGATAATGGTTTTGGGATTTATGGGGGACTTATTTGCTGGGAGAATTATATGCCCCTGGCAAGAATGGCGATGTACCAGCAGGGGGTGCAGATCTACCTGGCACCTACCGCAGACTGCAGGGATAGCTGGCAGGTCACCCTGCAGCATATTGCAATGGAAGGAAGGTGTTTTGTGCTGGGATGTAACCAGTTGATCACCCGGGATGCCTATCCGGAGGATATATTAAAACTGGTTTCTGATCCATCAACCATTGACTGTTCCGGTGGTAGCGTGATCATTGGGCCGGGTGGAAAGGTCCTTGCCGGACCGATAATCAATGAAGAAGGAATATTATATGCTGATCTTGACCTGGAAGAGGTGACCAGGGGAAAATATGAATTTGACGTAGCCGGTCATTATAACCGTCCCGATGTCTTTTCATTCAAGGTCAATACAGGATCAGAGAACCATTAGGGTATCTTACCTGATTTAAGAAGAACAGGATTTCCATAATTCAAGCAGTGGACTTTCACGCCCATAAACCGGATCAGTCACGGGGTCGGAAACGTTGCTTATATTCTTGTCAGCTGCTGGTCTTTCCCCTTCTTTTCCATAATTCATATCCCATGATTGTCCCGCTGGATATGCCCCGACAACCCTGAAATCATGGCTGGAGTTTATATTCTTGTGGGCTACTCCGGCCGGTATGATCACGACATCTCCCGAATCTACTGACCAGGATGGGACCCTTTTCCCCGCCGAATTGAACCCTGGCCTCTCCCTTTATAAACCCCAGTACTTCATGCGCCGTACTGTGGTAATGGTGAAATGGATATATCCCGTTTCGCCAGGATCTTCCCCATTTGTTATCATGGAAAATCTCCTCGATGATACTGGCATTGTTTCCGTTGCTGAACCTGATGGCCTCTTTATATAAGACCAGGGGATGGGTCGGATTATTGGGGAAGTGCCGTCTCTTCCAATGCCTGGTGATGACCTCCGGTTCGGGATTAATATTCCTTCCATATGATCTATATTAATATCCGTGCCTGTGCAATTGATCATTATTCAATTCAGACCTGTTTTGTTATGCTGGTCTGTTGCTATATTCAGACCTGTTTTGTTATACGGTCCTGCTGCTTTATGCAGATCTTTTTTTATACAGACCTGGCTATCAGTTTTTCGGTTTCCGCCCTGTGCCGGCTGCATCCACGGTGAATATCTGATAGGTATGCGCTGAACGGTTGCCTGGTTTGTCTTCGAATTGGAAGGGAGAAGGACCTGTCTGGGGCTGGTGGGGCAATTCCCCTGCTTTCTCACCGTCACGCATTATTTCGTAGCCTGTGATCGGCTGGTCCCCGGCTATGGCTGTATTCCATGCCAGTGTCACCACGCGGTCATCGCCCATCATTTCCTGCTTGATCTCGGGTGTTGTTAGGAGGGGTCAGTCCACCCTCGTTTACCTGAAAATAATTGGTTTTGCCTTCTTTGGCTGCCAGGGCCAGTTGTTCTATGTCTTTGCGGTCGCTTTCTCCCAGTCCGTCCGGTTCGATCTGCGCTGACAGCAGGTTCTGGTGAAGCTGGCATTTGGCCGGATCATCATCGACATGGCCTATCCCGATGATGGCTGTATGGATCCCTGGGTTGTCAGGGCATACTGCACCAGGGGCTGGCTGGGCAGTTGTTCGCTGCCCACCGTCCGAACGACGTGCTCGGAGGTATTGGACCAGTTGGCGGGTTTGGTATACATGGCCCCATCGGCGAATACCTTCATGGCGATGATCCCCAAATTCTTTGCTGCAGCCACCGGGATCACATTGTGCTGCATATTCAGGTTGAGCTTGTCATTGGCATTGATGGCCACCAGCATTCCGTCGAAAAGGTCATAGGTGTCTCGCTGGATCATCTTGATCATGTTGGGAGAAGAATAATGGCCTGAAAATCCTATATGTTTGATCAATTTTTTATGCTCGGGATTCAGTCCCGTAAGATTGGTCCCATCCCTGACATCCCTGAGGGCCGCCAGGGCACCAATATGTTCCATATCCGGACTGGTATCTTCAATGCCCTTGAAAACTACATCCACCTCACTTTCAAGGCGGAAGTTATGGATCAGCACCATATCAAGATAGGCCCCCTCCGGGTATGCGCCGGTCCCATCCCCGAATACCTGGCTCAGGGTACGCTGTACGTCATAGAGAGTATGGGCAGGCATGGCCCCGTTCGTACCGCTGTATACGCCCTCTACAGGATAACCCCCTTTCCCCCATCTGAGTCCCGTTTTAGAAGTCAGAAAGATCGACTTCCTCAGTATCTCATTGTAACCTGGCTGTCCGGGTATAAGGTTCATCCGCCTGAATGCCCTACCGAAATTGGTCTGGCTCGGACCGTAATAATTGGATGTGTCAAAGTAATTTACACCCAGTTTAAATGCTTTCTCGATGATCTCAACCGGATCTTCCGTGGGGGATGTCCACTGGAGTGAAGCCTGTCCCCCGAGTCCCAGGGAGGTCACTTCAAAGTCCAGTTTACCGAAACCCCTGGTCATGGGTATGGGAAGGGGACTGCCGGAACATGAAATATAGGGAATGGCTGAGATCCCTGCTGCAGCAACTGCAGAAGTTTTCAGAAAATCCCTTCGGGTAAAGTGAGAGCCATTTTTATGCGAGGAATTGTTATGCGAGGTTTTCTTTCTCATGGTATTCAGGATTGGTTTGCCTTCGTTCTATCAGGCTAAATTTAAGGAATCATGTTCAATAATCAATTCAACCTATTGCATTTTCAATTCATACTATTTATTAACTTTGTGTGCTTTCTGACAGGCTAAACCATGAGTGAGCAACAGAAGAAATCCTTAGCTGAGAGATTACGTGATAAATTCAGGCTGATCATTTACAGTGACAGTTCCTTTGAGGAAATCTGGTACATCCGTCTTACAAGGATCAATATCTGGATCCTGGCGATTAGTTCTTTTGTCCTGATCGTAGTCGGTATTTTTGCCCTGACAGCTTTTACCGGTATCCGGCAATTGATCCCGGGTTACCCGGATGAGAACCTGCGCAGGACCATTCACATGAACGCTGTACGGCTCGATTCGCTGGATAATGAGATCAGGATGCGGGACCAGTATTTTCAGAATATCCGCCTGCTGGTGGCAGGTGAGGAACCGGTCAACCCGGTAATTATGGGTGATACAACCATGCCTCCCGCCCCTGTTGAATTTGACAAATCCTACGAGGATTCAATCCTCAGAATGCAAATCGAACAGGAAGAACAATACAATTTACTGATGTTGTCCAACCAGCGCAGTCCCACTGACCTGGCCGGCATACATTTTTTTGCTCCTCTCAGGGGACTGGTAACCCTGCAGTTTAACTCCAGTGAGAATCATTTCGGAACAGATATTGTCGCCGCACCTAACGAGGTGGTGAAGGCCACACTGGATGGCACGGTCATCATGGATGCATGGACGGTTGAGACCGGATATGTAATTCATATTCAACATGAAAACAACCTGGTCTCAGTTTATAAGCATAATTCTGAACTCCTCAAGCAATCGGGGAATATGGTGAAAGCTGGAGATGCCATCGCCATCATCGGAAACTCCGGGGAACTTACCACAGGTCCCCATCTGCATTTCGAGTTATGGCACAACGGAACCGCCATAGATCCGCAATCCTATATCGTTTTCTAAATGCAGAAACACGTAGCCATTCTTGGTTCAACCGGATCAATCGGTACCCAGACCCTGGAGGTCATTGATAAAAATCCGGATCATTTTAAACTGGAGATCCTGACTGCGCGTAACAACGCTGATGTGCTTATAGCCCAGTCCAGGAAATTCCTCCCCAACCATGTGGTGATCAGTAACGAGGATAAATATGAATACGTCTCCCGGGAGCTCTCTGACCTGCCCGTAAAGGTATATGCCGGAACAGATGCATTGGAACAGGTTGTTGAAATGGATTCGGTGGATATAGTTATGTCGGCACTCGTCGGATTTTCAGGTCTGCAGCCTACGCTGAGGGCCATCCAGGCCGGGAAGGATATTGCCCTGGCCAATAAGGAAACACTGGTGGTAGGCGGGGACCTGATTACAAAATCCGCCATTGAAAACAGGGTGAATATTTATCCGGTAGATTCCGAACATTCTGCAATTTTTCAATGCATTGTCGGGGAAGAGTTGAACCCTATCGAAAAGATCATCCTGACTGCATCGGGCGGACCATTCCTTGGGAAAGGACGGGAATACCTGCAGAATGTTACCCGGGAAGAAGCTTTGAAACATCCTAACTGGTGTATGGGAGACAAGGTTACCATTGATTCGGCATCCCTGATGAATAAGGGACTGGAAGTAATTGAGGCCAAATGGTTATTTGGTTTGAGACCGGAGCAGATTGAGGTGATTATCCATCCGCAGTCCATTATTCATTCCCTGGTACAGTTTGAAGATGGATCCCTGAAAGCCCAGCTCGGTATTCCAGACATGAAATTGCCCATTCAGTATGCACTTGGATTTCCGAAACGGCTGAAATCCGATCTGGAAAGATTTTCCTTCTCAAGTTACCCAAACCTGACTTTTCAGTCCCCCGACATGGAAATTTTTCCCAACCTGTCCCTGGCTTACCGGGCACTGGAAAAAGGAGGCAATATGCCCTGCATTCTGAATGCAGCCAATGAGGTGGTTGTCAATGCTTTCCTGGAAAACAAACTGGGCTTTTTCGATATGTCTGCTGTCATTGAAAAAACAATGAATTCCATGGCATTTCTTGTCACTCCGGATCTTAATGATTATGTGGAAACGGATTCTGAGGCAAGAAAAATTGCCGGAAGTTATCTTTTATGATAATTTTGCGTGGATTTTACAATTGAAAGAATGAATGTAATAATACAGATTGCACAGTTCCTGTTAAGTTTATCCATCCTGGTTTTCCTCCATGAGCTGGGTCACTTTGCCTTTGCCAAGATGTTCAGGACCCGGGTGGAAAAATTCTATATTTTCTTCAATCCCTGGTTTGCCCTGTTTAAGAAAAAAATTGGTGATACAGAATATGGTGTCGGCTGGCTGCCTTTAGGCGGGTATATTAAGATCTCGGGCATGATCGATGAGTCAATGGACAAGGAACAAATGAAGAAGCCTCCGCAACCTTGGGAATTCCGGTCCAAACCTCCCTATCAGCGTTTACTGATCATGGTAGGCGGCGTCCTGGTCAACTTCCTGCTGGCCCTGTTCATTTATTCCACCACCCTTTATGTCTGGGGGGATCAGTTTTTGCCGACCAAGAATGTGAAATATGGGATCATGTGTGATTCTGTAGCCCTTGATATCGGTCTGCGGAACGGTGATAAAATACTTTCAGTCGACAATGTGGAAGTAGAGAATTTCAACAAGATCTTCCATGACGTTGTTGTGAACAGTGCCAGATCCATCCAGGTCGAACGAGAGGGACAGGAAGTCAACATCCCCATCGGGGAGGAACATCTTGCACCCCTTTTAAAGAGCGAGGTCTTCATTACCACCCGTATTCCTTTTATCGTGGATGATTTCAGCAAGGATTCACCTGCTCAGGCAGCAGGTATTAAGGTTAATGACAAGATTGTTGGTCTCAATGATACGGAGATTGAGTTTTTTGATGAATTCCGGGACAGGATGAATAATTTAAAGGGACAGGAGGTAGCCGTTGAGGTGATCAGGGGCAGTGAAAGCCTTACCTATACCTTCAAGGCTACGGATGATGGGAAAATTGGTGTCTGGCCTGTCGGGGACCTGAGCCAGTTTTTTGAACTTCAAAAAGTCGAATATTCCTTCTTTCAGGCAATCCCTGCTGGCATCAGCAAGGGATTTGGGAATGCCATCAGCTATCTTAAGCAACTGAGGCTGATCTTTACACCGAAAACCAAAGCCTATGAATCGCTGGGGGGATTTATCAAGATCGGAAGTTTTTTCCCCAAGGTATGGGATTGGGAAGTCTTCTGGGAGATGACCGCCCTGTTATCCATCATCCTCGCCATCATGAACCTCCTGCCGATTCCTGCGCTGGATGGGGGACATGTGATGTTCCTGCTCTATGAGATCATCAGTGGCAGGAAACCCGGGGATAAATTCATGGAATATGCACAAATTGCAGGCATGCTGCTCCTGCTGGCATTGTTACTCTATGCTAATGGGAATGATGTGGTGCAATTGTTCCGGAAATAGATATTATTACTACATTTGTATGGTTGAAGTAAAAAATTGTAAACAATGGAACTATTAATTATTTTAGGTATACCAGGACCATGGCAGATTGTACTGATCGTCCTGGTGGTCCTGCTGCTTTTTGGAGGTAGAAAGATTCCTGAGCTTATGAGGGGTCTTGGGCAGGGCATGAAGGAGTTCAAAAAAGCCACCAGCGATGATAAAGAGGCTGAGGGCGAAACTGATAACGAGATCGACAAGGAATAGATTCATTTAATATCTGTCACTAATACCTGTCATTCATTCCTTTAGAATTGAAGGTGGCAGGTTTTTTTATGCCCGAAAATGTTACCTTACAGATCATTGCATGAAATCCGCGAGGCTGTTGACAGGCAGGAACTTGATCTGTCCTCTCTGGTAGGATCATACCTGGAAAGAATAGATGAGCGAAAAAACCTGAATGTTTTTGTTGAAGTATTCGACGCAGAAGCACTGGCCAGGGCAGGTCTTATCCAGGAAAAAATGACCATGGGCAAAGCCGGAAAACTGGCAGGCATGGTAATCGGACTCAAAGACAATATCTGTTACAAAGGACATAAGGTCTCGGCCGCATCGAAATCACTTCATAACTACCAGGCGGTATACAATGCCACCATAGTGGAACGGCTTCTAAGGGAAGATGCCATCATCATCGGTCGTACCAATTGTGATGAATTTGCCATGGGTGGCACCAATGAAACATCTGTTCACGGACCAGTACTGAATCCGCTTGATACGAGTAAGGTCCCTGGAGGATCTTCCGGAGGATCTGCAGCAGCCGTTGCCGCAGATCTTTGCCTGGCAGCCATTGGTTCCGATACTGGTGGCTCCATCAGGCAGCCTGCTTCATTTTGCGGATTGGTAGGATTAAAGCCTACCTATGGCAGGGTGAGCAGATGGGGACTGATAGCCTATGGCTCCTCCTTCGACCAGATCGGTCCCATTACCTGGAATATTGACGATGCAGCCCTGATCCTGGAAGTGATCGCTGGTGCCGATGCATATGACAGCACCGCATCAGATCAGCCCGTTCCGGAGTATTCCGGACTACCAGCATCTTCAGGCTTATCTTTACCCGGAACCAAACGTATCGCATATCTGCAGGAATCACTGGACCATCCAGGGCTCGACGGGGAGATCAGGGAACAAATGCTTGGGATCATTGAAGGACTAAAACAGGAGGGATACCAGGTTGATCCTGTTTCCTTCCCCTATCTCAACTCCCTGGTTCCGGCATACTATGTTATGGCCATGGCAGAGGCTTCTTCCAACCTGGCCAGGTATGATGGTATCCATTATGGTCACAGAACAGATGAAGCCACAGATGCCAAGAGCATTTATGTCAGGTCCCGCAGTGAAGGCTTTGGCACAGAAGTCAAGAGGAGGATCATGACGGGTACATTTGTGCTGAGTGCCGGCTATTATGATGCCTATTACGGGAAAGCCCAGAAAGCACGGAGACTGATCCGGGACAAGACCTTGGAGATCCTTTCGTCCTACCCCCTTATCCTGCTGCCGACCACACCCAGGACTGCTTTCGGACTGGGAACCATGGGTAATGACCCGGTGGCCCTTTACCTGGAAGATATTTACACCATCCATGCCAACCTGGCCGGTATCCCGGCCGTATCCCTGCCACTGGGGAAACATTCAAATGGCATGCCCTTTGGTGTTCAGCTTATGGCCGGATCATTCAATGAACAGGAATTGCTCAACTTCTCAAAATTTATGCTTGGCAAATTCAATACTTTGGCTTGAATTTTGTGCGATACCAATTGATTATCATGAACATAAAACCCCCTGAAATGCGCAGATCTGTCCTTCTCTTATCCATCATTTCGATTATCCTGGTCACAGGATGTACCAATCAGGATGATAGAGGAATGCTTCCAATGGTCACCGGTAAGCCTGGTGAAGTCCTGCTGATAATTGATCCCTATTTATGGAACTCGAACCTTGGACAGTTCTTTACAGATTTCTGCAATGAGCCCATTGAGGCCCTGCCTGCCGATGAACCCAGTTATACCTTGATCCATATTCCCTACGATGGTTTTAACAGGATATTTAAGGGCCACAGAAATATTATCATGACGGATATCTCCAGCCAGCATACTCAACCCAGGATTGTTGTCCAGCGCAATGTCTGGGCATATCCGCAATTATTGATCAAGGTTATTGGTCCCAAGGACTCCTCTACGATAGCATATCTTAATGAAAACAGTACCAGACTACAAAACCTTCTGCAGGTAGATGAACGAAACCGAATTATTGAGAATTACAGGAAAAACAGGGCCAAAGGGATTGATGAAAGGTTGAAACAACAACATAATGTTTCCATATCTGTTCCGGCAGGTTACGATGTTGGAGTTGATTCCTCAAATTTTGTCTGGCTGACACACGAGGTGTCCAGACATGACACAGGGTGTACTGATCTATTATTATCCATATACCGAGGAAAATACTTTTACACCAACCTACCTGGTCAACAAACGCAACCAGTTCACGCGAAAGTTTGTACCCGGACCGGTAAATGGGTCGTATATGACAACGGAGTCCCAGTACCCTGTCCTTTTTAGTGAGAACGCCAAAAATGGAGAATATATGGTTGAGATGCGGGGACTTTGGAGGCTTGAAAAAGCCTTTATGGGAGGCCCTTTCATCAGCCATACAATACTCGATGAACCAAGAAACCGGGTGGTCACAGTTGAAGGTTTTGTTTATGCCCCCAGTCTGGACAAAAGGCTCTATGTTAGGGAGGTTGAAGCCATACTCCACACCTTCGATATAGTCGATTAGAATCGTACAAAAAAGTTATCTTTGTTGCATGAAGATAACTGCTATTGAAAAAACCGGGCCCAAAGACAGCGTCATCCTTATCGGGAAATCCACTGCCAGCATCAAATCCTGGCTTAAATCCGACCAGGAAAAAGAATACCTGAAATTTTGCCTTGATAATAAGAAGAAACAATTCGTCTTCAACCAATATCCACGCTGGATCCTTGTCCATCTGATTGATGACAAAAAGAAGCCCAACCTATCCCTTGAAGAAACCAGGAAAGCTGCAAAAACGTTTGCCGATCTGGTGAATGACAGGAAACTATCCTCTGTTTCCATTGTGGGACTTGAAAAAAAAACTGACCATTTACTGGCTTTTGCTGAAGGTCTTGCACTAAGTAGTTACCAGTTCAATAAATACCTGAATAAGAAAGAAGAAAAGGATAATTCCCTCAAATCCATAAAGGTCCTCCTGAGAGATAACAAGCAGGGGGTGAAAGAACTGGATCAACTTTGCAGGGCTGTGTACAAATCACGAGACCTGGTGAATGAACCTCTTTCAACATTAACTGCTGTAAAATTATCGAAGGAAATTGAAGAGATGGGCAAGGAGGCAGGTTTCCATGTCGAGACATTTCACAAAAAGAAAATAGAATCGCTGAAGATGGGGGGATTGCTGGCCGTTAACAAGGGAAGCATTGATCCACCTACATTCTCCATCCTGACCTGGAAGCCCGAAAATCCAAAAAACGAAAAACCCATTGTCCTGGTTGGCAAAGGTGTGGTATATGATACCGGGGGACTCAGCCTGAAGCCGACCAATGACAGCATGGATTACATGAAATGCGATATGGCCGGTGCAGCAGCCGTTGCAGGTGCCCTGTATGCACTGGCCAGCAATAAAATACCGGTTCACGTTGTCGGAATCATTCCCGCCACCGATAACCGTCCGGATGGCAATGCCTATGTCCCTGGAGATGTCATCCGGATGTTTGACAATACAACCGTCGAAGTACTGAATACCGATGCAGAAGGCAGAATGATCCTCGCTGACGGCCTGGCCTGGGCAGAGAAGCTGGATCCGGAGCTCGTTTTCAGTATTGCCACCCTGACTGGTTCGGCCCATGTGGCTATAGGAAAATACGGGATGGTCTCTATGGGCAATGCATCCAAAAAGGAAATGGATGCACTGAAAAAAAGTGGCGATCAAGTTTTTGAACGGATTGCCGAATTTCCTTTCTGGGACGATTATGAGGAGTTGCTGAAATCTGATATTGCAGATCTGAAAAACATTGGTGGCAGGTACGCCGGAGCCATTACCGCAGGAAAATTCCTTGAACATTTCACCAATTATCCATATATTCATCTGGATATTGCAGGTCCGGCTTACAATAAGACGAGGGACAGTTATCGTGGCAAAGGGGGAAGTGGAATCGGTGTCAGGTTATTCTACGATTTTATCAAAAATCATTAAAAATGATCAAAGTAGGTATTACACATGGTGACATTAATGGTATTGGCTATGAAGTGCTCATTAAAACCCTGCTTGACAGTCGTATATATAGTATCTGCACACCCATCATTTATGGCTCACCCAAAGTTGCAGCCTATCACCGAAAGGCCCTGGACATAGATAATTTTAACCTGAGCAGCATAAAAACTCCTGAAGAAGCCAATCCAAAAAGGGCCAGTATTATTAATTGTGTCGACGATGAGGTCAGGGTAGAGCTTGGCAAATCCACTGCCATAGCAGGTGAAGCCTCTCGTCAGGCTTTGATGCGGGCTGTTTCGGATCTGAAAAAAAACAAGATCCAGGCCCTGGTGACAGGACCCATCAACAAGCATAACATACAGTCAGATGATTTCAATTTTACCGGCCATACTGAGTTCCTGAAAGCATATTTTGATGTTGATGAGGTATTGATGCTCATGGCCGGTGACCTGATGAATGTCGGGGTAGTCAGCAGTCATGTACCTCTGGATGAAGTTTCAGCCAGACTGACAGAGGAGGCTATCCTGAGCAAGATAAAAATCCTTAATGATTCCCTGGTAAAAGACTTCGGGTTCAGAAAACCCCGCATCGCAGTATTGGGATTAAATCCCCATGCGGGAGAGGAGGGTATGCTTGGGAACGAAGAGTTGGATGTAATTATCCCGGCCATTGAAAAGGCCAGGGAGGACAGGTATACGGTCTTTGGTCCTTTCCCTGCGGATGGGTTCTTTGGTTCCGGAGATTTTACTCGATTTGATGGTATCCTGGCCATGTATCATGACCAGGGACTGATCCCCTTTAAGACCCTGATCCCGGATGAAGGGGTTAATTACACAGCGGGATTACCCATTATCCGTACTTCTCCAGCTCATGGAACAGCTTTTGAGATTGCAGGAAGTAACCGTGCACACCATGGTTCCTTCCGAAAGGCTCTCTACATGGCCTGTGACATATACCGGAACAGGATCCAATACGAGGAGATATCAGGCAATCCTTTGCCTGAGAGAGATATCTCAGATCTTGACCGATAAGTACGTCGCGGCCCCTCCAGGATCCTGTACTGTTAAAAAACATCCCGTTTTACTTTGCTGACTGGCAATTATTAATTCTTCTTACAGGGATATTCATTAGCTTTGCGTAAATTCCTAAATCCCATCAGAAAATGGCCAGATTTACCAAAGAAGATGCCCTTAATTATCACTCAGAGGGCAGACCTGGAAAAATTGAAGTAATCCCAACCAAACCCCACAGTACACAGCTGGACCTGTCACTCGCATATTCTCCAGGAGTGGCTGAGCCCTGCCTGGAGATTGAAAAAAACCCGGATGATGTGTATAAATACACCGCCAAAGGAAATCTGGTCGCGGTGATTTCCAATGGTACTGCGGTACTGGGACTTGGAAATATCGGTGCCCTGGCAGGCAAACCGGTAATGGAAGGGAAAGGCCTGCTTTTCAAGATCTTCTCTGATGTAGATGTATTTGATATTGAAATAGACACTACCGATGTGGATCAATTCATAGATCATGTGAAAGCCATCTCCCCTACCTTCGGTGGGATCAATCTGGAAGATATCAAGGCCCCTGAGTGTTTCGAAATTGAGCGGAGATTGATAGAAGAACTGGATATCCCGGTATTCCATGACGACCAGCATGGTACCGCCATCATCTCCGGTGCGGGATTATTGAATGCCCTTGAGATCATCGGAAAAGAAATAAAAGATCTGAAGGTGGTTGTGAATGGTGCCGGGGCTTCGGCCATATCCTGCGCCAGGCTGTATGTTGCCATGGGGGTCAAGCAGGAAAATGTGATCATGGTTGACAGTAAAGGGGTGCTTAGTAAAAAAAGAACAGACCTGAATAAATATAAACAAGAATTCGCCATTGAGACAGATAAAGTCACACTGGAAGATGCGGTGGAAGGGACCGATGTGTTCCTTGGCTTATCGGTGGCTGATGTACTTACTCCGGAAATGTTAAATACCATGGCCCCGGATCCCATCGTCTTTGCCATGGCCAATCCAAACCCTGAGATCTCCTATGAAAAAGCTGTGGCCACCCGTGATGATCTGATCTTCGCCACAGGAAGATCGGATTATCCCAACCAGATCAACAATGTCCTTGGATTCCCTTTCATTTTCCGGGGAGCACTGGATGTAAGGGCCAGGGAGATCAATGAAGAGATGAAACTGGCGGCGGTGAAGGCACTGGCCGCATTAGCCAAGGAGGATGTGCCCGAAATAGTCAACACGGCATATATGGAGACAAACATCGTCTTTGGTCGCAAATATATCATTCCTAAACCCCTTGATCCCAGGCTTATTACTGCTGTTGCTCCGGCCGTGGCCAAAGCTGCAATGGATAGTGGTGTGGCAGGCAAGGAGATTACTGACTGGGAAGCCTATGCGGAAGCCTTGCGCCTTCGCCTTGGCCTGGATAACCGGCTGATCAGGCGGATCATCAACAAGGCGCAACGGGATCCAAAGCGGGTGGTATTTGCTGAAGCAGAGAGCTTTAAGGTTCTGAAGGCAGCCCAGACCGTGATCCATCAGGGAATTGCACAGCCCATACTGCTGGGAAGCAAAGGGAAGGTAAACAGCCTTATCAGGGAGAACAATCTGGACCTGGAAAATGCTGTCATCATTGATCCGATCAGTGATGAGCAACAGGATACCAGAAAGGAATTTGCCAGGCTTTTCTTTGAGGCACGGCAGCGGAAAGGACTAACCTATGATGAAGCCCTGGAATTGATGTTCCAGCGCAATTATTTTGGATCCATGCTGGTGGAAACAGGCCAGGCGGACGCCTTTCTGAGCGGATTTACCAGCAAGTATGCAGACACCATCAGGCCTGCCATACAGATCGCAGGGACCAACAATCCCGAGGACAGGATCGCAGGCATGTACATACTGATCACCAAAAAAGGACCATTGTTTTTTGCAGACACCACCGTTAATATTTCTCCTTCTGCGAGGACACTGGTAGATGTAACCCTTCTGGCCGACCGCGAGGTCCGGAAATTCAATATTGAACCAAAAATCGCATTATTATCCTATTCCAACTTTGGCGCCATCCGGAACGGAAGCCCCTCCCGCGTACATGAGGCAGTGGAGATACTTCACAGGGAACATCCCCATCTGATCGTTGACGGTGAGATACAGGCTAACTTCGCCACCAACAAAGAACTTCGGATGAAGAAATTCCCCTTTTCCAAATTACAGGATGCGGATGTCAATACATTCATATTTCCTAATCTCAGTTCAGGCAATATAGCTTACAAATTAATGCACGAACTGGCCGGCATGGAGGTAATTGGGCCAATCCTGCTGGGCATCGGGAAACCTATCCACATCCTGCACCTGGAAAGTTCAGTCCGTGAGATCGTGAATATGACAGCCATCTCTGTCATTGATGCACAATATCAACAGTCGGAAGACAATAACTAATCTGCCGGTATTTGGAGTATTTTGTTATTTTTAGGCTTTTATATCATAGCCACTGAACATGTACGAGTTTATTACCGGGGATATTGTTGAAAAAACACCCACCTACATCATCCTGGAAACTGGTAATATCGGATATTACATCAATATATCCATCTTTACCTACAGCCTTCTCCCTGATCAGAAACCATGTCAGCTTTTTATACATCAGATCGTCAGGGAAGATGCCCATATTTTGTTCGGATTTATCAACAAGGAGGAGCGGGAAGTGTTTCGTCAGCTTATTTCGGTTTCGGGTGTGGGTGCCAATACAGCCAGGCTGATCCTTTCTTCCCTGAGCCCGGCAGAGATACAGCAGGCGATCAATGAGGGGAATGTGCTGGACCTGCAAAAAATTAAAGGGATTGGTGCTAAATCAGCACAACGCATAATCGTCGACCTTAAGGGAAAGATCAGTACGGCTTCTGAAATGGACCATTTATTCCCTTCAAAGAGCAATACTATCAAGGAAGAATCGTTATCTGCTTTAGTTAATCTTGGTTTTGCTAAAAAATCTGTTGAGAAAGTCCTTGAACAGGTCCTTAAGGGAAATGATCAAATTACCGTAGAGGAATTGATTAAGGAAGCCCTTAAAAAACTTTGAATTAGCTAACCACCATCAGCCTGACTTTTGAATAGGGGTATAATATACATTACTGTTCCAGTCATTATTTTTACCCTGTCAGCCGTCCTATTGCCTGCTGTCAGGGCTCAATCAGTGCAGGACAGCGTGGACCTGAGATATCCCATCAGGGAAGACCCTGATGGCAGTATCAGCAGATCCGGGAGATATCTCACCTCTATTTCTCAGTAATCCTTCCAATATTGAGTCAACTATTGTCTATGACCCGGTTACCAATACCTATGTTTTTTCTGAGAAAGTAGGAAGGTTCGATTACCGGCCATCCCGTGTAATGTCTTTCGATGAGTACCGGAACTTTGAAATGAACCAGTCTAAAAGCCAGTACTGGAAACAACGCAGGTCCGGTGACAACCTGGAGACCCAGTCCTCACTGATCCCAACCATCAATGTTGGCGGAGAAGCATTTGACAGGGTATTTGGTAACAATACCATCAATATAATCCCCCAGGGTTATGCGGAATTGATTTTTGGTTTTAACATGTCAAAAATTGATAATCCCACCCTTACCGAAAGATTGCGGAAGACCCCTTCCTTTACTTTCGAGGAGAAGATCCAGATGAATGTTACCGGGACCATCGGCGACAAGATGAAACTGGGGGTAAACTACAATACAGAAGCTACCTTTGATTTTGAGAACAAGACCAAACTCGAATACACAGGAAAGGAAGATGAGATCATTAAAAAGATCGAAGCGGGGGATGTAACCCTTCCCCTGTCCGGATCACTGATCCAGGGAAGCCAGAGTCTTTTTGGATTAAAAACCGATCTGCAATTCGGGAAACTTACGGTAACCTCCGTTTTCTCCCAGCAAAAGGGTGAAACATCAGTCATTGATGTACAGGGAGGGGCACAGCTTAGTGAATATGAGATGAATGTGGATGAGTATGATGCCAACAGGCATTTCTTTCTGGCACATTATTTCAAGGATAACTATGACCGTTCACTGGCCAACCTGCCCGTTATTAACTCCGGTATAAATATTACCAAGATCGAGGTGTGGGTCACTAATAAGACCAGCAATTTTGAAAGTTCACGGAATATATTGGGATTGATGGACCTGGCTGAAGGCCAGGAAAATATATATGGTACTGATTACTGGTCACAGACATCGGGACAAACCGGTACTTATCCGAGGAATGAGCTGAATACCCAGTACCACGAAATGACAAACACTTATTCAGGGATCAGGAATGTCAATAATATAACCCTGACCCTGGCTCCATTGCTGCCGGGATTCGGACCTGGACAGGATTATGAAAGGATAGAAAATGCCCGGAAATTATCTGAAAGGGAATATACCCTAAATTCAAAACTTGGTTATATATCCCTTAATTCAGCCCTTAATACTGATGAAGTACTGGCTGTAGCTTTTGAATACACTTTAAACGGGAGAACATATAAAGTCGGGGAACTATCCTCAGATGGTGTTATCTGCCCCAAGTACCTTGATTGTAAAACTGCTGAAAGGGACCAACCTTACCCCGCAGCTTCCCACCTGGGAACTGATGATGAAAAATATCTATGCCATCGGAGCCTTCCAGGTAAATCCTCAGGATTTTGTCCTGGAAATCTTATATAATGATGATCAAACAGGAACTACTGTCAATTATCTTCCGGAAGGAAAATTAAAAGACCAGATCCTGCTCAGGGTATTAAATCTGGATAACCTGAATGACCAGCTTGATCCTTTACCGGACGGGCAATTCGACTTTATCACCGGCATCACCATTAATCCACGCAATGGCAGGATTATTTTTCCTGTTCTGGAGCCATTCGGGGATTATCTCAGGAAAGCCATCGATGATGATGCCATGGCCGAAAAATATGTCTTTGACGAATTATATGATTCAACGAGGACGGTTGCCTCTCAGATCGCCGAAAAAAATAAGTTCATCCTTGCCGGGACCTATAAGTCATCCAGCAGTTCAGAGATCATGCTGAATGCCATGAACATACCCCAGGGATCTGTGGTTGTAACTGCAGGCGGCAGGCAGCTGACCGAGAATGTTGATTATACGGTGGATTATATGGTTGGAAGTGTGACCATTATTAACCAGGGACTGCTGGAATCGGGTACTCCGATCAGGGTATCTCTGGAAAGCACTTCCCTGTTTGCCATCCAGACAAAAACCCTGCTGGGCAGCCACCTGGAATACCGTTTTTCCGATGATTTCCGCCTTGGGGGTACCATCATGAACCTGACCGAAAGGCCTCTGACTCAGAAAGTAAGTATTGGTGATGAACCCATTTCCAATACGATCTGGGGAATCGACGGATCATACCGGACTGAATCACAATTCCTGACAACGCTGGTGGATGCCATCCCCCTCATCTCTACAGCAGAACCTTCCAATATTACCATTACCGGTGAATTCGCACAGCTGATCCCGGGACACTCCAGGGCTATAACAAAAGAGGGGATAGCGTATATCGATGACTTTGAAGGCAGCCAGACCTCAATCGATATGAAGAATTTTTCAGCCTGGGTTTTTTCCAGTACACCGGTAGGAAGGTTTCCGGAAGGCATCAAGGTAAACAACAGGGAATATAACTATAACCGTGCAAAATTTGCATTTTATGTGATTGATCCCCTGTTCCTGAGAAATAACAATTTAACTCCACCACATATCAAGGCTGATCCCAATTCCCAGTCGAGCCACTTTGTGGAAGAGGTTTTTGAAACAGATATTTTCCCGAACAAGGAAAATCCCAGCGGTGTCCCTACCAATATATCTGTACTTAACTTATCCTACTATCCAAAGGAGAAAGGATTGTATAACTATTCAACTGAAGTGGATGCCGATGGTAACCTGTTGAACCCGGAGCAACGATGGGGTGGTATCATGCGGGAGGTCATGACCAGTGATTTTGAGACCGCCAATGTGGAATTTCTTGAGTTCTGGCTGATGGATCCTTTTGTCGAAGATCCCGATCATAACGGTGGAGAATTGTACTTTAACCTGGGAGAGATCTCAGAAGATATATTACGTGATTCCCGAAAATCGTTTGAAAATGGGTTCCCCCCAACTGAAGAGGTCACCCTGGTCGATACCACGGTATGGGGCCGGGTACCCCTGGTTCAGTCCCTCGTCAACGCCTTCAACAATGATCCTGCTTCCAGACAGTTCCAGGATGTGGGACTGGATGGATTGAACGATGTTGAAGAAAGGGATTTCTTTGGTGATTACCTGGACAGCCTGGCCCTTATTCACGGGGCCAATTCTGCCGCCTATCAGATAGCCGACAATGACCCGTCCCAGGATAATTACAGTTACTTCAGGGGTACAGAATATGATCAGGCAGAAACCGGGATCATTGACCGTTACAAGTATTACAACGGCCACCAGGGAAACTCACCTACTTCTGAACAATCAACTGAAGCATACCCGACCACAGGGTCGACACTACCCGATGTGGAGGATATAAACAGGGACAATACCCTGAATGAGAAGGAAAGCTACTATGAATACAGGGTTAACCTGAGGCCTGGCAGTATGCAAGTGGGACAGAATTTCATAACGGACAAGGTGACCAAAAGTTCTGATTTCCCGAATGGTACAAAGTCGACAGTCGACTGGTACCAGTTCCGGATTCCTATCCACTCATGGGAAAGCAGGATCGGATCCATCAGGGATTTCAATTCGATCCGGTTCATGCGAATGTACCTGAATGAGTTTGAAGAGGATGTTACCCTCCGGTTTGCCAGGCTTGACCTGGTCAGGAGTGAATGGAGAAGGTACCAATTCGAGATCACGGAGGGTGGAGAAGATCTGTCAACACCGGAGCCTTCGGAAGGCATCCTGGATGTCTCTGCAGTAAATATTGAAGAAAATGCCGGGAAGACTCCTGTTAATTATGTGCTGCCTCCCGGTATTGACAGGGTGATCGATCCAACCAACCCCCAACTCCGGCAGCTAAATGAGCAATCACTCCTGTTGAAGGTACAAGGACTTGACGATGGAGATGCCAGGGCAGTTTATAAAAACAGTTTCCTGGATATCCGCCAGTATGGTAAACTCCAGATGGAAGTGCATGCTGAAGCACTGAAAGATGATATACTGAATGACGATGACCTGGTAGCCTTCCTCCGGATAGGTTCTGATAATGTCAATAACTATTACGAATATGAGGTACCCCTGAAAGTTACTCCTCCGGGATTCTACAATAATGATGACGGCAACGACAGGCTGATCGTATGGCCGGCAGAAAACCGTTTTGAGATCTTGCTGACCATTTTCCAGGATGTAAAGCAAGCCAGGAATGACAAAATGAGAGTATCCGGTTCTTCCATTGGCTATAATTCGGTTTTCAGCATCATTGATGATAAAGGGAACAAAGTGAGTGTAACAGGAAATCCGAACCTGAGCAATATCCGGACCCTTATGCTGGGAGTAAGGAATCCAAAGGCCGGAAACAATCCAGGTCAGGATGATGGGATGCCTAAATCCGGTGAGATCTGGGTGAATGAATTAAGGCTTACAGATTTTAATGATGAGGGTGGCTGGGCTGCCAATGCCCGGATGACAGCCAAACTGGCCGATCTTGGTACCGTTACGATAGCAGGGAATACCAGCAAACATGGTTTTGGAAGTATTGAAAAAAAGGTCAATGAGAGGCAGCTGGAAGATATTTACGCATATGACATAACCTCTAACCTGGAGCTCGGGAAATTCTTTCCGGAAAAAGCAGGCGTAACCATCCCCGTGTTCATGGGATTTTCAGAATCAAGGATCAATCCGCAATACAATCCGCTGGATCCTGATATTCCCCTGAAATCTGCTTTGAAAAATGCCGAGACAAAGGCAGAGAAGGATTCTATTAAGAGAATCGCCCAGGACTATACCAAGCGAAGCAGTATTAACTTTACCAATGTTCGGAAGCAAAAGCTTCAGGGCCAACCCCGTTTTTATGACCTGGCAAACTGGAATGCCAGTTATGCCTACAGTGGATCAGAACATCGTGATATAAATACAGAATATGATATTCGAAGCCGCCACAGGGGTGCACTGAACTACAATTATAATACACGTCCAAAGAATGTTCAGCCCTTTGCCAAGGCCAATGTCTTCACTTCTCCTCATCTCAGGTTACTGAAGGATATGAACTTTTACTTTTACCCATCACGCTTTACCTTCCGTACTGATCTGAACCGGAACTATGCCGAACGGAAGATCAGAAATCTTGCCAATCCCTCAATCAAAATTGACACCATTGTGTCAAAGAATTTTATCTGGAACCGGTATTATGATCTGCAGTTCGATCTGACACGTGCCTTAAAATTCGATTTCAGTGCTACCAATACCTCCAGGATTGATGAACCCGAAGGAGTACTCCGGAAAGGTGAGGGGGATTACGAAGAAAAAATGGATTCACTCTGGACAGAGATCTTTACACTGGGCCGGAATACAAGATATAACCATAATTTCAATGTTGCATATACGATACCCATAAACAAAATACCCCTGCTGAACTGGATTAGCTCTTCTGCCCGATACAGTGCAACGTATGGCTGGGATGTAGGTCCCGTTACGGCCGATACCATCAACCTGGGCAATAACATTAAAAATTCAAATAATTTCCAGCTTAACGGCCAGTTGTCTATGACCAACCTGTATAATAAAATTGGCTATCTGAACGAGGTCAATAATAAGTTCAGGAATGGATTCAGGCAATCAACTGCAGAAGGAAGAACCAAGGAAGTAAGTTATACCCAGGAAGGCATCACACTGCGTGCCGGTCGTACACGATCCATTAACCATAAATTAAAAACGGAAACTGTTACCGCTGTTTTTTATAGTGAAGATGGACAGGAGATCGAGGGGGAAATGGTGGTTGCCAGTGAGAACCGGATCACTTTTACCACTGATACTTCTGCAGAGGATTACCGGAGGGTAAGGGTGGAAGTAAACGGCACCATTGAGAAAGGGGAAAGTCCCCTGATAATCATTGCGGACTATACTACCCGGGTCCTGATGGGGATAAGGAATATTGCCGTCACCTATAACCAGAGTAACGGTTCTATGCTTCCCGGATACATGCCCTCTACGAGCATTTTGGGACAGCAATCTTATAACGGAACTCTGGCACCGGGATGGCCCTTTGTCCTGGGCTGGCAGGATAAGAATTTTCCTGAAACAGCTTTAAGGAATGACTGGGTGTCAAAAGACCCCATGATCAATTCCCCCTATATCATGAATCATTCCAATACCTTTAATATCCGAAGCACTGTTGAGCCCTTGCCGGGTCTGCGCATTGATCTCACTGCCAACCGCAACTACTCTGAAAATCATAATGAATACTATATCGCCGATATGTTTGGTAATTTTCCTGACAGTACAAGGAGTCACCAGATGACCGGTAATTTTTCCATATCCACCATTACGATCGGAACTGCCTTTGAGAAGGTATTCTCGTCTGAAAATTTTGCTTCCGAAACCTTTGAGATATTCAAGCATGAATACCGGCAGCAAATATCTGCCAGGTTGGCTACCCAAAGGGCTGATGGAGGAGATTATGTTATGAAACCCGACACAAACAATCCCGCTTTCTGGGATGGTTATGGGGAGAGTGCTCAGTCTGTTCTGATCCCGGCCTTCCTTGCCGCATATGGTAAAAAAGACCCTAACCGGGTGAACCTCAATCCCATACTTGGCATCAAGGATATGCTGCCGAACTGGCGCTTGACCTTTGATGGCCTTTCAAAGATTCCATTTATACAGAAATATTTCCGATCCATCAATATAAACCACTCCTACCGGTCTTCTTATACCATTGGAAGTTTTATATCAAACCCCTTTTTCATGGAAACGGAGGCCGGGTATGTAGATACAGCAGCCAGGGATTATAACGGTGATTTCCTAAATGAGGCAGATGTCGGTTCTGTCGCGATCAGCGAACAATTCAGTCCCCTGATAGCCCTGGATATGAACTGGGTCAACAGCCTTACCACCAGGCTGGAATTCAAAAAATCCAGATCCCTCGCTTTAAGCCTGGCAAACAGCCAGTTAACTGAAATATCGAGTAATGAATGGGTGATCGGTGCAGGATACCGGTTTTCAGGATTGCCTCTGATCTTTAACCTTCCCGGCGGGGGACAAACAGCCATGGAAAGTGACCTGAACATCAGGGGGGACTTTTCAATCAGGGACAACCGGACCATCATCCGGAAAGTGGTCGAGGATGTTGACCAGATCACAGCCGGACAACGGATCGTGAAAATAGCGCTCAATTTTGATTATGTGCTCAGTGACCGCTTTAATATCCGGCTCTTTTTCGACAGGGTGGTTAACAAGCCTTTCGTATCGCTGTCATATCCTACAGCAAATACAAATGTCGGGTTTAGTATCAGGTTCACGCTTGCCCAGTAAATATTTGTTTTTAAATTTATCATATCAAAACAAACCTTCAAAAACATCAACATCATGAATGTACCCGACAACTGTAAATACACTGATAAACATGAATGGATCCGCATTGAAGGGGATGAAGCGTACATAGGAATTACAGATTATGCCCAGGGGGAACTTGGTGATATCGTTTATTTAGAAATTGAAACAGAAGGGGAAAAGCTTGCTTTGGGTGAAGTTTTTGGTTCCATTGAAGCGGTCAAGACCGTTTCCGACCTGTTCATGCCTATATCGGGAGAAGTTCTCGAGTTTAACGGCAAGCTTGAAGATGAAGCAGAGCTTGTTAACACAGATCCCTTCGGGGAGGGTTGGATGATCCGTGTCAGTATCGATAATCCGGCAGAACTGGATGCACTCCTGAGTCCGGAACAATATCAAGAATTGATCTCAGCCTAACAAAAAAGCCCGGTTTCACACCGGGTTTTTGCCTATAAATATCACTTGTGAGATTTGCAGCTGCCATATGAAACTGGAAGAGGGTATACCTGATTACAGCCTATAAATATCACTTGTGAGATTTGCAGCTGCCATATGAAACTGGAAGAGGGTATACCTGATTACAGCCTATAAATATCACTTGTGAGATTTGCAGCTGTAATCAGGTATACCCTCTGACTATAGTTTCTTCATTACTTCTACCTCCTGGTAGCCTTCAACAATATCTCCTACCTTAATATCATTAAAATTCGTAATATTCAGTCCACACTCATATCCGGTAGCAACTTCCCTGACATCTTCCTTGAACCGCTTTAAGGATCCCAGTTCACCTGTATAAACCACAATGCCGTCACGGATGATACGGATCATAGAGTTCCTTTTGATCTTTCCTTCTTTCACCATACAACCGGCAACTGTTCCAACCTTGGTGATCTTAAATATCTCACGTATTTCAACGGTGGCAATTATCTCTTCCTTGATATCCGGAGACAACATCCCTTCCATGGCCATCTTTACCTCTTCGATTGCATCATAGATAACTGAATACAGGCGGATATCAATCTCTTCTTTTTCAGCCAGTTTCCTGGCACCGAGGGATGGTCGGACCTGGAACCCGAGTATAATGGCATTGGATGCAGCAGCCAGCATGATATCAGCTTCCTTGATCTGTCCAACCGCCTTATGTATAACATTTAACTGGATCTCCTCGGTTGAAAGTTTGATGAGTGAATCGCTCAGGGCTTCTATGGAGCCATCCACATCCCCTTTGACAATGATATTCAGTTCCTGGAAGTTACCAATGGCGATCCGTCGACCGATCTCATCGAGCGTAATGTGTTTATGGGTACGCTGATCCTGTTCCCGCTGAAGTTGCTCCCGTTTATTGGCTATTTCCTTGGCTTCCTTGTCACTGTACATTACATTGAACCGGTCACCAGCCTGGGGCGCACCATTTAATCCGAGAATAAGTGCTGGTGAGGACGGACCAGCTTCATCTATCTTCTTCCCACGTTCATTATACATGGCCTTGATATGCCCGAAGTAGGATCCGGCCAAAACCACATCTCCCATTTCTAGAGTTCCATTCTCAACAAGAATGGTAGATACAAAACCCCTGCCCTTATCAAGTTCAGATTCTATAACAGAACCACTGGCTCCCTTGTTGGGATTGGCTTTCAACTCAAGTAATTCTGCCTCAAGCAATACTTTTTCCAGCAGCTCACTAATGTTAATCCCGTTCTTGGCTGATATTTCCTGGGACTGATACTTACCACCCCAGTCCTCAACAAGGAAATTCATATTGGCCAGGGCTTCCTTGATCTTTTCGGGATTGGCCGTGGGTTTATCAATCTTGTTTATGGCGAACACAATGGGTACTCCTGCAGCCTGGGCATGGTTGATGGCCTCAACGGTCTGGGGCATAACCCCATCATCTGCGGCTACCACAATGATCACGATATCAGTGGCCTGGGCACCACGGGCCCGCATAGCTGTAAAGGCCTCGTGACCCGGAGTATCCAGAAAAGTGATCTGCCTGCCATCATCAAGGTGTACACTGTAGGCACCGATATGCTGCGTGATCCCTCCCGCTTCTCCAGCTACTACATTGGCACTCCGGATATAATCCAGCAATTTTGTCTTTCCATGGTCAACGTGTCCCATTACCGTGACGATGGGGGGTCTTGATTCCAGTTCTTCGGGATCATCATCGTCTTCAGCGATAGCTTCTGCTACCTCTACGCTGATAAATTCGATCTTATAGTTGAACTCATCTGATACGACGGCAAGTGTTTCTGCATCCAGCCTCTGGTTAATGGACACAAACAGTCCCAGTTCCATACACTTGGCAATTACTTCTGTCGCCAGAACATCCATCAGCGAGGCCAGCTCCTGCACAGTAACAAACTCGGTGACTTTTATGATGTTGCTATCTTCCTTCAGCTTGATTGCTTCTTCCTGCAATTTCTGGCTGACTGCATCCCGCTTTTCCCGCCTGTACTTTGCTCCCTTTGATTTAGTCCGGTCTGTCAGCCTGGCCAGTGTTTCTTTCACCTGCTTTTGAACATCTTCCTCACTCACTTCAGGTTTAAGGGGTTTCCTGCGCTTTTTGACGGCAGATGGTTTCCTCTGGCTTTTAGCCTTATCAACTGTTTCTTTATTTCCCTTATTGACCAGGCCTACTCTTTCAGTATCCTTCTTAATCCGCTTGCGTTTTTTCTTAAGAGCAGCCTTATCCGCTGCCTTCTTTTCCTTGTCTTCAGGTGGAGGAAGTTCAATCTTCCCGACTACGGAGGGACCGGTGATCTTTTCGATCCTGGTCTTAATGAAATTATCATCCTCAACTTCTTTCTTCACTACTTTCTCCTTAATTTCATCCACAGCAGGGACATCAACTTCGGCAGGTGCTTCAGCTTCAGGTTCTTTATCTTCAGGTTTTTTATCTTCAGGTTCAGCCTTTGTGGCTGTTTTTGCTTTGGTTGTAGTTTTCTTTTTAGTGGCCTCCAGATCGATCTTCCCAACCACTTTCACATCAACATCTGCTTCTTTGGCCTTTTTCTCCTCGACAGGTTTGGTTTCTTTCTTCGCTGTTTTGTCTTTTTCGGGTGCTTCTTCCTTGGGTGGCTCTTCAGCAGGCTTTTCGGGGACTTCAACTTTCTTTTTCCCACGACCGCTTACGGCATCCAGATCTACCTTTCCGACTACCTTAACTTCAATTTCTTCAGCTTCTGGCAAATCAATCTTCCCGGATGCTGTTGGGTCCTTGATAAATAGATCCTCTTCTATATCAACCTGTGAAGGTTTCTGCTGATCTATATCATTGATAGAGATGGTCTCTTTTTTGTCCCTGAGGTTCTTAAGACTCAGCAGATCAGATTCTTTCTTCACACTGATGTCAGCACTGTATTCATCGATCAGGATATCATAAATCTCTTCGGTGACCTTGGTATTGGGATTTGGATCAACCTCATACCCCTTCTTATTCAGAAATTCCACGATGGTGGAAATCCCGACGTTAAATTCACGCGCAATCTTGCTTAATCTTGTCCCTTTACCTGCCATACGCTTTTTAATAATCTGCTAATATAAAACTATTCACATGATTTATTCAAATTCTGCATTCAGAACTTTAATGACCTCCTGGATGGTTTCTTCCTCAAGATCAGTTCTTTTAACAAGATCTTCTGTAGTAAGATCCAGTACACTTTTGGCTGTATCACAACCAATGGATTTTAGCTCATCAATGATCCATCCTTCAATTTCATCTGCAAATTCTTCCAGGTTAACATCTTCTTCATCATCCTGGATACCCTCCCTGTAAACATCTATCTCGTAACCAGTTAACTGACTTGCCAGCCGGATGTTCAGTCCCCCTTTTCCAATGGCCAGTGAAACCTCGTTCGGCATGAGGTAAACCTCTGCATCCTTTTTGTCTTCATTGATCTTAATACTGCTGATCTTGGCCGGACTCAGGGAACGCTGTATAAATAACTGGCTATTGGTAGTGAAGTTGATTACATCAATATTTTCATTTTTCAACTCCCTGACAATTCCATGTATCCGGGATCCCTTCATACCTACACAGGCACCAACAGGGTCAATTCTCTCATCATAGGATTCAACGGCTACTTTTGCCCTTTCTCCGGGAACCCTGACAATCTTCTTAATGGTGATCAGTCCATCAAAGATCTCAGGTACTTCCAGCTCGAAGAGCCGCTCCAGGAAGATGGGTGAAGTCCGGGAGAGAATGATCAATGGATTATTGTTTTTCATTTCCACCTTGATAACAACTGCCCTGATGTTATCTCCCTTCCTGAAATAATCTGAAGGGATCTGTTCCGATTTTGGAAGGATCAGTTCATTGCCCTCATCATCCAGCACCAGTATTTCCCGTTTCCAGACCTGGTATACCTCGCCCGTTACGATTTCTCCTATCCTCTCCTTGTATTTTCCGTAAAGATTGTTCTTTTCAAGATCCAGTATCCTGGAGGTCAGGTTCTGCCGCAGGGAAAGAATAGCCCTGCGCCCAAAATCACCCAATTTCACTTCATCAGTTACTTCTTCTCCGGCCTCGTAATCCTCATCAATCTTCTTTGCTTCTGACAGTGTAATTTGAAGGTTCGGATCCTCCAGGTTTTCATCCTCTACTACTTCCCTGTTCCTCCATATCTCAAAATCACCTTTATCTATATTGATGATAACATCAAAATTTTCATCCGTTTCAAATCTCTTCACCAGTAATCCCCTGAAAACGTCCTCAAGTACCGTCATCATGGTGGCCCGGTCGATATTTTTCAACTCCTTAAACTCTGAAAAAGTATCAATCAAATTAAGCGCTTCCATTTTGCTAATTGTATTTATTTTTATTTTATTCCTTAAAACTGAATGCTGGCTCTGGCTGACTTGATCTCCGCAAAAGACAGCTCCTTGAGTTCCGGATCCTTTGGCTGCCCCTTCTTCCCCCTGGCCATTTCAAGTACAATTCCACTCTCCATTATTTTTTTCAGCATACCTTCCAGTTTTTCACCATCCGTTCTCACCAGAGTGATCTTTCTGCCAACATTCTTCTGATACTGCTCAATTACCCTGAAAGGTGAATCCAGTCCGGGTGAAGAGACCTCTAGTGCAAAGTCTTCCTTTTCCCTGTCCAATTTTTCTTCCAGTTCCCGGCTTACCCCGACACATTGATCAATGCTGATCCCTTCCTGGGTGTCGATAAAAACATGTATCTTATTGTTATTATCAACTTTAACACCGACCAGGAATATATCCTTCCCGGATAAAATCCCTTCCAATAGATGCTCAACGATATGTTGGTCCGCCATGCTATTTCAATAAAATAGGGGACTCCCGTCCCCTATTGCAAATCTCGTATCCGGGCGCAAAAATATAAAAAATCAATAACATATACAAAATATTATACATGAAGCATTCATATGCCGGATCATTACAATATAAATGACTAAATTTCGTTTTCTTTTATTTGCCAGTGGGCCGAGTAAATACAAACAAAAAAAAGATCATTAATGATCCGGTATACGGATTTATCAATATCTCCTTTGAGGGCCTTTTTGAATTAATCGAACATTCCTATTTTCAGCGACTTAGAAGGATCAAGCAACTGGGACTGACATACTTTGTTTACCCGGGAGCCACCCATACCAGGTTCCAACATGCCCTGGGGTCACTGCACCTGACGGGTATGGCCATTCAGGTACTCCGTTCAAAAGGAGTGGAGATCAGTGTGGAGGAGGAGGAAGCTACCCTCTCTGCTATTTTATTACACGATATAGGCCACGGTCCCTTTTCCCATGCCCTGGAAGAAAGTATTGTCCCGGGCATTCATCATGAAGAATTATCTCTCCTTTTCATGCATGCCCTGAATAAAGAACTTCTGGGAGGTCTTGACATGGCCATAGAGATCTTTACCGGTCAATATCCCAAGCAGTTCCTCCATCAACTGATCACCGGACAGTTGGATATGGACCGCCTTGATTACCTGAAGCGGGACAGTTTCTTTACCGGGGTCACAGAAGGTGTGATAGGATCAGACCGTATAGTGAGAATGCTGAATGTGGTGAATGATCAGCTGGTGGTAGACCACAAAGGCATTTATTCCATAGAGAAATTCCTGATAGCGAGAAGGTTGATGTATTGGCAGGTATACCTGCACAAGGCTGTTCTATCTTCTGAGATACTACTGCTCAACATATTGCAGAGAGCCAGGGAATTGGCCGGAAAGGGCGTCGAATTATTTTGTACACCCCCCCTGCATCATTTCCTTTATCAACCGGTATCAAGGAAGGATTTCTTTGGAGATGAAAAACCGGAAAGACATCCGAAGATCTCTGAGACCGTCATCATGAACCTGGACATGTTTGCGGGACTGGACGACAATGATATCATGGCCTCAGCCAAGGTATGGACGGATCACCCGGACCGGGTGTTGTCCACGCTATGTAAAAAACTCAAGAACAGGGATCTGTCCCGGATTGAAATCCGGGCGGAACCTTTCCCCGATGAATACGTCAGCAACATCAGGCAAAGTGTCAGGCAGATATATCATTTGAAGGATGAGGATATCGGCTACCTGGTGCATGATGGCACTATCAGTAATTATGCCTATAGCTCGGATGATGAGCAGATACAGATCCTTTACAACGATGGGGAATTGAAGGATATTACCACAGCCTCTGATATGCTTGACATTGCAGTGTTGTCAAAAACCGTTAGAAAATATTTTTTGTATTATCCGAAAGATGCTTTAGTGTAGTGTTTAATTATTTACTTTTGTGATCAAATTTTAAATCCTCATGGAATTTACCGCAGAACAAATTGCCGGTTTCCTGAACGGGAAGATCGAAGGAAATTCGGCTGCCAGGGTTAATGATGTCTCTAAAATCGAAGAAGGGAAACCCGGGACCCTGGCCTTCCTGGCCAATCCAAAATACGAGAAATACATATATGATACAGAGGCAACCATCGTCCTTATCAACGAGGACCTTGAACTGGAAACAGATGTAAAAGCTACATTGATCAGGGTAAAAAATGCCTATGAATCATTCGCAAGCCTGCTTGATCTCTATGAACAGTCCAAGCCTAAGAAAACAGGTGTCAGTGAGAATGTCAGCATAGCCTCTTCGGCGATTACAGGTGAAAACCTTTATGCCGGCGATTTTGTCTACGTCGGCGAAGATGCCATATTAGGGGACAATGTCAGATTGTATCCGCAGGTTTTCATTGGTGACCATGTCAAAATAGGTGATAATACAATATTATATCCGGGAGTAAAGGTATTGGATGATTGCGAGATTGGGAAGAACTGCATCATTCATGCAGGCACAGTGATCGGTTCCGATGGATTTGGATTTGCCCTGGAGCAGGACAAGGATTCCAGGCGAAAAGTACCTCAGGTGGGAAATGTAGTCATTGGAGATGATGTGGAAATCGGATCAAATGTTAGCATTGACAGGGCCACCATGGGTTCCACCAGGATAGGGAATGGAGTTAAAATGGATAACCTTATTCAGATCGCCCATAATGTGGAAATAGGCGATAACAGCGTAGTGATTGCACAAGCCGGGGTAGCCGGATCCACCAAGATAGGGAAAAATGTGATCCTCGCCGCTCAGGCAGGCCTGGTAGGTCATATTACGATAGGAGACGGGGCGATCATAGCCGCACAAGCAGGAGTGAACAGGAGCATAAAGGAAAAAGAGATCGTACTTGGATCACCTGCATTTGATATTCGGGAATACCGCAAATCAGCAGCCATTTTCAAACAATTGCCTGAGATGCGTTATACTTTGATACAACTTGAGAAGGATATCAAGGAATTAAAAGAATCCAAATAATCATATTGACCCCACAGGCCAAGGGAGTAGATTTACCGAATTTTCGTATATTGCGGCGTTCAAATTCTATCTGTTATTGAATTGAATATGACTGGGAATCAGAAAACTATTAATAAAGCTGTTAGTTTCAGTGGCCGGGGACTGCATACCGGAGTGGATGTAAAATTGACCCTGGCTCCTGCTCCTGAAAACCATGGTTACCAGATTATCCGGACTGATTTAAATGACCGGCCTGTAATCAGGGCCCTCGCAGAGAATGTGGTTGAGACAAGCAGGGGCACTACGCTTGAGGAAAACGGCGTAAAGGTTGCCACCATTGAACATGTGATGGCAGCCTGTGTTGGATCCGGACTGGACAATGTAATCATTGAAATGAACGGACCCGAGGCCCCCATCCTCGATGGGAGTTCAAAACTATATGTAGATGGGATTGTTAAAGCCGGACTCAAAGCCCAGGAGGTCCCCAGGAATATCTATCAGATCACCGAAAAGATAGAATACCGTGATGATGAACATGGGATAGAGATCATCGCTTACCCTGATCCAAAATTCAGTGTCGATGTAAAAATTGACTATAACTCAAAGGTACTCGGTTTCCAGTACGCTAACCTGGACAGGATCACTGATTTCAATGATGAAATTGCACCCGCCAGAACATTTGTCTTCCTGCATGAACTGGAATTTCTGGCCAAAAACAACCTCATCAAGGGCGGGGACCTGGACAATGCCATTGTGATCATTGACCGGAAGGTTTCACAGGGGGAACTGGACCGCCTTGCGGAATTATTCAACAAGCCCAAAGTAAAAGTACAGCCAGAGGGGGTGCTGAACAATATCGATCTTAACTTCAGCAATGAACCTGCACGACATAAGCTGTTGGATATTATGGGAGACCTGGCCCTTGTTGGGCAACCCATTCAGGGAAAGATCCTTGCCACCCGTCCCGGCCATTATGCCAATAATCAGTTTGCCCGCCTGCTCAGAAGCAAAATAAAAAAGGATAAGCTGAAAAAAAAAGCGCCGGTCTATGATATGACCAAGGCGGTGCTTGATGTGAATGGCATAATGAAATTATTGCCTCACCGCTATCCCTTTTTGTTCGTGGACCGTGTTCTTCACCGCGATAGTAAGACAGTCGTAGCGATTAAAAATGTTTCTTTCAATGAACCTTTTTTCCAGGGACATTTCCCTCAGGAACCAGTCATGCCGGGGGTTCTGCAGGTCGAAGCAATGGCTCAGGTAGGTGGTATACTGGTATTGAATACCGTCCCTGACCCGGAGCATTATGCCACCTATTTCCTGAAAATTAACAATGTAAAGTTCAGGGGAAAGGTTGTCCCCGGGGATACATTGATTATCAAGGCGGACCTGCTCGAACCCATTCGCAGGGGCATTGCACATATGTTCGGACAGGTATTTGTTGGAGATAACCTGGTTTCAGAGGGCGAACTCATGGCCCAGATCGTAAAAGAATATGAATAAACCGAACCAAGTCCAGGCCAATATTCATCCTGAAGCAAGGATTGCCGACAATGTTACCATTGAACCGTTTGCTACCATCGGAAGAGATGTTGAGATCGGGGAAGGTTCCTGGATCGGTCCGAATGCCGTACTCATGGATGGTACCAGGATAGGAAAGAACTGTACCATATTCCCTGGAAGCGTCATCTCAGCCAATCCCCAGGACATGAAGTACGAAGGGGAATATACCACGGTAGAGATAGGTGATCAAACGATCATCCGTGAATGTTGCACTGTTAATAAAGGTACAAAGGCCAGGGGCAGAACCATTATTGGCAATAATTGCCTGTTAATGGCTTATGTCCATGTAGCCCATGATTGTAAACTTGGAGACCAGGTTATCCTGGTGAACAATGTCGCCCTGGGCGGAGAAGTCGAAGTCGATGACTGGGCCATTGTCAGTGCGGCCTGCCTGGTCCACCAGTTTGTCAAGATTGGGAAGCATGTCATGATCCAGGGAGGGTCCAAAGTCGGCAAGGATGTCCCCCCCTATATTACTGCCGGGAGAAATCCTTTTTCTTACGAGGGATTGAATTCTATCGGGTTGAAAAGGAGGAAATTTCCCAATGAGAAGATCCAGGAGATCCAGGATATTTACCGTATCCTCTTCCACGGAGGTTATAATAATACCCAGGCCAGGGAATACATTGAAGAGCATTTTAAGCCTACCGAGGAACGGGATGAGATTATCGGATTTATGCAGAGATCAAAAAGGGGACTGATCAAAGGACTAAATGCCGGAGGCTGATTGTTCATTGCCAAATGAGTTCCATCCCTGGGCCTGCAGTTCTATTTCACCTCCCTGTGCTGTAACAAACTTCATACCGGCCTCAACTTCCGTAATGTGTCCAATCACTGAAATGTCCTTGATCTTCATGACCTTTTCATGCTGGTTGAGCGGGATGGTAAACAATAACTCATAATCCTCACCACCATTCAGGGCGGCAATAAATGGTTCGATATTCATTTCACTGGCAGCCCGGTTTGTTTCTTCATCTATGGGGATCCTGTCCTGGAATATCCGGCAACCCAGACCGGATTGACGGCAAATGTGGATCAGGTCCGAGGATAGTCCGTCTGACAGATCTATCATGGCATTTGGGACAATCTGATGATCCTCCAGGGCTTCGACAATATCCCTGCGGGCCTCTGGCTTCAATTGCCTTCCAAGGATATAATCGTACCCTGACAGGTCAGGCTGAATGTCCTCTCCTGATTCATTAAATACTTTCCTTTCCCTTTCCAGTAATTGCAATCCCATGTAAGCTGCTCCCAGGTCACCGGATACGCAGATCAGGTCATTTACCCTGGCGGTATTACGGTAAGTCAATTTCCCCTTTTCCACCTCCCCTATAGCAACGACGTTGATGGTAAGCCCTGTCAGGGAACTAGTAGTGTCCCCTCCCACCAGATCAACCTTATATTTCTCACAGGCCATCCTTATCCCTTCATACAATTGTTCCACAGCCTCCACACTGAACTTTGCTGAGAGCGCCAGTGATACCAACACCTGCCTGGGAAAACCGTTCATGGCATATACATCGGACAGGTTGACGATGACAGATTTGTATCCCAGGTGCTTTAATGGTGTGTAAATCAAATTGAAGTGTATCCCCTCTATGAGCAGATCGGTCGTGATAAGCATTTTCTTATCCTTGTATTCCAGAACGGCAGCATCATCGCCCACACCTTTCACCGTGCTTGCCTGATTTATCTTGATATCCCTGGTCAGCCGGTCAATCAGGCCAAACTCACCAAGTTGGGAAAGCGGGGTTATTTTCTTCCTATCAGTCATGGGATACATCTGTGTTGAAAGCCTTCGAATTCGTCGCAAAATTCACCAAAATTTAATACTTTTAATTATCTTTGTCCTTATTTGGAATAAATCTAAATAAAGAGATGGAGGATGATTCACACCGAAGCGGAGGGATGATATGGAAAACAATCACGACGAGGTAATCAGGGAGGTAACCCAGAATGAATATAAGTATGGTTTCTATACTGACATAGAGACCGATACGATACCGAAAGGTCTGAATGAGGACACTGTCAGGATAATCTCTGCCAAAAAGGCTGAACCTGAATGGCTGATGGAATGGAGGCTGAAGGCTTTTCAGCATTGGCAGAAGATGAAGATGCCTGAATGGGCGCATCTTATCATTCCGAAAATCGATTACCAGGATATTATCTATTATGCCGCCCCCAAACAAAAGGCCAGCCTGGAGAGCCTGGATGAGGTTGACCCTGAACTCAGGGAGACGTTTGACAAGCTGGGCATATCCCTGGATGAACAAAAACGTCTTACAGGGGTAGCGGTTGATGCCGTGATGGATTCTGTCTCTGTTAAAACCACATTCAGTGAAACCCTGGCGGAACTGGGGATTATCTTTTGTTCTTTCAGTGAGGCGGTGACGAACCATCCAGATCTGGTTAAAAAATACCTCGGATCGGTAGTACCATATACAGATAATTATTTTGCAGCGCTGAATTCCGCAGTTTTCTCAGACGGTTCTTTCTGTTATATCCCCAAAGGTGTCCGTTGTCCCATGGAGCTTTCCACCTACTTCAGGATCAATGCTGCCAATACGGGCCAGTTCGAAAGGACCCTGCTGGTGGCCGATGATGAAGCTTATGTGAGTTACCTGGAAGGATGCACCGCCCCTATGCGTGATGAGAACCAGCTGCATGCTGCTGTGGTAGAGATCGTGGCCCTCGAAAAGGCCGAAGTAAAATATGCAACGGTGCAGAACTGGTATCCCGGTGATAAAAACGGCAAAGGCGGGATTTATAATTTTGTTACCAAAAGGGGGATCTGTAAGGGAGATAATTCTAAGATCTCATGGACCCAGGTAGAAACCGGCTCAGCCGTTACCTGGAAATATCCCAGCTGTATTCTTAAGGGTCATAATTCCATTGGTGAATTTTATTCCGTGGCAGTCACCAATAATATGCAGCAGGCCGACACAGGCACCAAGATGACGCATATTGGCCGGAACACTCGCAGTACCATAATTTCCAAAGGTATATCAGCCGGAAAGAGCCAGAATTCTTACAGGGGACTGGTACGCATACTGAAGAATGCGGAGAATGCCCGGAATTTTTCCCAGTGTGATTCACTGCTGCTGGGAGATAAATGCGGAGCACACACATTCCCCTATATTGAGGCTGACAACAGCACAGCTATTGTAGAACATGAAGCAACTACCTCCAAGATCAGTGAAGACCAGATCTTTTACTGTAACCAGCGGGGCATTGACACCGAGAAGGCCATCAGCTTGATCGTGAACGGTTATGCCAAAGAGGTATTGAATAAACTTCCCATGGAATTTGCCGTTGAGGCACAGAAATTATTACAGATCAGCCTGGAGGGATCTGTTGGTTGATTAAAAATTTAAGCATATTATGTTATCAATAAAAGACCTGAAAGTAAATGTTGCAGAAAAGGAGATCCTTTCCGGGATCAACCTTGAGGTGAAGGCAGGAGAGGTACATGCCATCATGGGGCCCAACGGTTCCGGGAAAAGCACATTGGCCACTGCCATCGCAGGAAGGGACCTGATGGATATCACCCATGGTTCCATTAATATACCTGGGCGAAAATCTCCTGGAAATGGATCCTGAGGAAAGGGCCAAAAAGGGTATCTTCCTTGGCTTTCAGTACCCGGTGGAGATCCCCGGTGTCAGCATGGTCAGTTTTATGAAAACAGCCGTCAATGAGCACCGCCTGTATAACGGACTGGAACCGCTTTCTGCCGGTGATTTCCTGAAGTATATGCGGGAAAAGAAAGAACTGGTTGAATTTGATTCCCAGCTGACCAACCGTTCGGTAAACGAAGGATTCTCAGGGGGGGAAAAGAAGAAAAATGAGATTTTCCAGATGGCCCTGCTTGAACCCAAACTGGCCATCCTGGATGAGACTGACAGCGGACTGGATATCGACGCCCTGAAGATTGTGGCCAACGGTGTCAACACGCTGAAAAACAAAGATAATGCAACCATAGTCATCACCCATTACCAGCGATTGCTTGATTATATCGTACCAGATTTTGTCCATGTCCTTTATAATGGCCGTATTGTAAAATCAAGCGGAAAAGAACTGGCCCTGGAACTGGAAGAGAAAGGATATGACTGGATCAAGGAGGAAGCAGGAAGATAGATAAGCATCATGACTACAAGCCAGGAATATATCGAATTGTTCAAAGCCAAGGAGGATCTGCTTGAAAAGGCATCCCCTTCATTCATGATGAACATCAGGGAGGAGGCCATTCATGAATTTGGATTGACCGGACTGCCGGACAGGAAAGACGAGCTATATAAATATACCTCCCTGCAAAAGTTATTCGAACCCCGCTATACCATGCAGCTCCAACCCAGCAATGTTGATTTCAGGGTGGAGGACATCTTCAACTGTGATGTGCCGAATCTACAGACCCGGCTGGAAATTATCCTGAACGGATTCTACAAGGTGAATGGCACAGCCCTGACCGAAATGGACAACGGGATCATTATCGGAAGCTTCGCTGCGGCCCTAAGGAAATATCCCGAACTTATCAGGGAACATTATGGCAAACATGCCGGGATCAAAAAAGATTCCCTGGTAGCCCTTAATACAGCCTTTGCCATTGACGGTCTGTTTATTTATGTCCCCAGAGGCCAGGTCCTGGAGGATCCCGTACAGGTGGTACACCTGCCCATGACCGGGGTCGATACCATGCTGCATTACAGGAACATGTTTATCATGGAAGAAAATGCCAGTGCCGAGGTCATCGTATGTGACCATACCCTTTCTCCTTTCCGGTTTCTGACGAATTCTGTTACAGAGATATATGCCGGAAACGGGGCCAGTTTCCATTATTCCCGGATACAGAATGAGCACCTGAACTCCAACCTGCTGACCAACCTGTTCATCCATCAGGAGGCTGACAGTGCAGTAAGATCTAATACCATCACTTTGCATGGCGGATTGATACGGAACAATACCAATGTCCTGCTGAATGCCCCCGGATGTAACAATGAGACCTATGGTCTGTTCATGTCTGATAAGAACCAGCATATTGACAATTATGTAAACATCGACCACGCCAAACCCAACTGTACAAGTACCCAGCTTTTTAAGGGTATCCTCGATGAACAGTCCACCGGTGCCTTCAACGGACGTATCCTGGTCAGGCCGGATGCCCAGAAAACCCTGGCCTATCAGACCAATAACACTATACTCATGTCTGACGAGGCCAGGATGAACTCAAAACCCCAGCTTGAGATTTATGCAGATGATGTACGTTGTTCCCATGGCGCAACGACCGGACAGCTTGATGAAAATGCACTGTTTTACATGCAGGCCCGGGGTATACCCAGGCAGGAAGCCAGACTGCTGATGTTATATGCCTTCGCCCACGAGGTCATTGAAAAGATCCAGGTCATACCCTTGAAGGACAGGATCAACCACCTGGTAAACAAAAGGCTCAGGGGTGAGCTGTCCCGCTGTAACAATTGTTCCATGGCCTGCGGTGACATTCCCATCCCAGATTAATGTGCTGTTGAATGGAGTTTGAAGTTGATAAGATAAGATCCGATTTCCCATTGCTTTCCCAGAAAGTACACGGGCACCCCATCGTCTATTTTGATAACGGGGCCACTACCCAGAAACCCAGGCAGGTTATTGAAACAGTAAATCGGTACTATCAGGAAGAGAACGCGAGTATTCACCGGGGGGTCCATTTCCTGAGTGAACGTTCTACCGAGACCTACGAAAAAGCAAGGGAAAAGGTCAGGAAATACATCAATGCGGCATCTACCAGCGAGGTTATCTTTACCAGTGGCACAACCGGGTCCATAAATGCACTGGCATTCAGTTTCGGGGAAAAGTACATCTGGGACCGGGTACGAAGTGATCCTCACCGAGATGGAACACCACTCCAACATCGTTCCGTGGCAGATGGTTTGCGAACGAAAGGGTGCCAGATTGAAGGTAGTCCCATTTAATGAAAAGGGAGAACTGGAGATGGCTGAATTCAAAAAATTATTGTCTGACAAGACCAGGATCGTTGCCGTCACCCATATTTCCAATTCACTCGGGACCATCAACCCGGTTAAGGAGATCATCAGGCTGGCGCATAAATTCAAAGTTCCAGTACTTGTAGACGGGGCACAGGCAATACCCCATGAGAGCATAGATGTCCAGGACCTGGATGCTGATTTTTATGCCTTTTCCGGACATAAGGTCTATGGTCCTAACGGGATCGGAGTACTGTATGGCAAGGAAAAACTAATGTATGACCTGCCCCCATACCAGGGAGGGGGAGATATGGTTGATTGTGTTTCTTTTGAAAAAACCACCTACAACCAGTTGCCCTTTAAATTTGAAGCAGGCACTATGAATTATATAGGGGCAGCGGGACTGGCAGCAGCGTTGGACTATATCAACGGGATAGGACTGGAAAGGATCAGGGAGTATGAAAGATCCCTGCTTGAATATGCCACCATGAAGCTGATGACGGTACCCGGACTGGAGATCTATGGTACTGCCGCCAGAAAGATCAGTATCCTGTCTTTTCTGATCGATGGCATCCACCCCTATGATGCCGGGATGGTGCTCGATAAGCTGGGCATTGCTGTACGTACGGGCACCCATTGCACGCAGCCGGTCATGGATCATTTTAAGATCACGGGTACCCTGCGGGCCTCCATGGCATTTTACAACACAAGAGAGGAGATTGACAGGCTTTTTGCCGGGCTTCACCGTGTCCGTGATATGTTCGGATAGATCCATTGATTATCTTTACATCAAATTACAGTAACGATGAACATGAATGAAATACAGGAAGAGATCATTGCAGAATTCGAGGTTTTCGAAGACTGGCTGGATAAATACAATTTCCTTATCGAGCTCAGCAATGATCTGCCCGTCCTGGATCCCAAGTATAAAACCGGTGAATACCTGATCAATGGCTGCCAGTCAAAAGTATGGCTGAGGGCTGACCTGGTGGACGGGAAAATCAGGTTTACAGCAGATTCAGATGCCATTATTACCAAGGGTATTGTTTCCCTCCTTATCCGTGTTCTCTCTGACAGGGACCCGGCAGAGATCATGGATACAGACCTGTTCTTTATAGACCGGATCGGCCTGCGGGAAAACCTTTCCCCCACCCGGTCAAACGGACTGCTCTCAATGGTGAAACAGATGAAATTATATGCCCTGGCATACAAGACTAAAATGGCCCAACAATGACAATTATGCACTGCTGGAGGTATTCCTGATGGGTGCAGATAAAGATACAAGTTATGGAGAAAGACAATGAATTCCTGCAGGTGGAAGATGCCATCATAAATACACTGAAAAGCATTTATGATCCCGAGATCCCGGTGAATATTTATGACCTGGGACTGATCTACGAGATAGATGTGGATGATGAAAACAACGCCAAAATACGGATGACCCTCACCACCCCGAATTGCCCTATTGCAGATGACATCATCGCTGAGGTTCAGCATAAGGTTGAAGCCACTGAAGGCGTAAAATCAGTCAATCTCAAGCTCACCTTTGATCCCCCCTGGGATGAGTCCAACCTGACCGACGAAGCGAAACTGGAACTGGGACTGCTCTAAAATTCCTCCCCTGCTTTGGAAAACCCACCCGAAAATAGCCGAAAGATCAAGGAGAAGGCGTTGGAACTGGGATTCCTGCAGGCCGGAATAGCCCGGGCTGATCATCTGGTGGAGGATGCATCGAGGATGAGGGACTGGCTCGATAAGGGATACCAGGGTTCCATGGGGTATATGGAAAACCATTTTAAGAAGCGGGTTGATCCACGTAAGCTGGTGGATGGTGCCCGGTCTCTTGTACTGGTATTGCAAAATTATTATAACAGTGAGAAGCAGCATGATGATTCAGCCCCCCGCATTTCCAAATATGCCTATGGGAAAGATTACCACCGCATCCTGAGAAAAAAACTGAAAAGCCTGCATGCCTTCATGAAGGAACATATCGGGGTTCATTCGGGAAGGGTATTCGTCGACTCCGCACCCGTCCTGGAAAGGGCATGGGGAAGACTGGCGGGTTTGGGCTGGATAGGGAAGCATTCCCTGCTCCTGAACAGAAAATACGGATCCTGGTTTTTTATCGGTGTGATCATCACCGACATGGAATTGGAACCTGATAATCCCATGAAGGATTACTGCGGGGACTGCACACGATGTGTGGATGCCTGTCCCACAAAAGCCATACTGCCGGGAAAGGTGGTTGATGCATCCCGTTGCATTTCCTACCAGACTATTGAGAACCGTGAAGACCGGCTTCCTGAGGAATTCCAGGGTCGGATGCAGAACTGGGCCTTCGGATGCGATATTTGCCAGGATGTTTGTCCCTGGAACAATAATGCCCACCCCCATTCAGAACCCTGGCTTGACCCGCGTCCGGGGCTCCTGGAGATGAACCGGCAGGAATGGATGGACCTGAATGAGGAGCAGTTTGACAGGATTTTCGAGGGATCGCCTGTTAAAAGGGCAAAATTCAAAGGTTTGAGGCGAAATATTGATTTTATCAAATGAACCAGGCCACCGGACCCCCTACCTGGTACATTCCCTTCGGTTTCTCATGCTGGGCAGGCTTCTACAGATAATAGGATGGATGCAATTGGCTATCTTGCGCATTATTTTGTTGTATGTACAGGAAAAATATATCCCTGATTATTTCATTCATGCTGCTTCTCCTGTCCGGTTTTGTAATCAGTGCCCAGGTATCAGATTCCGCCAACCCGCTTCCGTCCGATTCCCTAAAAATTGACAGGATAAAAATCAGGAGAAACTGGATGACCTGGGACCGGATCATCCTGAATGAGCTCCTTTTTGAAGAAGGAGACGTGGTGAGTTACGGAGAGATAGATACATCCATGAACAAGGTGTGGAACATCGGGAATTTTGCAAATGTAGCATATACCATTCATGAAGGACCCGATGGGAATGTCCTGGAGATAGAAGCCCTGGATGCCCTGCAGATATACCCGGTGCTGACCATTGATCACAGCAGTGAGAACGACTTCAATTACCGGCTGGGAATTGGTGATGAGAACTTCCTGGGTAGCAACAGTGAACTGAAAATTGTCTGGGATAAAAAACCCACCGGGGCAACCTGGGATTTCCGGTTTAAACTACCCCGGCAGCTCATGTACAAGAATATGACGGTGGAATTGGGCACCAAAGTGGGACTGGATACCAAAATATTCTATGACCGGGTGATCACCGAAGTGGATGGTAACAAAGAAGCCGAGTACGAGGCCAGGATGATAGCCCCCTATCACAAACTGGACATCTATACCAGTGATCGGCAATCCCTGGCACCTTGATTATAAATACCGTTTTTCTCCGGACCTGACCCTGCGCTTCATGAACGATGTATATGACTCAACTCTTCTAAGCCAGGAAGATCTGGACCTGGGGGTTCATGTGAACGACGCAACCTATCGATTTCTTAATATTCAGGTGGCTGAGTCTATCGGGACAGTCGACAGGCAACGTCACCGGAAAAACGGCTACTCAGTTCTTGCCTCCTATGATCTGTTCGCCGGCCTGAGGGAACCAGAAACCATCATGAGTTCAATTTGAAAGGGGAATACCACAGGACATTTTCTCCATTGTTCCAAATCAGCACCGAACTCAGAACCGGCTATACCACGGCCGATGATCAATATCGCTTTATCAAGGGTCCAAGGGATGTGATTGGACTCAGGTTGGGTGAGATATACGGGAAGACCTACTACTCTGCCTATGCGGGCACCACTTTACCTGGCTGAATTACAAGTGGTTATCCCTGGAAAACGCATATTTTCTGAACTGGGGGAACGGTGCAGACACCTGCCGTGATCTCCTGGGCAGCAAGACAGAAATTTTCCTTCGGGACCTTCCTGGAGATCCGGATTCCCATGGTATCCTGGATCGCCTTCCGTTTCACCTTTATGTATGCCGGACCCGGAAGCGAATGGTTTAAATTCAATATGTAAGCACCCTGGAATATTTAATAATTTTGCTAAATGAAACGAAAATATCAAATTCTGGCATGCACTTCTATTGCTGTTGCTTTTCATGATCACTACGGTGGTCCTTGATTTCATACGCAACTCAAGATATGAAAGCTACCCGTGAACGACCCGAACAGGAGATTGCCACCCTGCAGAATGAACTCTACTTTGCACTGGTCAATGATTCAGCACCGGATCGACTGGGGAAGGCTCACCGGAACGCTTGAATATATCCGGAGTGAATATGACTGCTCCGATTTCAGGCTGGTTAACCTGGTTCGGATTCTGTATGAATTCGGAGACAGGATCCCTGAAGAGACACCTGACAGAGATTGAAGAATGTGCTGTTCAACTTCCGCTACTGGTGGGATGAGCCCGGGGAAAATTCCATGTGCTACTGGAGTGAAAATCACCAGATCCTTTTTGCCTCTGCTGAATACCTGGTGGGACAAAAATATCCCGGATACCCTTTTCCCAAGCAGCGGTCTGACCGGCAGGCAGCATATGGAAAAGGCCAGGGAGCGTGCACTGGACTGGTTGAAGATGCGCTGGGACTATGGGTTTATCGAATATTATTCCAGTGTATATTACAAGGAAGACATTGCCGCCCTGATCAACCTGATCGATTTTGCCGAGGACGAAGAACTGGTCCGGAAGAGCCAGATCATCATGGATCTGCTGTTCTATGATGTGGCTTCCCAGAGTATGGGAACCATGTTTTCCTCAGTCAGCGGCCGTGCCTACAAGAGAAACAGGATAGGCAGGGAGGCCGCTGAATTCAGTGGTCTGACCAACTATCTGTGGGGCAATGGAGAAGAGATAGGACCTCACATGATGTATGGAATGATGCGCACCACCAATTATGAACTTCCCCCTGTGCTCGAGAGAAATTGCCCTTGACAGCTCCACGGTCATCATCAGGCAAAGCAATGGCCTGGATCTTACGGAGCTCAAAGGTGAAGGTTATTATGGAACTGATAACCGCAGCATGATGATGCAGTGGGGAATGGAATCATTTACAAACCCGGAGGTGGTTCGGAACTCCCTGGCCCACATCCGGAACTGCAATATGTTTACCAATTACTCGCTGAGAGATTTTAAGATCTTGAATTATAAATTACTGCACTGGCTACATCTGGAACCAACCTTGGTCCGGATCATCAATCCCCAGACAAATGGGGTAGCCATTCAGAAAGGAAATACCTATACCTATAGAACCAGCGGATTATTCCATGTATACGGTCCAGGAGCCACCAGGTAGGAGATTATGGCGACCAGCAACATGTTTTTGGCATGAATATCCGGAAAGCAGTTCAGTATTTTTCACACTCCATCCCGCCCTGGAAAAAGATGTGAAGCGCCAATCACCTAATTATTGGGTGGGATACGGGCATTTCCCGCACAGCGTCCAGGACAGGAATATAAACCTGAGCATTTACAATATCCCAAAGAAAAAAGGAATGATGGAGTCTGCCCTGCTGGATTATACAAGGGCTTATTTCCCGTCTTACGACTTTGATACTGCGTTTATCGAGGGCCCATATGCCTTTGGGAAACTGGGCGATATCTATTGTGCCTTTATCGGGGCCGGTGCATTCGAATGGCGGGATGAAGCCAGGGACGACTTGATCCAGTATGGGAAGCAAAGTTTCTGGATTACTGAAGCCGGCTCAAAATCTAAGGATCGCAGTTTTGAAGAATTTGTCAGCCGCATCCGGAACAATCCGGTGAATTTTGATCCGCAAAGCCTTTCCCTGGAATATAGATCCAATCAGATCCTTTACGAACTGGAGTACGGTAAAAATTTCAGGGTCAACGGCAAGGTGATAAACACACAGTATCCTCGATACAATTCGCCCTATGTGCAGGGAAATAAAAAGGATAAGACCTTTACTTTTTCCCTGAACGGCGAAAGTCTTTTGCTGGATTTTGACAATATGATTCGCAAATTTTAACCAAACCATGATAGCAGGCATTCACCAAATTGCACTTTTCTCCCTCCTGGCTGCAAGCAATGTCCTTGCTCAAACATCTGCCTCCGGCGTAGGTCCGCCCGTGATCAAAGACCCTGAGATAATCGGGAAACGTGTGGCGGCCAACATTGTGGACCGGTATTTTGGCTGGAGGTATCAGAAAGCCTGCACCTACTATGGGGCCCTGATCTTTGCTGATGCCACGGGGAATGACGAAATCACCAGTCAGGTGGAAGAGGGTTATTCGCCATATGAAAAGGGGAAACGGAAAGCCCACAGGGGGCATGTGGATTATAATGTCTTTGGGATATGGCCCCTTGAAATGTACAGACAGACAGGGAAAGAAAAGTATCTGGATATGGGACTGGACCTGGCTGATCATGAATATGAACAGGTCAGGAAAGACGGGCTGACCAGCCTTGCCCGTTTCTGGGTGGATGATATGTACATGGTGGGGTCTCTTGCAGGTCCAGGCTTTTAAGGCCACCGGCGACAGAATGTACCTGGACAGGGCTGCCCTGTTCCTTAAGGTGTACTGCGATGAGCTTCAGCGGGATAATGGATTATTCCATCACCGTGAGGATGCACCATTCTTCTGGGGCCGGGGCAACGGTTGGGCCATCGCAGCCCTGACCGAAATCCTGCTGGTTTTGCCTGAAAGCCATAAACATCATGCCGCCCTCCTGCATGCCTACTGCCGCATGATGCAGACCCTGGCTTCCTACCAGGGTGAAGACGGCATGTGGCACCAGTTGATAGACGACCCTGCAGAGTTTCCCCGAATCATCCAGCACGGGGATGTTCCTATATGGTTTCATCTCCGGAGTGCATCATGGCTGGATCCCAAAAGAGGGTTATCAATCTGTAATAAACAGAGGTTGGGAATGCACTGGCCACATACGTAAATGAAAAAGGGGAAGTGAGGAATGTGTGCATTGGCACCAATGCCAAAAGCAACAAAAAGCACTACCTGAACCGGCCTAAGACCGATGGGAATTTCCATGGACAGGCAGCTGTATTGTGGGCCGCCTCAGCCATGCACCGTTATGCAGGAAAGCAGTAGGCTGAATAGCATTAATTGGATCGCCGGACTCAGGAACCGCTCCTCAGAATGGAGACAACGATGCTGCGCTTGCTGCGGGGACCATCAAACTCACACAGAAAAATATTCTGCCAGGTGGATAGTCCCATTTTCCCATCGACAATGGGGATGGTTTCCGAAGGACCGACAATGCCGGCTTTTAGGTGGGAATCCCCGTTGTCATCCTGGGCATCGTGCTCCCAGACCCCGTGGGGGATAAGCTTATTCAGGAGGCTGACCACATCATTCTGCACTGACTGATCCCAGTTCTCCTGTATCATTATCCCTGCCGTAGCCCCCTGGACATAGACATTGACCAGGCCGGTCTGCACGCCGGATTCAGCCACGATGGCCTCCACCTGCCGGGTGATGTCGTAGAGGCCGTTGTGGGCGGGGGTGGATATTTGGATGGTTTGTTGCATATTCATTATCGGTTTATGGGAAATTAGGACTCGTGTTACAAAAATAGCCAATCTTACTATTACTATATTGTAGCTTCCAGGCCAGCTTCACTGTAAAGCTTTATACTGTCATATAACTTCCTTATAGTACTTCATCTTGATAACGTTCTCAACCAGATCCCCGGTAAAATGATATTTCCAGGGTTCAGAAGTCAGTGTTTCCTTAAATGAAAATTCATGCCTGGATTCTGCATGAAGGAGATGAATGGCATGTCCACCGGGTTTCACCACCCGCTCAATCTCCTTTAGCTCTGCGTCTAGCTTCCAGCCAATAGCATTGGAGGTGATCAACACGTCCAGTGAATCATCTGGCAGAGCTATGCAGTCCAGCGTTCCATCCATAACAAACAGGTTTTGCACATCCAGTTTCGCTGCTTTCTCCTTCATGAATGAGCGAAAACTGTTCAGGGGTTCCACTGCGAATACAGCCTGGGCATGCCGGGCAACCAGAAAGGCAATCCTGCCGGAACCGGCTCCCACGTCAGCCACAATTTTTCCTTCCAGGGAGGTGATTGAAAAAATCTCGCTGATGTCCCACTGGATCTGGCTATTGCGATCGTAAAGTTCCGGGTATTTATTGTACAGGATCAGATCCGCAATTTCCCACAGGGCTTCCTGGCAATGGTCTGTGATCTGATGGATATCAGCGGCAGGTTTGTGTTCCTGCAACAGTCCGGCAAGAAAGCCACCGATGGGAGGGTACTTATTTGCCAGGAACCGGTGTACGACAGGATATTCATTGAGAAGGGTTGCAAATTCTTTGGCGGCCACCCTGTCAGGCAAGTACTTGATCTGAAAACTCTCAAGCAGCAGAAGATCTTCCGCATGCAGGGTGATTTCCGGAAAAAGTTCTCTGAGCATTTGTGAATAGGGCATTTTTTAAGATTTATTGATTTCAACAAAACTTAAAAGCTTCATGCGAGGGAATTTCTTTGAACTGATTGAATCATTAATAGCGCGCCTGTTCATCATTCTGTAAACCAAGGATAGCATATAGTCTTCCAAGGCTTGCTCTGACTCCCATTGATACATCCCCTGCCAGTATCCGTTTTCCATGTTCACTCCATACATCTTTGTTTGAAACCCTGGAAATCCGGTGATTAAAAGCATTGGGATGATGGAGATGATCCTGTTTGCATTATAGGAAAAGCGGGAAAATTTAAAACTTACTATGAAAGTAACGGGTGCGTCAACATCTTTTTCCGGGTATATTTGTATATGGCGGAACACGCTGTATTGCTCTCCATCTTCCATTCTTATGATATGTCCCACATAGGTTTTCGGCAAACGTAATCTGCCAAAGATCAATCTTACTATTGAAATCCCAAGGCAAACGGGAGGAATTTTTCTAAAACTGGCTGGCATAATATTTTGAATTCTGAAGGTTATCCAATAATCAGTCAAACTGGCTGATGATTTTATCGCTGACTCGTTTTGCTATGAACTTCTTGTAAAACGGAATTTTTACATCGTAGTAGTAATCCCCCTTGTCCTTGTAATATTCGAAATCTGCCGCCATCAGGTCCTTGTCCAGCTTGGATACGTATTTGAAAATCATGAACGGCACCATCATGCCAATGGACGGTTGGTCACGTTTTCCTGTTTTGATCTTATCAATGAGGGCTTCGACGGCCTGAGTACTTTTTTCCCGGTTTAAGGTACTTTCCTTAACTTTCCCCGGATGGACCTGGAGTTCCAGTGATGGTGCCAGGTTAAAACCGTATACACCGAGCATCTTATCCATATAGGCAAGGGCAGATTCAGCCCCATACCCTGAACAGGTGACCATGGACATGGCGAATTTATGGAAGAAAAGGGGTCTGTGTGCCATATATCCAAGCCTTTCAAAGAGGTTCTTTATTAGTGCAGAAACCATATGGGAATATACCGGAGATGCCAGGATTAGCCCGTCAGCTTCGGCAATTTTTTCGAGGATCTTGTCCCTGTCATCTTTCAGGGGACATTTGGATTCTCCCTTCAGCACACAGGTGTAGCAGCCCTTGCATGGTTTGAAATCCAGGTCAATCAGATGGAGGATCTCGAAGTCAATCAGGGGAAATACCTCCCTTATGGTGGTCAGTGCTTTGTAGCTGTTCCCTTTGCGTGGGCTTCCACAGATGGCTATAATTTTCATTTTGTACCTTTTTTTTCCTCGTTGCCTGGCTAAGCCAGGAAGTGTGTATGGGAGCTATGGGCGTCTTTTGGAGTTTCAAGTATTGATCAAAACCTCGAGAGTTGATCTGTTCTCTTCAGTCAGCTCCTTACTTCTTGATTTCAATATCGCTTTAGGCCGATCGGATTTGTCTGAGAGTATTTTTTCCATCTTCCTGAACATACTCCCTGTGGCAATTTTATAAGTAGTAAACAGGGCAAGTGTTTTTTTTCTGATGTCAGGCATTTCTTCCACAAACTTTTTCCATGCCTTGTCCGGGTGTTGTGCAAATATCATCAATCCGTTTGTCCAGCATCCCAGCATAACCAGGTCAGAGGACAAAAGATATTCTTTATCGTAGTCATCGATGGAGGATATCCTGCATTCGATCCCATTGCCGGAAAGAAAATTTCCGATTTCCTCTGCATAGGCCTTGGTGGTTCCAGAATGGCTGTTATAAATGATACTCGTTTTCATCTTAATATAGATTTGGGGTAAGGAATAATGCATTAAATTACTATATATTTTGGGCATTTCTTTTCTGAATTTCTCTTTCGATCAGTCGCTCTTTCAAAGAGGATTGAGAATCGAAAACAAAAGTGAAAAGCCCATGAACGATCACGCCTGATCCCCATCCGATCATCGGCCACATGGCCCAGAAATAATCACCGGCAACCGTTAGATTAAGGATGGTGAGCAAGGAAATTACCAGGAGGTAGACAGCCAGGTGTGTGTGGAAACCCATCCGGGCTTCAACCTTCTTTTTAGCATTTGTGTAAGCTTCCTGATTTTTCATGATTTCTATTTTTCAAGTATATATTTTCTTATGCAGCGCTGGATTTTTTCAATCCGGTTGACGTGAACTTCAGTTTTATACAGTCTTTGTTACAAACATCTGCACAGGTCCCACAGAGAATACATTCTGAATTTTCCATTTTTTGATTCATGATCATCTCCTCCACATCGAGTCCCATCAGACAATTTTTGGTACACCGGTGACAGTTCACGCAGGCATTCTCCGTCCTCACTAATTTAAGAGAGGGTGTTTTCAGAAGGTTTTGAATCTTTCTGCCCAGTATCATAAAGGGAGCGATCCAGCAAATGTGCCGGCAGAAAGACCTTTTACCCACAGTAAAATTTAGTACAATTACCAGAAATAGTACTGACATATAGGCGATGGCTGTATATATGCTTCCAAGTGAAAACCCATGGGTGGTGCGGAAGAAAGGATCTATTTCATGATAACCGCCCGCACGTAATGCCACAAGTATGATTGCAATTATCCAGGGAGTCCAGATGAACCACTTGATATGTCTTCCTTTTATGGCAAACTTTTTCTTGAGGGGAGACAGGATCTCTTGGGCACCTCCTAAAGCACACCCCCATGAACAGAAAGCTCTTCCAAGGAATAAGGATCCGATAAAGAGAAGTATGAACATAAAAAAGCTGCCGCAAATGATTCCCTTTGTACCCGCATCAATGATCACATAGGGTGAAAAGTAGACAAATGTGGCCGGGAATATGAAAAATAAAATATACGATAACCGTCTTCTAAGTACTTGCCGTTTCATAGTCGTTGCTTTAGTGGTTTTGTTTCTTTTATCCAAGTTTATGGATATGTTTTCGATTAGTGATGTTTCTGTAATACAAAGAGAAATTTTGTGATGAATGGAGAAGAAGATGGGATAGATGGTTCATTCTGGTATAGATGGTATTCGATCCCCTGTATGTAAAGGCCATTTCCTCGAACCACTATGTCATGATAGCTCCAAGCCCGATTGCATCATTTGTAGATTGCTTTAGCTAACATTTTATCCCTGGGTTTTTGCAGGAAACTTTCTTAAAAAACTCATCTTCTTAGCTCCCGGGCCTATTAAGTATTTATCTTTTGGATTCCGATCTGACATTGCTTTATGAATTGTTTCAGATACTTTAATTGCCTCAATTCCAGGGATATCTTTTACCTCCTTGTCAAAGTATTCAATCAAAGTTTTATAAAGCTCATAAACCTCAGGATCAGCATTTGAAATCATTTTTTTCCGATCATCCAGAATTTTGCCCAGAACACTGGTATTTACTTTACCGACAATTATGCTCGCTACATTTACCCCAAATGGTTTTAATTCAACTCTCAGGGAATCGCTAAGCGCCTGCACTCCGAATTTAGATGCGGCATATACAGTTTTGTCAGGAATAGCCAACAGCCCATGCCCTGAACTTATGTTTATTATCCTTCCCATGTTTTTCCTGATCAGGGGTAAAAAAGTTTTTGTAACCATTAGTAAACCGGTAAGGTTTACATCAATTACTTTCTTTAATATCGGAATACTCCAATAACTCTAAAGGGCCATTAATTGAAAGGCCCGCATTATTAATCAAGGTGAAAAGGTCTCTCCGTTGAAATTTTCATTTATTATGGCAAATGTATTTTCTATTGAACCCCTGTCACAAACATCCAGCATAACCGGGGTTAAGCCATTATTGGAATTTGCAATCAAATTCTCTTTATCCTTATCTTTTCTGACTCCGGCATATACTTTATATCCTAGATTGTCTAAATAAATTGCCGTGGAAAAACCTATCCCGGTTGATGCTCCAGTTATCAAAACTGTTTCTTGTTGTGCTCCGTTATTGTTTGGTTTCATGATTCTTGTTTTTATAATTAATGTAACTATACTATTGAATGCTCACCTTTTTTAAGAATTTTACATTGCGCTCCCAGTTTCTCAGTTTCGCTTTTAAACAATGATTCATCCACGGATCCATAATGTCTGGTAAAGAGCACTGGTAAGTCGTAGTGCATTGGAATAACCAGTTTCGGTTGGATTATTTTAATAGCCTCCAGGGCTTCATACTCATCCATTGTATTGTCCATCTCTCCACCACCAATTGGTATCATCAAAACATCAGGATTCTTAATTTTCTTCCATTCCTCAGCTTCAAGAAATGAATCTCCCAAATTGACAATGGTTTTTCCTTTGTAGGTAATTTTGAATCCAATTGAGCCCCAACCAACTCGCGGATTCTTCTCCGGGTATTCTGTCTTTTTAATCGGACCTATTTTAACTGATAAAGGACCATGTGTAGTTTTTATTCCTGTAATCATCATTCCATCCACCTCGATGGTATCATCAACGGACAGGGTGTGATATTTGGAAACAGGTGTATCCCAAACCAATCCTTTACTTCTGGGGCCGACCATTAGCGACTGTCCATCAGCCTGCTTCACCATCGTCTTATTAAAGATAATGGGGGCACCAGATATATCAGCAACTTTATCTGCATACACATAATGGTCAGGGTCGCCATGCGTTACAAAAATATGTGTGACATCCTTCCATTCTTCTTCCGGAATAAGTGTGGGAAATCTGAACCAGTAGGCAAATACTGCTCCTGGATCGATTGCTATTTTTTTATCATCCCATTCGATGATAAATGCGTTGTACAAATAATAGGCGATTTTCATGATTTCTAGATTTTTGTTTTCATTTCATTGAAATAATCTGATAATGTATGTTTCCCATACGCTGGGGCCACCATATCCATCGCCAGAACGGTAAAGAAGAACTCCATTGGCCCATATTTTTTAGTGGAGGTAAAAGTTCTGGCAGACCATAAGATCATTCTGCGAACCCACTCAGGCATGTAACTTATCTTCACCTCTTTGCCAATAATGTTAGCTGCCAGTTTCACAATTTCATTATGAGTAAACACTTCCGGACCGCCAATTTCGATGGTGTTATCATTTGACTCGATCGCATTAACACATATTTCAGCCAGGTCTTCGCCATGTATTGGATTCATCTTGTAATTTCCATCTCCAAATAATTCAGCCTTTCCCTTTATTGCCATCTTCAGGAATTCGGTCATATCCGAGAAGAAACCATTTGGCCGGATGATACAATAATCCATTCCACTATACTTTAATTCATCAACGAATTTTTCTTTAGCTGCAGCCATCTTTAAATGTTTGATTCTATCAGCATTAAAGGCGGATACATAGACAAATTTCTTTACACCTGCTTTATTTGCCTCTTGCAGGAGATTACTATTTGCCTGATAATCTACATCCATGTAAGTGAATCCATCATTTTGCCTGGTTATACCTACCGTACTGATTACCACGTCTGTTTCGTCAAGTTCACCTTTTAGGGATTCGGGGTTTGTGACCTCAGCTTCAATAACTTCCATATTCTTAGTGTCGAAAGGAACTTCTGCTCCATTTCTTATGATGATTCTTAATGGATATCTCTTTTCTCTAATTCAAGAGCAATATGCCTTCCTAAATAGCCGGTTGCTCCTGCTAATAGCACTTTATTATTTTTCATTGCTTATTATTTTTAGGTTTTACTTCGTTCCATAAATTATGATTGACCAAACCATATTCGTTTAAAGCTGATTTAATCCGCCGGCCAAGTTCAATTCCTTTGGTCCCGGATCATTATTTGAATACATTATGATTATCAGATAATCTGAATGCAGGTTGTTTTTCTTGTATAACTTCATGCTTATTCCGGATGTCTTTTTCACCACATCATCCACGACTTGTTCTATTTCCGTCCTCAAGCTTTTTATTCAGGTTTTGTGCGAGCCTGATTTCCAGTGTTTCTATCATTCCTATTGTTGTTAATCACGTTATAGTCTTCCTTTTTCCAATACAATGCCATAATTCCTATTACCCACATATTCAGCATCTTATAAATATCTATCTTGTCAAATCAGTTGCCATATATGACGATTATAATTGCCATATATGGCTATTTTGCTTAATTTGGCATATATATTCTATGCCATGGATAAAAATGAGTTTTTCAGGGAGGCAACTATACGAATATGCGGTAATCTGGAGATTGAACAAGCATTATTTGCAACCTTAGGTTTTTGAGGATTACTATACCTATTGATATTATTATCCTGGAGTACTTTGATGAAAGTATTGAGGCTATGCGGACCCTTGCCAAAGCAACGCCGGATGGAGGGGAAGTTATGGACCTGGTTACCCCAATTTCAGATAAGGCAAAACAGCAAGCCAGGGACAAGTATGGGCTGAAGACAGATATCATTCATTTTAAAAATCCCACATGATGAAAAGCTTGCTACAGAACTATTCAATTTTCACAGAATAAATGCAAGTTCACTTTTGGTTATGGTTCTTGAATCCGGTGACCAACGGATAGGAACTGTTGTAATGATTCTCACTGGAAAAGAAAAACTTAATCAAAAACAGATTGAATATCTCTCCTTATTAAAAGAACCTTTTGCCATTGCTTTATCGAATCATAAGAAACACAGAGAAGTAACCCGCTTAAAAGAAATGTTGGAGGATGACAATAAGTTTTTGCACCGCAATTACGGCACATCTCAGGTGAAGAGATTATTGGTGCAAATTATGGACTAAATGAGGTTATGCATAAAGTCAGGCAGGTAGCCACTATTAACAGTCCTGTACTTCTTCTTGGAGAAACGGGTGTTGGTAAAGATGTTATTGCAAATGCTATTCACTATTCATCAACCCGAAGTGGTAATCCAATTATTACTGTCAACTGTGGGGCAATACCTGAATCGTTGATTGACAGCGAACTTTTCGGCCATGAAAAAGGTGCCTTTACCGGTGCCATCTCCCAAAGAAGGGGGCGATTTGAAAGGGCAGATTCCGGTACCATCTTTCTGGATGAAATCGGGGAACTTCCACTTCAAGTCCAGGTGAAGTTACTGAGGGTACTGCAAAACAGAGAATTTGAAAGAGTTGGCGGAACAGAAACTATCAGGCCTGATATCAGGATTATTGCAGCAACAAACCGGAACCTGGAACAAATGGTTAATGAGAAGAAATTCCGTGAAGATCTTTGGTTCCGCCTGAATGTTTTTCCGATTTATGTCCCCCCCTTAAGGGCAAGGAAGGAAGATATTCCGGAATTAGCACATCATTTTGTCGAAATAAAGTCGGTGGAACTAAAGTTGCCTGCTTTCCCTAAAATATCAAGTAAAGCGATGGGGTTGCTTACTTCATATGACTGGCCGGGAAATGTTAGGGAATTGCAGAATGTTGTGGAAAGAGAACTGATACTGAATCCCTGGGTCCTCTGGAATTTGATCAATTAATAACCCAGACCCAAGACACCCTGCATACAAAAAATAAAAATCAACATCTCAAGGATGAATTTGCGATCACGGATTTAAATCAAATTGTATCGAATCACATTAATAAAATCTTAAAGCATACGCGAGGACGAATTCATGGCAAAGAAGGAGCTGCCGAACTTTTAGGATTGAATGCCAGTACTTTACGAAACAGGATGAACAAATTGGGTATTAAATACAGGAAAAATGAAATGTATTAAAAATGTTGCAAAAGAACAAATTACAAATTTCAGC
>CAVYEL010000012.1:0-118661 GCA_963767555.1 uncultured Bacteroidaceae bacterium | reverse complement strand
AGAAGAGATCTGGACCTATTTGAAATGTGATCTGAGCAACTTTCCCTAATAAATTTATGAAAAAACAGAACAGGTTGATAATTAATAGGGTATAACTACACGGTATTTATAACGATTCTAAACCAATCAGATTGGATTTTTATTCCTAAATTTGGGGGCTTTTAATCCTTCAATCCCTCGTTAAAAAATTGCAGATATGATAGTTGGAGTGCTCAGAGAAGGTGGTTCGGAAAACAGGGTTGCCCTGCTTCCCGAGAATATCAAAACCCTCGTGAAAAAGAAGATCACAGTGCTGATTGAATCTGACGCCGGCACCTCTTCCTGTGCAAGCAATGAAGAATATGTGGATGCAGGAGCAGCCATACAGACCAAGGAATATATTCTGAAGGAATCAGACCTGATCTTGAAGATCAATGCACCGGCAGATGAGGATATTCCTGCAGGAAAGGTGTTGGTTGCCATCCTGAATCCCCTGAGCAATACCGATATAGTACAGAAATTGGCAAAGGCAGGGGTTACTTCCTTCAGCCTGGATATGGTGCCGCGGTCCAGCCGTGCACAGGCTGTCGATATACTATCATCCATGGCCACCATTGCCGGATATAAGGCAGTCCTTGTCGCAGCAAGTAAATTGCCCAATTTTTTCCCCATGTTCATGTCTGCTTCCGGGACCATTAAGCCCTCTAAGATCCTTATTCTCGGGGCAGGGGTGGCTGGTTTACAGGCTTTGGCCACGGCCAAAAAACTGGGAGCAGTGGTTGAGGTATTCGATGTCAGACCAGCTGTAAAAGAAGAAGTTATGAGTCTTGGTGGTAAATTCATCGAAGTAGAAGGGGCTACCGATGATGTTTCTGCGGGAGGATATGCGGTAGAGCAGACGGAGGACTACAAAGCCAAGCAGGCACAATTGATCCATGATCACGCGGTCAGTTCAAATGTAGTGATCTGTACAGCGCAGATCCCGGGTAGAAAGGCTCCTCTCTTAATACATAAAAAAACGGTTGATGAGATGTCTCCCGGTTCTGTGATCATTGATATGGCAGCTGGCTCAGGTGGTAATTGTGAATTAACAAAGAAGGACGAGACCATTAATGTACAAGCAGATCAGGATCATCGGGAATTCCAATTTCCCTTCCAGGATGCCTGCCGATGCCAGTAAAATGCTTGGTAATAATTATATAAATTTTCTGAACCTGATGATCACTGAAGAAGGAAATCTGAATTTGGATTTTGAGGATGATATCATCAAGAGTACCTGCATGACACATGATCATGAGATAGTGAACCAGAAGGTGAATGAGATCATCAGTTTGGAAAGTGAATAGCAATCTAATAATGATATAAATATGGACAGTATCATCACATTCTTTTATGCCAACAAAGAGGCAATATTTATCATTGTGCTAACCATCTTTCTCGGGTTTGAGGTGATATCTAATGTGCCCTCCGTATTGCATACACCATTGATGTCAGGAGCGAATGCCATCAGTGGGGTCATTATCATAGGTGGCATAATCCTGGTAGGCCATGCAGATACCAGTAGCCTGAACGTTAACCTGGTCCTGGGGGTACTTGCAGTGATCTTCGGTACCTTGAATGTTGCCGGGGGATTCGTGGTAACTGACCGGATGCTTGAAATGTTTCAAAAGAAGAGAAAAAAGTAATCATGGATACAGCCCTTAGTAGTTTAGGCGTCACCACGGGTGAAGCAATACTTGAATTCAGTTACCTGCTTGCTGCTGTATTTTTTGTGATCGGCCTGAAACTGCTCAGCCATCCACAAACTGCCCGGAAGGGGAACCTGTGGGCGGCAGGGGGGATGCTGCTGGCCATGATCACGACCCTGGTATTCCATAAAAATGAAGCAGGAGAGGGTATACAGCTGGCTAACCTGGCCATCATCGGGGTGGCCATAGCTACGGGTACAGTACTCGGATCGGTCATTGCCCGTAGGGTCAAGATGACTGCCATGCCCCAGCTGGTATCGGTTTTTAATGCCACTGGCGGGGCTGCTTCAGCCCTGGTTGCATTGATTGAATTTTCCAATCCTGCCAATCAATCCACACTGGTAACCCTGCTGGGACTTGTTATAGGGAGCATTGCTTTCAGCGGGAGTATGATCGCCTATGGGAAACTGGATGGCAAAGTGGGTGATGTTTTTGCGGGTTTCATGAAATATCTGAATCTGTTCATATTGCTGGTGGTTGTAGTGCTGATTGTTTATATCACATCCGGAAGTGTGCCTGCCGGTTCTCCCCAGGTCCTGGTATACATATTGCTGGCCATAGCACTTGTATACGGTGTTACATTCGTCCTGCCCATTGGTGGAGCGGATATGCCGGTAGTGATCTCCCTGCTCAATTCATTTACAGGGATTGCTGCAGCCATGGCAGGATTCATCTACCAGAACCAGGCCATGATCCTGGGCGGTATTTTTGTTGGCTCTGCCGGGACCATCCTTACCGTACTGATGTGCAAAGCCATGAACAGGTCACTTCTGAATGTGATCATTGGTGCTTTTGGTGGAGGTGGTGCCGGAATTGACAGGGAAGCCGGTGTTGTGAAAGAGATTACGGCAAGCGATTGTGCCGTCCTCCTGAGTTATTCTTCCAAAGTGGTCATCGTACCCGGGTACGGACTGGCTGTTGCACAGGCCCAGCATGTTTGTAATGACATGGCCAAATCACTGGAGGAGAAGGGCGTCGAGGTAAAATTTGCCATCCACCCGGTTGCCGGGAGAATGCCCGGGCATATGAACGTATTGCTGGCAGAAGCAGAGGTCCCATATGAAAAACTGGTGGAGATGGATGACATCAATCCCGATATGCCTAATACTGATGTGGTCCTGGTGATAGGAGCCAATGACGTTGTTAACCCGGCCGCCCTGGATGATCCTTCCAGTCCCATTCACGGGATGCCCATAATCATGGCGCATGAGGCAAAAAATGTAGTCGTCATGAAGCGGGGCATGGGCAAGGGATATGCTGCTATTGAGAACTTTCTCTTCTATGCCGACAATACCCGGATGTTTTTCGGAAGTGCCAAGGATTCTCTCCAGAAGCTTGTCCAGGAGATAAAGAATCTCTGATCCTGCCTGGCACAGAAAAAGGAATGTAAGAACCAAATATAAATCCCTTAAAACTAATACTATGAATAAATTATCAGTAGTACTATTTGCAATTGTCATTTTCAGTACCAATTTAATGGCTCAGCGGAGTAGGCTCCTCCCCTGAATACATAAAAGTCCTGACCGCAGAATGGGAAGGTGAACGATTTCCTGATGGCAGGCCTAAGGTACCGGATGCCCTGCTTGAAAGATTAAAAAATATCTCCATGGAAGAAGCATGGGGAGTTTTGCGTAGAAAAGGGTTTCAAAACCAGTTCGAAGGCGACTGGAGGATTATTAACCCTGATGAGGTTATGACAGGGCGTGTAGTTACAGCCCAGTATATGCCTTTACGGCCTGACCTTGAAAAACAGGTGAAGGAACAGGGTAAAATGGAAGGAAGAGCTCAAAAGGGAGGGACAAATTCGTGGCCCATTGATATCCTGACAACAGGAGATGTTTATGTAGCGGATGGTTATGGTAAAATTGTTGATGGCACTTTAATTGGGGATAACCTGGGAAATGCCATTTATGCCAATTCTCAGCGCGGCGTAATTTTTAACGGTTCAGTAAGAGATGAGCAGGGCCTGGCTGAAATCGATGGGTTTAATGGATGGATAAGAGGCTCAGATCCTTCAGCCATTAAAGCAAATGATGCTGACTTCGATCAACGCCCCAATTCGTATAGGGCGTGTGACTGTTTTACCGGGCGATGTTGTGCTGGCTAATAAGTACGGAGTAATTTTTATACCTGCATATCTGGCTGAAGAGCTGGTTTTGAGTTCTGAAATTACGGGACTTCGTGACGAATTTGGACATCAACGGCTGAGAGAAAATAAATATTTGCCCGGGCAGATTGATAGTAAATGGACGGAAGATATCAATAAGGATTTCCGGAACTGGTTAAACAACTATCCCGGAGATTTACCTATGTCCAAAGAAGAATTGGATAACTATCTGAATGAAAGAAATAACTAATAAATCTGGTTCACAATGAAAAATATCATCCAACAAATTGCTGCTCAAAACAAAAAGATTGAAAACAAAGAAGCCGAAGCCATAAAGTCTGAAATAGAAAATCCCGCTACTGGTGATAATCGCCGGAATTTCCTTAAAAAAGCTGCATTTGGAGGGATCGCTCTGGGTGGGGTCATGAATTTATCCATTGAAGATACCCTGGCCCGGACCACGACAAATGTATCACGCGCATCAAAACCATCTGAATTAAAAATAACGGATATGCGTTATGCCGTAACCTCCGTCCTTGGTGGCACAGCCATTATTCGCATTGATACCAACCAGGGAATTTACGGATTGGGTGAAGTAAGGGACGGAGCCGATGTACGTTATGCCCTGATGCTCAAAAGCCGGATTCTTGGGCTTAATCCCTGTAATGTAGAAATGATCTTTAAGATCATTAAGCAGTTTGGCGGACAGGGCCGTCAGGGTGGTGGTGTTTCTGGTGTTGAGATGGCACTTTGGGATCTGACCGGGAAGGCTTATGGAGTTCCGGCCTGGCAATTGCTGGGAGGAAGATACCGCGATAGCATCAGGTTATATGCTGATACACCAGGAGGAAAGGATCGAGAAGAACAAATTGAACGTATCAAATATCGCATTGAGGAACAGGGATATACCTGGCTGAAAATGGATCTTTCTATCAATTCGCTGAGGCACATTCCGGATACCCTGGTCAACCATGAGTTCTGGAGGGGAGGACAGTATGATCTTAGCGATTACCTGGGGTACGGAAATACCAAACATCCTTTTACCCAGATACAAATTACGGATAAAGGACTGGATGAACTGGTGAAAATTGCAGCCGAAGCACGTGAGCTACTTGGTTGGGATATCCCTATTTCCACAGACCATTATGGCCATTTTGATTTGAACAATGGAATTCGCCTGGGAAAAGCTGTTGAAAAGTACAGGCTGGCATGGTTGGAAGATATGGTTTCATGGGAGTATACAGACCAATGGAAAACCATTACTGACGCACTTGAAACACCTACCACCACCGGAGAAGATATCTATCTGTTGAAATACTTTAAATCGCTTATCGATACCCATGCGGTTGATATTGTTCACCCCGATCTAGCAACTTCCGGCGGACTTTTAGAGACCAAACGAATTGCTGATTATGCAGAGGAAAATGGTGTTGCCATGGCCATGCACCAGGCAGGGACCCCGGTTTCTTTTATGGCCAATGTTCACTGTGCTGCAGCTACACAGAATTTCCTGGCCCTGGAGCATCATTCAGTTGATTTGCCCTGGTGGGAAGATCTAGTGACCATGACCGACGGCAATCCAATCATAAATAAAGGGTTTGCACCTGTCCCGGAATCACCAGGTCTGGGAATTGAATTAAATGAAGAAGTTGTCAAAGAACATTTAGACAGAAGAGATAAAAGCTTTTTTGCCCCAACTGATGAGTGGAACGAAAAACGTTCACACGACAGGATCTGGAGTTAAATAGTTAGCGTGGATTAATTGTAAAATGATCCTGTGAGCTATTATTATTGGCGAGTAAGCAGTAATATGGATAAGAAGCGTAGAATTTCGATACTGAGAGAAAGGGCAGGTCAGATCCGGGACTGGATGAAAGACCATTATTTACCTCCAAAGCTGGTATTTACAATATTGGGAGTAATTTCTACCTTCTGGTTTATCATCAGAGTGATTCCCAGACCATCCCGTGCAGCTTACCCCTGTATGAAGGTAGCCGCACCCCTTATGTCGGGATTTGTAGTTTATCTGCTTTCACTTGGAGGATTTACCATTCTCATAAGAAAAGCCAGGAAGAATTTTTTGCAAACCAGGTATATTGCTGCTGTTTCATTGTTATTTGTCGCTCTGATTGCAGTTATTCTTGTTATTGGCCAGAATTCTCAAACTTCTTATGCAGGAAGTTTGAACAAATCAGGACCTGATGACGGTCCAAATCAGCCGATGGGAACAGGCAATGGGGTTAACCCGGGACGTGTAGTCTGGGTTTGGAACCCCAAAGCAACCAACGCCGACTGTATCAATGTTTATAATTTTTATAAGCCTGAAAACACCAATCAGGGTGTCGTAAACAAGATGGTTGTCGATGGAATTACAAATCTGAGTGGAAAGACAAATTTATCCGAATCCTGGGATGCTCTTTTTCGCTCTTTCAATTACAAAAAAGGCAAGCAAGACAAAGGGTATACCAGGGGTGAGAAGTTTTTTATAAAAATTAATCAGGGAACCGCCAATGGCAAGCTCAGAAGGATAGATCGAAATAATGGTTTTGATATTCCAAAGAGAATAACAGAAAGCCAGCAGGCGAAAGAAGGTAAATATGGGACCTGTGAAGCCTATCCAAATGTTGTGCTGGAAATATTACGTGAACTGGTTTACGTGGTAGGAGTTGATCAGAAAGACATTGCCATTGGTGATCCGATCAGTCACATTTATGGTCATAATTATGAAGTCTGGGCAACTGAATTTCCGGAGGTAGTTTATGTAGATAAAACATCCACTCTCTTTGGAAGAACCATGATCACTGCAACTGCGGAAGATCTCATTTTTTATTCCGACAAGAACCAGAGTGATAAATTGTTTGATGTCATTGAGAACGCAGATTATCTGATTAATGTGGCCAATCTGAAACCACATGGCCGTGCAGGTATCTCACTCACCGCCAAGAATCATTTTGGGTCACATGCCAGAAGATCAGCCTTTCACATGCATCATTCCCTGATATCACCATTTTCGGTTGGTAGCCCTACCAACGGTGGGTACCGAAAATACCGTGTGATGGTAGACCTGATGGGAAGTAAATACCTTGGACAGAATACCCTGCTTTATGTGGTTGATGCATTATATGGCGGTGGTTCGATCGAGACAAAAGTCCCGGTTAAATATTACATGCCTCCTTTCAATAACGACTGGAGTAATTCCATATTTTTATCCCAGGATCAGGTCGCCCTTGAATCGGTTTGTTTTGACTTTTTACGCACCGAATGGAACGGGACATACACTCACAATCCGGCAAATAATATCCATGGTTTAATGTCGAACGTAAATGGGGTGGATGATTACCTTCATCAGGCTGCCGATGCCTCCAACTGGCCGGAAGGCATCATCTATGATCCGGATAATTCGGGGAAACCTCTTGGCAGTCTTGGAGCCCATGAACACTGGAACAATGCTGCAAAAAAGCAGTATTCCCGAAATCTTGGCTTTTCTCAGGGAATCGAGCTTGTTTCTGTTCCTGATACATTAGTAGGGGGAAACGGGCCTGAAGTCAGTACCAGTGAAAACTGGTACCCGGATACACCTGTCATTAATGATAGTATAAGCCTTTCTGCACAGGTAATTCCGGCATCATCTTTAAGAAATACTGAGGCAGGGAGATACTTTGGAAAAACAGCTATTGAGCATTCATTCAATGGGGCCTTCCAGGCAAAAAGATTCCATTCCATTGTGGTTGATGATGACAATGTAAAATGGTTCCTGACCGAAGTGGGTATTGTGAGTTTCGACGGGGAAGAATGGAAAATTCATAATGAAAACAAGAGAATACCTTCTCTTGATGTAAAAGATATTGCTTACGATTATTCTGACTATGGCAAGGAATTGTGGATGGCCACTCCAATGGGTGCCATGGTTGCATCCATACCTGTGGACGCCAGGTCTGGAGCAACTACTTATTATTTAGAGAATTCAACGATCATTAGTGAAAATGTTGTATCCCTTACCGTCGGGAAAGGTTCATTGCGTTGGTTTGGGACCGATAAAGGTATCTCAGCCTTTTACAACAATAAATGGCTCACTTCTGCCTACCAAAGAAAATATCCTGAATTTATATTTGATGACTTTCCAATAACGTCTATGGCAACCAGCCCTGATGGTGATTCACTCTATGTCGCTACAGTCGGGGCAGGGGTCACCAGGGTTTTTCGCAACGATGTAGATGCTATTACAGGAGCTTCAGAATATGCCCAATGGGGTCCAATTAAAATGCCTTCAGACAATGTTTATAGTGTTTGTATTGCACCAGATGGTACCCAATGGTTTGGAACTGATGCAGGAGTGGCCAGGCACATTGGATATAATACCCTGGAAAACTGGGCGGTATTTAATGAAGATAATGGTCTGGTTGACAATTTCGTTCAGGCAATTGCAGCCGATACCAGGGGGATGGTCTGGTTCGGAACAAAAGGCGGAGTTTCCGTTTTCGACAATGTATCCATGAGATCTGTTACCGAAAAGGATGGATTAACCAGCAATAACGTATTATGTATCTCGGTCGATAAGGAAGGAGTTGTCTGGATAGGGACCGACGCCGGTGTAACAAGCTTCGGACGTGGCCAGATTACAAAATACACCGAATAAGGGATAGAAATCTATTTTATCTCATCCACCCGCACCAAGCGAAAATTTACTGCTTTCCTCAGATTTTGATAGTATTCCATTAATCCTTCTATGAGGGACACTGGCATTCAATTATTATTCATCCGGACTCCCGATTAAGCTGTTTATGGAAATGCTGTAACCTGCAGGTGATAATTCCGTTAAAGACCTTGAATCATGTCAGTATTTTAAAGGTTTGGAAGATAGCGTGTTGCGGGATTTGTTTCAGAAGTCGCATACGGAAGAAGGACGATCAAATGGAAGGGGACCTCATATGGTCAGGTTGAATGCATCAAAAGATTGCGGTTTTATCAAGGGATCTGGTAAAAGATTTTCTCTTTTTACTATCCTTATAACTATCCTTTTCCTTGGCTCATCAAATCTCTCCTTTTCACAAATAAGTTATATCACAGCCCAGTCAGGTTTGTGGGGCCAGGGTACAACCTGGGTGGGAGGGATTGTGCCCGGTAATACCGATAATGCAGTCATACAGACCGGGCATCTGGTAACACTGAATACCGGAGGAGGAGGAACCATTATCAATGATCTCACCATTGATATGGGCGGCACTATTGATCAGGGTTCGCTAAAAATGACCATCAACGGCAATTTTGTGATTGATGGCAGCTTCACATCTAACGGACCGGATCTGGATTTTTTTGGTGATACCCTGGCCGGTATTGGTTCCCTTAGCATCGGTGCCAGCAATAAAGCCCTTTTTATTCAGGCTAATGTTGAAATACTTGCCGGATCCCAAATTAAAGTTAGTGGAAATATTAGCCTTGATAAGGATGTAGAGGTTACCAATTTAGGAGAAATAGCTGTAACAGGTGATATTGACGGGCAGAACAGTGCCACATCAATATGGACCAATGACATAGGATCTGTGGTTGATGCAGGAGGTGTATTTATGAACAAAGGTGTTCTAAACGCATTTGCAGCTGGCAATACCATCAGGTATGCTGCCATGGCTGATCAAGTCATCACCAACCCGAATGGTTTTGCATATTACAACCTGGAGATCACAGGATCAGGTACCAAATCCCAGACGGGAAATCTGATAATCGGAAATACACTAACTATTTCAGCAGGAATTCTGAATTGCGGAAACCATGACCTGGACCTCGGGGGGGACTGGATCAACAACGCCGATTTTATAGAAGGTACCGGTACAGTAAGTTTCACCGGCTCATCTGATCAGATCATAACGAATTCTAGTAATGAAAGATACTATGGCCTAACCATCAATAAAGCTTCTGGTAACCTGACCCTCAATGATCGTGTGACTGTCATCAGCGTGGTAACCATGACTGCAGGAGATGTCGATGCCCGGGCCAGTCACTTAAGACTCGGGACAGGTACCGGAAATCCTGGTACACTGGATTATGCTTCTGGAATTATCCTCGGACGATTCAGAAGATGGGTCACACTGACAGGATTCACCTATCTTTTCCCGGTAGGCAGCAGTGGCAGCTACAGGCCGGTGCAAATTACATTTAACCACCTGGATCCGGATCCGTTGAGGATTGAATTCATCCCCGGGGATCCGGGAGGAGGAGGTTTACCATTAACCGAAGATGGCATCGATGTCACTGACCAGTTCATCGAAGGGATGTGGGAATTGAATCCCGGAGGAAGTCTGTCAACTGGCGATTACGATATTCAGCTGACTGCGTCAGATTTTACCAGCTATCCCATCATGTCCAGTACCCGTATTATCACACGGGACAAAGACAATGACTGGAAGCTGGATGGTTCACACGTACCAGGAGCAGATCCGGAACTCTACAGGGTCAACCTGACCAATGGCATATCCTCATCTTTAACCCAGTTTGGTATTGGCTTTGTAAAATGTGATGCTATCACCATTGACAGGATAATTACAGATGTTACCTGTTCCGGGGCGAGCGACGGGGCCATAGATGTTTCGGTGAGCGGAGGGAATGCCCCCTATAGCTATAATTGGGGACATGGACCCACAAATGAGGATGTCAGTTTATTAGCTGCCGGGGATTACAGCCTTAAAGTCACGGATGATGACGGCTGTGAAGTGGATAGTGTTTTTACTGTGGCTGAGTTATCATCGCTGGATGCTAGTATTGATTCCACACTCTGTTACCTGTTCGGGTGGCAATGACGGGGTAATCACCATCACAGGTCCAAGCGGTGGCAGCGGATCCTACGAGTACTCTGTCAACGGTGGCTCTACCTGGCAAATCTCAGGAGACTATACAGGCCTTTCTGCCGGCATCTATGATATCAGGATTCGGGATGCTGCCATGCCAGTCTGTTTTGCTATTCTGGATCCTGCTTTTGTTCTCGAAACACATGATTTAATTCCTCCGGTAGCCGTCTGCAGGAATATATCCATTCAGCTTGATGCGGCAGGTAATGCCAGTATTACGGGCGTAGCTATCGACGGGGGTAGTACTGATAATTGCGGAATAGCTACCCTGACTGCCACCCCGAACACTTTCACATGTGCCGATGTGGGTCCCAATGCGGTGACCCTGACCGTGAGGGATGATGAGGGAAATGAAGACTTCTGCACGGCCACTGTAACGGTTGAGGATAATACAGCGCCTGTTGCCATTTGCAGGGATATCACCATTCAGCTGAATGCTTCAGGAAATGCTTCCCTCACTGGAGCAGACATAGACAATGGTTCCTTTGATGCCTGTGGCATCCAATCCCTCGTTGCTATACCAAGCTTTTTTACCTGCGCTAATGTCGGTCCCAATAGTGTAACACTGATGGTGACAGATGTCAATGGGCTCGTCAATACATGTGTGGCGACTGTTACCATCGAAGACAATACAGCCCCGGTAGCCATATGCCGTGATATTACTGTACAGTTGGATTCAACGGGTACTGCTACCATCACCGGTGCGGATTTAGACAATGGTTCCAACGATGCCTGTGGGATACAATCTCTGACCGCCAGTCCGAATACCTTCACCTGTGGGGATGTCGGACTCAATGCTGTGACCCTTATCGTAACAGATAATAATGGAATGGTAAACACCTGTAACGCCACGGTAAGGGTTGAGAACAATATAGGTCCGGTAGTCATATGCCGCAATAGATCAGTGCAACTTGATGCAACGGGGAATGCCTCTATCACTGCGGCTGATGTCAACAATGGTTCCAGTTCAACATGCGGTATCCAATCCATGACGGTGAGTCCGAATACCTTCACCTGCAGTGATGTAGGTATGGTTCCGGTGACCCTGGTGGTAATGGATATTCATGGGAATTCAGACAGTTGTAATGCGGTGGTTGAAGTTGAAGACAATGTGGCCCCTGTTGCCCTTTGCAGAAACATCACCATCCAGTTGGATGCCCTTGGTTTAGCCACCATCACCGGGGCTGACATTGACAATGGTTCCAATGATGTATGCGGGATACAGTCGCTTGATGCAAATCCAAGCATATTTACCGCTGCTGATGTAGGACCAAATAATGTGACCCTTTTCGTTACAGATAATAACGGCCATGTAAATACCTGCAATGCCATTGTAACGGTCGAAGATGTTACTCCACCCGAGGCTCTCTGCCAGGATATTACAGTCCGGTTGAATACTTCAGGAAATGTAACAATCACCCCGTTTGACGTGGACAATGGATCCAATGATGAATCCGGCATCGCTTTCATGTCCGTTTCCCCGGATGCCTTTACCTGTGATAATATTGGTCCAAACATGGTAATTCTGACCGTTACGGATATCTATGGGAATGATAATACCTGCTCGGCGACCGTTATGGTGGCTGACAACCTTGCACCCTCACTGACCTGCCCCGGAGACCGAAGCGAACCAGTCGATGGCAGCATGAACTTATACCTTACCTGATTATTCAGGTCTGGCCTTAGTGACTGATAACTGCAGCCCGGCTCCTGTAATTACTCAGGATCCTTTACCGGGTACCATCCTGACTGGAGTTGGAACTGTACGAACCATTACATTGGAGGCAGACGATGGGAATGGAAATGTTTCACAATGCACGTTTAATATATCACTTGTGGAAGGTAGTGCACCCACCATTGCCTGTCCTGCGGACCAAACTGAATATACAGATGACCGTTGCCAGTTCATCCTGCCAGACTATACCGGTCTCTCCATTATAAGCAGGGCAGACACAGTGTTCCAGGCACCTGTGCCAGGGTCCATCCTGTATGGCGCTTCAACATCCCACATCATTACCCTGACAGCAAAAAATCTGGCAGGAGATTCTGCCGTCTGCAATTTCAATGTCTTGCTTCTGGACAACACATCACCTGTCATTATTTGTCCTGATGATACTGTCGTATCTGCAGTGCCGGGAGGATGCAGTGCTGTAGTCCATAATATAAGTCCCGTCTCAGTCTCAGACAATTGCGGCGTGGCAGGTATACAATACAACCTGACTGGACCCACCAATGGTAATGGTTCTGATGATGCCAGCGGAACAGTATTTAACGAAGGGATCACAACAGTCTGGTACAGGATCACAGATAATGGTGGTAATGTTGATTCCTGCAGTTTCAATGTCACTATCCTGACTTCGATAGAAGCCCCTGACAGTGCCTATGCAGATAGAACCAGCCTTTGTCCGGGTGATAATGGCACAATAACTTTAGCGTACACCGGTGGGATAAGCGGTAATGGGGTAATCGCCCGCTGGTATGATGCTCCCTCCATGCCTGCAAGTATCGGAAGCGGGAACCATTTAACGATCCCGGTTCCTTTGATTTCAACAGCCTATTATGTAAGAATGGAAGGTGACTGTGATACCTCATCAGCGGTCAGTGTTGTTGTGACGGTTAATTCAGTCTCCGATGATCCAATTGCGGCCTTCTCAGACATGGACACTGTATGTGCCGGAATGGGAAGCATTAACCTGTCATATACCGGAGGCGATCCAGGATCATCAGGTCTGGCTTACTGGTATACAGATGACCAGTTCACCAACCTAATTGGTACCGGAAATAACCTGGAAGTTCCTGCCCCTGATGCAAACACAACATACCATATTCGGTTTGAATCAGCATGCGATACAAGCAGAAGTGTATCAACCACTGTAGCAGTACTTGCCAGTCCCACACCAGTCTTTACTCACACAGACCTGCAGGCTTGTATTTCAGGTACATCCAGCCGTTATGCGGTTTCTGGTTTCGCTGGTTCTACCTTTGATTGGCAGCTGACGGGAGGAATGATATTGGCCAATTATGGTGATTCTGTACTGATTGATTGGGGCAGCATACCGGGTGCTTACTCTGTCAGTGTTACTGAAACTGCCGTCTCCGGTTGTTCATCTGATCCGCTTACGGCGTTGGTCAATGTAAGCGGTCCGACCGTAGACCTGGGAAATGAAAGGATACTATGCCAGGGCAGCACAATTGAAATCATCCCGCTGGGTAATTTCTCCTATCAGATGTGGCATGATGGCAGCACGGGGACTAGTTACGTGGCAGATTCAACATCCCTTGTTACCATCCAGGTATTTGACCAGGCTGGTTGTACGGCTTTTGATAGTGTCCAGGTAATCATGTATCCTATGCCCATTGTAAATCTCGGCACTGACACTTCACTGTGTGGCAATAATTCATTGTTGCTTGATGCGGGGAATCCTGGGTGCCACCTATTTGTGGTCGACGGGGGAAACTACCCGAGAGATAGAGGTTTATCCTGGGGATGGGACCATCTCCGTAGAAGTCACCTATGCTGGCGAATGTATGGTAGTGGATGAGATCTCAGTTCTGCCATGCGGGGGGAGTAATATACTTTCAGATATCCCGAACCTGTTTACGCCTAACGGAGATGGAACCAATGACACCTGGTTCTTCTATGAATCGGCCGTTTTCCCGGAAATGGTGATCGAGATCTATGACAGGTGGGGCAAACGAATTTATATTTCTGAACCAGGTTATCCAGTGCCATGGGATGGCAGGTCCATGCATGGTGCAGAAATGCCGATGGATTCATACCATTACATTATTAAACCTGGTGAAGGTTATGAAGAAGTCTGTAGGCACCATAACAATAGTAAGATAAACAATGAAGACAAGGCATCATATATTATCAGGAGTTATTTTCTCCATTGTCTTGTTCCTGACCTCCCAAGGAAGTTTAGGCCAGCAGCTGCCTGTATACAGCCAGTATATGATGAACAAATTCCTGATCAATCCCGCCGTGGCGGGCAGTGAAGGATATACTGCCTTCAACCTGACCTCGCGGAAGCAATGGCTCGGGATCAAGGATGCCCCCCTGACATTTGCTGCCAGCGGGCAGACGCGATTGAAAAAAAGCAGTTCCAGCGGTCAGCGAAGGTCGAGCACCCGTGGTGGCTACCCATCAGGAATGGGCAGGGTCGGACTGGGTGGCTATATTTTTAATGACAGGCATGGTCTGGTAAGCAGGTCCGGATTGCAGCTCACTTACGCATACCACATACCATTCGATAGGAGTCAGCTGTCTTTTGGCCTGTCAGGGACCTTCTGGCAATTCAGGCTTGACAGGGCATCTGCTCGCTTATTTAATCCTGATGATGAGTTGTTCAATTCCATGGATAATGCCCTTTTCATTCCAGATGCAAATCTTGGTGTATACTATTCTGACGAAAGGTTCTTTGCCGGATTCTCTGCAGACCAGCTTTTTCAGTCCACTTTCAAATTTGGCGGAAAAGGCTATGACCAGTACAAGCTGTACAGACATTTCTACTTAATGGGGGGATATAATTTTATGGTCTCAGATAATGTCGCAATAGAACCTACCATGCTATTTAAAACTACTAACCAGTGGAATATTCAAATGGATCTTACTGCCAATGTATACTTCATTGAAAACTACTGGGCCGGGGTAAGCTACCGTACACCTTCAACTGTGGTCCTGATGGGCGGGGTCAGGGTGGATAAGTTTTACTTCGGCTATGCCTTTGATTTTTCCTTCAACAGCATCATGTACCACAGCTATGGATCCCATGAGATCCTGATTGCCCTCAAGCTTGGTGAGAGTGCTAGAAAATTCAAATGGCTGCAAAGATATTAAGCTACTTTACACCTCAATTCTTTCCCTTTTTCATTATTAATCTGTGAATAAAATTCTGTTTATTTTTTATTGGCTTCCCTGATTTATACAAAAACAACGTACTGTATATCAGATACATATAGGTGTGCTGATATTATTTATACTTATTCCGGATAATAATTAACTCTTTGAAAATCATCCTAGTGTAACTCTATGACGGGAATTACGTTATAAGTTGTTAATTAAATGATAATCGCATCCGACTGAATAAATTAGAAATATACTGTTATTTGTTAAGGGAGCCTTATTCATCAGGGTGCTGGATGAAAAGCGTTTTACGGATGATTAATGGAGAGATTTCGAGGATGAACTGTCGATTTGGATTTGCAACCAATAAACACATGAACGAGTCATAAAAGTAAGGGCCACATAAAATATTATTATAGTCTGCACTTTATATGATTCCGATGTTGATAAACCACTAATAGATGTCTTTGAAGAAGAGAAATCTGATTCATCTCATATTATTTCTGCTAGTTAGCTCTCAGTCCTTTTACATTGGGTTCTCTCAGACTACTATCTTAAGTAATGGAAGCGGAGGAGGAGATTGGTCCGATCCCAACTCATGGGTCGGTATGGTCGTTCCGGCTGTTACAGATACAGCGGTCATTGTATCCGGTGATACCCTCAGGGTAAGTGATGTATCCGGTGAGATCTCTGTTGCTGGATTGACCATTCAGAGCGGTGGACTTGTATGGAACAGTAACCGAAGGATCAACATTTACGGGAATTACCTGAATGACGGGATACACCAGACGGACGGAAGTGATCAGATCTATTGGCGGGGCATTGGTACCTTGATTGATGGAACTGGTACTGTCAATAATGCAGGACGTATCCGGGTATTGAATGGGGACAAGGTCATTCCGGCATCGGCTACGCTAACCTTTGGTAACGGGAACTTCAGGATTGAAGGCAACCTGGTTGTCACTAATTATGGAAATCTCACTTTCCCAGGAAGGATCACCAGTGCAAATGCCAATTCAACCTGGATAAACGAAGCTAATGCCAGTGTGGATGTCGGATACGATATTGTAGCAAGTGGCATTCTTACGGCAAATGCTGCTAATAATACAATTAGGTACAGCCGTATGGCTGGACAGAATATAAAAACTACCAGTGATAGCTCCTACTATCATCTGGAAATAGCCGGAAGCGTAAGCAAAACCCTGATTGCTCCGCTTACTATCCATGGTAACCTTACGGTCACCTGCCCATTAAACACAAATGAACATGCCTTAGAACTGAAGGGAAATTATGCAAATACCTCGGTATTGAATGGAGATTCCAGCGTAGTTAGCCTGACTGGCACAGGAGACCAGACCATTTCAAACCCAGCGGGTGAAACTTATTATAACCTTACCCTCAATAAACCTTCTGGGGCACTTATTCTTGCCAATCACCTGAATATAACCGATACACTGAGAATGTCAGGTGGAAACATCAATTGCCAGTCCAGCATCCTGACCCTGGGTACAGGGGCTGCCGGTACAGATGCACTTATTCATACAAGCGGTATAGTCATTGGCAGTTTCAAACGCTGGATCAGGGATACTGGTACGGATGTTTTGCTGCCTGCTGGAACTGCTGGCGTTTACAGGCCAGTAATTCTGAATTTTACAAATCTTACCCCTGGTACCCTTACTGCAGAGTTTATTGGGCAAAATCCCGGAACAAATGGATTACCCCTGGTTGACGGTACGGATACAGTAGGCAATATTTTTACCGAGGGTTACTGGAGTGTGGTGAGTGGCGATGGCCTGCAAAGCTCGGATTATGACCTGAGAATTGCAGGAGCAGGTTTCGCCAGTTTTCCTATGGATACGGCCACCAGGATACTGAAAAGGCCATCAGCCGGATCATCCTGGGCAATCGACGGAAGTCACCTGAATGCAGACGGGGATACAGCCTATCGCGTTGGTTTGAGCGGATTTTCACAGTTCGGGTTCGGAAGCCCGGATTCCTGTGACGCACCCCAAACATCAGATATTGTAGGTTCAGCCATCAGTTTGTATCAACGAATCCGGTGTATCCTATGCCGTAACCAATACACCCGGGTCATCCTATAACTGGACAGTCAATGGAGGTTCAGTGAACCTTGGACAGGGTACCAGTTCCATTACCGTAGATTGGGGTGCAACGGGACTTGAAGGCCAGGTACAGGTCATCGAAACAAATGCCTGTGCAGAAGGTGTGCCTGTGCAGCTGGATGTAAATATCCATCCCCTGCCGGTATCCACCATTACCGGTCCCGCATCAATCCCGGCTAATGCCACCGGTATCAGCTATGCTGTCGAAAACAGGATAGGATATACTTATGCATGGATTGTAAGTGGAGGAACCCTGGTTTCCGGTGACGGGTCCAGTGAGATCATTGTGGATTGGGGCGGAGAAGGCGCCGGAAATGTCCAGGTTACAGCCACCCATAATGCCTGTGGTGCATCCGCAGCACCTGAAAACCTTATTATAAATATATATGGGTCTATCAGGAGTGTGCAGACGGGGGACTGGAATGATCCGTTGACATGGGACTGTAATTGTGTTCCTGTAAATACGGATAATATTGTGGTCTCACCGGGTGATTCTGTCTACATAGTAGCTCATACTACCGTTCAGAATATAACCATCGAAGCGAATGGAGTGTTGTACCAGCCGGATCCGCTGAATCTCATCGTACAGGGTGATTACCGTGTAGATGGAGACCATGCAGGTACCGGGGGTGTGACCGCGGACAATATTTATCTTGACGGGATCAATACACAGATATCGGGTACCGGGATCATCTCCAATACTTCCCGCATACGCATCAGGAACGGGAACAAGACCATTATAGCAGGAACCGATCTTACCAAACCCAATGGAGAAGTATATATTCATAGTAATATCGTGGTCAGGAACCATGGTGAAGTGACCATAGGCTATCTCTTATGGGCGGTCAATACTACTTCCATCTGGATCAATGAATCCGGTGCTGTATTAAATGCAGGGGGGAATACCGGGGCCAACCCGGTGATGTACCGTGGTACCCTCGTAGCATCCGCGGAGAACAATACCGTCAACCTGACCAGCGGCTGGGCACAGAACATACCGGTCCCATCCGGTAGTGCGTTCTACCACCTGAACGTCAACGGCGGGAACAACAAAACCCTGCAGGATAATATCATTATATATGGGGCCCTGGATATTCATTCCAGCCTGCTGGGAAACAATTATGATATTAACCTGGCGGGGGACTGGAACAGTACAGGTTCTTTTGACGAAGGATCAGGGTCTTTGATCCTTGACGGAACGGAAGACCAGTCCATCTCTAATCCCAATACCGAGACATTTAATAACCTCAGGCTGCAGAAGGGAAGTGGTGATCTGCACCTGGATAATGATATCATCATCAGCGGTACCCTGCAAATGGACGGAGGGAATATCCATACCGCTGACAATAAGCTTACCCTGGGAACCAGCCTGGGAACAACGGGTAGCCTTACCTGGAATGCAGGGTCCATTATCGGTCAGTTTGAGAGATGGATCAATGCAACCGGAAGTGATATTCTTTTCCCCCTTGGTACAGGAAGCTGGTACAGGCCCCTGCAGGTCAATTTTAATGCACTTTCCGGTGGCTCACTGATAGCCGAGTTCAACGCTTCTACCCCGGGCAGTAGCGGACTTCCGATAACGGAAGGAGGGGTTACGGTTGAGAACACCTTCTCGGAGGGATACTGGAAACTCACTACGGCCAATTCTCTTGTCAGCAGTGATTTCAACCTTGATGTTATAGCCAACGGATTTACCAGCTTCCCAATTATCCCTGATACCAGACTGCTGTCACGTTCCTTAGGGGACTGGACTGCCAGTGGAAACCATGTTGCCGCTTCGGTGAATACTGTCAGCAGGGACAATGTATCTATGCTGTCCGGTGAATATGCCCTGGGTGACAGTTCCGCCTGTACCCTGCCACTTACATCGTCCATTACGGGTTCCGGAACGGTTTGTGCCAGCGCCATTGGAGAATCATACAGCGTGGACCTTCACGCCGGATCGACCTATAACTGGAGTGTTACTGGCGGTATTATCACCGGTGGACAGGGAACTGCATCCATACTTGTAAACTGGGGTGCTACCGGCATGGCAGGACAGGTGGAAGTCCGTGAATCAAATACATGCGGTGAAGGAGAAAGTGTCCTCCTGGATGTGGATATCCATCCACTGCCAACTTCTACAATAACGGGCAGGACCACGGCTTATACCGGGGAAAGCGATGTTTTCTATCACGTGGATGAATTGGCCGGTTATACCTATGCATGGAGTATATCTTCTGAAGGTTCAATCACAGCAGGGAATGGAACAGATTCTGTGACGGTGGACTGGAACACGGGGGGCAATGCCAGCCTTCAGGTGATAGCCACCAGTACGGGCTGTGGCATGGATGCTGATCCGGTCAGCCTGGATGTAAGTGTTTCAGGAATTATTCTTTCTGCTCAGTCGGGGGACTGGCACCAGCCATCTACATGGATTGGCGGTGTGGTACCGACACAATACACAAGCGCCAGGATACAGAATGGAGATACAGTGACTGTAACTGCGGCAGCCCGTGTAAATGACCTTGTCGTTGAATCCGGTGCTGTACTGAACAGCGGAGCACTTGACTTTTATATTTATGGCGATTATACATTGGACGGTATACATGCCGGTTCAGGAAATGACAGGATTGACCTCAGGGGAGGAGAGGCCATTATCGATGGTAGTGGAGAATTTACCCATACCGGCCTGGTATATATCATTTCAGGAAATAAAACATTCGCCGCAACAGCAGATCTTACTTTTGCCAGCGGTATTAGGATCAATAATAACTTGATTGTCACTAACCTGGGGACTCTCACACTGGGGAATGCAGTTTTGGGACAGAATGGCGGATCCACCTGGATCAACGGAGAAAATGCCACACTCGAAACAGGATATTATTTAATGAACAATGGGGTCCTGGTGGCTTCGGCTCCCGGCAATACCATACGCTATGCCAGTACCAACTGGACCAATAACATCAAGGTTCCCCAGAATGAGACCTATTATAACCTTGAAATCGCCGGTTCTACAAACAAAACATTATTAGGAAACATTGTTGTCAAAGGTGACCTTTCCATCTCCAGTACGCTTTTTACCAACAACTTCAATATTAGTTTGGAGGGTGATTGGACCAATACGGATATTTTTGATGAGGGAACCGGGCAGGTAACATTCACCGGCAGCGGGACCCAGCAGATCACCAATGTCACCGGTGAAACCTTCTATGATCTCATAATACAGAAAGAAAGCGGTCAGCTGGTACTGAATAATAATGTTACCGTAAGCAATAACTTCTTCCTCAACCAGGGAGAGATCAATAACCAGTCCAATATCCTATTCCTTGGAACGTCCACCGTCAATGAGGGAACATTAAATTATTCAAGTGGCCGTATCCTTGGTAAATTCAGAAGATGGTTATCCGCCACCGGCGCTGATATTACCTTCCCGACAGGGTCCGCAGGTATCACCAGGACTGCTGTCGTCAACTTTACGGATCTCACTGCTGGTACACTGACGGCATCATTTATTGATCAAAATCCGGGAAATGTTGGACTGCCAGTATCTGAAGGAATTGATACTGTTAGCAATGCATTCACCGAAGGATACTGGGTAATTGAAAAAGGGAACGGGTTGGAAAGCAGCAACTATGACCTGCGGTTGGAAGGCGCCGGATTCTCCAGTTTCACTTTCGACGCCAATGTGAGAATCATCAAACGAAATGCAGGAGGCTCCCCCTGGCTGCTGGACGGGACGCATGTAGCCCCTATTGGTATGATGGCGCAACGTACAGGTTTGAATGACTTCTCAGAGTTTGCCCTGGGAAGCTCCAGTACCTGCAGTCCACCGGTAACTTCACTGATCACAGGTTCTGCAAGTAATTGTATCAATGATGCCGCCATCGCTTATTCCGTGGTAAACACCCCGGGATCGGTATATACATGGACCATCACAGGGGGGATAGTTGCCAGCGGACAGGGCAGCAATACCATAACAGTCAACTGGGGCGCTGTGGGTATGGCAGGACAGGTGCAGGTGATAGAGAACAATGGCTGCGCAGATGGCATCCCTGTCAGCCTTGACGTGGATATCCATCCCCTTCCGACAGGAAGCATTACCGGTCCAGCTTCAGTCCCAGCCTCAGCAAGCGGGGTCAGTTACAGCGTACTGAACAGGATAGGATATACCTATGCCTGGACTGTTACAGGTGGCACACTGGTGTCAGGGGACGGGACCAATGAGATAACGGTGGACTGGGGAGCGGAAGGTTTGGGCGATGTTCAGGTCGTTGCCACCCAAACAGCCTGTGGTTTGTCAGATGCTGCAGTTAACCTGCCAGTTAATATATACGGAGCCATCAGGAGTGTGCAAACAGGGAACTGGAATAATATCACCACATGGGATTGTGGCTGTATACCAGGGGCATCGGACAATGTGGTTATTTCCTCTGTAGATACAGTAACCCTGGATATTAATCCGACTATAACAAACCTCAATGTTGAATCGGGGGCTGTACTCGATAATGCTGACCGCATCTTAATCATCACGGGTAATTATACGGTGAACGGTACACATACGGGATCGGGGAACCGGGACTGGGACAGGGTATACCTGGATGGTGTGGGGACCACCATTGACGGTAAGGACTAATTTCACACACAGCCCGGATGCGATTAAGGTATGGCAGCAAGACCATCCTTCCCACAGCAGATCTTACCAAACCCCAGGGAGAAGTGTATATTCAAGGAAATGTGGTTGTAAACAATCAGGGAAGCATTACCATCGGTGATTTGCTATGGGCAGCTAATCCTACCTCCACATGGGTGAATGAAGCAGGGAGCTATCCTGAATGCAGGATGGCAATATTGGAGCCAGTTGGCCCATCATGTACCGGGGTACCCTGGTGGCAAATGCTGCCGGGAACATCGTGAACCACACCTTCGGTGCGGCACAGGAATATCCAGGTACCCTCCGGAAATACCTATTATCACCTGGTTCTGGGTGGTGGTAACAACAAAACACAAACGGATAACCTGATCATCCTTGGGGATCTGGATATTGCCAGTACCCTTGTTTCCGGTGACTTATAACATTGACCTGGCTGGTAACTGGACCAATTCCGGTGTATACAGCTGCCGGCAATGGGATTGTTACCCTGAATGGAATTGCTGACCAGACAGTCACTAATCTGCTTGGTGAAAATTTCAATGACCTGACAATCCAGAAATCATCGGGTGATGTGACCCTGGGTGGAAACATTAACATTGGCGGGACACTTGAATTTATTCGGAGGGGATGTATATACCCTGGATAAAATGATGACAGTGGGTATCGGCACTGGTAATCCTGGCAGCATTAACCGGGTTACAGGAACTATAGTCGGCACACTGGAGAGGTGGATCAATGCCACGGGCACAGATATCCTTTATCCTATCGGCACTGCTGCGGATTACCGGCCAGTTAACATTCATTTCAATGCCCTGACAGGCGGGTCTCTCATTGCCTCATTCAATACCTCAGCTCCTGGGAATCAGGGCCTCTCCCTGGATGATAACGGCACGACAGTCTATAATACATTGCTGGAAGGATATTGGGAATTGAATACGGCCAATTCACTGGCCAGCAATGATTTTGATCTGGACCTTTCCGGGACTGGATTTACCAGTTTCCCGATCGTTCCGGAGACAAGGATCCTTAGCAGGACAGGCAGCGGAGCAGATTGGTTGGCAAGTGGGACACACCTGGTAGCTCAGGATGAGACAGCCAGGCGGACAAATATCAGCATCCTTTCGGGCGAATATGCCCTGGCGGATACGGTGAATTGTAATCCGCCTGCAACCACTCCCATTATAGGTCCTATTAACGTTTGTACCGATGCAATCGGACAAACATATTCCGTTGAGAACCATGGCGGGTCCAGCTATGCATGGACCGTGACAGGTGGATCTATCATAACAGGGCAGGGGAGTAGTATTATCACTGTTAACTGGGGACCAACAGGCATGATAGGTATGGTTGAAGTCATTGAGACCAATGCCTGCAGCCAGGGAGAACTTCAGCAACTGGTGGTCAATGTGGATCCCATTCCAACCTCAGTGATAACTGGACCCATTACCTCTGGTGCCGGGACCACAGGCGTGATGTATTCTGTGGAAGGTACACCTGGTTACACTTATGCATGGACGGTCAGTTTTCATGGGGCGATTGCTTCTGGGAATGGTACACCGGATGTGACGGTGGACTGGAACACGGCGGGATCAGCTACCATTGAAGTGACCGCTACCCATACCGGATGCGGGACATCTGCTGACCCGGTCCTCATGAATGTTGAGGTATATGATGTGATCATCAGTGCACAGGACGGACCATGGGAAGACCCGGCCACCTGGGTGGGAGGTGTTGTACCCAACCAGATCCTCAGTGCCCAGATTGTCAGTCCGCATACCGTTAACAGTAAATGCCATTGCATATGTGAACAATCTCACCATCGATGCCGGCGCCACGCTTAATAACCAGACCTTCCAGACAAGGATATATGGAGATTATACCGTCAATGGTACCCATTCCGGTTCAGGAGATATCAACCTTCGCATGTATGGTTCTGAGGCTGTCATCGATGGTACGGGCAATATTACACATACGGGTTACTTCTATATGGGTACCGGAAACAAAAGCATTGCCGCGACAGCTGATCTTACTTTTGCAGATGGGCTTCGCATCAACAATAACCTGATCATCACCAATTACGGACATGTCAGGTTCGGATACCGCTGTCTACGGGGATGTTGTAGGATCCACCTGGGTCAATGCAGAGAATTCAACCCTGGAGGCTGGAGACCGGCTGTTTTCAAATGGTTTTGAATGGTACCCTTGTTGCCTCTGCGCACGGGAATACCATCATATACAACCGTCCCAATAATGTTACGATTAAATTGCCGACAGATGGGGAATATTATAACCTGGTCATTGCAGGTACGCTGATCAAGACCCTTGAAGGAGACATCAATATACTGGGAGATCTTAGCATTACAAGCACACTTAATACAGCCAATTATAATATTGACCTGAAGGGCAACTGGAGCAATTCCAACATCTTCGACGAGGGAACAGGGGTTGTGATCCTCTCAGGAACGGGAGATCAGAATATCAGCAACCCGGTAGGGGAAACCTTCTATGACCTGAGGCTCGATAAGCCATCAGGGGCTATGACCATGGACAATGATGTCAGGGTAAGCAATACCCTGACCATGCTTCAGGGGAATATCCTGACCGGAAGCAATACGCTGGTTCTGGGAACGGGCACCGGCAATCCCGGGAGCCTGTCCCATACAGCCGGTACCCTTATAGGTACCATGGAAAGATGGATCAATGCTACAGGCACGCCATCCTTTATCCTGTGGGTGATGCTTCATGGTACAGGCCTGCAGAGATCACCTTTAATGATCTGACTGGTGGATCACTGGTAGGGACATTTGTGCCCTCCGCACCGGGTAGCCAGGGATTACCCCTGGATGATGCCGGACAGCAGATCAACAATACATTTACTGAAGGATACTGGTCCCTTACCAGGAAAAATGCCCTGAGCAGCAATGATTATGACCTGGCCCTGACCGCCAATGGATTCAGCACCTACCCTGTCGTTGATGAGACACAGGATACTGACACGACCGGATGCCTCAGGTGACTGGACAGCCAATGGGACCCATGCAGCTGCCAGTGGTGCTGTGGTCAACCGGGTCAATCTGAACACCACCTCGGTAGGGTCACATTATGCCATTGCCGATACCAGTACCTGTACACCACCGGTTACCTCTGCCATCACCGGCAATGCCTCGGCCTGTGCAAATGAAACAGGCATTACATATTCCGTAGTCTTTACTGGAGGGTCAACCTATAACTGGACCATAACCGGTGGCAGTATTGTATCCGGACAGGGAACCAGTACCATTGACAGTGGACTGGGGCAGCACGGGTATGCAGGGTGAAGTAAGGGTTGTCGAAACCAATGCCTGTGCACCGGGTGAGCCCGTGAGCATGGATGTGGATATCCATCCCCTTCCAACATCCGCCATCAGCGGACTGACAACCGTAGGTGAAAATTCTACAGGAAATGTATATACTGTCCTCGAAAACTCCTGGCTATACCTACAACTGGAATATAACAGGCGGGACGATTGCCTCTGGTGATGGGACCGGTACAGTAACGGTGGACTGGGGAGCAGCGGGGAGTGGTAATGTAGAGGTGACCGCAACCAATACGGCTTGTGGCCTTTCGGCTGCACCGGAAAATTTACCAGTTACCATCTATGCGTGTGATCACAAGTATCGCAACAGGTAACTTTGACCAGCCAACGACCTGGGATTGTAATTGTATACCTCCATCAAACAGCAATATTGTTATCGATTCCGCCCATACGGTGACCCTGGTAGCAGGCAACAACAGTTAATAATCTGTCCATCAATGCAACCGGTACCCTTGACAATGCAGCGCAGATCATTTATATCAATGGTAATTATACCATTAACGGGGTGCATACCGGAACCGGAGCAATGCTGACTGGAACCGTATTTACCTTGACGGGAACGGGACCACCATGGACGGGACAGGTACGATATCTCACCCCAGCCGGATCAGGATAAGGAATAACCACAAAACCATCCTGGCCACTGCAGATATTAAGAGGCCTACAGTGGGACAATTCTACATTGAGGCCAATATCGTCGTCACCAACAATGGTACCTGGGAGCAGGGAGGAAGGCTTTGGGGAGCCAATGCAAATTCAACCTGGAACAATGCTGAGAATGCAACCCTGAGATACGGGGCTGATTACCTGATGAGCAACGGGCTGAATGGTACCCTGAATGCGTCTGCAGATGGCAATACCATTGAATATACGCGGACCAATACCCAGGAGATCAAGGTGCCCGTGGATAATACCTATTATAACCTGGTTATCGGCGGTTCCGGCAACAAGAACCTGCAGGCCAATATCAATGTACTCGGCGACCTTACCATTTCAAGCATCCTGAACTCAAATAATTTTGCCATACAGTTGTCGGGGGACTGGCTATCAACGGGTGTGTTCAATGCCGGAACGTCACAGGTGACACTGGTAGGATCAGCCGACCAGACCATATCCAATCCCACGGGTGAGATCTTCTATGATCTCATGATCAATGAGGTGTCGGGAATGGTACTGATGGATCATGATGTTACGGTCACCAATCTGCTCACCATGAGCGGGGCTGATATCAACACACAGGGCAATACCCTGACATTGGGATTGAATACCGGCTCCATTGGCACCTTGAATCATAATTCCGGAACCGTCATAGGGAAATTCGAAAGATGGATATCGGGTACCGGCACAGGATTCCTCTTCCCGGTAGGTACAGCTTCGTGGTACCGCCCCGCTGATATCACCTTCAACAGCCTGACTGACGGTTCACTGATCGCCGAGTTTATCGCATCCGCACCGGGCAACGGCGGGCTTCCTATAACCGATGGAGCAGACGATATCCATAATGCCTTCCTCGATGGTTACTGGACCCTTACCAGGGCCAATGCACTGGCCAGTAATGATTATGATCTCAGCCTGACTGGTAATGGATTCAGCAGTTTTACCATAGTTCCCGAGACCCGGCTCCTGGTGAGGCCGAACTCTTCGGGGGACTGGTCAGTAGAAGGAACGCATGTAGCCGCGAGTGGCAGCACAGCCAGCCGTACCAGCCTGACGACACTGAGTGCAGAATACGGATTCGGAGATATTACTCCCTGTACACCCCCGGTTACTTCACCCATCTCGGGAAGTAACTCTGTTTGTGCCGGTGTCACCGGAGAAACATACTTTGTAACACTGAACGCCGGATCCACTTATTTGTGGACCGTAACTGGAGGTAGTATTGCCGGGGGACAGGGAACAAATTCCATTACGGTGGATTGGGGACCAGCAGGTATGATGGGGCAGGTGCAGGTGATAGAAACCAATGCCTGTACAGATGGTGAGGCAGTTATCCAGGATATAGAGATCCATCCACTTCAGACCTCTCCTGTTTCGGGCGAGACAGTTGTGGCAGCAGGAGCTACTGGTAGAGTTTATTCAGTCATCAGCAGGCCAAATTACGAGTACAACTGGACCATCTCCGGCGGGACGCTGACATCGGGTCAGACGACCGCAAATATAACGGTGGACTGGGGTGTAGGGCCGGCTGGAAATGTTTCCGTCATCGCTACCAACACCGTGTGTTCAGCATCTGCAGCTGCAGAAGACCTTGATATTACCATATACCCGGTCATTACCAGCGTAACCACAGGTAGCTGGGTTGATCCGCTGACGTGGGACTGCAACTGTATCCCATCAGCAAACAGCAGTGTTATTATTGCAAGCAGCCATACCGTGACCACCAATGCACAGGTAACTGTCAATAACCTGACCATTGAATCGAATGCTCTATTAAATACTGCCGCTAACCTTATTTACATTGACGGCAATTACATAATAGATGGAGAACATACGGGTACAGGCAATGCTGACTGGAACCGCATTTACCTGAGGGGTGTCGATTCCGAGATCGGGGGTACCGGGACAATCTCCAATACCGGGCGATTGAGGATCAGTACAGGAAACAAACAGATCCTGGCCGGTGCGGACATCACCAAACCTGCCGGTGAGATTTACATAGACGGCAACCTCACCCTGACCAATAACGGAAGCATTTCAAACGGAGGAAATATACGTGCAGGAAATACAACCGTACGCTGGATAAATGCCTCAGGGGCGACCTTGATTGCTGGTAATGAATTATTCTGGCATGATGGCCGGCGTGGAATCCTGGTCGCATCTGCAGCAGGCAATACCGTTATCTACGATGAATCAGCCCTCCAGTACATAAAGGTCCCGGAAAACGGAGAATATTACAATTTGACCCTCGCAGGAGCCAGTAACAAGAACATGATAGGGGACATTAAAGTGCTCCAGGACCTGACCATTGCAAGTACACTCAACACGGTTAATTTTGACCTGGAAATTGGTGGTGACTGGACAAATACCAATGTGTTTAATGAAGGTACGGGGACTGTAACATTCAATGGATCAGGCGCGCAGTCCCTCAATAATATCGCAGGGGAAACATTCAACAACCTGACAATTGATAAGCCTGCAGATACCTTGAATCTGAATGGCAATGTTAACGTGTCAGGAACCCTGACCATGACTTCTGGTGATATTAACACAGGAAGTTCAGTCCTTACCCTGGGTATCAATACCACCACTGTAGGGACACTCCTTCATTCAGGCGGAACCATCACAGGCAGGTTTGAACGCTGGGTGAACAGCACCGGGACTTCCTATTTATTCCCGATTGGTACGGAATCATTTTACAGGCCTGCCCAGGTTACCTTTAACGGGCTGAATGCTGGGTCCCTCATCCTTGAATTCATCAGTATTGCTCCCGGCAATAACGGATTGCCACTTAACGATGGCGGCGTCGATATTCAGAATACCTTCGTGGAAGGTTACTGGAACCTGACCCAGGCAAATAGCCTCAGCAGTGCCGATTATGATGTAGATCTCACAGGGAATGGTTTCAGTACTTTTTCCATTGTAGATGCTACACGGGTACTCACTCGTGCCAATGGTAGCCAGCCATGGAGTGCAGATGGTACCCATGTGGCAGGAACAGGCAATACGGCCAGCCGCAGCAATATTTCTATCCTTTCCAGCCATCTCGCCCTGGCGGATACAACCACCTGTACCATTCCGGTAACAGGTGCAATTACTGGTGATGTTTCTGTGTGTACAGGGACCGCCAATAGTGCTTATAATGTCACCAATACGCCTGGTTCTACCTATGCCTGGACCGTATCTGGCGGAACCATTACCTCTGCCCAGGGCTTGAACTTCATTTTTGTGGATTGGGGAAGTACCGGCATGATTGGCAGTATAGAAGTAGTTGAGGATAATGGATGCAGCCAGGGAGCACCTGTCCAGTTGGATGTCTATATCAACCCTGTTCCGACATCGGCCATCACAGGCAACACGGCCGTTTCAGCTGGAGCACCAGGAGAAGCCTACGCCGTCATTGAGACTACCGGGTATACCTATACCTGGTCTATAACTGGTGATGGAAGCATAACATCCGGTCAGGGTACTGCTGATATAACGGTGGACTGGGGAGCGGCGGGTACTGCATTGTTAAGCGTTGTCTCCGGCAATGGATGTGGAAATGCACCACCGGTAGATCTGACGGTTAATATTTATGATGTATTCATTACCGCTCAATCCGGTGACTGGGAAGATCCGGCCACATGGATCGGGAATGTAGTACCGAGCTCATCCAATTCGGCACGCATTGCTGCTACACATACTGTACAGCAGACAGCCAATGTTAACATACAGACACTGATCATAGATGAGGGAGCCATCCTTGATTCGAGGAATAATTATATATATATCTATGGTAATTATACCCTGAACGGGGAGCATACCGGAGGGAATGTGAATGAGAGAGTACGCCTGAATGGTCTGGGGACGACCATTGATGGTACTGGGAACTTATACACATCTAGGTACTCTCTACGTGGGTACCGGGGATAAGATTGTTGCAGCTACCGCCGACCTGACCATACAGGATAATTTCAGAATCAATGATAACATCCGGGTCACTAATTATGGTAGCATCTCAGTTTTGGGTCCCTATGGCATATGGGGTGATAATACCGGCATGACCTGGGTGAATGAAACAGATGCAACATTGAATTCAGGTGGATCAAGGGTGTTTAATAATGGAGGATCCGGTACATTGGTAGCCTCTGCGACAGGCAATACAGTAGAATACTCTAGAACGAATGCTTTACCTATTGAAACACCTGTTGGCAATACCTATTTCAACCTGGTGATCAGCGGATCCAATGTGAAGACTGTGCAGGCAAACCTGAATATAACAGGAGACCTCACCATCAGCAGTACACTGAATGCCAATAATCTGGATATCAGGCTGGTGGGAGACTGGATCAATACAGGATTCTTTACGGAGGGAACAGGAACCCTAACCCTCGATGGCAATTCTGACCAGACGATTACCAATCCCCTGGGTGAGACCTATTATAACCTGGTCATCAATAAGGGGGCAGGCACAGCCATCCTGAACAATAATGTCACGGTGTCCAACAGCCTTGCACTGACAAACGGGATTGTGGTCACAGGTACCAATGCTTTAACCCTGGGAACGAGTGCTGCAAGTATAGGTACCTATACCCGTATAAACGGATGGGTAAATGGTCAGATGGAACGTTGGATGAACAGTACAGGAACTGATTATGATATCCCCGTTGGATCCACTTCAGAATACAGGCCGGCTTTGATTAATTTCAATGCCCTCAGCAGCAATGGGTCCCTGATCACATCATTCATTTCATCCTCTCCCGGGAACGACGGACTTCCACTTACAGAATCGTCTACAGATATCAATAACACCTTCGCTGAAGGATATTGGTCCATGATCAAGGCCAATTCACTCGAAAGTAATGATTACAACCTGGCCCTGACCGGAAATGGCTTTACTTCCTTTACTATTACCGATGAGACCAGACTGCTTACCAGGGCAACCGGCATGACGGACTGGACATTGAGCGGAAACCATGTGCCTGCTGCAGGTACTACGGCTGCGCGGGACAACATCAGTATCCTTTCTGCAGAATTTGCTTTTGGTGATACTTCAAATTGTACAGCACCCGTAACCCCGCCGATCAGTGGCTCATCCCAGAGATGTATCAACAATACTGGCATCCCTTATTTTGTAACCGACAATCCTGGCTCGACATACACCTGGCAAATCACGGGTGGGACGGTAGCCACCGGCCAGGGGACAAGTTCCATCACAGTGGACTGGGGCCCTGTGGCCATGTTGGGACAGGTACTTGTAGTTGAAAACAATGGTTGTACGGATGGTGCACCTGAGGTCCTGGATGTAGAGATCGGTCCCCTGCCAACATCAATAATTACCGGTCCTATTGCCGTAGCAAATGGTGAATTAGGCGTAAGTTACACCGTCGATGCCAATGCCGGATATTCTTACAACTGGACAGTTTCCCCAGAGGGTAGTATAACAAGTGGACAGGGAACCAATGCGGTGACGGTGGACTGGAGCAGTACTGGTACTGCCACCCTGAGTGTGGTAGGATCAAACAGCTGTGGTGATGCCGACCAGGTTGACCTGTTCATTGAGGTTTATGACGTATTTGTGAGTGCGACATCAGGGGACTGGGCTGCGGGGGGCACCTGGGTTGGAGGAGTTGCACCGACCAGTGTCAGCAGTGCACGGATTGCACCAGGACATATAGTTGCCATTTACAGCAACACCACGATTAATAATATCACCGTTGATAATGGAGCCATCCTTAATACCCGCAATAATTATTTCTATGTCAATGGTAACTATATATTAAACGGAAGGCATGCAGGTTATGGAGGGGATAGGGTGAGACTGGGCGGTACGGATGCCGTTATTGACGGGATTGGTAACTACACACATACCGGAAGACTATACTTAAGTGCAGGTAATAAGACCATTGCATCAGGGGCCAACCTTACACTTGCAGGAAGCCTGCTCATAGCTAATAATTTGATAGTCACCAACCAGGGTAGCATTACAGTAGGTAATGATATTAACTGTAATGCCAATACCACCTGGATCAATGCAGAGAACTCCACACTCATACTACAGGATGACTTTACCAGCGGTACCCTGATCACATCATCCCTGAACAACAGGATGGTTTATGATGGATCTGTCAACAATACTATCAGGCGCCCACAGAATGATACCTATTATCACCTCGAAATAAGGGGCAGTGGAAATAAGACATTACCAAGCGCACTGACCATAATGGGTGATCTGACCATAGCAGGCCCCCTAGTCAGTAATAATTTTAACATTAACCTGGGTGGGGACTGGACCAATACAGCAAGTTTCTCAGAAGGAACGGGTACTGTTACCATGATCGGGACTGGCGACCAGCAGATCACCAATCCGGTGGGAGAGATCTTCTATGGACTAACCATCAGCAAATCAACGGGACATTTGGACCTGGACAATGATGTGACGGTTTCCAATACCCTTACCATGACCGAAGGGGTTATTGATGCCGGTACGAATACGATAGTACTTGGAACAGGAACTGGTAATGTAGGGACACTAAGTTATGCCTCCGGCAGGATAATTGGACCATTTAAACGCTGGATCGATGCAGCCGGTACCTGGCTTTTCCCGGTTGGTACAGCTAATCATTACAGACCGGCCGATGTAACCTTCAATAATGTTACCGGCGGAACAGTGACTACTGAATTCCTGAGCAGTGATCCTGGCAACAATGGCCTGCCACTCGATGATGGCGGACAGAATGTGGTGAATACATTTACAGAAGGATACTGGTCCATGCTAAGGGGTGATGGTCTCACAACAAGCGATTATGACCTGCTTCTTACGGCCAATGGATTTACCAGTTTCACCCCGACCGACGAGACCCGCCTGCTCTTGCGCCCCAATCCAGGTAGTAACTGGATAGTGGATGGTACTCATGTGGGACTGGCAGGTGAAGCAGGTCAGCAGGTCTGGTATGGCTACACTTTCTGCAGAGTTTGCCCTGGGTGACACTACGGATTGTACACCCCCTGCCACCAGTGCGATAACAGGTCCCACAACAGTTTGTACCGGTTCGTTCAACCAGCTTTATTCTGTGGTGAACACCGGTGGGTCAACCTATACATGGACGGTAACAGGTGGAAGTATTACTTCCGGTCAGGGATCTAACAGCATACTGGTCACCTGGGGAGGTACTGGAATGCCAGGACAGGTTGAGGTGGTTGAAAATAACGGATGCACAGATGGATTCTCCCGTCACTCTTGATGTGGACATCGGACCACTGCCCACAACACCTATTGCCGGAGACAATGCAGTAGCCATTGGTACGACTGGCAGTGTATATTCAGTTATTGCTGAGCCGGGTTATACCTATACCTGGAGCATTTCTGCCGGAGGTACCATACAGTCTGGACAGGGAACTGGTTCTGTAACGGTGGACTGGGGACTAATACCCGGGAATGCTATAATCACAGTAAATGCTTCCAATGCATGTGGACCCGCGGCACCGGTTACCCTTGCCTGTAGATATTTTTGACCAGATCGTCAGTGCACAGTCTGGGGACTGGAACGATCCGGCTACCTGGCAGGGAGGGGTGATCCCGTCCACCAACAGCAGTGCCAGGATACGTGCTGTGGATACGGTAACTACCTATTCCAATGATGATATTACCAATATTACCATAGATGGGGTTCTTAATACCCGTAACAACTTCTTTTATGTTTATGGTGATTATACACTGAATGGCGAGCATAGTGGATGGAATGACAACCGGATCAGGTTGTATGGAGCTGATGCCACCATTGATGGGACAGGCAGCATTACCCATACCGGAAATGTTTACATTGGAACAGGTAATAAAACATTTGCTTCAACGGCAGATATCAGCGTTGCTGTTGACCTGACGGTAGCTGCCAATATCATTATAACCAATAACGGATCGGTAACGATTGCCCTCGATCTTAACCTGAGTAATACCAGTACCAACTGGATCAATGCTGAGAATTCCACCCTGAATATTGGCCGTAACATCAATAGCGGGACCCTTGTGGCAAACTCTACCGGCAATACGGTTAATTATTCGGGCGGCGGAAACCAGGAGTATCGAACGTACCCAGGGAGATACCTATTACAATCTGCAATTATCGGGTGCCAATACCAAAAGATTGCTGGCGGATGTTACTGTAATGGGAGACATCACTATATCAGCGATCCTTAATGCCGCAAATAATAATATTAACCTTGCCGGAAACTGGACACCAGACCGGAAATTTCACAGAAGGATCCGGCACCGTCAACCTGAACGGAACCGCTGACCAGTCAATCTCCAACCCATCTGATGATATCTTTAATAACCTTATCTATTGATAAGAACAGCGGGACAGTTACCATTGCAAATGATATGAGGGTAGGAGGGACATTGTCCATGCTTAATGGCAATATTAATGCGGGCAGCAACACCCTGACACTTGGTCTAAATACCACAACGACAGGAACCCTCAACCATTTCAATGGTGCCATCATCGGTAAATTTGAAAGGTGGATCAATACGCCTGGTGTATTATATGTCTTCCCGGTCGGAAATGCCAGCTACCTGAGACAATTCAATGCCACACATACCAATCTGACGAATGGTTCTCTGGTTGTTGAGTTTGTATCTGCACCTCCGGGGAACGCCGGACTGCCACTTATTGACGGCACAGGAACGGTGAATAATGCCTTTACTGAAGGTTACTGGTCAACTTCCCGTCAGAATGGTATGGCAAGCAATGATTATGACCTTGATCTGGTGGCCAATGGATTTACCAGTTTTGCCATAGACACTTCCACCCGGATTATCACCCGCCAGAATTCCTCTTCAGACTGGAACGTTAGTGGCGATCATGCCAATGCTACAGGCAATACCGTCAAGAAGGGTCAATGTAAATACATCAACCCTGACGGCAGAATATGCCCTTGGAGATCCTACCGTCTGTACCCTGCCTGATGATCAGACCATCATTGGGGCTGACAGTGTATGCCAGGACGCAATTGGTGAAAGCTATACTGTAACTGACCTGGGAAATACCTATACATGGACAGTTACAGGAGGTACTATTGCAAGCGGACAGGGAACGGCAGCCATTTCTGTGGACTGGGGATCAACTGGTATGGTAGGTGAGGTAAGGATGGTTGAGGACAATGGCTGCGGAATCGGGAATCCGGCCGTACTCGATGTTACCATACACCCTCTACCCACAAGTAATATTACAGGAAAAGATGCCGTAGCCGAGTTTGCCCTGGGTGAACAGTATTCGGTTGATCCGACAGTGGATTATCTGTATACATGGACAGTTAACGGCGGCTCGGTTGCCACGGGTCAGGGCAGTAGTATAATAACAGTGGACTGGGGAGCAGCCGGAACAGGGGATGTTACAGTAACGGCTTCGGAGATTTGTGGTTCAGCTGATCCGGTCACCCTGCCGGTATCCATATATGATGTGATCATCTCTGCCCAGACAGGTGACTGGAATGTTGGAACCACCTGGGTTGGCGGCGTAGTACCTGGTTCCTCCAACAGCGCGGTGATAGATGCCGGACATGTTGTCACGGTTACTGATGCCAATAAGGTGATCAATAATATTACGATCCGGGCCACTGCAACACTGGATTCAAGGGCATATTATTTTACAGTGAATGGGGATTACACATTGAATGGTACACATACTGGCTGGAACAACCGGGTCAGGTTATCCGGACTGGATGCTGTTATTGATGGTACCAGGTGACTTCCTGCATACCGGACAGCTGGAGGTCAGGACAGGGAACAAGACCATCCTGCCTTCAGCAGACCTGTTCATATCCGGGCGTATGTGGATCAACAGCAACCTGATTATTACCAACCAGGGTAAGCATTGAGATCGGTGATGATCTCCTCTTCCAGAATGCCAACACAACCTGGATCAATGCTGAGAATTCCAGCCTTGTGATGGGAGATCAGATCAGTAACCGAGGTATTCTGAGGGCATCCGCTGAAGGAAATACAGTAGTCTGGCAGGGAACAACAAACCGGACATTCAAGCGTCCGTTCAACGATACCTATTATCATATGGAGATTGGTGGTACAGCCATCAAAACCATGCCTTCTGACCTGATACTTCTGGGTGATCTTAACATCACTTCCACCCTCAATACCAATAACAGGAATCTGACCTTATACGGTGACTGGACCAATACCGGAGCTTTCACAGAAGGTACGGGAAATGTCACTTTTACAGGAAGCTTTGACCAGATCATTACGAATGCAGCAGGGGAGACGTTTAATGACCTGACCATCACCAAATCAGGAAGTGACCTGATCCTGGCAGGTGATGTTATAGTCTCTTCTGACCTGGTAATGAACAGTGGAAACCTGGTAACCGGGACCAGTCTCATTACCCTGGGTACGGGTACTGGAAATACAGGTACCCTGACCCATAGTGATGGTACCATTGTTGGAAGGATGGAACGCTGGATCAGTGCCACTGGAACAAATATCCTGTTCCCGATTGGGACGGATGATTATTACCGTCCGGGACTGATCACATTTCACCGATCTGACGGCAGGGTCACTCATCTCCGAATTTCTTGAAGCAGATCCTGGTACTGCCGGACTTCCACTGACCGACGGAGCAGACGACATTGCCAATACCTTTGTAGAAGGTTACTGGACAATGACAACGGCCAATTCCCTGGCCAGTACAGATTATAACCTCGAACTGACCGGAAATGGTTTCAGTACTTTCCCGATGCATGCAGGTGTCAGGTTACTGACGCGGCCGAATTCAGGTGCCAACTGGGTGGCCAACGGTAACAATCTGGCTGCAGTAGGGAATACAGCCCGCAGGATGAATCTGAATATACTATCCGGAGAATATGCCTTTGGGGATACCACATCCTGTACTGTGCCGGTTACCTCACCCATAGCTGGAAACAATTCCGTATGTGCCCTGTCATCAGGAGAAACTTACTCTGTTACACCGGCAGGAGGATCAGTATTTACATGGACGGTAGAAGGTGGGACCATTACTGGCGGACAGGGAACCAATAGCATAACGGTGGACTGGGGACTGGGAACACTCCCGGCAGAAGTAAGGGTTGTGGAGAACAATGGCTGCGCGGATGGAGCCGCCTGTTAGTGCTGGCAGTCACACTGACCGAGGCACCATACTCAACCATATCCAAGACCGACCTGGCCTGTGCCGGAGATGCTGATGGATCCATTACAGTCAATCCGGTAGGAGGAATCCCCATATACACATTCCTGTGGAGTACTACCGAAACTACCCAGACCATCAATAACCTGGTGGCAGGGGATTACGATGTTACCGTAACGGATGGTAATGGTTGTACCTGGGATACTACGGTAACCATACGCGAGCCTGATGCCATCCTGCTCTCCACAAGTTCAACAGATGTAAGCTGCTTTGGCGGGAACAACGGAACCGCAACGGTTTCAGCTTCCGGAGGAACATTGCCCTATACCTACCAGTGGGATGCAGCTGCCGGCTCCCAGACAACACCAACTGCACTGGCCTTGATGGCAGGTGACTATGACGTAACTGTAACTGATTTCAGGGGTTGCAGCGAGACTGGAAACAGTGACCGTCAGCCAACCTCTCACTGCATTAACGGGCACAACAACACCTGACAGCGTCTCCTGCTTTGGTGATGCTGATGGACAGATCACCGCCAATCCCATAGGAGGAACAGCTCCCTATAGCTTCCAGTGGGATGCCGCCGCCGGCAGCCAGACAACGGCAACAGCCATCAATCTGACAATTGGTATATATGAGGTAACCATAACAGACTTCAATGGTTGTACAACGATATTAAGCGATACGGTCAGGGAACCCACTGAGGTGACCACCAGCACCAGCGCAATTTCCGTCTCCTGTTTCGGTGGTAGTGATGGAGCAGCCATTGTATCGGCCAGCGGAGGAACAGCACCTTATACTTATCTCTGGGATGTTGCAGCAGGCAGCCAGACCACAGATACTGCATTTAATCTTCCGACAGGATCATACACGGTTATCGTGACCGATGATAACCTTTGTAGTGTGAATGACTTTGCCAATGTCCCGCAGCCCGCCACCCCGATGACCATTTCTTTCACCACAGCGGATGTGAATTGTCCGGGTGGATCTGATGGACAGGCTTCTGCTATTCCGGCAGGTGGTACCGGCCCCTATACTTATCAGTGGGATGCTGCGGCAGGAAATCAGACAACCCAGACTGCAACCGGATTATCAGCCGGCAATTACACAGTAAATGTGACTGATGCACTCGGCTGTGTGGTGATTGACAATGTGACAGTAAATGAGACAGCTACGCCAATCACGGTAGTTACTGTAGGAGGAACTAATCCGACCTGTAACGGAGGGAATGATGGATTTGCAACCGTTACCCATACAGGAGGGATTGGCACCCATCACCTATCTCTGGGATGATCCCGGCAGCCAGACCACCGCAACCGCTTCTGGACTTACAGCCGGTACATATCATATCGTAATTACCGACGCTACGGGTTGTCAGGATATTGATTCTGTAACGCTGACTGAACCCATTGCCATTGTGACCAGTATTGTGGGTGACAGTGCAACCTGTTTCGGTTGCACGGATGGATCTGCAGATCTTACGGTTGCCGGTGGCACACCTGCTTATAGCTTCCTGTGGTCCAACGGAGAAACCACCGAGGATATCAGCGGAATACCTGCGGGCACATATGTTGTCCGGGTAACCGATGCCGTCGGGTGTATTAAGTATGATACCGTTGTCATCTATGAACCTAATCCTTTCCTATTTTATATCGATTCTGTCAGACAGGTAACCTGTCCTGGAGGAAATGATGGTGCTATTTATACACATGCTACGGGTGGAACCAGGGAATACAGTTTCTCCATTGACGGTGGATTCAGCTGGGTAAGTGACAGCATCTTTACCAACCTGAGTGCCAATACCTATACCATCATCGTAAGGGATTTCCATATGTACACCAGGAGTGATGTGGCTGTAATGACTGATGATGATTTAGTACCTCCTGTAGCTGTTTGCCAGGATATCACAGTCCAGTTGGATGCTACGGGCAATGTGACGATTACGGGAGCAGATGTCGATAACGGTAGTTCTGATGACCCTGCGGGATTGGCCAGTCTGTAGGTTGCCCCGAATGCTTTCACCTGTGCCAATGTAGGACCCGAATACCGTCACCCTGACAGTAACTGATATAGATGGCAATGTTACTACCTGTAATGCAGTAGTTACGGTACAGGATGTTACCCCGCCGGTAGCTATCTGCCAGGATATTACGATACAGCTAAATGCAGCGGGCAATGCTTCTATCACGGGAGCAGACATTGACAATGGCTCGAATGACGCCTGCGGCATAGCCTCGCTTACCGCTTCACCCAATGCCTTCACCTGTACAGAAGTAGGAGCGAACAATGTAACCCTGACGGTTACCGACAACAATGGCAATGTCAATACCTGTGTAGCGATAGTTACGGTTCAGGATATTACTCCGCCGACTGCTGTTTGCCAGGATATCACGGTACAGTTGGATGCTACGGGCAATGTAACGATCACGGGCGCAGCTATCGACAATGGCTCGAGTGATGCCTGTGGCATAGCCACGCTGGTAGCTTCTCCGAACACCTTTGACTGCACAGATATTGGGCCCAACACGGTAACCCTTACGGTGACCGATAACAACGGTAACTTCAATACCTGTACCGCAGTAGTTACGGTACAGGATGTTACCCCACCGACGGCCATCTGCCAGGATATTACGGTTCAGCTGGATGCTACTGGTAATGTAACGATCACGGGTGCCGATGTAGACGATGGTTCGAGTGATGCCTGTGGCATAGCCTCGATAACTGTTGCACCCAATGCCTTCACCTGTGCGAGCGTTGGAGCGAACAATGTACTATTGACAGTAACAGATAATAACGGCAATGTAAATACCTGTACAGCCATTGTAACGGTAGAGGATATCACCCCGCCGGTAGCGGTCTGCCAGGATATCACTGTTCAGTTGGATGCTACGGGTAATGTAACGATCACGGGCGCGGATGTAGACGATGGCTCGAGTGATGCCTGCGGTATTGCTTCGCTGACCGTCTCCCCGAGTGCCTTCACCTGTGCCGAGGTAGGATTGAACAATGTAACCCTTACGGTCACTGATAACAACGGAAACATCGCCACCTGTATCGCAGTAGTTACGGTTCAGGATGTTACTCCTCCGGCGGCTGTCTGCCAGGATATCACTGTTCAGTTGGATGCTACTGGTAATGTAACGATCACGGGCGCGGATATGGACGATGGCTCGAGTGATGCCTGCGGCATAGCTTCTATAGTGGCAGCTCCGAATGCCTTCACCTGTACCGAGGTAGGGGCGAACAATGTAACGCTGACAGTAACCGATAATAATGGCAACGTCAACACCTGTGTCGCAGTAGTCACGGTAGAGGATGTTACCCCGCCGGTAGCCATCTGCCAGGACATCACTGTCCAGCTGGATGCTACGGGTAATGTAACGATTACGGGCGCAGATATCGACGATGGATCGAATGATGCCTGCGGTATCGCCAGTCTTGTAGCAGCACCTAATGCCTTCACCTGTGCTGAGGTAGGAACAAATAATGTAACCCTTACGGTAACCGATAACAATGGTAATGTCAATACCTGTGTCGCAGTAGTCACTGTCCAGGATGTTACCCCACCGGTAGCCGTCTGCCAGGACATCACAGTCCAGTTGGATGCTACGGGTAATGTGACGATCACGGGCGCCGATATCGACGATGGATCGAATGATGCCTGCGGTATCGCTACGCTGAGCGCAGCCCCGAGTGCCTTCACCTGTACCGAGGTAGGGGCGAACAATGTAACGCTGACGGTAACAGATAATAATGGTAATGTCAATACCTGTGTGGCAGTAGTTACGGTCCAGGATGTTACCCCACCGGTAGCCATCTGCCAGGATATCACAGTTCAGTTGGATGCTACGGGCAATGTGACGATCACGGGAGCAGATGTCGACGATGGTTCGAATGACGCCTGCGGCATAGGCTCTCTGTCGGTTGCCCCGAATGCTTTCACCTGTGCCAGTGTTGGCCCGAATACGGTAACCCTGACAGTTACTGATAATAATGGCAACGTTAGTACCTGTAATGCAATGGTTACGGTAGAGGATATTACCTCCGGTAGCTATCTGCCAGGATATTACGATTCAGTTGAATGCAGCCGGCAATGCTTCTATCACAGGAGCAGATATTGACAATGGTTCGAATGATGCCTGCGGCATAGCCTCGCTGTACCGTTCACCCAATGCCTTTACCTGTGCTGAAGTTGGAGCTGAACAATGTGACCCTGACGGTTACCGATAATAATGGCAATGTCACCACCTGTGTAGCCATTGTTACGGTTCAGGATATCACTCCTCCGGTAGCCGTTTGCCAGCCTATTACAGTTCAGTTGGATGCACTGGTAATGCCACGATCACAGGCGCGCTATCGACGATGGCTCGAGCGATGCCTGCGGCATAGCCACGCATGATTGTCAGTCCCGAATACTTTGACTGTGCAGATATTGGTCTGGTTGTAGTGGACTCTGACAGTGACAGACAACAACGGTAATTAAGTACCTGTAATACAACAGTAACAATAGAGGATAATGTACCCACCGGTTGCTCTTCTGCCAGAGATCTGATCCGTCCAGCTGGATGCTACCGGAAATGTTTCCATCGTACCGGTCAGATATTGATAATGGGTCTAATGATGCCTGTGGCATAGCTTCGATGACTGTATCACCGAACAGTCTTGACTGCGCAATGTTGGTTCAAATGCAGTGACCCTTACGGTAACTGATGTGAACGGTAATGTGACCACATGTAATGCCAATGTTACGGTCCAGGATGTCACTCCACCGACAGCGATCTGCCAGGATATCACTGTTCAGTTGGATGCTACGGGCAATGTATCGATTACGGGTGCAGAAATTGACTTTGGTTCAAATGATGCCTGTGGTATTGCTTCACTGACGGTCTCACCCAATGCTTTCACCTGTGCTGAAGTTGGACTGAACACTGTTACCCTTACAGTAACAGATGTGAATGGACTTGTCAGTACATGCACTGCCCAGGTAACTGTAGAAGATAATGTAGGACCTGTTGCCTTGTGCCAGGATATTACGGTTCAGCTGGATGGTACGGGTAATGCAACGATCACAGGCGCTGATATTGATGGCGGCTCCACGGATGCCTGTGGCATCGCTACGCTGGTTGCTGCACCGAATGCCTTCACATGTACAGAGGTAGGCGCGAACAATGTAACCCTGACAGTAACCGATAACAATGGTAATATCTCCACGTGTATCGCAGTAGTTACAGTAGAGGAGACCATACCACCGACCATTGTGTGTCCGGGTGATACATCTGTAACCGCAACAGCAGGCAACTGCAGCATGGCAGTTTTGGATATTGCACCTGTTTCAATCGATGATAATTGTGGGGTTACATCTGTTACTTACAGAATGGAGGGATCAACCATGGGCAGTGGGAGTGATGATGCCAGTGGCACAGCTTTCTATAAGGGGATCACAACTGTCTGGTATATTGCCACAGATGGAAGTGGTAATCAGGATTCATGCTCATTTGATGTCGCTGTATTCACGACTGTTGTGCCTCCTGATACTGCCTTTGCAGATAATGACAGTGTCTGCGCAGGAGTAGGCAATGTACAGCTAATGTACAGCTGGTGGCGTAATGCTTGAAGGCGGCACGGCCATGTGGTATGATGATGCAGCATTGACAAATAATATAGGCAGTGGCAATCCGCTTACCATACCAGCTCCTATTGCAACAACGACGTATTTTGTCCGATTCGAAGGATCATGCGATACCTCATCGGCAGTTTCCACAACTGTCCAGCTTTTCAGCCTGTCCACTGCTCCCGATACAGCCTATGCCGACAGGGATAGTATTTGTCCGGGTGACGGCATAGTCACACTTACATACTCAGGAGGAGACCTGGCTGGCGGTGCCATTGCCCAATGGTACGCTGACAGTGCCATGACCATCAATGTTGGCAGAGATAACGATCTTCAGATTCCGGCACCAATGGTAACCACTGCATACTTCGTAAGGTTTGAAGGTGTTTGCGACACAACAACAGCTGCTGGCACCTTGCTAAGGGTCAAGGATCTCAGTGTCGAACCTACAACTGTGACCACAGACCGCGATTCTATCTGTCCGGGAGACGGCACCGTTACCCTAACATATATTGGCGGCACACCTGGTGCTGGTGCAATAGCTGTCTGGTATGCAGATACATTATTTACTTCGTCCATTGGCATTGGAAATGATATAACAATACCGGTACCGGATTCCACCCACACCTATTATGTAAGGTATGAAGGAGAATGTGATACGAGTGCAGCTGTAGGTGGTACAGTGAATGTATTGACACTGTCTGTTGCACCTGTCTCAGCTACAAGCGACATGGATAGCGTTTGCTCTGGCATAGGATCCGTGATCCTATCCTACCAGGGTGGTACACCAGGGGCAGGCGCGGTGGCTGTCTGGTATGATGAAGCATCTATGGTCAGCAGTATTGGAACTGGGAATGACCTTACTGTTCCCGCCCCGGAATTAGAGACAATATATTATGTAAGGTTTGAGGGTACATGTGATACGAGCACCTTTGTATCAACTACCGTATCTATTTATCCGAAACCGATACCAGTATTTGTTGAAATGGTTGAAAATGTCTGTCTGTCAGGTCCATTATACAAATATTCAGTTGTGGGACAGGCAGGATCCACATTCACCTGGAGCATTTCAGGCGGTACCATAGTATCAGATTACAGTGATTCAGTATTTGTTGATTGGGGATCGGTCGCCGGAACCTTCCACATTGCCGTAACTGAACTCACGATTAACGGCTGTCCTTCTGATTCGGTTAGCCTGGATGTGACTGTTAATGGTCCGGATGTTGATCTGGGTGAGGAACGTAATATTTGTGAAGGCGGGACGGTAACCATAACTCCGATCGGGGAACTACAGTTACCAGCAATGGCATGATCTGAGTACCGGCCAGAGCTACACTGCTGATACGACCGAAATGGTAAGCATCACGGTATATGATGCCGGTGGATGTATGGCAGAAGACAGTGTCCAGGTGACCTCTTATCCGACACCTGTGGTTGAGCTCGGAAACGATACAACCCTTTGTGGATCGATGTCATTGACCCTGGATGCAGGGAACACAGGTTCCATGTATCTCTGGTCCACCGGAGAAACTACCCAGCAAATTGAAGTATTTGCAGGTGAGCAGTTCATTTCAGTAGAGGTAACCAATCCGGCAGGTTGCTCAGGAAGCGGAGAAATTCATATACAGCCATGTTCACCCACGGAGTTCTTTAGAAGTATTGCCAATACCATTACTCCTAATAATGACAATGTGAATGATACCTGGCAGATTGATGAAGCGATGGCTTATCCTGAAATGGAGATTGAAATATTTGACCGCTGGGGTAGGCTGGTATGGAGATCCTCCCGTGGATACACAGAAAACTGGGATGGGCGTAATATGAATGGCAAAGACCTGCCGATGGATTCATATTTCTATGTGATCAACCTGAATGACGGTACAGATGTTATAAATGGTACAATTACCATAATCAGATAGTACAGATGTATTAAAAACCCATGGTGAACCTGAAACCAAATAATAGAATACTTATCCTTTTAGCCGGATTGATTATCCTGCTAAGCCACCAGGCTGAGGCCCAGCAGCTTCCATTATACAGCCAGTATATGATGAATAGGTTCCTGATCAATCCGGCCGTAGCGGGCAGTGAAGGCTATACAGCATTCAATCTCACGGCCAGGGAACAATGGATAGGGTTGAAACATTCCCCGAAAACACACGCATTCAGCGCCCAGACAAGGATACTGAGAAAAAGCTTTATATCCAGGGGTGCTTCTGTCAAGAGAAAAAGTACAAGCTCATCCAGAAGCGGTAAAGTCGGATTGGGAGGGTATATTTTTAATGATCAATCGGGACTGGTGAACCGGACCGGTTTGCAGCTTACCTATGCCTATCATATTTCGTTCAGAAGGGGACAGTTATCCTTTGGTTTATCAGGATCGTTTTACCAGTTCAGGGTGGATAAGGAAAAGATGATCCTCTACGACCCGTCTGATGACCTTATCAATAATTTCAACAATCGCTTGTGGGTCCCGGATGCCAACATCGGGGTCTATTATTCTGATCCCAGGATGTATGGCGGGTTTATCAGTATCGGACCTTTTCCAGGCTTCCTTTAAATTTGGTCAGGAGGGGTATGATAACTTCAGGCTGCTCAGGCATTATTATGCCATTGGTGGATATAATTTCGATGTGAATGAGTACTTGATTTTTGAACCCTCAGTGCTCATTAAGGCATCTGAGGTCTGGAGTTTCCAGGCTGATATTACAGCTAAGATGTATATCTACGAGGATTACTGGGCTGGAGTGAGCTACCGTACGGGTGGAGCACTGATTGTTATGGGGGGACTGAGGGTCGATAAGTTCTTCTTCGGCTATGCTTTCGATTATACGCTGAGCAGCATCCAACGACATAGCTTTGGATCCCATGAGTTTATACTTGCGGTGAAACTGGGTGACAGTGCCAGGCGTTATAAGTGGCTTATCCGTTATTAAGTTTTCCCGGCATCAGAACCAGACCGTGAATAAGGGATTGACAGACTCCCGGATAAATTCTCCCGTATAGTTATCAAACTGCCTTTTATGCCTGTTTATGGTAAGCTGCTTTACTTCTTTGTAGATCTGCAGGTTCTCCGGATTAACATACCAATCTTCATGAAATACCAGACTGTTTAGTTCATCCAGGGGATATTGTTCAGGTGTAATGAAATTGGGCGGATCATATTCAGCCTCTTCCGGGATATCGTGCAGCAGGCTGATTAATTCAGCCCGTTCCATAACATTCCTGTCTGTTCCCGGATGGCATGCAGTCAATTTTCCTTCCAGGACCCCCTTAATGATTTGTATAAGGAAGTTCTCCCTGTCGAAATATTTATAAAAATCAAAATGATGATATTGCCATTCATCAAATTCCTGCTTTCTTACTCCCGTATGTAACTCCTCCCTGAATATATACTGGTCATAAGACCTGTTATACAAGTTCATCTCATAACTATGATTTAATCGCAAAGCCTTAAAATCCTTCGATCGATATTTTTTCTTTTGGGTTGTTTCCATTGGCAGTTCAGGAACCACCATAAATACAAGCCTCTTCAGTATTTCTGTTGATTCAGGGTTTTCCTGGGAAAGCGCCTGGTATTCCCTGATCGGTTGATATGCGATCACATCCTTGTAAAAGCGGAGATCTTTTGCATCAAGCCACCAGGATTCAAAGAAGAATATTCCACTGACCTCTCCGTATTTGATGGGAAGATAAACAGGAAAAGTTTGCATGCTGCCATCCGTTTCAATAATATAGTTGGTATCCCACCCGGCATGGAACTGGTAGAGGATTTGTGCCGTATCCATAAGATCAAAGCTGGATTTTTCAAGGAACTGGGGAATTCCTCCCCAGTAATTCGCCTTGAATACACCTACCTTTCCTTCCAGAACAGGATGTAAAATACCCTGTACAATATCTTCATTTTTGTATTTGGGTACCAGGTCCGGTTCCATGCCAGCCTGGTGGACCGTATCATATCTGTCTGCTTCGAAAGAAAACATGGTTTTGAGATAGGTGCCATCCTGTGTTAACTGGTTACTGGTCTTTTTTCCAGGTTTTCTGAATGCTGGCTGCGCAATTACATTGTTTGTCAGGAACATGCACATCAGGCCGAGCAATAAGAGGTTCTTTGTCATGAATATCTATATTTTTCGAGCATGGTGAAGTTAGTGATTTTAATTAATTCGGGAATTTTACGACATTTGTATCTGTTTTTCTTAAAACACTGTTGACAGATGGAACTGACAAAAAGAAAATGCAAACCCTGCGAGGGTGGTGTCCCAAAACTAAGCAATGCAGAGATACAGGAATACCAGAAAGGTTTGAAGGAACCATGGGAGGTTGAGGATGAATTAAAAATTGCTAAGGCATTATAAATTTAAGGATTATCCGGAAGTTATAGGATTTGTCAATAAGGTAGCTGACCTGGCTGAAGAAGAGGGCCATCATCCCGTTCTGCATGTATTTTTCTCTGTAGTAAAAATTGAATTGTGGACACATGCAATTTTGGGACTCTCAGAAAATGATTTTATCCTGGCAGCAAAAATTGATGAATTATATTAGAAGGTATTTTTTACCCGCATGCCTTACTCTCCTGTCAGGATTCTTGCCCCTGACCGTATCTGCTCAAATTCATGACAGCCTGTTTCAGCTGCAGGAAGTGCAGATTGTTTCGGGCCGTCTGGGACTTTCTGAGGCACGCACCGGGCGGCATGTGACAGTTATCAGGGCAGAGGCCATACAGCACATGCCGGTTAATTCCATAGATGAAATACTGCGCTATTTGCCTTTCATGGAGATCCAGTCCAGGGGGGCCTTCGGTGTACAGTCAGATATCCTGATGCGAGGTGGAACCTATAATCAGATGCTTGTCCTGCTCGATGGAATGCGTGTGAATGATCCCCTGACCGGACATTTCAACAGTTATATACCGGTATCTCTGGTTGAGATAGATCGGATAGAAGTATACAGGGGACCGGCTTCCAGCGTATATGGAGCCGATGCTGTAGGTGGAGTGGTAAATATCATTACCAAAAATTTTCTGCCAGGAGAAGCAAGCGACCGGCTTGAAGGACGCGTGGAAGCCTGGTACGGGCAGCATGAGCTGATCCGGTCGAATGCCGGTATTAATTTAATAAGAGGTAAATGGAAACTGGGGGCAGGGATCTCATACAATACGTCAGCAGGCCATCAGCTTGCTTCCGACAGTCTGCGGGGAGATTTCAGACTGGGTACAGTTTCCCTGTCTTTTGCGGTGGATCTTTCTGAGCATATCCAACTGGCTGTTCGCACCGCTTTTGACAACCGCCTGTTCAATGCCCAGTATTTTTATACAAACAGTCCCTGGGATATGTCCCGTGAAGAGGTAAAAAGATGGTGGAACCAGCTTCAACTAAAATGGCAACTTGATCGATCCAACTCCCTTACCTTCCAGGCTGCTTATGTTTCCACCGCAGATTCTTTCCTCTTTAATCCGGCCTTCCCGGCCAACCTGCATGAGACACGGTACCAGCAGTACCAGGCCAACCATCTTTATCAATCTGCTACCGGTCTTCGTTTTGCTTCTGGCATACAGGTCGATCACAAGGGAATTGTCAGCAATGACAGAGGAGACAGGACGCACTGGCATTCAGGAGTTTACGCGATGCTGTCTTTTACCCTGCCCATGGAACTTTCAGTTTCAGGCGGACTGAGGCTGGATTATGATGAGGTCTACGGGATTGAATTGATGCCGCAGGTCAACCTGGCATATCCCGCGGGGGACTGGCTATTCAGAGGATCTGCAGGCAGGACGATACGGTCCCCTGATTTTACCGAAAGGTTCATTTCTACCGGACTTGAAGGCCCCCTGGCGCCGGGAAGAAATCTGGGGAATCCCTTCCTTATTGCGGAGAGGGCCTGGAGCCTGGATGCCGGGTTTGACAGAAGTATTGGCCGGGATATCAAACTCGGACTAACAGGATTTTACCGCTTCTCGCGGGACCTGATCGACTATATTATCACTGCATCGGAGGATATTCCCGGAGGGCAGAACCTGGTCCCCGGGGAAGAATATTTCTTTGCACAGAATATCGGACTGATGAATACATGGGGACTTGAATCATGGCTGTCGGGTCAACACTACCTGCAGAAAGAGACATCGATTGACTGGGGATTGTCATATCAGGGACTTCTTACCCGCAGCGATTCAGCAATTGTGTCAAAATACCTGTCTGCTCATGCGAAAAACCTTATCCAGGCCCGGATCGGCTTCAGGGCAAGCTTTTTCAATATGCAGCTGATTACCATGTACAAGAACAGGGATGCTGAGGTGGCCAGGGAGATCAATCAGGCATTAACACCCGATTATATGATCTGGAACCTCAAAACAGACGTGTATCTTTTAAAACGCAGCCTTGTTCTGAGTTTACAGGTGAATAACCTTTTTGACCGGAACTACTCGGATATCCTGGGTGCAAACATGCCGGGAAGATGGTTTATGGGAGGCATAGCCTGGAATTTTCACCGATAAAATCCCATCATTTACCGATTAATTTTTCATTTCTTGGAGATTCGAGGTTAGTTTTGTCCCTGTAATCACAATTTTAAGGAGAATTTCTTATGGAAAACCAAAAAAGTAATAAAAGAGCCGTCCTCGGACTGATACTGGTTATCGTTGGTTTCGCCCTGATCGCCGCCAATTTCAACCTGTTTCCCTTTGGATGGAGACATATTGTGTTTTCCTGGCAGGCTTTACTGATCCTGCTGGGACTGTTTTTCCTTTTATCCAGGGAGGCCCATGCGACAGGCTGGATCCTTATCGGCATTGGTGGGATTTTTATGATCACCCGGTTCTGGGAGGTTCCATGGGGCTGGCACGAGCTTTTCTGGCCGGCCATGCTGCTTGGCCTGGGAGCCATCCTGATTGTTAGGGGGGTGGCACGGCGGAAGGAACCTATGGATGATGATGGAACGGATTATATCGATGATGTGTCCATTTTTGGCGGAGGTGACCGGGTTATATCCACACAGAATTTCAAGGGAGGAAGGGTAACTGCAATTTTTGGCGGATCCAAGTACAACATGACCCATGCAGAATTGGCCAAGGGAAGGAATGAAATAGATATTTTTACGATGTTCGGGGGATGTAAATTCATTATCCCGCCGGACTGGGAGATAAGGATAGAGGTCTCATCCATATTCGGGGGATTTTCAGATAAGCGGGCCCTGCGCAAGGATGATCCCAGGGATCCAAGTAAGGAATTAATAATTAAAGGAATAGCAATTTTTGGTGGAGGGGATGTCGTTAGTTTCTAAGGAACCTGATCATGAGTAATCCCTTAATTGAACGGATAAAACATATATACATCTACGCCATTGTCTGGGCAGTCATTTCAATACTCCAGACAATCCTGATCATATTGGCCACGGACCTGAAATTCTACGTGGCGGTCACAGACAGCCTGGTATTTAATGTACTGTTTGCCTTCCTGGCGGTAACTGTATGGTATCCTATAAGATATGGAAATCCAGAAGGGAAGCTAACGGTCGGGATCGTAATCACTTACCTCATTGTCGGGTTGATTATTCTGACAGGCTGGCTTTACCTGGGGTATATGATACTGAAGCTCATCCTGGTCGAGCACGAGACATACTTTACCTTCCTGAATGATTCATTTATAGCAAGACTGGCTACCGGGATCCTTTACTATGGAGTGGTCCTGTTGATCTACCACCTCTTCATATACAGCAAGGAACTCGAGGCTAAAAACCTGAATGAGACCAAGCTGAACCTGCTTGTCAAAGAATCTGAGTTGAATGTACTGCGGTCACAGTTAAACCCACATTTCCTTTTCAACAGCCTGAACTCCATCAGTTCCCTGACAATCTCTGATCCTGAGACAGCCAGGGATATGATCATCAAGCTATCGGAATTCCTGCGTTATGCATTGAAACACGGAGAGAGGGAAAAGACGAAATTTTCCGATGAGATCAAAAATATTGAATTATACCTGCAGATCGAAAAAATTCGTTTTGGCGAAAAACTTATTTTTGAAAAAAAGATCGGCAAGGGATGTGATCAGGGACTTATACCTAACATGATCCTCCAGCCACTTTTTGAGAATGCTGTAAAATACGGGGTTTATGAGAGCACTGAACCGATTACTATAAGAATGTCCTGTGAATCTGTCGCCGGGAACATGGAGATACATATCCGGAATAATTTTGACAGCAGTCAGGTTTCCCGCAAAGGAGCGGGTATCGGCCTTAAAAATGTAAGGAACCGGTTATTGTTGATATATGGCAGGGATGATCTGGTGCACATTCATAGATCTGAAAATGAATTTGAAGTAAAAATGCTGATACCACAAAATTGAAAAACCATGATCAAAACCATCATAGTTGAAGATGAAAAACTGGCCCGTGACCTGATAAAAAACTATCTGAATAACCACGAGGATTTTGAATTGATCGGGGAGTATGAGGATGGATTCAGCGGACTGAAGGCCATAAATGAGATGAAACCCGACCTGATCTTCCTGGATATACAGATGCCCAAACTAACGGGGTTTGAGATGCTGGAAGTACTGGAACATCATCCGGCCATTATTTTTACAACTGCCTATGACCAGTATGCGCTGAAGGCCTTTGAACACAATGCGCTGGATTACCTGTTGAAACCCTATTCTAAAGACCGTTTCGATGAGGCTCTCGGGAAAGCCCGGGAAAAGGTGCAATCCGGGGATAAGGAATCCATCGGCCGCCTGGTGGAACACAGGGATCAGCAGGAGGATGAAATACACAGGGTGGTGGTAAAATCACGTTCCCGGATCAATGTGATCCCGGTCGAAGATATCATCTACCTGGAAGCCCAGGATGATTACGTAATGATCTACACACTGCAATCAAAGCATCTGAAGCAGAAAACCATGAAATTCTTTGAGGCACACCTGCCTGTTGAGGATTTTGTCAGGATACACCGTTCCTATATTGTCAAACTCTCCGAGATCGCCCAGATGCAACTGTATGAAAAGGAATCCTACATAGTGATCCTGAAAAACGGGGTAAAACTCCCTGTCAGTAAATCCGGATTGCCCAAGCTGAAGAAGAAACTTGATTTTTAACGTTTATTGTACCAATATTTCATCAATAAATATCCAGGCTGGCAACCCTGCGCCATGATGCCATAAAGGCGCAGTATCCATATTATTGGCGACAATCTTGACAAATCTTGCCCTTACAGGTGAAAAAGTTGACTGAAAACTTTGAATATCATTGATCTTGCTTTCTTTTGTCAATGGCCTCTTATTGCTTGACCTTTCCAAGGTATTTATAATTTTCCCCATCTTCAGAATAATAGTATTTCACATCTGTCGGGAAAAATACAAGATGATTGACTATTTGCAGGAAGTCGCCTGATATCTGGTTGATCTCTGTTATTTCTTCCAGATCAATGATGGCTTCCAGGTCGTTGCCTTCAAAACCCAGCCAGTTTGCATTGAAATTTGCGCCTCCAAAGGCGCCATCAGTAAGCGTCTGAGGGTCTTCACCGGCATATTTTTTCGGTTTTTGCAGCAATTTGACTTTTTTCCCGATGGCAATGTTTTCTTCCAGTGCCCGCGACAGGGTGGTTTCATAAAAATCCAGATACTCATCAACGGAGAATCTCATTTCATTCATCAACGTGATATCAGCATCTCGGCATGTATTGCTGAATCTTGCAAGTCTCTGGTTATATCATCAGGAGTGGTCTTTTTTCCATTATTTCCTGTGGCAATCATGCATATGCCTCTGGATCATTTAACCGTGCCGCTTCCAGTATGGCAAAATCAATGCTCAATCTCGCCTGGTGAACCCTCTTCAATACACCTGGTTTCCCCTCAACTGCCTGCTCAGCTTCCTGGTACCAGCGGTCGTATTGTTTCAGTAATTCCGGCCTTAGAAAGGACTTGAAACCCTGGGCAGGATCTCCATATAAAAAAAGGAAAAAGTCTTTCTCCTGTTGGATCTCGTCATGAATGGTTGTAATATAATTTTGAATAAAAGGTGCTGCTTCTTCATAATATCCATTCAGGAAGTCCGTGATTACGGAATCCTGGTTCACGTCCGGATCCCAGAGCAATTGAGCGGTAAGGTAGGAACGGAGCTCGAACAATTCACTCGGATGATGACTGTGCTGCTCGAAGATCCATTTGGCATTGTTGTTTCTGAAAAACTGGATGTTGGGTTGCAGTGTATGGATATTTGGAAACGGTGCCAGAAAATTCGTGAACTGGGTGGTATAGTCCCAGATACGAATGTTCTCCGTCAATTTTCCCCAGGCCATCAGATCCTCAGCAAAATCCAGGCATTTTTCTTCAATGGGAGCACTGCGGTCGCATTCAATCGAGGCCAGCGTGATGAGTACATTTTGCCCAGGTTTGATATGTTTTGGAGCTTTCCTGGTATATTGATATGCGAGGGTGGAGATTGTCCTGTCCGGGAATTCTGCTGCGATCTTATTGACAAAATCAATGACACTGCCTGCATGCGATTCTTCCCTGTCGTCGATGGCCTTGCAGGACTCGCACTGGCAATATTGTGTATTGTCATTCGTACTTACTGAAATGACCTTCAATTCGGGGTATTGATCCAGTACGGAAGCCACAGCATCCTTCACAATATCCAGCACATCGGAATTGGTCAGGCATAACTGGGTTGGGATCCTCCTTCCATCCCTTAAAGCATAATATTCCGGATGTGCTCTATAGTATTTGCTGCTGGGAACAAACCTGTTAAAAGTATGAACACCATATCCCGGAACATACCCGGGAAAGGCTTCATGGGTCACCTTCCTTTTGTCAGCAAATTCATGGTTCTCATAATACAGCCGGGAATGAACAGTTCGTGTGGTAACCGGTGGGGTATATTGATAATCAATATCATTGGGGACAGTAACAAGATTTATTTCAGGGATAATTTCCACATCCGGTGCATAAAACCGGCATCCAAGGTAGTTCTCCAGGAATGTATAGACAGCATAGAGGGTAGATTCCGGATCACCTCCAAGAATGAACAGGTCATCATCCTTCACTCGGATGATAATCTCATTATCCCCGGCATTAAATAGCTTTCCTTCGGTGGTGTTTCCAATGAAGATCTTTTTATTGGATGAGCTTTTGTCTTCAACTCTATTTCCATACTAAGGCCTGAGATATGCTGCAGATACTTTTGCAATTCTTTGGATGATCTCAGTTCTAAGCTGTCAGCATCTTGCGGTATGACTATCTGATATTCAGAAGAGCCGTTCTGGATAAGTGTGAGATCTGTTGTGTTACAGGCAAATAAACCGCTAAGATAAGTGCTGAAAGAAACAAATATTTTTTCATTATTCCTGGATAATTCGTTAATGAATGAATATAGTGATTTTGATCCAATAGGCAGTAATTCTTTATTTCTGACCTTATTCAATGTTCAAGTAGGTTTGTTCTGATTACTCCGGATAGATCAGGTATTTGTGGCGGATCTTTTTAAAAGACGTGAGATCGTCTGACCATGAAGAGCGGATTTTTTCTTCGGATAATCCTTCCATGATCTGATGCCTGAGACGGGCCGTGCCTGCCAGTTTATCGAAAAAGGGAATGAAAAAATTTTCCTTATCGGGGAAGTTTTCATAGGCAAAGATCAGCCATGAAAGAGTGAGTCCGGATTGGCGACATCAATTTCACGAAGGTACCTGAGGTCTTTTCCATGGCATAGCTTTCCTTCCAGCTTGGGATGGCTGTCTGCTCCCGGGATACTCCTGGGTGTAAAAGAATAATCCCCTTCCTTTAGTTCCGGATGCCCGAAAACTTCGAATGGTGAGCTGGTTCCCCGTCCTTCGCTGATCACGGTTCCCTCGAAAAAACATACAGAAGGATATAGTAATATGGAATTCATGGTGGGCAGATTCGGGGAAGGAGGGACCTGCAGATCACACCTGCTTTGATGGGTATAATTTTCGCAGGGAATAACCGTCAGCTTACATGTGTGTCCTGCGCCAAGCCATCCTTCCCCGTTGACCATAAGGGCGTACTCACCGATGGTCATCCCATAAACCACAGGTACCTGGTGCAATCCCTCAAATGATCTGAATTCTGATTCCAGGACAGGACCGTCAATATAAGATCCATTCGGATTAGGTCTGTCCAGCAGGATCAGATCCAGGTCACTTTCTGCACATGCCTGCATAACATAAAACAGGGTAGAAATATAAGTGTAGAACCTGACACCTACATCCTGGATATCGAATACCACAGGTCCAGGTCAGCCAGGTCTTCCAAGCCAGGTTTATCGCTTTGGACCATAGAGTGATATGATGGGGATTCCCGTTTTCTGATCTACATCATCTTCTATGGGTACGGTATCTTCACCTTTCCTCTAATCCATGTTCCGGTCCAAATATCTTACGGATCTTGACTACTTCCCGTCCCAGGCGCGGCAAGTCTATCTACCAGATGTGTTCTTCCCAGTATGGAAGAATGGTTGGCCACAATTCCAATTTTCTTTCCTTCAAGCCTGGATATATACAATCCGGTACGCTCTGCCGCCGGACGGACAATTAATCTAGGGATATCCCTGAAAAGAAATATTATTCATGGTATGGAGGGGATATCGGGGAGGCAGGGGGGGGGTTTGCGATGTAGAGAGGGGCTGGGAGCAGGGAAAGGGGGGGAGGGAGGAGAAAGGAGGGGGTTTGTGGATCATCGATTGGATTCCTTCAGGGATAGAAAAAGATAACATTTAATTATATATCCCGGTGTGACATAAAATTTTTCATTTGCTCATCCTGTTTCTTTGCTTAATTTTACTTTACGAATAATCAGCCAAAAAATGAATAAACAATGAAACCAACCTTATTGATACTCGCAGCAGGAATGGGCAGCCGATATGGAGGCCTCAAACAAATAGACCAGATAGGCCCTTCGGGAGAGGCCATCATTGATTACTCCATTTATGATGCCATCCGGGCCGGATTTGAAAAGGTCACATTTATCATCCGGAAAAATATTGAAAAGGATTTCAGGGAAGTATTTGAAAACAAGTTAAGGGGAAGATAGAAACCGAATTTGTTTTTCAGGAACTGGATATGGTCCCGAAGGAATAAGCTTTTCAGCAGATCGGGTTAAACCCTGGGGGACAGCCCATGCAGTTTGGGTGGCAAGGGATCTATATCAGGGAACCCTTTGTGGTGATCAATGCAGATGATTTTTACGGTGCCGGCAGTTACCAGACCATTGCAGATTACCTTATGCAGGAAAGTATGGTGAACCCTTCAAATTACTGGATGGTTGGCTACCAGGTAAGGCATACGCTTTCTGATTTTGGTTCTGTGACCAGAGGAGTCTGTGAAGAACGGATGATGATTTCATGAAAGCTGTGGTTGAACGGACTGAAATTGTCAAAGAAGGGCAGGATATCTACTTTATATGACGATGAGGAGGGAAAGGTGTTCTCGGGTGATGAACTTGTATCGATGAATTTCTGGGGATTTACACCCACGATTTTTGACCATTTTGAGAAAGGATTCACAGAATTTATCATAGAAGAATGCCGAAAAACTTAAAAAAGAATTGTATATACCCAAAGTCGTTAATGACCTGGTTGCCAGCGAACATGTCAGCGTCAAAATCCTCCCTTCGAGGGATCAGTGGTTTGGGGTTACCTACAGGGAAGATAACCCTGGCCATTGAAAACATGGAAACTGGTGTAGCAGGGTGTATATCCTGATAACCTATGGACCTGACGGATGAATGATCTTTTAGACATTGCCAGCAAATTTGATCTGAAGGGTGTAGCATTGTCATGCAAGCCATTTGGTTCAGGTCATATCCATGATACTTATTTGCTTGAGACAAAGGATGAAGAGTCCACCGCTACATCCTGCAGCGGATTAATACCTTTGTTTTTAAAAAACAGAAGCTGTCCAGGACAATATATGGCGCATCCTTAGTTTTCTGAAAAACGGAAGCAGCAAAGAATCCTTCCGGAATAAGGATCTTCAGCTGGTTGAAACCAAATAGAGAGAGATGTTTTTCTTGGATCCGGGCGGGTGTTACTGGAGGTGTTTTGAATATATTGATAACACCTTTGTCTCGAAAATGTTCAGAATCCTTCTCAGGCCTTTGAAGGTGCAAGGCTTTTTGGTGATTTCATCGCCCGGCTGAAGGATTATGATCCCCGCAGGCTGCATGTAACCATCCCCCGCTTTATGGATGTAGAATGGCGGCAGGAACAACTGACTATGGCCGAATTTACCAATCCGGGGGAAAGCTTGAAAAAGCCCAGCCTGAGCTGAAAAGGATTCGGCAGCTTGCAAAACATCTCCGACCAGTATATCCGACTGCAAGAAGCTTTGCCAGACAGGGTCGTTCACAATGACTGCAAGATCAACAATGTTCTGTTTGACCAGAATACCGGCAAAGGTATGACTGTGATCGACCTGGATACTGTGATGACAGGAACCCTGTTGACAGATTTCGGAGACATGGTCCGGACCTTTACCGTGCAGGGTTCCGAAGATTCGACAGAGGCGGCTGCATTTACCTGCCAGGCTGCCTTATTCGAGGGATTGGTTTCGGGTTATGCGAATGGACTTGCTCAGGTTATAAGAGATGTTGAACAGGCCAATTTGTTGCTGGGAGCTAAGATTGTGATCTACTTGCAGGCTATCCGGTTCCTGGCTGATTACATTAATAATGATGTTTATTATAAGGTTTCATTTCCTGATCAAAACCTTCTGCGAACAAGGAACCAGTTGAACCTGCTTGATTCAGTACTGGAACAGGAAGCAGAATTTCAGGGAATCATCGAAAAAAGTTTCGGGGGCGCCAGTAATTGTTCTGATGCTAATTTTTCTCATCCGGCAAGATGTTTTTTATTTATTTTTATCAAACTTGTTTAATATGGGTTTTTTTAAGCGTAAAAAGGAAAAAGCAAGATCCAGTTTAATGACCTGGAGGGCCAGGCCCTGAAAGCAGGAGATCATGTCATGTCTCACCGTTATGATATGGGTGAATGCAGGATCGTAGAGACAGAAACAGGCCTGGCTTATGAATCCCTGGCCACCGGCCAACAGGTAAGCTATGGAAAATGATCGATGCCGCTACAGGTTATCAAAAAGTAAAAAGGCTGGAATCCTGATGACTCGCTTTTCCCCTCTTCCATTTTACTCCGCCTGGGATTGCTGTTTTTCCTTTGCCACATTCCTAACCTTGCTGGCACAGAAAACATTCAAATTACAGCCTTTGATACTCCTCCCCAAATTGATGGCCTGCTCAATGAGGAAATCTGGAGTACAGCCAGAGCCCGTAACTGATTTTATACAAAGGGAACCAAATACCGGGCAGCCCTTTTCTGAAACAACCGAGGTATATGTAGGCTATGACAAGGATTACCTGTACATAGGGTTCCGCTGCTTCGGCAATCCGGATAAGATCACTGCCAAAGAACTCGCCCGTGATGTCAGCCTGGGACACGATGACCGTGTGCAGGTGATCCTTGATACCTATCTTGACAAAAGGAATGCTTACTGGTTCCAGGTTGGTCCCCGGGGATCAATCGGTGATGCCATTGTCAGCGAAAACGGGGCCGCTTTTAACAAGGCATGGGATGGATTATGGACAGGCAAGGCCAGGATCCATGACCGGGCTGGGATGCAGAAATTGCCATACCTTTTAAAACCCTGAGCTTTCGTAAAGGACAGGATACCTGGGGCATCAAATTTATACGACGTTTTATGAGTAACGAAGAATCCGGTTACTGGCCGAAGCGAACCTGGATTCCCATACTTTCCAGGTTTCGGATGGTGGCTTACTGACAGGCATTGGAGAGATAAGCCAGGGAGTTGGACTGGACCTGGTCCCATATGGATTGACGGGGGCCGATTATAAACATGAAAACGGAGAAACAAAACCGGTTCTTAATGCTGGATTCGATGCCTATTACCGGATCACTTCCAACCTGAAGGCTGCCCTGACAGTGAATACTGATTTTGCCCAGACAGAAGTTGATGACCAGCAGATGAACCTGACCCGCTTTAACCTATTCTATCCTGAAAAGCGGGATTTCTTCCTGGATGGGGCCAATTATTTTAATTTCGGGATAAACGGGGACAGGGAAAATACTGGAATACCCGCATGATCCCTTTCTTTTCCAGGCGGATCGGACTGGATTCTGTGGGTAATCCCATCCCCCTCTTATATGGAGGCAAAGTAACGGGACAGGCCGGGAAATGGAATATCGGGGCCATGTATATGAAAGATGACCGCAAGGACTGGCAGCATTCGCATTTTGTAGTTACCCGGCTTACCCGCAATTTCGGAGATCAGTCCCAGGCCGGATTTATCACAACCTTTGGCAACGCCCTTTACGATACATCCAATTATGTGGTTGGCTTTGATGTGAAATTGGGTACCTCCAAGTTCAGGGGCAATAAAAATGTGGCCCTGATCCTGTATGGACTCAAATCCCAAACCGGGAGGAAGGATACTGAATGGCAGGACCGGAACAGGGACCTTGCCTTTGGTGCCGAATTCGTGTATCCCAATGATTTTTTATTTTTGAGGCTGGGACATATGCAGATACAGGAAAATTTTGTTGCCGGTATCGGCTTTGTTCCCCGTCCTGGTGTAAGCACCACCTATGGATGGGTCAGGGTGGCCAAGGCCTGAAAAATGGGGGATCATGCAGATACTTTCGGGTGTTGGCGGAGAATATATTACGGATTTAATAACATTGCCCTGACAAAGGAGATCTATGTACAGCCCTGGATGTTCGCTTTCTATCGGGTGACGAGTTCGAGTATGAATTTGTTCCAACATTTGAAAAACTGTATGAAGCCTTTAATATTTATGAAGATTATGTAATCCCGGCAGGAGATCATAGTTTTATCTGGCATGAACTATCCTTGACATCCGCTCAGCGGCGTATCCTCTGGGGAAGCCTGGGTTACCGTTTTGGTGGCTTTTTTAACGGGACACGCAACGAGATGACCCTGAAAGGCGGATATAAGGTGATTGTACCCTTATTTATAGGTGGAGAACTGATCAGGAGTGATGTAAAACTTCCGGAGAGTAGTTTCATTGCGACCATTTACCGGCTTAATCTGAATGTGTTGTTTAATCCGGATATTACCCTTTACAGTTTCATCCAGTATGATAGCGAATCCGGGAAAATGGGCTGGCAGTCCCGCTTTCAATGGATCATACAACCCGGGAAAGAGATCTTCCTGGTATGGAACAGCATTGCCAGCGATCCCTATGACAGATTTCAGATGCAGGAAGCCAGTGTCCGCCTGAAGGTCAAATATACAATCCGTTTTTAAATATTTAACTTCGCATTTGGAGAGATTATGGGAAAACAGCGGAAAGTAAACAGGGTAAGCCTGGAATGGGTCGATGACCGGCTTTTCCACCTGGGTGAGGAGGAAGCGTACACCGGGCAATATACATATTACCACGACAATGGTGAGCGAGCGGAGCAGTCCCAGGTCAGAAACGGCCTCCTGCATGGGGATTTGTCCATCTGGAACGAAGAAGGCATCAAGATTTGTGAGGCGGAATACCAGGATGGGATCAAGCATGGGAAAGTAACCCTCTGGTATGACAACGGGCAAAAAAAGTCCGAATTTTGCCTGAACCAGGGGAAGCGGGAGGGGAAGTTCCTGATGTGGTATGAAAACGGCAACAAGAAATTCGAGGCAAGATACAAGGAAGACCTGCTACATGGCAAACAAAAAAAATGGCATGATAACGGGCAACTGAACATCTCGGCAGATTATAAGAACAATCTTGAGGAAGGGGAGAAGTCTATATGGGAAGAGGATGGCAAGCTGCTGTTTAAGGGGAGTTTTAGCAATGGAGAATTATTATAATACAAGCATAGTATGACAGGAAAAGAATTGATCCTTAAAGCTTTCCGACTGGAAGAAACGGAACGTACCCCCTGGGTCCCATTTGTTGGTATTCACGGGGCCAAACTTATAGATGTTCCGGGGGACGAATACCTTCAATCCGCTGATTTGATCTCAAAAGGTGCCACTAAGGCAATACAGATTTATAAGCCGGATGGCCTGCCGGTTACCTTCGACCTGCAGATCGAGGCAGAAGCCCTGGGCTGTGAGCTTGCCTGGAGCCCCGAAAATCCCCCGGCCGTTGTATCCCATCCACTGAGCGAAGGGAAGACCCTGGCTGACCTGGCAATTCCGGGAAAAGAGGATGCCAGGATCAAAATGGTAATGGAAGCTACCGGGAAGATCAGGAAGAACCATCCTGATATAGCACTTTATGGACTGGTGACAGGCCCCTTTACCCTTGCCCTTCACCTGCTGGGTACGGATATATTCATCAAGATGTTCGAAGATGAGGCTTATGTAAAAGAGGTACTGGATTTTTCGAACCGTGTGGCCATGGCCATGGCAGGATTTTACCTCGAGGAAGGATGCGACATCATCGCCGTGGTGGATCCCATGACCAGCCAGATAGGCCCGGACCAGTTCAGCCAGTATATTACTACGCCTGTGAAGCAGCTGTTTGAACATATACGTGGTAATGGGGGACTCGGATCCTTCTTCGTCTGTGGGTATGCCCAGCAAAACATAGAGGTCATGTGTGACTGCACACCGGATAATGTATCTATTGACGAAAATATCCCCCTTGATTTCGTCAGGGATATATGCCTGGAAAGGAAGATCAGTTTTGGAGGGAACCTGAAACTGACTGTTGTACTCCTGATGGGAACACCGGATGATTGCCAGGAGCATGCCCTTGAGACCATGGAACTGGGAAAACAAAAGGGATTCATCCTTGCCCCCGGATGTGACCTGCCCATGGCTACTCCTGAGGAAAACCTGGCAGCCATTACAGAACTCGTAAATGATCCTTATAAGCAGGATGTTGTGCGGGCGATGGAAAAGAAAGAAATGGACCTGATCCTGCCGGACATGAAAGATTATGGCCAGGCAGACCGGGTAGTGGTGGATATCATCACATTGGACTCAGAATCCTGTGCTCCATGCCAGTATATGGTCGAGGCAGTCAAAAAGGTGGTCCCTGAATTTGAAGGCATTGTTGAATGGCGGGAACATTCCATCAAGCAACTTGATGCGGTCACTTTTATGAGTGCCCTGATGGTGAAAAACCTGCCTACCATATGCATAGATGGAAAAATAGTTTTTGTCTCCAAGATCCCTCCACGGCAGGAACTGATCGCAGCCATACAGGCCAGGATCAATGAAAAGATGCGTATGCGCCTTAAACTGCGTAAGGCAGAGGTACTGATCCTGGGAAAAAACCAGGAGGAATGCCAGCAGCTCGAAGGAGTATTGAAACAGGCAATCAAGGAGCTTGGTCCTGGTATAACCCACCGATTCATCACCGATGAACAGGAAATACTTTCCTATGGCGTTATGCAGACTCCTGCATTCATCGTGCAGGAATTCAAGGTGAAGTCACAGGGTTCTGAACCTTCGGTGGAAGTGGTAAAGGAATGGATCAAAGAGCTGATCTGATTTTTTTCCTGTTCCGGTACACACAGGTATCCATTTCACAGAGATCACAGGCATAAGCAGTTTTCTTCACATCCACGCCTATCCCAATGATCCCGCTGACCGATTTGATGGGAAACATCAGTGAACTCTCTGAAAGGGATATTCCACAAAAGCTTTTGGGAAACAGGGAGAACAGCTTTTGCTGGTCTGTAACAGGCCAGCCACAATCACCGGGACTATAACGGTTGGTAATGTTAAAGCCAGCTGCACCCATCTTCCCTGCCAGGTCATCCTGCATCCTGTCCATGGCGGCCACAACTATTTCAGATCCGATAAGATCAATGATATACCCTGCCATGGGATCACCTTCTGTAAGTTCCTTCTGGCTCCAGGATGTGATTCCCTCCCCGGCAGTGATCATAAAAAAGGCAAGCTTTTCTGATGCCCTGACCTGGTGGGCTATGGCTTTGGTGGGATGAAATTCCAGTCCATTCACCTGTATTTTGCTTTCATCCCGGATCTCGAATTGATCCATGATTAGATATCCTCCCTGGATATTAGTATGTTCAGGAGCTTCTTCAATGATTGAACCGATCACTCCAGGCAGGGGCTCAGGCAGGTTTCCTTCAGGATATCCCAGGAGTGATTCAATCCACTCCATTTTCAGGGGTAGCTCCGGGAGGGAAAATTGATATATTTCAGGTATATTATGCAACAAGTGTCTTAAGATACTCAACGGCGCCCTGTGGGTCGGGGGAATAGAAATCGGCACCGATCTCCTTCCGGAAATCATCGGTCAGGGGTGCTCCGCCAACCAGGACTACCTGGTTCGGAAGTTCAGCCTTGATCTGTCTCACCGTATCGGCCATGTTGTTCATGGTGGTTGTAAGCAGGGCGGACAAACCGACGACACAATTCGGGTTTGCTTTGGCTGTTTCCAGTAGTTTCTCTGTTGAAACATCCACACCCAGGTCAATGACTTCCCATCCGGATCCTTCTATCATCATGCTCACCAGGTTCTTGCCAATATCATGCAGGTCGCCGGCAACCGTACCGATCACAAATTTTCCTTTTCTTTCCACTTCTCCGGATGCGAAAAATGGTTTCAGGTGGACCATGGCCGCACTCATGGCTTTGGCGGACATCAATACCTGTGGTACAAAAACCTTATTTTCGCGGAATTTGACACCCACCTTTTCCATGCCGGGGACAAGCCTTTCTGGAGAATGTCGTTTGCCCCAATACCCTGTTCCAGTGCCATTTTTGCCAGTTCGTCGGCGCCATCCTGTCCCTTCATATCAGGCGGATAGGGTGATGCCTGGTTGATCTTGCCGAATTCAATACAATGTGAAAGCTGTTCTAAAAGTTCCATTATTATTAGCTATGTTAGTTTTCCAATCCGAAATATATAAAAAAAATAGCCTCACCCTGACTTTATCTGCCATGGAATCGATTTTTGTTTATATTGTACCTGAAAATCCTGCCGGGCATGGTTCAGAAACGAAATATCCCCCTGGTTCTGGTAACCGGATTCCTGGGATCGGGGAAAACCACCCTTGTAAAATACCTGCTGGAAAACATGGATCCGGGCCTTCGTATCGGCATCGTCCAGAATGAATATGCATCCGCCAGTATTGATACTTCCGAACTTCAGGAGTGTGGACCGGAAATTCGAGGTACTGGAGGTGAATAACGGTTCGGTATTCTGCGTCTGCCTCCTGGGTTCCTTTATGGATTCCCTGGCTGAATTTACTGATCAGTATAGTCCTGACCTGGTGATCATAGAGGCATCCGGACTCTCAGATCCGATTGCCATTGCGGAGATCCTGCAACATGAAAAACTGGTGGACAGGATTTACCTTTCAGCTGTCTGGTGCATCGTTGACGGACAGAATTACCATAAGGTAAGTAAAATGAATACCAGGGTCCAGCGGCAGGTAATGATAGCGGACAGGATCATTTTGAACAAATCAGACCTGATGGAAGGAAATCAGGATGTTTTGCTGACTGACCTGACAGAACTGAATCCTGATGCTGAGATTACGACAAGCACTTATTGCCAGGTACCATTAGATTGGTACAAGAGCCGGTAAATGAACCCCTGGCTATTATTGAAAGAGTTTCAGCACCGGCAGTATGAACCCGGTGGAAGGGCTGAGATCAACACGGTGGTGTTGAGGACCTCCAGGCCCATTGACCGGAAAGGGCTTGATGCATTTATCGGGGAAGTTGAAAGCAAGCTGGTCCGTTTGAAAGGATTTGTCCTTCTGGCCGATCAAAAAATCATCAGTATACAGAGTGAATTTGGACATACGCGCTTGAACGAGGTGTCTTATTATCATGGGAATACTGAACTGGTGGGCTGGGGTGGGACATTTCCCCGGCTGATTTTGGCAGAAGGTTCCACGACATCAGGAAATCCAGAGAACAGCATGTCAATTAGATCCAGGCTCTTAAATATCCTGTTCTGGTCCGTCATCTCCGCAGCTTTTATCGGACCGGGTACCGTTACCACTGCCGCCAAAGCCGGGGCTGATTTCGGGCTCCCCTTGCTCTGGGCCTTGACTTTTGCAACCATTGCCTGTCTGGTATTACAGGAGGCCAGCGCCAGGCTGACCATTGCTTCCGGGATGAACCTGGGACAGGCTATCTGGCAGCAGGTTGTTAATGGAAGAAGGGGAAATCACATGCTTGTGCTGGTGGCCCTTTGCATACTTTCCGGTACGGCCGCCTACCAGGCCGGTAACCTGCTGGGGGCCATGGCCGGGACAAACCTGCTTATTCATTTACCACCCTGGCTGGTGGTCCTCTTCATTGGCCTGATTGCCGGGACCATCCTTTTAATCCCATCCATCAAGGTCATCGCCAGGATCCTGGGGAGCCTGGTAGCTTTTATGGGGATAGCTTTTCTTGTCACGGCCATAGCTATTGGTCCATCCTTGCCGGATGTGCTCAGGGGACTTTTCCGGCCGACCATCCCGCTGGATCCAGGGGGAGCTCTGCTTGTATTGGGATTGATAGGAACGACCGTGGTGCCCTATAATCTTTTCCTTGGATCCGGGATATCCACCGGACAGAACATCAAAGAAATGCGATCCGGACTGGTGGTGGCTATTGTACTGGGAGGGATCATCTCCATGGCTGTACTGGTTACCGGGACAGCCATGGTTGGAGATTTTACCTTTTCCGGACTGGCGGGGACCCTGGATAAATTCCTGGGCGGAGCCGGGACCATCATCCTGGGTGTCGGGCTCTTTGCAGCGGGATTCACCTCAGCCGTTACAGCTCCCCTGGCTTCTGCCATAACTGTCCGCAGCCTTTTTGGAAACAGGGAGCCGCAAAAATGGAAAACACATTCATGGCGTTTCCGGCTTGTCTGGGGTATCATCCTGCTGACAGGCATGGGATTCGGAATGGCAGGGTTTAAACCTGTACCCGCCATCATTGTGGCCCAGGCCCTGAATGGATTGATACTTCCCGCTTATCGCAGTCTTTCTACTCATTGTTGTGAATAATCCACAGATCATGAAGAAGAGCTACAACAGTCTTCCGGCCAATATATTGATGTGCATCGTGGTTTTTGTCAGCCTTTTGATCGGAATGGCAGGTTTGATCAGGGCCATTGCTGCAGGGATGGACCAGGAGATAGGGAACTGGGGAATGACCATCCTCGGGATGGCAGGTGCTGCATTGATTATCATGATTTTTGTAATTTACAGGATATCTTTGTTTCATAAATAAGAGACATATATATGCTTAAACTGCCTACGAGATTTACGTTGATACGGGAGGGACTTTCACTGATTGTCTGGGAAAGGATCCGGAGGGTAACTGGACAAGGCGTAAGGTACTCAGTAATGGCAGCCTGCGGGGCATGGTTGAAAGCTGGATCGATCAAAAAACACTGGTGATCCGTGAAAACTGGGATCTTAAACAGGATATTATCAGGGGGTACCGCTTCCAGTTATTAAAACACAAACATGAGGTCACCTTTATCCAGTGTTTTGATCTGTCTTGAGAATATACTCAGGCTGACCAGGGAAGTGCCGAAATCCCTGTGCCAGCAGGACATGAGCTTTGAGATCAGGTCAGTGGAGGAGGCACCGATCCTGGGAGCCAGGCTGATCACTAATACCCCCCTTGACCTTGACCTGCCCAAGCTTCATATGAAATTGGGATCAACCCGGGGAACCAATGCCCTGCTGGAGAGGAAGGGAGCCGATGTGGTCCTTTTTGTTACCAGGGGATTCAAGGACATCCTTGAGATTGGCAACCAGCAGCGCCCTGATATCTTTGCCCTCGAGGTGGTAAAACGTGAGATGCTTTACCGGCAGGTAGTAGAGATAGAGGAAAGGATTGATGCGAAGGGAAATGTCATCGTTCCACTGAATACAAAAGATTTTGAGAAGAAACTTATAGAGGCAAAGCGAAAGGGATTCGCCAGTGCGGCCATCTGCCTGCTGAATGCCTATATCAATCCGGTTCATGAGATTGAATTGGCAGGACTGCTCCGCAGGAGAGGGGTTTCGGATATTTCTGTATCCACAGACCTTTCCCCCCTTATCAAATATGTTAACCGGACAGAGACCGCGACGGTCAATGCTTACCTGAACCCGGTTTTCAGAAATTACCTCGACAACGTTAAGGATGCTATCAGCAATGGCCGGATACATGTGATGACCAGTGCAGGTGGACTGATACGGGAGGAGCAATTCAGTGCCAAGGACAGTTTGCTCAGCGGTCCGGCAGGCGGTGTGGTAGGTGCGGTTAATATTGGAAAGAGGAATGGTCTGGACCATATCATAAGCTTTGATATGGGGGGTACCAGTACGGATGTATCCAGGTATGACGGGGAATACGATTACCGGTATGACCTGGAAGTGGGAGGGGCCCATATTTCAGTCCCGCTCTATCCATCGAGACCGTCGCAGCCGGAGGAGGATCCCTCTGTTATTATGATGGTTTTAAGTTATCTGTGGGACCGGAAAGTGCCGGTGCCAATCCCGGACCGGCCAGCTATGGGGCCGGAGGTCCCGTTACCATTACCGATGTTAATCTCTTACTGGGCAGGCTGGATCCAGCCGCATTCGGGATCCCGGTGTTCAGGGAGGAAGCCAGTCAGAAATTAGATGAGCTGATCAGGGAGGTCTTCAATTCATCCGGGAAGCAATATGCCCGGGAAGAGATCCTTAAAGGCTTCCATGACATAGCTAACGAACTTATGGCTGGAGCCATCCGGAAAATCTCCATAGCCCGGGGATATTACCCGGCGGACTACACACTGGTGGCCTTTGGTGGTGCAGGGGGTATGCATGCCTGTAAGATCGCCTCCCTGCTGGGGATGCAGACAGTGGTGGTACCGGCTGACGCGGGACTCTTATCCGCCTACGGATTGGCCAATGCTGTGATTGAGAGATTTGCAGAAAAGCTGGTCCTTCGCCCTTATGAGGAGATCAGACCAGACCTGGGAATATGGATGGATTAACTTAGCAGCCAAGCTGTATCAGATGTTAAAAAGGAAAGGGGTTCCAGGGAGATCCGTGTGCGGGTTAGACAGTTTTCCTCCGTTTCAAGGGCCAGGATGAAAGCCTGCCTGTAGCCTGGCAGGAGGCTGTTACCCCATATCCCTGTTCCGAGATCAATATACAAGGATATATGGACACTGGACAGAAAACAGGGAGGTTGAGGTTGAATCGATCCGTGTGGTTGCTGCTGAGCAATCTACTGAAGATGAGCAGTTTATGCTGCCTGATAAAACCTATCCTTCCGAGCCCTCGAAATCAATTTCTTCATTTGGAGGTGGAAACTGGCACAATATTCCGGTATTTCGCAGGGAAGATCTGCATGCAGGTGCAAAGGTATCAGGACCTGCTCTGCTGATCGACCCCTTCAGCACAACGGTGATCGAAAAGGATTGGGAGATGGTCCTTAACCATTATGGTGCCGCCATTATACAGGATAAATCAGTGGGACAGGCGGGACAAGGGAAGAAGCACTGATCAAAGAGACCCAGCTTGAATTATTCACAAACAGGTTTAAGTTTATTGCTGAAAATATGGGCGCCATGCTACAACGAACCTCCCTGTCCGTAAACATCAAGGAACGGCTGGATTTTTCATGCGCCCTTATTAGTCCGGATGGTTTTCTCGTAGCCAATGCGCCACATATACCCGTTCACCTCGGAAGCCTTGGGGTATGTGTCAGGAGTCTGATAGGGAAGATGGATATGGGAGCGGGAGATACCATCATTACCAACCACCCGGCCTATGGAGGTTCTCATTTACCTGATGTGACGCTGGTCACCCCCGTGTTTACGAGTGGTAAGGAACTCCTTGGCTATGTGGTAAACAGGGCACATCATGCAGAACTCGGAGGTACCCGTCCGGCCTCCATGCCTCCGGATGCAACTTCACTGGAGGAGAAGGGGTTATCATTGAACCATTTCGCCTGGTCAGTAGGGGACAGGTGGACTGGCAGGGGATGAGGGATATCCTTGGAGGCGGGCCCTGGCCCAGCCGTGCTGTGGAAGAAAATATAGCTGACCTCAATGCGGCTCTGGCAGCCAATCTGGCTGGTGCAGGAGGCTTGAGGCAGCTGGCGGAGAAGCATGGTCCGGACCAGGTTATCGACTATATGCAATACCTGAGGGATTATGCGGCATCAAGGATGCGGCTGGTCCTTGGTAAAATCCCGGATGGCAGGTATGAAGCCCGGGAAGTACTGGATGATGACAGCTTACTGAAGGCAGTTGTCGAGATCAGTAAGGATGCATGCAGTATTGATTTCACCGGTACATCTGGCGTTCATCCCGGCAATATGAATGCCACCTGTGCCATTGTAAATTCAGTAGTTATATATGTTTTGCGTCTCCTGCTGAATGAACCCCTGCCCCTGAATGAAGGTATCCTTGAACCGGTCAGGGTCATTCTGCCGGAATCCCTGCTGAACCCGGATTTTAACCAATCTCACCAGGATTGTCCGGCCATTGTTGGCGGCAATGTGGAAGTCAGCCAGCGACTGACCGATACCCTGTTGAAGGCTTTCGGTATAGCGGCATGCAGCCAGGGTACCATGAACAATGTTATGCTTGGAGATGACAGTTTTAGTTATTATGAAACAATCTGCGGAGGTTGTGGGGCCGGACCTGGGTATAACGGTGCTTCGGGCGTACATCATCACATGACCAATACCAGGATCACCGATCCCGAGATATTGGAGCATAGATATCCGCTCAGGCTGGTTGAATTTTCCATCAGAAAGAATTCCGGTGGGAGAGGAGCTTACCGGGGAGGGAACGGGGTCGTCCGCATCCTGGAGTTCACCTCGGCATCAACTGTTTCCATGCTGAGCCAGCACCGGGTTGTAAGGCCATACGGGATGCGGGGAGGAAAGCAGGGAAAAAGAGGCAGGCAGCAGGTCATCAGGGCCAATGGTGTGAAGGAGAAATTGAAGGGGATAGATGGATTCATGGCTTTTCCAGGGGACAGGCTGGTAATAAAGACCCCGGGCGGGGGTGGATGGGGCAAATGAGTCAGAAAGACATATTCATGGCATATTCGGTGACAAAATCAGGATCCGATGACAGTTCTATATATTCCATTTTTTTGAGCAGCGCGGAAATCCTGCTGTCAAAATCTTCTGATTTCAGGGCCAACAGGGCTCCTGTACCTGATGCATTGCCGATGGGGATGATCTTCTCGAGGTAACTGTCATCCAATAATCCGGTCCGGATGGCACTCTCCCTTTTGATATAGTTGCCAAACCCTCCAGCAAGGTAGACAGCATCCACTGTTTTAGCATCAATTCCGGCAGATTTGAGCAGAATATTAATACCTGCAGCCACAGCGGCTTTGGCCAGTTGCAACTCCCGCACATCAGCCGGGGTTAGATAGATATTTTCACCGGATCCCGATTCGTTTGCCGGAACGATGATGAAATCCTTTTCAAGTTCACCGGATAACTGATGGTGCCGGCATCCAGCAGGACACTGATTACATCCAGGAGTCCCGATCCGCAGACTCCCAAAGGAGGTGCGTCAGCAATGGTAAAATAACCTGATTCGGTATATGCGGAGATAGCCCCTTTGACGGCTGGCATCCCACATGATATGTTGGCTGCCTCAAATGCCGGTCCTGACGCTGTAGCACAACACAAAAGCTTACCGGGGGTAACCAGCGCCAGTTCCCCATTGGTGCCCAGGTCTATATACAGGTAAGTCTGTATATGATCTTCCGGCTTCAAAGCTGCCAGTCCCACGACAATATCTGCCCCCACATAACCTGAAATGGAGGGAAGGACCTTGACAAAAGCATGCTCATTTGAGCTTAGTCCCAGGTCCATCCCTGTCCTGTGCTGCTCAGCCGTGAACACAGGCTGGTATGGGGCAAAAGCAATGGAACGGGGATCTTCCTTCAGCAGAATATGCAACATGATCGTATTTCCGGCGAAACATACCTTCACCATATCTTTTTCCTCCAGCCCATGTTCAGCCAGGAAATCCCCAATTTGATGATTAAGCCCCCTGATGAGATCGTTGTGAAGTGTTTCCAGGCCATCCTCATGTTGGATGCAATGATTGATCCGTGAAATGACATCGGCACCATAATTTTGCTGGGGATTCAATATCGAGCTGATATGCACCAGGGCCTCCCTTCTGAAATCGAAAAAGTATAATACAATGGTTGTGGTTCCAATGTCAACAGCCAGTCCGAATGGTGATTCGGATAATTGTACAGATATACCCGGACTAACCCGATATTCATGGGTATGTCTGTGCTGGGAGTCCAGGATACTGGCTTCCAGTGCAGACGGAAGGAGGATCTCGTCATCTTTTGTGACAATGGTCTGGCAGGCGAAAACAGTACCCTGTTCCCTGGTCCATATCCTGCACTTGCCACAGGTACCGTTTCCACCGCATGGTGCATAAATCTCAATGCCATTCCGGGTCAGTACAGTTAGCAGGTTCTCCCCGGTTTCAGCATGGATTATCTGCTGTGATCCGGATTCACTGATGATCTTCAGGCTGGGCATTGTTTCGGTTTATAATCCATATTCGTCCAGTAGAATTTTATCCTGGTCAATAGTGGGTAGGATCTCTTCCACAAATGCATCTTCATCAATGGGAATGGAGAGCAGTTCCTGTTTGATGGTATCTATCCATACTTCCTCCCGCTCATCCCGCTTAAGCTGTTCTGTTTCAAGTGCATTCTCAATGATCTCCAGGCCTTTCAAACAGCCTCTTACGGTTGCATCGATATAATTGCTGCCCTCTACGATTTCCCTGGATATTTCTATTACATTGACAGGTGCCAGGATAAGGGCCTGTGGATCAAAGTAAGTATCAGAAGAAGCAAACAGATCCTGCAATTTATTAACGGTGGCCCTGCCATCCCGAATAGCTTCATTCATCAGTCGCGTATCGTATACCAGTTGTTCGAGCGAAACCACCGGAGCATATCCGCTGAGCAGTTTAATATTTTGCACAGATTCATTGCTCCAGAGGTCTGCGCAGGCAGCACTGACGTTTCCAACGGGACTGAAATGGGCGCATGCGGATGATTTCCCTTCCATGGAAATGGGAATACCTGCAATGGCTTTGAGGAAAGGGCCCTCGTACCCGCAATCCTTATCCGGTCCCCTGGCACCCTGCTCAAATGCCACCAGTGACCTGACTATAGTAGCAATCCTTGCGATGGCTGCAAAAGTTTTTGGGATGAATCCTTTTTCTGCCAGAACCATGGCTGTATTGGCAAAACCGCATGCGGTATCCCCGCCAGGAATCCGCCCTGTCCGGTCCGCCACATTAACGATCTTTTTCCAGAGCATCTGCATATCCCTGACACCCAGGACTGCCTGAGTAAACACAAACTGTTTCATGTTACACATCATCAGGGCATCATCTGATATCTCTTTTCCCCCCGTTGATTCAATGGATAACAGGTCACCTCCAGCCTCGGCTCCCTTTTCGAAAAGTTCCATCATGGGATCCAGCAGTTTTGTGCTGCGTAGTTTGGGCGGTCTCTCAAATTCCCGTATATCATTGGGTGTCAGACGAATCTCACTGATCAAGCCATGTTGCTGGTAATGGTCTTCACAAATATCATTCATGATCTTCACCAGTTCAATGCCTATCCCTGGATGCTGGGTCATTTCTACCAGTGTTTCAAATTCGAGTACCAGTCCCGGACTTTCAAGGTGCAGGGCCCTGTCCAGGGCTCCTGTTGCGATCTCACGGTAATGCCTGCTAACTTCCGACATGTTCTCTTCGCTAACGGTCATAGGCGGCAGGGTAAAATTGAGTTCAGGATGTACCTTGCCACCCCCGATTACCAGTCCCCTGCTGGTAGTGACCGGATATGGAGCTGTTCCGAAAACCAGTTGGTCAGCGCTTTCAATCTCGAGCTTGTTATATTTCATGCGCATAATATACGGAATCTTATTTATAGGGCTGGGACCGTACTGTCAGCCACCCTGTTATGACCCTTAAGCTGGCAGGGTCAATTGTAAATTTGATCGGTGTGGTAAAAGTCACAGGCTCACCGTCGATATGTCCGATATACTCTTCAGTGCCGATTATTTCCGCCTGCTTAATATGGAAGATGTCAATGAATTTTGATCTATGGATAGAACCATTGAACAGTCTTATTAACAGAGCGGGACTTAAAATCCGGGGAAAGTTCCTCAACAGGCACAGATCCAGTAAACCATCCTGGGTGCTGGCATTTGGACTGATGCGGGCCCCGTACCCCCATTGGCTGGAATTCGCCAGACTGAGCAGGAAAACACGGCTGAACTTGTCCATCTGGTTGGTCTTTATATGAACGGGAATACTGGAAAAATGGAACAGTTCCCTTACAGTCTGAAAGGCATAGGTAAAAAATCCCCTGCCGGATTTTCGGGCATATGCATGAGCCACAGCTGCATCAAAGCCAATGCCGGCAATGCTGATAAACCTGAATTTATTGGCCCGCCCCGTATCTATTTCAATAACATTAAAATCGTTAAGGGTTTGAATGGCCTTTCGGACATCCATGGGGATGCCGAGTGATCGTGCCAGCCCTTTACCAGATCCCATGGGAAGGACCCCGAGTGTTACCCCGGAATGTACCAGCTGGCTGCCAATCTCGTTCACTGTCCCGTCCCCGCCTCCGGCAACGATGACATGGTAATTGTCCCGGTTCTTCCTGGCCAGTTCCCTGGCATGCCCGGGGAAACCAGAATAAACAATAGAAGGTTCGAAAAGAGACGGATCAAGGGAATCTGCAACCAGGTCCTGAACCTTCATTCCAAGTCTTTTTTCGAGAATGGGATTGATGATGAAAAGGATCCTCATTATTTTTGACTGCATAAAAGCTACAGCTTGTTAAAATCTTTAAGCAGGTATTGTAAATAGGCCAGGACTTTTTTCAGGTCCTTCCCGGAATTCTTGTCTTCCTGAATAAAATAACTATCGGTTGTAAGATTATAAACCGCATATGAGCTGTCACTAATGAACCCGATACCGTCATGGAAGGTATAATACGCAAATGCCCCGGGATTCCCTGAAAGCAGATCATTACTGAACCTGAAATCTCCCCGAGGATAATTAAGCTGGCCCAGCAGTGTAAAAGGAAGATCAGTCTGTGAACCATAAGTATGGATCACAGTATCCCTGACAGCCAGGGCCCCTCCAAGCCAGAGCATAGGGATCCTGAAACGTTTCTCTTCATGCTCTGTCAGGTTGCCTACCCGGCAGCTATGGTCAGCCAGCAGGATGATCAATGTCTTATCCCACCAGTCCCTTGTCTTTGCTTTAGCTATAAAGTCTCCAAATGCCTTATCAGTATAATAGATAGAATTAAGGTATTTCATTGGCAGATCATTGCCCGGGAATACTGCTTCCATGGGTACATCGAAAGGTGTGTGGCTCGACAGGGTCAGCAGGATATGCAAAAATGGGGATGATGCTTTGTCTGTCTCTTCCAGCAATCGTTGAAATGTCAGGTGATCAGGCACACCCCAGTTTGAGCGGGGAAGTGCAGAATTAAAATCATTATTCAGAGATGATCTTCTCAAATCCACCGGTGAGGAGAAATGATCTGATATGGGCAAAATCAATATCCCCGCCATATAAAAAAGCTGAACCATAACCTTTGGATTTTAGTCGATATTGAGGTTGGGAATTTTCTCCGTTTTCTGCTCGTAATAAATCACACATGTGCCCGGGATCCCAGGATATCCTCCCAGGATAGAACCCAGTGCCCTGTCTGTCATGGTTCCGGCAGCATACATCCTGTCAAAATAAATACCTTCCCGTATCAGGGCATTGAAATTTGGCGCTGCATCTTTATTCCTTTCAAATCAATTGCCGGAATGGAAAAGCTCTCCAGCAGGATGATGATGATATTAGGAGAGCCATTATTCAGGACTGGTAAAGGATCTTGATCATGTTTATGCATTTCCTGGACAATTTCCATGGCCTCAGTATCTGACATATAAGTGACAGATTGGGATAACTTCTCGCTTTCAGTGATGGTATAGACAAGGTTCCATACAGGATTGACGGCAGCATGATTGACATAGGCTTTCTGGTGGAAGTACACAGACCCTGTATTGATGGCGCTGTCTGGAGTCCCCCGCGAATGGGTATGATCAGCAGTGGCAACAATAAAAATAGATTACCGTTTCCCCCCAGTGTATCCCGGGCTCATCCTTGAATGGTCTTGATATCCATCTCCGGTAGATTATGAAAAAAAGAAAGGTAAAATACCATAATGATCAATCCCTATCATCAGGATCAATTTCAGGGGACTGAGGGAGGCAAACATTTCCCCAGGTGTGTTTAAATAGTCAAATATGGACTTGTCGATGGGGAAGTTCCAGTATCGGTATATGACCAGGTTCGTGAAAAACAACGGAACAAGCAATAGCAGAATTATAAAAGTGTATATATCCAGGATTCGGCGGACAGGTATTTTTTCAGTAAGCTTGCCAGCAAGAGCAACAGGGTGGGAATAAGCAAACAATACCCCGTCAGCGAGACATCCAGCTTCAGACCATGCACCATGGCCATCAATTGGTCAGGTAACTCAATGCCCTGGGCACGGCTGCTGTAAATGATCAAAAAAAGTATGCGGAATAAGGATTGGATACCCAGCAAGAATAATGTATATCTGAGATAATACAGCAATGAGGATTTCATCCCTTTGATCATGGACAATGTGGAATTTGCATAAAATTAATATTAACTCCCGATAAGACAGGTGATCAACCAGGTTTTTTGATTAACGTTGAGGCCCTACCGGTTTTACTGAAACAGGGGTGGATGATTGTCTTCAAAAGGAGTAGCCATCTGATAATGGCGGGCAACCTCGATCAATTTACCTTCATCAAACAGGTTCCCCAGCAGGCAGATGCTGGCGGGACTTCCCTTTTCGTTGAATCCGTTTGGCATTACCAGGCAGGGATGGCCTGTCAGGTTGGTCATCAACATCTGGCCTCCTCCGAAAGTGGGGGCAATGATCACATCATAATCCTGGAACAGGCTGTTCACCTTGCTGATCAGCAGGCTGCGGATGCGATTGGCCTGGATGTATTCGACCGCAGGGATCATCCTGGCCTGCCTGAAATAATTAGGCCAGGCATTGCGGCCCTGCCGGACAAGAAGATCATCCTGCCTGCTCCTGGTCAGCTGGTCAAAAGCTGCTGCTGCTTCCACATCAAGGATAATGGACAGGGCATTTACGGGAATATCATCGGTAAGACTAATGGTCTGAAGTTCAGCGCCCAGCTCTTTGAAAATTTCAAGCGTGAGACTATCATTATTACGATTGCCCTGTTCATCGTTAAAAAGATGATCAAGATAGGCGATCTTCAGGGTATTTATTTGAGCTAATGGCGCATAATTGAAGGGGATATCAAGGGTGCCGGGATCTCTGGGGTCCACACCTGTTATAGCCTGGAGAACGAGTCCGCAATCAAGTGCTGAGCGACAAATAGGGCCTGCCTTATCCATGCTCCAGGAAAGTGCCATGCCGCCGGCCCTGCTCACCCTGCCAAAAGTGGGACGGAGTCCGGTTACCCCACAACGTGAACTGGGTGATACTATAGAGCCCCAGGTTTCTGTACCAATGGCAAAAGGTATCAGTCCCGCTGCCGTCGCTGCTGCAGATCCTGCCGAAGACCCGCTGGAGCCCTCTTCCAGGTTCCACGGATTCCTCGTTTTGCCACCATACCACACATCTCCCATCGCAAGGGCGCCCAGGGTAAGTTTTCCCAGCATAATAGCACCAGCCTCTTCAAGCTTACGGATCACCGTTGCCTTGTCATCCAAAACCTGTTCCTTAAAAGGCATGGCTCCCCAGCTGGTAGGATAACCCGGGTAAGCAAAAAGATCTTTTATGCCATAGGGGATCCCATGTAGCGGTCCCCTGTAAACACCCCGGCTTATCTCCTCATCGGCCTTCCTGGCCTGTTCGAGAGCCACCTCGGGGGTGAGGGTGACCAGGCATTCAAGGGTGTCGCTGTATTTTTGCAGACGATCCAGGAAGAATTCTGTCAGTTCAAGGGAAGAGATCTTTCCTGTCCTTATCAGCACCGAAAGCTCCGCCACACTATAGAAAGCAAGTTCAATTCTGTTTTCGGGCAATGTGACCTCTTCCGGCAGGGGCCAGTGAACGGGCCTGCTAACCTGATCATCCGGAAACCGGGAGGAATAGGATTAAATACCAGGGAAGGGGGTGTTCTGTTTTCCAGGCAAAAATCATGGATGGTCTTGAAAGATTCCAGGTTCTGATTGACCGATCCAAGCATGCTGTCCCGTTCAGCCCTGCTGAACTCAAGTCCGAATAGCTTCTCTGCAACCTCTATGTCCTTTTTGCTTATCTCGTCCTCCTGTTTCACACCCTCCTTACAGGACAATACAGCCAGGCCCAATAGCATAAGAAGGAGCATGTTTTTTTTCATGATTTTGAATTTACTCGTTGTTAATCAATTAAATACTAAAATGCCTCCAGGATACCCAGGTAAATCCCATGGTCATTCCTGCCGGCAGCAAGATCCAGGCGAAGGTTCATCCGGCGGTCTTTAAAAAGCTTGAATCGTACGCCAATTCCACCGGCCGGTTTAATCCGGATATTTTGCATGGTGGAGGCAGCATGGAAAACATCACCTGCTCCGGCAAAGGCAACCAGGCTGAATCGCCAGATATACGGACTGTGATATTCCACCTGTCCTACAAACATATTATGATCCCGGTACCGGCCCTTGAAATATCCACGCAGGTTTTTATCGCCTCCGAGCAATGCCATATTACGGAATGGCACCTCTCTTCCCCAGAGGAATTTCCCATAGGCCTGGACAAATAATAAATGATCTCTGCCCAGTGTCCAGTACTTCCTGAGATCAACGATCCATTTGGTATAGGGATAGGTAGACCCCATGGCCTGGTTAAAATAAACCAGGCGAAATTGGCAGTATGCCCCGGAGGCCGGCAGTAAAATATCAGACCGGCTGTCCCATGCAAAAGCCAGGCCCAGCCCTGATATGGTAGAATATTCGCTGCCAGGGATGATACCCTCCGGAAGTGAGGCATGCGATACAGTATCATATTCAACAATATTATTATTCTCAACCTCCAGCAGGATCCCTGCATACAGGTCCCTGTACACCCTCCGTAACATATCCAGTTTGATCCCCCAGATCCTTGATACATAATACTCTTCGTCCTCCTTCCTTGTATCATTCCCGATCCCATAATACTTATCAGGCCAGTATTGCCATTTAAGTTCACCGGCAAACCTGTATGTATTATCCTTCAACCAGATCTCCGGAAAGAGGTTGATGGAGTACTGACGATTCTGGGAGACGAGAAGGCTCAGGCCGAGTGATGAAGGCCTTCTGAGTGCGGGGTCACCCATTAAAAGCTGTGTATATACTCCTCCAATGATCCTGGTTTCAGGAGAATAACCCAGTACAGGAAAGCCTGCAAACTTTGTTTTCCGGCTGGTACTGTCAGCTATCAGATGCCCGGGTGGCTGGTCCGGAAACCCCCACTAACAGACAGCATCCCAGGAGATATCTAAGCAGTTTTTGCATGAATATGTTAAATATAAATAAATGGATTACATTTATGCTACAAAATCAATAGCAAGAAGATCAGAAGTCTTGCCCGTGATTTTAACAGGATTGAAAACGGAGTGAAAAAAACAAACTGGCCAAAAAAATGAAGTAGGGGCCATATTCCTTGATATTTTTCTGCACCTGCTTTGTCGGCGGCTAAAGGGCCGCAGTCTGAATGACCTTCCCAGTTCCAACTTTCAGATATTGCTCGCCGAAAACTTCCTGGAAGACCTTTATCGTCCCGTCCCCGCTGCAATGGGTAGGAGCAGCATATTGAATATGTTTGTCTTTAAATTCCCTGGCAATGGACTCCACCGCATTGCTGCCTGTCCGGAGTAAATGAAAACCGCCCATCACCAGTAAGATCTGTTCATCATTAATCTCCTGGGCCTTTACCACAATATCTTCTATTCCCGGATGCGCACAACCCGTTATGATAACGAGTCCCCCGGGAGTCTGTATCACCAGCGATTGTTCAATGATCTCATTGCCCATTTCTCCGGTAGACCAGACACCATCTCTTATCCTTTTGGCATCGCTGACCATTACAGGATGGGCTCCCAGTGCCTTTATGTCTTTTTTAAATTGATCAGGGAAAGACTGAGGCATGTAAACCTCTATTCCGGTCTTAGCCTCCAGGAATTCAGTAATCCCCCCGGTATGGTCCCAGTGAATATGTGAGAGGATGATCATATCCACATCTTTCGGATCCTTACCGGCTACCCTGAAGTTGTGCATAAGATTTCCGTCCTTGCCCCCGGTATCAAAAAGGATGGTCTGGCCCGCTCCTTCTATCAGGCAGGAGAATCCCCAGCTGTTTTTATAGCCTTCTTCATATTTATAATTATCATAGAGGATGGTAAGGGTGATTTCCTGGGACTGTTCCATTTTTTTTGGTGGATTTGGACAATGAAATGAAGTCATGGCAAAGACCGTGATCAGCAAGGCTGCCGATATAAGGAAATGCTTCATGGTGTTTTAATTTAAGGTTACTCTAATACCTTAATAAAGTTAGTTTGAAAATAATTAAATACAAATTTAAAAACCATGATTTCTTTCAGTTCACCCCTTGTTTTATCCTGTTCGTCGAAAAAATTAGCAAAACCTTCAGAACTGGTTTTATTTTGATCCTGTAACCCATAAAAGCCCTGTTATGAAGATCAGGACCGTTTTGTTTATTTTGGGACTCACAGGCATCGCCGTATCCTGTATTCCTTCATTTTATCCGCTGTACCGGAACAAAGACCTGCTTGTCGATAATAAACTGGAAGGTTTATATGAAACAGGGGAAAATGAATACTGGAAGATCCGGCGGCTGGACCCGGACTTTGAAAAGTTAAAAGGAGATTGGAAGCAGTACGATAGTGGTTATACCTACAAGCTGAGTGTAAGGGAAGATGATAAACTGGAAGAATTTGCCCTACACCTGCTGGAACTGGGAGATAACCTTTACCTGGATTTTTTCCCGGTAAACTATGATATCAGGCATGGTTTCCTGGATATGCACCTGGTCCCTGCCCATATTTTTGCCAAGGCAGAACTTACTGATCAGGCCCTCATCCTGCATTTCTTTGATATGGAATGGCTGGAGGAGCTGATTGAATCCAACCGGATAAAAATATCTTATGTCGAGCTAAGGGACAGAAATCTGTTGACAGCCAGGACAGAGGAGCTGCAGAAGTTCATCACCAAGTTCGCCAATGACAGCACTACCTTCATTGAGGCTGATACCTTGATGAGACAGGATCTTTCAGCAGGTATCAAAGATCTGTCTCATAATGTTTAACATTAATTGATGCTAACAAAATGAAAACAAGAACAGTTATATTGATCGGTATGCTTGCCCTTTTGGCAGGGTCATGTATTCCTTCCCTTTTCCCGCTGTATACCGAGAAAGACCTGGTCACTGATGACCGTATTGTCGGGACCTGGGCTACAGGGGATGATGGGTTCCTGGACCATCGAACGGCTTGATTATACACCAAACAGTAATTTTTTTAGTACGGACTGGTCTGATGCCGAAAATAAAAGTACCTATAAACTGGTAGTCTATGAAACAGATGGGGGGATACCCTGGAAACTGAATTTGTCGTTCATTTGCTGGTGCTCGGAGATCAGCACTACCTGAATTACTTACCCTGTGAATTATGAATTGGACCATGATTTCCTGTCCTGGCACATGGTCGAGGCAAATAATTTCTCCAGGGTATGGATCACAGAAGATTCAATATCTCTGGGTTTCTTTGACCCTTTTTTCTTGGAAGAGTTGATTGATGAGAACAGGATCAAGATCTCTCATATCAGGCATGATAATGGCATTCTCGATGACTGCACAGTACCAGGGAATTGCAGAAGTTTGTTATAAAAGTACGGAGAGGAAGAAGATGCCATACTGGAGCCGGATGTTTTAAAACGCATTTGATATACAAGGGTCTTATTCGTTAAATTAACCAGATAAATCCAATGCAATCTTGACCTGGATGATCATTAGCCAATATTAGGAAGTTTTTCCTGAAACTGGCCGGGAAACAGGACATTGCAACATATACTGTTCTGGACAGTTTCCTATATTTTCCTGGTGAATTTCTTTTCCACCTCAAACAGAGTGGAAAAGATCGATTATATCTATACCGCCCTTTTTCATGTAAGCCTGCTCACTGCTGTCTATCTGAATATATGGATCCTGATCCCCAGGGTCCTTCAGAAGGGGAGGTACCTGGTTTATTTCCTTTGCCTGCTGGCACTCATTTATATTGGTGCACAGTTCAACCAGGTCACATTCAATCATCTGGTTGACCTGGTCCTGCCGGCTTATTATTTTATTTCTTTTTACGACATAGGAGATATTTAAAATTCGTATTTGTTTATGTGGCACTGGCCAGCCTGCTGAAATTATCCAAGGGATGGTTCCTGCTCACCCAGGCAGAAAAGCAGATCATGCGGATCAGGCAGGAGAGGGTGGAAACCGAATTGAAAGCCTTGAAATCACAGATCAACCCGCATTTCCTGTTCAACAGTTTAAATAATATCTATTCGCTTTCTATGGGTGAGTCAGGTAATGCTCCTGCTGCCATCCTGAAATTATCCGACCTGATGAGGTATATGCTTTATGAATCCAACGAGGAAAAGGTATCTCTGCAAAAAGAAATTGACTTTCTTGAAAACTACATTGATCTTCAGCGGCTGAGATCTGACTCGGCAGCTCAAGGATTGAATATCGTACAGGATGGTTCGCCAGGCGGGCTGATAATTGCTCCCCTTTATTCCTGCCCCTGGTGGAAAACAGCTTTAAACACGGAGATCAAAGGGCGATCCGCACGGGGGCTATGTGAATGATCAGCCTGCTGATATTGGGGAAAAGGATCTGGAATTCTCACTCGAGAACAACAAGGGCAAGGTCGATGAAATTGAAGACCATGAGAAATCGGGTATCGGACTGGCCAATGTAAAGCGCAGGCTGGAATTGCTGTATCCTGGTAAAAGTCAGCTTGATATCATGGACAATGAAGAGTTTTTAAAGTGAAACTTCAACTAACATGACATGACCCTGTCCTGCATTATCGTCGATGATGAACCACTGGCACGGGATATCCTTGAAAAGTATATCATGGACTGTCCCATGCTGGATCTACAGGCCAGCTGCAACAGTGCTTTTGAAGCTATTGAGGTTTTAGATAAGGGAGGCATTCAGCTGGTTTTCCTGGATATCAATATGCCAAAATTGTCAGGCATCAGCATGATACGCACCCTTGAGAATCCGCCGGAAATCATCTTTACAACGGCATACCCGGAGTATGCCGTAGAAGGATTTGAGCTGGATGCCGTGGACTACCTGGTGAAACCATTTTCATTCGAGCGGTTCATGAAGTCAGTTAACAAGGCAAGCAAACGATATGAAATGCAGTTGAATGAAGGCGGCGATACAGCCGTGGAGGATACCTTCCTTCCTTACCATAAAAGCGGATGGGAAAATATACCGGCTTCAATTGACAGAAATTGTTTTGCTGGAAGCCCTCGGGGATTATGTTAAGATACATACCGGATCGGGGATCATTACCACACATGATACCCTGAAAAACCTGGAGAACCTTTGCATGAGGGACCAGTTTATGAGGGTTCACCGGTCATATATCATTGCCCTGGACAAGATCCGTTTTCTGGAGGGTAACAGGCTGCGGATCGGGGAACAGGATATTCCGCTGGGTTATGTCCTACCGGGATCATTTACTACAGTATCTTCAAAAGAAAGGCACGAATGGTATCGGGTAGGCTCATCCCAGGTACTTCTGCAATATCCTTTTCAGCTCCTCTATCTTGACAGGTTTTGCGAGGTGTTCCGTACATCCGGCTTCCACCGATTTTTCCCTGTCATCTGCAAATGCAAAGGCTGTCAGGGCGATTATGGGAATGTCCTTATCCGTGCTCCTGATCTTTTCGGTGGCCTGCAGTCCGTTCATTTCAGGCATCCTTATATCCATCAGTATCAGGTCGATATCATCACGTCCGGCATGAATGTCCACCGCCTGCTGGCCATTGCGGGCCCAGATCAGTTCTGCTTCTGTGGAACGCAGGAGGGATTCCAGGAACATATAATTTGAGCTATCGTCTTCAGCGATCATGATCTTCTGCGCAGCCAGCTTGAGGTTATTCTGATAGCGTGGCCGCTCAGCTTTTGCTTCTGAAGGCATGGGTTTGGCTGTTTGGTCCAGCGGCAGTGTAAAATAAAAGATCAGCTCCCTGGTCAGGTTTTGATTCCACACCGATCTCGCCACCCAGTAATTCAACGATCTGTTTTGAAATGGCCAGTCCCAATCCGGTTCCTCCATGTTTCCTGGTATAGGAATTATCTTCCTGCCGGAATCGTTCAAAGATCAGCTTCTGGTTTTCAGGAGTGATCCCTATACCACTATCCTTGACATGAAACCGGACATGGTCATCCTTCAGGACATAACCCAGTTCTATATAGCCCTCATTTATGAATTTCATGGCATTTCCAAGGAGATTGTTAAAAACCTGTTTTAAGCCGGTTTTTATCTGACAGGATGGAAAATTCTGTATCTTCTCTGATCTGATATCTGATCTGGACCTCATTCAGTCCCCTTGAGGTCCTTTTCCTTTTTCACCTGCTCGAAGAGCTCAAGGATCAGGTCGTTGATCGGGATATGGGTTTTGACCAGTTTCATATCCCCTGCTTCTATACGGCTGAGATCAATGAGGTCTGATATGATGTTCATCAGATCATTGCCCTTGTCATTAATGAGCTTGATATATTCCCGCCTGTCCTCCGGTTGGATTCCTTCATGCTGAAGTATTTCAGAGAAACCCAGAATGGCATTCATCGGGGTACGGATCTCATGTGACATATTGGCCAGAAAAGCCGATTTCAGCCGGTCTGATTCCTCGGCCTTCTCCTTTGCCTGCACCAATTGTTGTTCTATTCTTTTTCTCTCTGTGATATCGTCTTTGATCGCTATGTAATGCGTGATCTGGTTCAGGTCATTCCTGACGGGGGAAATGGATGCCATTTCCCAGAATGTTGTCCCATCCTTTCGCCTGTTGAGGAATTCCCCCTTCCATTCATTCCCGCTGCGGATGGAATCCCATAAGGATCTTGTAAAATTCCCTGGCATGTTCACCCGATTTCATGATGCTGGTACGCTGGCCGAGGGCTTCTTCTTTTGAATATCCGGTAATTTCGGTGAACCTTGGATTTACATATTCAATCCTGCCGTCAAGATCTGTGATGACGACCGAGGATGGACTCTGTTCCACGGCTCTCTCCAGCTTCGAGATATGCTCCCTGGCCAGCTTCCTTTCGGTAATATCCCTCAGTGAGCCAATTGCTTTTATGGGGGCGCCGTCCGGGTCCATCTCGATTTTAATGTTCACAGAGCAATAAATCATCCGGTCATCCCTGTCCTTCAGCGGAACATCAAAATCATTCAGCTCACCTCTTTCGAATAACAACTTTAAGAAGGTATTCTTGATTTTCTCATCCACTACAAGATGGTCGATGGATTTGCCGATCAGATCTTCACGATTGTATTGAGATATTTTTGATACAGAAGGACTTACCTCCAATATGGTCGTATCGGGGGCCATTTCAAAATACACATCCTGGATATTCTGAAAAATGGTCCGGTGTTTTGCTTCGCTTTCCAGCAATTTCTGCTCGGTCTGCTTCCGGGCAGTAATATCAGAAAACATAACAGCTACCTGTCCGGCTGCAACCTGGAATGCTACGATATCATATGCGCCGGCTATTTGCTCATCATTGTAATACAGGTCAGTAGTACTCCAGGTTTCACCTGTGACTGCCGCATTTTTAAACCTGTCAGGGAGTTCAGTGCCAATTACATTCGGGAAAATATCCTTATGGAGTTGCCCTATAAAATTCCTCGTGTCAAGTCCCAGGATATGCCCGGTAGCAGGATTCGCTTCGATAAGCACCAGTTCCCCGGCTTCATTCACCTGGTAAATGAATATGCCCATGGGGGAGGTCTCAATCAGGTTCCTGGTGTCGTTGCTCACTATCGATCAGCGCATTTTCCGTCCACTTCTGTCCGGTTATGTCCATAGCTGTGAACGTCACCCCGGCAGAAGGATCTGAAAGGTCGAGCGGGACAGAGCTCAGGAGGATATCGAGTATTTTTCCATCCTTCCTGACAAGCCGGGTTTCTATGCTCCCTATCCCTTGCCGGGAAATAGCATCATATTTTATTTTGCCAATTCTTTCATATTCCTCATCACTGGGATACAACATACGGGCATTCTGTCCGGTCAGTTCATCCGCTGTATATCCCAGCATATGGCAGAAGAATGGATTTATTTCCCTGATCACCCGGTCCTGGACCAGGCCGATGCCAACAGGAGCGGCTGCAAATATGCTGTCGAGCCTATCCATGGCCCGTTGAAGATCAGCACAGGGACTTGAATTATCGTTGGTAGTGGGACGATCCATGTAATCTCATCTGAAAGGGAGTAAAAATAGGGGATTAAAAGAGACCCTGGAGATGGCAAGCGGTGACTTTCATCACCAATTTTTGAATGTTTCAAGCTGTTTTTTGGCAGCATCATAGCCGATCCTGTACATTTCCATGCCCCGTTTGCTTCCCAGGTAACCGAAGCCGGCGATGTCAAGGGGCTCGATCAGCAGATCACACTCGGAGGAACTATCACGGTTCATGGCATGGACATACAGCTGGAAGGTCCTCATGGCAACATCCCTGATACCTTTGATATCCTGCACCTGGCTGCTTGGCATGATATTAATGCCAATAATTCTTTCACAGAGTTCCCTGATGGGTTTGACAGGGAAATTATCGATGACTGCACCGTCGACATAATACTCCTGTTTGATCGTGACAGGGGCGAAGAGGATGGGTATGGTAGCAGAGGCAACAATCTTTTCGGCCAGGGGTCCTTCGTGGGCATATTCCACTTCACCACGCTGAAGGTTGGTCACAGTGACGTACAGTGGCCGTTCCAGTTCCTCGAAGGTCCTGGCCTGGATGTATTTATTGATCTTCTTTTTCAGTCCCCCTAAAGACAACATCCCCCTGCGGAAGAAGGTCAACCTCGATAATTGTATCACCCTGTTTTTCCGGAAAAGTTCAAGCATTTCCGGTGGACTGTACCCGTCCGCATACAGGGCGCCCACGATGGAACCCACGCTGGTGCCGCTGATCACATCCACCCTTACCCCGGCTTCCTCAAGGGCCTGCAGGGCACCAATATGGGCAAAGCCGCGTGTCCCGCCGCCACTTAATACCAATCCCGTTTTATATTTCATTAACATAAAATTACAATCTTTAACTGAAGAAGTAAACAAAATATGATGATTGTGCACCACAGGATTATTAAATTCGGAACATGATTGCTATCATCCTCAGGTATACCTTCCGCAGTTTCAGGCGGAACCTTTTCTACCATCTGCTGAATATTTCCGGACTGGTCGTTGCATTTACCAGTGTATTTTACATACTGCTATGGATTAACCTGGAGACCAGCTATGATAATTTTCATCCTTCCGGGAATAGCCTGTACCGGTTTACCGTGGAATTCCAGCGGGGAGACCACCATTCCCATTTTGCCAGGACCTGGCAGGCATGGACAGAAGATATGCCCGAATACTTTCCTGAAATCGAAGCCATGGTCAGATTGCAATCCATGCGGAATTCCAGGATCAAGGTAGGGGAGAGGAAGTTCCTGAGCCAGCAATTCTACCTGGCCGATAGTATTTATTTTGATGTATTCGGACAAAAACTGCTGAAGGGAAATCCTGACCATGTCCTTCATGAGCCCAGGAGCATGGTATTATCAGAAAGCCTCGCGAGGACCTATTTCGGGGATGAGGACCCCGTAGGCAAAGTATTGGAAGCGGCTCACCAGTTTGATACCACCTACCATGATTTCACTATTACCGGAGTGATGCAGGATCCACCGGTCAATGCACATTACAAAATCGATATGCTGGCACCGGTGGACTATTCGGATGAGGACAAGGGATGGGCATTTGTTTATTTTGAGCTTGCCGATGGAACGGATCCGGATGAGATGCTGGAAAAATTCCCTGACTTTCTGGGACAATACATGGAGGCAGAGAAAGTCGCGGAACTTACCCCGCATCTACAGCCTGTAAAGGATATCCACTTACATTCAGACAAGGACAGGGAGATTGAACAGAATAACAAAGCAGTATATGTATATGTTTTTGGGGCAGTAGGGATCATTTTCCTTGTCATTGTTTTTATCAATAACGCCAACCTGCAACTCGCGATGATCAATGGGAAAATGAGATTCATATTCCTGAACAGGGTGAACGGGGCACGTATCAAGGATATCGCAAAGTTCGTTGGATGGGAAACGGCCCTGGTCTATATTTTTTCGGCAGTACTCGGACTCCTGATCATCATCCTGACTGTTCCATGGTTCAATAATTATTTCGGCTATTCCCTCCAGGTCAATAGTCCGCTCGTCTGGGCCCAGATTATTGGCCTGATCATACTGCTTTCCGGCCTCGGTATATTCATTGGGATCTTGCCTGTTCTGATGCTGGGGATCCGGGAGAGACTACATTATTTAAGTGGCCGGGTATTTTATCAGACCGGGTACGGGATACTGGAAAAAGGGAAAAGGTCAGGCGGCCGGAAAGTTTTGATAATCATCCAATTCTCGGCTTCCGTGGTCTTGATACTCATGACCCTCTTTATCAACATGCAACTGCGGTATATGTTGACGGCCGGGATCGGGAGCGGACAGAAGGACCTTATTGTCATGAAAAATCTTCCACGGCCGGCACTGGACAAATACATACTCTTCAAGGAGGTATTGCTGGAGAATCCCCTGGTCAGGGAGGTCAGCGCCTCTATGGATGAGCCATCCAACCTGCTCATGGACGCCATGCAGTTTGACATGGATGGCATGGATGAATCCCTGAAAGGCCAATTCATCGGTGTATACCCGGTAGATGACAACTTTCTTGATTTCTTTGATATCAAACTTCTTGCCGGCAGGGATTTCCCTCCTTATGGCGGCATGGAGGCAAGGGAACATTTCATCATCAATGAGACAGCCCTTGAAATGCTTGGATTTGATTCTCCCGAACAAGCTATCGGACGGCCCTTTAATATGATCTTCGGATGGCCCGGATCTTTTTAAGGGGGGATCTATAGAAGGGGTGGCGGAAGATTTTTCCTACTATACCATGACCCAGAAAATAAAACCCATGGTCATGTTCCAGAAGCATATCTGGTTCTGGTGCTTCCTGATAAAGGTAGATAGCGGGCACTTCAGGGAGGCCATTGAATTTATCAACCAGGAATGGGATGAGATGTATCCGGATTATCCATTCAGGTATGAGCTGGTCGATGACCTGTATGAAGGGATATACCAGCGGGAAATAGTGCAGGGAAGGATACTCGGGCTCATTTCCATCTTTACCATGATCATCGCCTGCCTGGGACTGGTGGGACTTATGCATTACCTGTCCGGGGCGCGCACCAGGGAGATCGGTATCCGCAAGGTGAATGGGGCAAAGGTCAGCAATATACTGGTCCTGTTGAACAGGGATTTCCTGGCCATGGTGTTGATCGCCATTATCATTGGCATTCCAATTACCTGGTACCTGGCTGACTCCTGGCTTGAGAATTTTGTTTATCGCATAGAGATCAAATGGTGGATCATGCTGCTGACGGGGGTAGGTTTCCTGGTGGTCAGCCTGCTTACGGTTACTTACCAGTCATGGAGGGCTGCTTCCCGCAACCCGGTATCCAGCCTGCGTTGTGAATGATCACATCCGCATTACAATGGGGTTCAGACCTTACGGAGTTTCCACTTTCCCCTTGCAAAAGCTACTGCGGCAACCAGGGTCATGACTGATTCAGCGATGATGATGGCCCAGTAAACCCCGTTTGCACCAAAATCCCACCGCAAAGCCATGAAATAGGCCAGTGGGATCTCCAGCATCCAGAAACAGAAAAAGTTGATCAGGGTCGGTGTCCCCGTATCCCCGGCCCCATTCAGGGCCTGGACCATCACCATGCCCATGGCGTAGAAGATATAGCCATAGGCAATGATCCTCAGGCAGACAGCTCCACTGGCAATGATGTCGGGATCATCTATGAATATCCTGATAAAAAAGTCCGGGACTAAAATAAACACGATGGCCACCAGTCCCATAAAGATCATATTCACCTTTGCTGTCAGCCATACAGACCGCTGGGCCCTGTCTGGCTGTCCGGCCCCCAGGTTTTGTCCCACCAGGGTTGCAGCAGCATTGCTTAATCCCCAGGCGGGAAGAAGTGTAAAAATAATTACCCTGATGGCTATGGTATACCCTGCCAGAGCATTCCTCTCCGAATTCTGCAATGATCCTGACCAGGCCGATCCAGCTCGTTGTGGCAATCAGGGATTGCCCAATCCCTCCCAGCGACAAACGGATAAGCCTCCACAATACCTTTACCTGGATGAACATATGTATGACCTTCAGTTTTACCCGTCTGCGCCCGTTAAAAAGCAGCCAGAACTGATAGGCTACACCTATGCCCCTTCCGATTGTCGTGGCAATGGCTGCCCCCTTGATGCCCAGTTCCGGGAAGGGACCGATCCCCAGGATCAGCAGGGGGTCCAGGATGATATTGATCAGGTTGGCGATCCATAGCACCCGCATGGATATGGCTGCATCACCGGCACTGCGGAATACAGCATTGATGATGAACAGCAGCATAATGATACCGTTTCCTCCCAGCATAATGGCTGTATACATAAATCCTTCCCTGACCATTTCTTCTTCTGCCCCCATAATGGTCAGCAGCCTGGAAGCAAAACTGGCACCGGGGATGGCGATCAGCAGGGAAACCAGCAATCCCGTTGCGATGGCCTGGAAGGCAGTGACCGAAGCTCCTTCTGTATCCTTTTCACCGGTCCTCCTTGATACGAGTGCTGTTGTCCCTACTGCCAGTCCCATGGCAATAGCATAAACGATGGTCATCATGGATTCGGTGATCCCAACTGTGGCCACTGCAGCCGGACCAAGTTTGGATACAAAAAAGATATCGACAACGGCAAAAACAGATTCCATGACCATTTCCAGCACCATGGGAATGGACAGAAGGAGTATGGCCCGGCCCATGCTTCCCTTGGTAAAATCCTGGTCGGAACCGGATATGGCTTCGAGGATATCCCTCCAGAGTCTATTCAGATTGAATCTTGAATTATTATTTGATACAAGTTGATTCATTGGAATTGACAAAATAAGTAGTAAAAATGATAAATAGCTAATGGTGCCATTGAATGTTGCACGGATTCAAAGGATAGAAGGAGGGCGCCAACCCGGATGATGGTTGGTAGTAAACTGTGAGGGTGCTACTTAATTCTCATTATTACTTGTCTTTGGCCGTTATAAAGGTAAAAAAAATCATTAATTTTCACATTCATAAAACCTCAATAATATGTTAATCCTGAAAGGAGACCTGCTCAAGGATATCATAAGTCCGGCCGAGGTCGTCGAGGCTGTGGAAAAGGCCATGGTCCTGTATGAAGGGGATGATTTTTATATGCCCCCAAGGATGCATGCTGAACATGATGGAAATGTATTGCTGCTGATGCCTGCGTTTATGAAATCAGCATTCGCTACTAAACTGGTCACTGTTTTTCCCGGGAACCTTGGCAGGGGTCAATCGGTCATCCAGGGAGTCGTGCTTTTGAATGATCCAGTATCCGGAACACCCATTGCCCTGATGGATGCTTCTGTCCTGACGGGTTTAAGAACGGGCGCAGTAAGTGCTGTGGGTATCAAGTACCTGGCTGATCCGGCAGTCCGTTCCCTCGGGATCATCGGCGCAGGTACCCAGGCGTATTATCAGGCCATCATGGCCTGCCAGGTCAGGCCGTTCGACCGGATCTATATTTCAGACCTGGACAGGAAGAGGGCTGAAAAGCTGGCCTCATCCCTGGCCGGTGCACTGGATGCGGAAACGATCATTGCTGCGACCAATGAAGAACTGGTTTATGCCTCGGAAGTAGTTATTACCGCTACTACCTCTCTTCACCCGGTCATCAGATCAGACAGGGATATACTCAGCGGTAAGACAATAATTGGGATTGGATCTTTCAAACCAGACATGCGTGAGATCCCCGAAGCATTATTTCACCTGGTTGACAGGATATATGTGGATTCAAGGCAGGCCAGCCATGAATCAGGTGATCTTATCTATGCCATCAAGGCAGGCCTGGTTGCGGAAGAAAAAATATTTACCCTGGGCAAACTGATCAATCAGTCCATCAGACCCTCCCGGCAGGCTACCAGTTTTTTTAAATCAGTAGGAATGGCCCTGTTTGACCTAACAGTGGCTGAGAAGATATATGAACTGGCAAGAAGCCAGGGTGCCGGCGTTGAGATAGACATAACTTAATTCTATGGCCTTTGTACACAACAAGATGAATTGGGCACCCGGGGGTGTTACAAAAGTTCAAACCATTGACATGCATACCGGTGGAGAACCCCTCAGGGTGCTGACAAATGGACTTCCTGAGATAAAGGGAAAAACCATCCTCGAGAAACGAAGGTATTTCCGGGAGCAATTTGATCATATCCGGACCGGCACTATGTGGGAACCGAGGGGACATGCAGATATGTACGGAGCCATACTGACCGAACCTGTGACCCCTGATGGGGACTTTGGGGTGTTTTTCCTGCATAATGAGGGATACAGCACCATGTGCGGTCATGCCATCATCGCACTTACAAAAATGGTTCTGGACATGGACATTGTAAAGCGAAAAGGAGAGAAGGTCACCCTTCAGATTGACGGTCCCCCTGGCCGTATCATTTCCACTGCTTACCGGAAACAGGGCCTGGTGGAAAGGGTCATATTCAGGAATGTGCCATCCTTCGTTTCCATCAGGCAGGGCAGGATACAAATTAATGACCGTTCCCTCCGGTTTGACCTTGCTTACGGGGGTGCCTTCTATGCCTTTATTGAAGCGGATGATATGGATCTATCACTGGATACGATGTTTGCTAACCATCTCATCAGGATGGGCAGCATGATCAAGAAGGCGGTTGCTGACAACCACGAGATCACACATCCTTTCGAGGAAGACCTGGGGTTTTTATATGGTACGATATTTACGGCAAAGGCACGGGAGAAGGGACATCATAGCCGCAATGTCTGCATCTTTGCCGACGGGGAACTTGACCGTTCAGCTACCGGTTCCGGTGTGAGCGCAAGGGCGGCCATCCATTATGACAGGGGTGAACTGGAACCGGGGCAATGGATCACCATCGAGAGTATACTCGGTACTACCATGCAGGTTAGAGTAGCGGAGGTTACTTCTTACGGACCATATCGTGCCGTTGTACCGGAGGTTTCCGGGACAGCCCATTTTACCGGCCGTTCAGAGTTCTGGTTTGATCCGGACGATCCCTTAAAAAAAGGCTTCATTATCCGATGAAAGGCTTATCTCAGGTAAGTTGACAGGATCTTCGTAAGCTGTTCGATCTTGACAGGTTTGGATAGATATGCATTGCAACCGGCCCTGATGGCGTTTTCCTTGTCATCTGCAAAAGCATATGCCGTGATGGCAATGACCGGTATTTTTTGATTTATTTTCCGTGATGGTCCTGGTCGCATCAATACCGTTGATATCAGGCATCTTCAGGTCCATCAGGATCATGTCAAGGGATGGATCAGCCTTAAAAATATCAAGCGCCTCTTTTCCGTCCCTTGCCCAGAAGTATATCAGCATTGGTCTGTTTCAGGAAAGACTCGATAAAAAGGTAGTTGGCGGAATCATCTTCAGCAATTAATATTTTCCGGCCTGTAAGATCCATGATCTTCTGGGTCTTCTTTCCGGAAGAGTCCTTCATCTCTTTGACGGGCGGATCCAATGCTTTGTTTTCCAGTATCGGAAGGGTAAAATAAAAAGTCGATCCTTGCTGTTCTTCTGATTCTATCCTCATCTCGCCGCCCAGCAGGTTTACCAGATTTCTTGAGATGGCCAGTCCCAATCCGGTTCCCCCGAACTGGCTGTTAAGGGATTCATCCACCTGCCTGAAACGGTCAAAAATAATATGTTGTTTTTCCCTTGTAACACCTATGCCGGTATCCCTGACATAGAATTCCAGGTTTGGATCCTGGAAGGTATATCCGATCTCGATAAAACCCTCCAGGGTGAACTTCAATGCATTGTTGATCAGGTTATAGAGCACCTGCTTCAATCTGGCCGGGTCGGTATGGATAACAGGATTACCCATCTCAGGGATATGCAGGCGTAACTGGATATGATCCTTGTTCATCAGGCTTTTTTCCCTGTTATAATGCTGGTACAATTGCTTCAGGAAATCATTAACCTCCAGGTCTGATTGCATGATCTTAATATCCCCTGCCTCGATCTTTGAAATATCTATGATATCATTGATGATCAGCATCAGCTCATTGCCTTTGTTATGGATGATCTTTGTGTATTCATCCCTGACCTCCTTTGCAATATCCTCCGATCTGAGCAACTCGGAAAAGCCGAGGATGGCATTCATGGGCGTCCTGATCTCATGTGACATATTGGCGAGGAAGGCTGACTTCAGCCGGTCAGATTCTTCGGCTTTTTCTTTTGCCTCCTCCAGGTTCCTTTCATAGGCCTTTCGTTCAGTGATATCCTGGGTGATGGTGGCAATCCCTATGGGTTTGTCATTTGCATCCCGGATCAGGCTGGCGGAGAGATCGACAAATACCTGGTTGCCTTTTTTTGTAATAATCTCAAATTCAATATTTTTTATAAAACCATTTCTCAAGACCGTTTTGATAGACTCAATCCCTCTCCGCCTCATCTCCGGGATGACAAACTGATTTGCATTGATGCCGATCAACTCACTGTCATCATCGCATTCAAAAATATTGAGCGCTGCCTGGTTACATTCGGTGATATAACCCCTTAGATCAGATACAGTAATGGCATCAGGAGAGGAATAAAGGATGTTGCGCAGCTTTTCCTCACTTTCCCTGAGGGCCATATCGGCCTTTTTCCTGTCGGTAATATTCCTGTATATACCATATACACCAACCTGTTTGTGCCCAATGATTATGGGTGTCCCACTGATGGATACCAGGATTTGGCTTCCCGTCTTTATGCTGCCGCATGGTTTCAACCTGTATCTTGTCCCCTTTTGCTACTTTTCTCGATATAGACCTGGCTTCCTTCAGGTGATCATTGGGAACGATCAGTTCATCAATATAATTACCGATTGCCTCTTCCGGAGCATAACCGAATAGTTTCTCGAATTCGCTGTTCACCCTGATCAGTTTTCCATGGTTGGAGGTGAGGATAATGGTTTCAGGAGATCCTTCGAAGAGTTGTTCAAAATAGGCTTTTTCTACATGGACATCATCATAGGCTCTTTTGGCCTCAATGGAGAGGCCTGATCTGGGATGAAACGAACTGTAATATTTCCAGGTCCTTTTCTGTATAGGCGAGTTCATCTTCATAATGCTGGACCACCAGTGCCCCGATGATCTCATCCTTGATCTTCAGGGGAGCACCCAGCCAGATCTTGCTGGGTGTTCCAACATCCTCTATCACACCGGATTTTACCAGCTTGTTGATATCCTTATCTTTCATAAGGATTGGCTTGTCATTCCGGATCATATACCCGGTAAGGGATTTTTTGGCGGGGAAGGCCTCAAAACTATCTTTTTCATCCACAAAGAAAGGCAGGGTAAGGGTATCATCTTCCTTGTTGTAAAAGGCAATGAAGAAATTTGTTGTATCAAATAGGGCACCCAGCTCCTTCTGAATGGAAAGGAAAAGCTCATTCAGGTCTTTGGTGAGGTTGACCGCGATGGAGATATTGTACATGATCCGCTGGACGCTTTCAGCCTTTTTTCTTTCGGTGATATCCCTGCTGATGGCCAGCAAATGCGGTACATTATTGATGTCCAGCAGGGAAGCAGATATCAAGCCCCTGATTATACTGCCATCTTTAACCTTGAAATCAGATTCAAGGTTCACCATCACACCTTTTTCCTCAAGTTGTTTTGCCAGTTTTTCCCGGATTTGGCCTGTCAGCCCACAGGCCAAGCTCATACACTGATTTTCCGACCAACTCGTCCCTTGTATATCCGGTCATTGCTTCAAAGCTTCTGTTGACCTCAACAAATTCACCGTTGTCCATCCTGGAAATGCTGATACCGTCAGGACTTGTCTGGAAAACCTTTGAGAATACCTGTTCAGAATCAGATAATTGGGCCTTTATCTTCCTGAGTTGGGCAATACTGTCATTCAGTTGCTTATTTTCAGTTTCATGCTGGGCTATCCTGCTATTGACCTCCTCGGCCAGCATATTGATCCCGGTGGCAACACCGTCGAACTCATCAAGTGCGTCTGAGATCTCGATCCGGGTATCCAGGTTTCCGGCAGCAATTTTCGTAATGGCTGCGAGTATGCTTTCTATTCTGGGATCTTCTGTCTTCATTTACTCAACGGCTTAAGGTAAAAAATCCTTAAGCCATTTTTTTGCATCCCTGGTAGTTGGGAACATCCGGACCGGCATTACGGTTTTATTTATCCCCATATAAAAGTTACCCATAATCCTGCTTACAGGATTGCTGACGATCAGTGCGGCTGCAGAAAGGATCTCTGCTGTTTCATTGCTTGAGTAAATGTCGCGGGACCCCTTACTGACTGTTTTTACATTGGAAATGTAAACGATTATGGGTCTTCGGACGGTCTTACAGAAATTGGCTCGATAGATCTTTAACTCATCCAGACTGTCCTCAAGTGTAATTTCTGTTCCTGGCGGATAATCCTGGTAAAGGACCCCGTCTTCATCCATCCAGACCTCACCCTGGCTGGTTTTCTGCTTGTTCTGTTCCATTTGAAGCCGGCAATATAGTGGATAAATGAAATAATTTTATTGTCCGGCTGGTGATTCTGCTCATCACTTTGATGCTATGGCAGAAATCTCGATGCTTGCACCCAGTGGCAAATTGGCCACCTCGATAGCTTCCCTTGCCGGATATTTCTCCTCGAAAAAGCTGCCATAGACCTTGTTTACCGCCTGATAATCAGTAATATCTGACAGGAATACCGTACACTTTACCAGGTGTCCGTAATCCATGCCATGCTCCTTCAATAATATACCTATACGTTTCATAACGATCTTGGTTTCTTTCTGGATATCACCTTTATGCAATTTCCCGGTCTCAGGATCAATGGGGATCTGTCCGGAGATGAACAGCATACCTGATGCTGTCATGACAGCCGGACTGTAGGGTGCTATGGGTTTGATTTCAGGATTATCCTGGGAAAAAGAGATATGACTTAATAAAGCCAGTGACAGGAGTAATATTAAAAATTTCATTTTCTCTTACCTTTTAATAATTGGTTCTGATGGTATCTGGCAAAATACTTTCGTGTTTCCTTTACTACCTTGGGTGAAAGGAGTATGGTAGCGATCATGGTGGGAAACGCCATCAATGCGTATGCACTGTCAATAATGCTGAGGACCACCTTGAGGGTACCCACTGCCCCGAAAGTGATGGTCAGGACAAGTATTATATTGTATATGAACTGGTACTTTGCACCGAAGATAAAACTGAAACATTTGGCCCCGTAATAAGGAAATGCAAACATAGAGGTAATGGCAAATACAGTCACACACAGGATAAGGATATAAGGACCCACCCCCGGAATGGCTTTGCCAAAGGCATTGACGGTTATGGATATGCCATCAGATCCGGGATCCAACCAGCTGCCGGTCATGATGATGGCCAGGGCTGTCATGGTGCAAATGACAAGGGTATCAACCATGGGCCCCAGCATGGCTACCAGTCCCTCGCGAATGGGTTCATTCGTTTTAGCGGCTCCATGCGCCATGGGTGCCGTCCCTATCCCGGCTTCGTTCGAGAAGGAGGCTCTCCTTACCCCTTCAACAACAAGCGATCCGAGAGCTCCTCCCAATACAGCATTGCCTGAAAATGCATCTGTGAAGATGGTCTGAAATCCCGGAATGATCATAGCCGGCTTTGAGAATATGATGTACAGGACAGCTACTACGTACAGGACGACCATAAACGGAACCAATTTGCCCGCAACCTTACCGATTCGTTTTATTCCCCCGAATATTACGATGGATACAACAGTTGTAAGGATCAGTCCCGTTATAAGATCTGTCCTGAACCCCGTCTCTACCCCGTTAGGCACCAGGATAACATCCCTGATCACCTGGGTTAGCTGGTTAGCCTGGAATACCGGAAGAACACCTATCATGCCGACGAGGGAAAAGAATATAGCCATGGGCTTCCACTTCTTTCCCAGACCTTCTGTAATAAAATACATAGGTCCACCCTGAACATTGCCGTCGGAATCTTTTCCTCGGTACATGACTGCCAGGGAACAGGTAAAATATTTAGTAGTTATGCCAATCAGGGCAGAGATCCACATCCAGAAAATAGCCCCGGGTCCCCCGGTAGTGATCGCCACCGCCACACCGCTGACATTTCCCATGCCTACGGTCCCGGATAGGGCCGTGGAGAGCGCCTGGTAATGGCTGATATAGCCAGGTTCATCCGGATCATCATACCTGCCCATCAGGATATGGATCGCATGTTTAATATAACGGAAAGGGGTCAGCCTGGAATAAATTAGAAAAAATAAACCACCTCCGAGCAGAAGGATGAGCAGGGGGGTGCCCCAGATCAGGTCACTGAAATCAATAATGTACTGTCCGAAAGCTTCCAATAGGATAGTGTTGGATGGCTAAAGATAATTAATATTATACTTGTTGCCTGCATTTCATTTTCTTGTTATCTTTAGCCAAATTTTTTAAGCTTTAAACCAAACATTATATGCTGTTATGAAAATCACCAGAATCTTATTTGCCGCAGCTGTCATGGTTGCCATAGTTTTATCCTCCTGCCAGCAGAAGGCCGGACAGCAGAAGACAACTCAGTCGGATGAAGTGGACGAGTTTGCGGAAAAGTTACAGAACATTAATCCCGGACTGGAAGACCCGACCATTGTTCTGGCTACCCTTGAGATGGCTGGAGCGGAATACATTGAGGGTTTGGTAGTACCCATGGAAAATGTTGATTTTTATGCTCAGGATGATGCGCAGGCTGCGCTGGCCCTTGGTGTTTATATGGTCGACATAGCATACCTGGTATCGTACAACAAAAATGAGGAGGCACTGATTAAATATGAAAGGGCCAGAAAACTGGCAGATGCCATTGGTCTGGTAAGTTCTTTTGAGGGACTGGTATTCGAAAGATATGTCACCACCGGAGTTGATCCGGACACCCTGAGGAAAAATCTTACCATGACTGCCCATAATATTGATGTGGAAATGTCACAGGGAGAGCGAGCCAGACATGCAGTCCTCTTTGTAACCGGTGAATTCATCGAGAAAATGCATATACTGACACAGGTTATTGATCAGTATCCTGATGATTTTCCCGAAGAGGTCCGCTCCCAGCTCTTAAGGCATTTGATCATGGGCATCGTGGAGCAGGAAGAACCCCTGAATGACCTGATCGATCTGCTGAACGAGATACGTGAGGTGGATGAAGGAGAAGAATTTATGGCGGAAATGAATGCCCTGAAACAGATCTATGATGAGGCCAATTTCAAAGAGATGATCGCCAACTGGACACCTCAGTCCACCGCTGGTGGTGAATACCTGGAAAGGATCACGGACAGGGTAAGTAAGATCCGGGAACGAATTGTAAGCACTGAACGATAAGCAGAATATACGTTGTACAAATGTTCAAAGCCCCTTTTTCGGGGCTTTTTTTGCTCCCCACAGGTTGTTAAATAAGCGGTTTCTTCCTATTATTGTGCTATGTTGATTACCAGGATCCTCCCACTGCTTTTACTGGGCATGTTCATGACCGGTTGCGGGAACCGGGAGAAAGCGGAGACTACGGACAGCTCAGCCAGGGTACTGGATGAGCATGAATTCAGGCAGAGGCTGGACCAGGTAAACCCTGGGCTCCGTGATCCGGCTGCAGTAATACGAGCTTATCAGGACATCGGGAGCCACTTTCCGGGAGGATCTGGTGAATTTGTCCGGCCCTGACGCCATATACCATCTTGATTCAACATTGTCTGCCCTGAACCTTGGTATTTACACAGTGGACATTGCCTACCTGGCAGCCTATGAAAAGCATGAAGCTGTTGATCTGCAGCTGGATAAGGCCAGGGAACTGGCAGGAAATATCGGGGCCGGCCATCTGTATGATCATGGCATGTTCAGAAGATACCAGGTAGCAGGCGTTCCTGTTGACAGCCTGTTGCTGATCCTGAAGCATGCAGCAGAACAGCTGGAGCATGAATTCTCCCGCATGGAATTGATGCGGATCTATACCCTGTTTGCCACCGGGGAATTCATTGAAAAACTTCACCTGACGACCCAGTTACTGATCCATGCGGATCATGAAAATGATGATAGTTACCTGCACCTGATGATGCTCCTTTTTCACCAGGAAAATTCCCTCCGCCAGCTGATCAGTTTACTTGACCAGGTGCGGAGAAGTGAGGAAGGGGAAAGATTTATGGCCATGCTGGATGACCTGCAGCTCATTTTCTCGGAGATCAACACATCCGGTGAACTGGCGGATATAAATACAAGTAATATTACTGGGAATCAAATCTTTAAAGATCTTGTTGATCAGGTGCTGCGCATCCGAAACCAGATCATTGACCCGGTGTATCCTTAGATCATTTCCGGTATGGCTAGAAAAATACGTTTGATCGAAATGGCAGACCTTGAAGCTGTCAATGAAATCTATAACCAGGCTGTCCGGTCGAAATACCAGACGGCCGAGACGGAAGAAACCAGCCTTGAATACAGGCAGCGATGGTATAAAGAACACCAGCTGGACATATTATCCGGTATATGTTATGGAGGAGGCTTCAGCTATTGTGGGATGGGTCTCCCTGAGTGAATACAGGAAGGGCAGGAAGGCCCTGCGATATACGTCAGAGGTCAGTTTTTACATCCGGAAAGACAGGCAGGGGCAGGGGATAGGTACTGAACTGCTGGCGTTTGCCATTGACCGGGCCCGTAAGATCAGCATCAAAACCCTGATTGCTATATTGCTTGAGCCAAACACAGCCAGCATCAGGCTTCTTGAGAAGTTCAGTTTCCAGAAATGGGGTGATATGCCCAATGTGGCTGAATTCGATGGCATTGAATGCAATCACCAGTTTTATGGACTGAGGATAGCCAGATTGAGCGCTAATTATACATAAATCTTAATAAAGAATACCTGATTATTTTTTACGAATGACTAATTTTAGGTACCTCTTATCATCCTTGATGTTATGAAAATTAATCTATTCCAGGTTGATGCATTCACCGAAAGGATATTCGGCGGTAATCCGGCCGCTGTTTGTATTATTGAAAAATGGCTGGATGAAACATTGATGCAGCAGATTGCAGCTGAAAATAACCTCTCCGAAACTGCCTTTGCCGTAGCAAAAGATGATGCCTATGAGATAAGGTGGTTCACTCCCAACAGCGAGGTCGACCTTTGCGGGCATGCCACACTGGCAACGGCACATGTGCTTTTTAATCATGTTGGGTTCGCATGGCGAAAAGATCGTTTTTCATACACAGGAACGGGGAACGCTCGGTGTAACTATGGAGGGTAATTTGTTAACCCTTGATTTTCCGGCTGATCCACCGGAAAAGCTGGATATTCCTCAACAACTTGTTGATGCCATTGGAAAGTCTCCTGTTGGATCATACAGGGGAAGGTCAGATTATTTGTTGATTTACGAAACACAGAAAGATATTGAAGAGATCTCGCCAGATTTTACCCGATTGGCAGAAATAGATATCAGGGGCATTATTGTTAGCGCTCCCGGGGACGATACCGACTTTGTATCACGTTTTTTTGCCCCCAAAGTGGGGATCAATGAAGATCCGGTCACCGGTTCGGCACATACAACCCTGACACCATTCTGGTCTGAAAAGCTGAATAAGACTGCCCTGACTGCGCGGCAGTTATCGAGAAGGAAGGGAGACCTGCATTGCAAGCTTTTTAAAAGCAGGGTACACATAAGCGGCCAGGCAGTTACCTACCTGGTGGGAGAAATAGAGATTTGACCAATATAGAGAGAACAAGTTTTATCACAAATGGAAATTAGCACAGCTCGCTTGATCATTCGCGAAGTGGAATGGGGAGACCTGGATGATATTTTTATCCTGGAATCGTGTCCCGAAGTAGATGAATTCAACACCCTTGGCATTCCCGATGACAAAAATGTAACCAAGGAACATTTGCGTCCCTTCATCAGGGACCAGAAAGAAAAGGTCAGGAAGAAATATTGCTGGACCCTACGACTTCAGTCCACGGGAGAATTTATAGGCCTTGCGGGTATGACATTGACGGCCGACAGGTTCAAAATGGCAGAGATCTGGTATAACCTGATGCCCGCCAACTGGGGAAATGGCTATGGCACAGAATTGGCCAGAAGACTGATCAGGTTCGGATTTGAAGATCTAAAGCTGCACAGGATTGAGGCGGGTGTGGCTACAGAGAATAAAAGGTCTATTAAGGTACTTGAAAAAGTGGGGATGAGCATTGAAGGAATACGCCGGAAGATACTACCCATCAGGGGAGACTGGGTGGATAATTATCATTATGCCATCCTGGAGGATGACCCATGGGACAGCTAAAAAATAGATAAAACGCAGATATATGAAAATAGTCAAGATTTTATTAATCAGTGTGTTATCTTCCTTGTTTTTGCAGATAAGTGGGGCTGACAGGGTAAATATACTGCTGATCATTTCCGACGATCATGGAACCGATGCTTTAGGTTGTTACGGGAACCCGGTGATTGCCACCCCGGCCCTGGACCAGCTGGCTGCAGATGGAATCCGTTTCAACAATGCATTTTGTACCAGTGCCAGCTGCAGTGCCAGCAGGTCTGTCATCATGACGGGCAGGTTCAATCATGCGACCGCCCATTACGGCCATGCCCACGGTTATAATCATTTCAGCACATTCGACAGTGAAAAGTCGCTGGTTTATTATCTTGAAGAGGCAGGCTATCGTACGGGAAGGATGGGGAAATACCACCTTGCACCAGAGTCCGTGTACCAGTTTGAGCATATTTTAAGGGCCAATGCAAGAAATCCAGTTGAGATGGCCGACAATTGTGCAAGCTTCATTGAAGATTCCGGAGATGAACCATTTTTCCTGTATTATTGTACGGTTGATCCGCACAGGTCAGGAGAAACCGCAGATCTGCCTCACCAGCCCAATGCATTCGGAAACCGGCAGCAGGCTTATCCTGGCATTAAAAAAGTTGAATACAGTCCGGATATAGTACTGGTACCGGATTTCCTTCCTGATACGCCCGAATCAAGGGCCGAACTGGCCCAGTATTACCAGTCAGTCAACAGGGTTGACCAGGGCGTTGCGAAACTTATCGAGATCCTGAAGGAAACAGGCAAGTATGACGAAACACTGATCATCTATATCTCTGATAACGGGATTGCTTTTCCGGGAGCCAAGACTACCCTTTATGATCCCGGTATGAAACTCCCCTGCATTATCAAACAACCAGGCAATAAGGGGGCTGGTAAGGCTACGGATCATCTCGTAAGCTGGGTGGACCTTACACCTACCATCCTGGATTATGTCGGGGTTTATCCAGAGGAAAACAGGTTTCATGGCCGGTCTTTCATGGGAACCCTGGAAGATCCCCGGGGTGAGGGAGCGGAACAGGTCTATGCATCACATACCTTCCATGAGATCACCATGTACTATCCCATGCGGGTGATACGTACCCATAAATGGAAGTTTATCTATAACATAGCCTGGCCACTCGAATATCCGAGTGCATCTGATCTATGGAGCTCACCTACCTGGCAGTCCGCCTACAAAAACGGCAGGGAAGCCATGTACGGGCAGCGAACCATTGAGGCCTACCTGAAGCGCCCGAAGTTCGAACTATATGACATAGTGAATGATCCGGGCGAAACAGTAAATCTCGCCTACGAACATAAGTACTGGGAGATCGTGGAAGGCCTCAAGGATCAACTGCAGGAATTCATGGCGGAAACAGATGACCCATGGAAGCTAAAGTGGGATTACGAATAGTACAGAACTAATCCTTAACAGGTACCGACCAGTGGCCGTGGATGATCACCCACTTTCCATCCATTTTCACCAGTATCCATGTGACCCGCATTCCTTTAAAGCTGAAAGGTTTGCCATTTTCAGCATAGTCCACATCCTCCGTGGCTGTCAGAAAGGCTGCATCACCCGTGGTATTTATCTGGATCTTCTGATCCCTGAAGGTTACTTTTACATCATTTGCAGCCGGAAAGGAGGTTTCCAGCCTTCTTTTCCAGGCCTCCCAGCCATTATAGGTGGATGAGCCATCAAAGATGACAAGATCACCAGTATGTGCAAACAAGGCTGAGAATTTATCTATATCCTCTGTGGCCCAGGCCTTTGAATATTGATCACACAATGAGGAAATGTTGGTTTTTTCTGCCACGAGATCCGATCCCTGGCTGAAGGTCATGGACCCAGCCAGCAAGGCCATTACTAATAAAGTAAATGTTGATTTCATACGTGAGAGGGTTTAGTTTAGGAATATTATGGGTTAAACCATAAACTTTTTACGAAACCATGTCCCTCAGAGTTACTTAAAAGGCAACAAAAATTACAAAAAGAGAGATTATTTAATGATGCCCGGATCCTGGTTATCAATATCCTTGAAAATTTCACCGGATCCGGCACCACAACTGATAATGGTCCTCATTCCATGATCCACAGCTGCTTTTGTCCGGTAAACCTTTTCTTTCCGTACATGGTAAATATTGCCAGAGGTTGGATTAGGACCGGTAGGAACGAATACAGTGACCATCTCTCCCTGGTCGTCCGTGATAAAACCGGTCATCAGGGTGCCGGCATTGAAAAGGTCCACCAGTACCACCTCTGAGAAGAATGACTTCTGTTTGCCAAAAAACTGCATGACCGTTTCCCTGGCAATCTTGTAACCGGGGATCTTCATCAGGTATTTCTTTTCCAGGACGGAGGTAAAGAACCTGCCAATCCTTGTTTCGATGATGACGCCGATGAAAAAGAACCCTACCAGGATGGCAGCCACGCAGGATGACATAAATGGCAAAAAGCAATAGTTCAGAATCAGTATTGAATAAATCTACAATGGGCCTCAAATATCTCTCGATCACGCCGATGATCCAGCGAAAAACAAGGATAACAAGGGCCAATGGCAATATGGCGGCAAAGCCACCAAGCAGTGTAACTCTTACATACCTTCTCATGGTGTTCTATTTTTTGGTTTTATTTTTCAGTTCATTCTCAATTCTTTTTGCAGCAGGAGAGATGGACAGTCCCCCGAGGGCTGTGCAGCGGAGCGATCTGGGCAGGCTGGCTCCGACCTCGTTCATGGTCTGTTATCACCTCATCCAGGGGGATCAGGTGCTGATAGTCGGCCAGGGCCATGTTGGCGCTGGAAAGTGCATTCATGGCAGCCAAAACATTCTTGCCAAGGCAGGGGGCCTCCACCCTGTTGGCAATGGGATCGCAGATCATTCCCAGGGAATTCTGCAAGGCTATGGAGGATGCTGCCAGTGATTGTTCGAGCGATCCTCCTGCCATTGATACCAGGGCTGCAGCTGCCATGCCGGACGCAGCGCCACATTCTGCCTGGCATCCCCCGGATTCTGCCGCAAAAGTGGCATGCCGGGCAATGAAAATGCCAATCATCCCGGCTGACAGCAATGCTTCTACCACCCGGTTCTGTGGGAGGCCCAGGCTGGTAGCTGTTCCCAGGAGGGCCCCGGGGATGGTCCCGCATGATCCGGCTGTAGGGGCAGCAACAATCAATCCCATAGCGCTCTTTACCTCCATGACAGCAGTTGTATACATGATGATCCGGTTGGTAAGTTCTCCACCAAGCAAATGCCCCTGGTCCATTTTTTTTCTGAACATGGGGGACTGGCTATGGAGGATGCGGTCAGTATAGTCGGTTCCCCTTAATCCCTCGTGCAACAGCATCTTCCATGTGTCCAGCCAGCACCTTCATATTTTCATATACCGCCTTGGCTGTTTTGCCACTGCGCTGACTTTCATACAATACCGCCAACTCCCAGAGTGGCAGTCCCCGTTCACGGTTGAATTCCAGCATTTCTGCTGAACTCAGAAATGGAACTTCCATATGCTTGCGGGAGAGTACGGGTAGAACAGGACTTATTTTGCGGAGCTTTTGGACTTCCTTCATTTTTCGCAAATACGAAAGGATGTTTGGTCGGGCTGTTCAAAAGACCTGACCTGAATGATTGTGTCATCTACCGTATGTACCAGAATATCATCATATGGTAATTTTTCTTTGATGACTCGCAGGACCGTATCCGGGTGATCGCAATAAATTAAAGTTTCATGATAGTCCCCTGCCAGGGATAAGTTCCATCCATCAATCTCAGTTATTTCAATCATGCCACCTCCTGTGGAAATGGCGGTAACCTGACATGTCCCCGAGGGGCCGTCCAGCAACAACTGATAGGTATTCGGATGCAAAGCACCTATATCCTTGATGGTGATAGTCATCTTCAGGCCACTCTTTGCCAGGTGGTTGGCCACTTCGGGTAATCTGTCATCTATGGCATCCCAACCTAGCAATCCCCCCATCAGTCCCATATCCGAACCCTGGCTTTCATGCGTCGTAGCAAGTGATCCTTCAGGGTCGATAAATACCCTGACCTGATCGATCTTTTCGTCCATCAAATCCCTGCATATCCTCCCTATCCTGAGGGCAGCGGCACAGTGTGAGCTCGAGGGTCCGCGCATAACCGGACCGATCACATCATTAAAAATACTCGGGAATCCGGACATCATTTGTAAGGTTGATATTGGTACTTATTTTTTAATTATATTCAGAGTAAATTTAGCAATCAAATTATAATAACAATCCCTGTATGCATTTCATGAAGTATGAGCGGTATTTTTTCTTTACAGCCCTGGCATTATATGTCGTAGCTGCATGGTTCAGCACCGGTTTTTATCATGGGGATGAGCATTACCAGCTGATTGAGTTTGCGGCTTACAAAATGGGAAATGTTTCCCCTGATCAACTGGCATGGGAATTCGCTGCCAGGGTGAGACCGGCTGTCCAGCCCTTCATCGCTTTCATTGTCATTAAGTTACTGCAGGTAATGTCCATTGCGGACCCGTATTTGCAGGCCTTTGTACTCCGTTTGCTGACAGCCCTTCTGGCGGTGTTCAGCATCCGGTTTTTTACCCGCAGCTGTGGTTTTATGATAAATCCCAGGCACCATAAGGAATATCTCTTCCTTTCCTACTTCCTGTGGTTCCTTCCATTCGTGAACGTTAGATTTACCTCTGAAACCTGGTCTGGCATCATGCTGCTGAATGCCCTTTCGCTTGTTTTAAGCACCAATGTGAAAAGCAGCAGGATGTACCTGATAGGAGGGCTCCTGGGACTAAGTTTCCTGTTCCGTTATCAGAATGCATTCCTGGCTCTGGGTGTATTCCTATGGCTGCTTGTCATCGAAAGGGAGAAAATCCTCGACCTGCTGAAACTACTGGTAGCGGGACTGGCCATACTGTTGCTCGGGATACTCCTGGATTTTTGGCTGTACGGGGAATTTACCCTGTCTGCATGGAATTATTTTTATGTAAATCTGGTTGAGGATGTGGCTTCAGGATACGGTACAGAGGCCTGGTGGAATTATTTTTACAGTATATTCCGCTTCGGCTTTTTCCCCATTGGTATCACGGTTTTACTGGCCTTCCTCATACTCATCTGGAAAAAGCCGCGGAATGTATTTGTGTGGACCATCCTGCCATTTTTCGTGATCCATTCCATCATAGCACATAAAGAGTTACGCTTCCTGTTTCCTGTTATTAACCTGGTTCCCATTGTTCTTTTACTGGCATACCAGGCGTTGAAATGGGATCCCCGGAAATGGCGAAAACCTGGCCGGATCGCCATTCATGCAGTTGCCTGGATCATCGTTGCCATCAACTGTATTGGCACTGTTACTGTCAGCCTGAAACCGGCGGATGGCGGACTCACCACCATTACACAATATATCCGGCGGCATTATGGGGAAGAGTCCATAAGATTGATCTCTTATAATAATAGCAATCCTTATGGTCCATGGGGACTGATGGCATCATTCTACATGGAGAAGGACATGCAGAATATCAGGCTGGGATCCTTGCAGGAACTGGGTGATTCCATCATCCATGAGGAAAGAGTAAATTTGCTGGTGCTTAAAAGAGAAGATGCTGCGAATGATACGGCCCAATCCTTCCTGCATGACCATCATGCCAGCAAAGAAATTCAATCTATTCCTCCATGGATGGAACCCCTGATGACACTTTACGGTGGTTTTCGCATCCGCGGGATCCTGGAGTTGTACGAGATCCAAAGATAATTTCATAAATAAATATGGGTTATGCATAGATTACTCCCATACCTCATCATTGTCTGCTGCATCGCAGGATCTTGCCAGGGGCACCAGCCAACCAGTATACCTGCTCCTGATCCCCGTGTGGAGACCTTTACCTTTGACCAGTTCATTCCGTGAAATGGCCCTGGACCAGTCTGGAACTCCATGGCTTCGGTCGGTAGTACCCATGGAAAATGAGGACCCTCTTTCCAGCTATATTCAACTGGTAAATACCATCTACAGGTTTAAAGGGGATACCCTGGATCCGGTTTACACAGAACTGCCTGACCTCGGCGCCATAGCATTCGACCATAAGGACCAGCTCTGGGCCACTTCTGCCGGTTCCCTTGTCACGGTAAGTCAGGCCGGGGTAGATACGGTTTATTCAGGTACGGGACTGATCAATACGCTTCTCGTGGATATACATGACAATATATGGATCACACCGGCGGAATCCGGCATAATAATGATCAATGAAAGTGGCCAGCAGCTGTTCACCAGGGAACTTTCCGGTATCCTCTCCAATACGGTCAGCTGTTCCAGTGTTGACCAGTCCAACACCAAATGGTTTGGCCATATTACATCGGGGATCAGCCGGATCTCTGATGTTGGCTCGGTACATGTTATCGAAGATTTTATCGACCAGAACCTGTATACCCTGGCACCGGGTACCAGCACAAATATGCTTGCGGGACTTGGCTGGTATAACAATGATACCATCCTGGTGAACATAGGCACCGGCGCGCCCGCCAACCTCTCACCGGTCCTGGAAGATGCCATTTTTCCAGAGACGAAACTGATCGTAAGCGACATCGCGGTGGATCATTTCAGCCGGACCTGGATCGTCATCAGCCATGTTGATAAGATGGCGACTGTTAAAATGGAGCTATACTATCATGACCTGGACTGGCATAAGCAGGATCTGTTGCCAGGAGAGGAATTTATAGTATCCCTTGAAGCAGACAGGCGTCTCGGGATTTTATATGTCCTGACGACTCACTCACTGTACCGAATAAGATAAATAGATAAATTTCCTTATAAATGAGAACTTTCAAATGTTTCATCCTGCTTATTATTCCCCTTGTATGCCATGCACAGCCGGATATATTTGGTGAATTTAAATACCGAAACTTCAATCCCACCCGGGTAAGTGCCTGGATCTCCGATATTGCAGTCCCCGAAAACCCCGATTCCGCCAACCAGTATGTCATATACACGGCCGCCCGTCATGGCGGGGTCTGGAAAACCACCAACAATGGTGTAACGTTCAAATGCATAACGGATGATCTGCCCACCACCTCCATGGGTGCCATCGAAGTCGCCCCATCCGATCCCTATGTCATATGGGTGGGTACCGGTGAAGCTTCCAATGCGCGTTCCACGCATGCAGGTAAAGGTGTATATAAATCAACCGATGCCGGGGAATCCTTTCAGTTCATGGGACTGGAAAAGACACAGCATATTCCCAAGATCATTATACATCCGGAGGATGAGGATATTGTCTATGTTGCCTCGATGGGAACCCTCTTTACACCCAATGAGGACCGTGGCGTTTTCAGAACAAGGGATGGGGGAGATACATGGGAAAAAGTATTATATATCAATGAGAATGTGGGCGTGATCGATATGGTGATCAACCGGAAAAACCCGGAGATCCTGTATGCCGCAGCCTATGAAAAGTACCGTTATCCCTGGCATTATGAGGCAGGCGGACCGGAAAGCGGGATCTACAAAACCACTGATGGGGGAGATTCGTGGATCAGGCTTGGAGGCGGGCTCCCCGATGGGAATGTGGGACGGATAGGGGTCGACCTGTTCCGCTCTGATCCGGACATCATTTATGCCGTTGTTGAAAACCTGAATCCCAAACCGGATTACGAGGTTCCTGAGGAAGAGCTGGCATTTGATCCGCTGCGTGATCCTTATTTCGACAGGCTGATCGGGGGTGAACTATACCGCAGTGCGGATGCCGGTGAGAACTGGGTTAAAATGAACCATGACACCATCGATGTGGGGAGCAAGGCAGCTTATTCCTTCAACCAGATCCTGGTCGACCCAATGGATGATAATTATTTGTATATCAATAATATTTCTTTGCAATCCTCGACCGACCAGGGCAGGACCTGGGATGGAATCCCCTGGGACAATCGTGAACGTTTCAATACCATGTTCGGGGATGTCCGCACACTCTGGATAGACCCGGAAGACCCGCGGCATATTATGGCAGGGAGTGACGGGGGACTGAATGTCTCGTGGGACAGGGGACAGACGACCATGTGTTATTACCAGATACCCCTCGGGGAGATCTACAATATCGAGGTGGATGATGCCATTCCCTATAATATTTATGCGGGACTCCAGGATCATGAGGGATGGAAAGCTCCTTCCAACGGGTGGATGGGATCTGTAGGCGATGATGACTGGGTGCTGATAGGGATGTGGGACGGCATGTACCTGAAAGTGGACCATGAAAATAACCGCTGGCTCTATACCACCACCCAGTTTGGTGCCCACCAGCGGGTGGACCAGCTGAATGGGGAGAGGATCAATATCCAGCCCAAAGCAGCAGAAGGAAAACCTCCTTACCGTTATACCTGGAATACACCGCTGATCATTTCACCTCATAACAGCAGTATTCTGTATAGCGGGGGACAAATGCTCCTGAGGTCTGTGGACAGGGGAGATAACTGGCATGAGATCAGTCCCGATCTGACCCGGAACGATCCGGATAAAATTGCCGGCAGGGGGCATATCATGTATTGCACCATATCCACGATATCTGAATCTCCGCTTACGGCGGGCGTAATTTGGATTGGGACAGATGACGGGAAGGTCTGGATCACCCGGGACCATGGAAGGGATTGGTCCGAGCTCTCTGCCAGCCTACTGAAGACAGGAGCACCGGATGAATTTTATGTCTCACGAATTTTTGCCTCCCATCATGAAGAAGGCAGGGGATATGTTGTAAAATCCGGATTCCGCAATGATGATTTCAAGCCTTACATCTACCGGACGGATGATTTTGGAAGTACCTGGACCGGCATTGCGTCCAACCTGCCGGAGCAGCCAGTATCAGCTTTCTGGGAGGATGATACAAATCCTGACCTGCTGTTTATTGGAAATGATCACGGTGTGTATTTCACCCTGAATGGTGGAACAAGCTGGATGCCCCTGAAAAACAACATGCCGCCTGTCCCGGTAAAGGATATCCTGGTCCACCCGAAAGCCCGCGATCTTGTGGTGGGTACTTACGGCAGAGGTGTTTATGTGACTGATATTTTCCCCTTTCTTGAGTTATCCGAAGAATTGCTTGAAAAGGAAGTCCACCTTTTTGATATCGAAACCAAACCGCAGCGTAACTTTTCCAGAGCAGGCCTGGTGGGGTAATCACGGTCCCTTTGCAGATAACCTGTACCGCACACCCAACGAGGAAAACGGCTTGCATATTTACTATTACCTTAAAAAAGCCCTGAAAGACCCAGTCAGGATAAGGTACGGGTACATAGCGGGGAACTCGAAGAAATTGAAGGCGATATTAGCTGGCATCCATAAGCTTATTGGGATACATCCGAGGCAGATCCAGGCAGTATACGGTCATTTAAATCAGGTAAGATCAAGTTGAAAAAACAGCCATTGTTAAGAACGCTGGTTATGGCCGGCTGGCAATAAGTCCTTCAGATTACCAGTCCATTAATTTTATTCTATAGCCCCCCAGAAAAAATAATCAAAAAATAATTAGAATTTTACTTGACATGTATGTTATATATTTCTAACTTTGTGTTAGATTTATTTAACTAATTTATTAATCTCATGAAAACAAAAACATTTTTTATCCTGCTGGTCTCAATAATAGTTACCCTGAGCATAGGTGCCTGGGTGTACTATTCAAAGAACGACTCATTCGAGTTCGCAGATCTTTTTCAATATGTACTCATTATTGTCCTGGTTGCCTTCGCTTTATTGTTTGGGATCCGTCGCCTGAGAAGTGAGAGAAAAGGTGAACCGGCCGAAGACGAATTATCCAAAAAGATCATGCAAAAAGCTGCTGCTACTTCTTATTATATTTCGCTTTACTGGTTGCTGGTCCTGGCTTATCTCAGCGATAATTCGGAGATGGAAACCGGATCCTTGATTGGGACCGGTATTCTGGGGATGGCCATAATTTTTGCATTATGCTGGTTTTATTATAAGATTAAAGGAATTAAGTCATAATAACCCGGAGTCATGCATAACAGGATCAAAGAACTGCGTGCCAGGCATGGCCTCACCCAGGATGACCTGGCCAGGAAGGTAGGGGTAAGAAGGGAAACCATTGTCTTCCTTAGAAAAGGGAAAATACAATCCTTCCCTGAAACTGGCCTATGATATTGCCCGGACTTTTAATGAAAAGATCGAAGAGGTTTTCATTTTCGATTAGCTTGAATACGCTAATTCCCTTTACTGCCATATCATGATTCAACAGGATTTATTAACTTGAAGGAAGAATACCAAACATATATCCTGCATCCATGAAAAACCTTTTGTATTTTCTGCTGCTTTCAGTTCTAACGGCCTGTAACGGGAAAACGGAACAGGCGGTAAATGAAGAACCTGCTGATAACAGCGGCCTGATATACCATTACTCTGTCCTGAAAGCCCTCGACAACGGGGTGCTGGAAGGAACGATGAAGGTTTCCGACCTGCTGGAACACGGAGATCATGGCCTGGGTACATTCAATGGCCTTAATGGTGAGATGATCGTACTTGATCACAAGGTTTACCGGGTTACTCCCCAAGGGGAGGTAGTCGAAGCCGGGGATGATATACTTATACCCTATACCATCGTTAGTTTCTTCGAACCAGAAAAGTCAATTTCCTATGAGGGTAATGAGAACCTGGATTACGACAAATTGATTACCATGATGGATACCGAGCTGCCTTCTCAAAACCAATTTTATGCTTTCAGGATCACGGGTAACTTTACTTACATAAAATGCGGGGGAGTGGACAGGCAGGAAAGACCGTACAATAAAACCATACTTGAGATCCTGGCGGACAGGCCGATTTACGAAAAGGAAGATATCAGTGGTACCCTGGTAGGATTCTGGTGCCCGGAATATATTGGTGATATCAATACCCGGGGATTCCACCTCCACTTTCTGGCTGATGACCGGTCCATAGGAGGACATTTAATCGCTTTCGAAGCATCCTCCCTGGATATCCAGTATGATATCAAACACGGATACAAAATTATTCTTCCGGATACAGAGGATTTCAAAAATGCCCATTTCAGAGAATCCGCAGTCAATTATTAACCTTACTGCACCTCCGGGCAGATACCGCCAGAGTAGCTCCTGGCATGTATTCCAGCGACCAATAAAAAGGGCCATCCCGGTATGACGGGACAGCCCTTAAATATTTGTTTTCAGCTGATTACCAGCTAAAGAAAGCGAGTCCGATAGAGATATCCAGGTAACCCGAGACTGCTGCCAACGGGATCCACATTGTAAAAAACATGGTTATAGGCTACCCTGGCGTGTAATGCCATATCTGACATACCAAAGGGATAATACAATCCAAGCTCCGGTGCCAGTCCGAACCGCCAGTTCTTGGGTGAATCCGTATACATATCCAACCTGGGTTTCCTGCTGGATATAATAGGCTCCGGTTCCAAGTCCCACATATGGCCTGAAAGTTCCTTCCGGTTTGAAATTATACCTTGCATTCACGAGCAGGGGCATTACGTACATCTTTGCCCAGACGGTACTTGTCACGGCCCCATCGGGCAATTCATAGGTATCACGCGGATACTTTTCGTAAAAAGCATTCCACTGCATAGTCCCTCCCAATGTCACTTTGTCGGTTATATATGACTGGCCATTGATACTGAAACCCCTCCAGCTGGTTTTGCTGACATAATCAGTCATTCTCACCGAGTGGGATTCCAACTTCGTAGTTGACGGTCCATATATTCTGTGCGAATGCGGCTGTTCCGCCGAATACAGCCATTGCTAATATGATTATTGCTTTTTTCATTTCTTCCAGTTTTAGATGTTACTTCTTCAGGTAGGGTGATTGTTCAAAAGCCTCATCCATACCTCTTTTTGCACGTTCCTGATTATACTCCGGATTATTGGCAAGATAACCATCAATATTGGCCATCCAGCGGATAAGCAGTGTTGGGACTTCATTTGCAGCGGATTGCTGTCCCTGTCCCGGGTTCGCTCCCTGCCACTCTATCATTCTCTGAAGGAATCTCCATCAACCATTTCGAGTACGATGGTACCCACCTTATACTGATAGGTGTAACCATAGCCGGGATAACCCCAGCCATAGCCGGGATAACCCCATCCCCAGCCGGGATAACCCCAACCATAGCCGGGATAACCCCACCACCATCCGGGAGGATAGTAGACAGTACCGGAATATTTCATCATCAATACGGTAGGAACAGCAACAAAATCCGCATTATCATATGAATCATTATAGGTATATCCCCTGGATTCAAAACTGGATTTCAGTATTTCCAGGGTTTTCTCGCCGGCTCCGCCAGGAGCAAAAAAAGCTTCAATTTCTTCGCTCCGTCATAAAATTGGTCTTCAGAATGGTAGAGTCGGGCATGGCGAAGGAAGTATACGAACTGAAATTAAAATCAGTCTCGTAATTGGTCTGGGTGACATCAAGTTCATCGTAATATACTGTTTCCGATTTGTAACAGGATGTCAGCATGAATAGTGCTCCTCCCATAAGAGCAGCAAAGGTTTTATTCTTCTCATGTTTACATTGTTTTAGATAAATAATTATTATGCTCCGATTTTGAGAAATCAAAAGTAGAAAAATTCTAAATAAAGAACGTTAAAAAATTGTTAAATATTATTGTGATAGGCTGGCCTGATGGTTTGTACATAAGTGGACGGCATGTGTACGATTTTACAACACTTTCTAAATAGTATATTCCGGACGTCTGAATGCTAAATATTCAGTATATCTAGCTATTTGCAAAGTTTTGCACAGGATTTGATGAGGAAGATTCTAAATAAGGTTCCAGCATGCTGAGGCATTACATATTAATTTCCATCCGGAATCTTGCCCGTCATTTAAACTTTTCCATCATCAATATTGGTGGACTTGCCATCGGACTGGCCAGTTTCATATTCATCATCCTGTACATCACCGATGAACTGAAATATGACAGGTTCCATGAGAAAGCTGCAAGTATCTACAGGGTCAACCGCTTCTATAATTCCAATGATGTGAATGAAGATGCGGCCACCTGTTCCTTCCCATTCGCCCCGACACTGCAGATGGATTATCCCGGAATGATTAAAAATACCTGCCGTTTCTTCAATTTCATGACCAACCAGATTTTTATTGAATACCGGAAGGATGATACAACCCTGGTCAAGTATAATGAACCAGGATTTTTTGTGGTGGATTCGACCGTTTTTCAGATGTTCACTTTTCCATTTGTCCAGGGAGATCCCGAAACGGCCCTCGACGGCCCCGAATAGTCTGGTCATTACAGAATCCATGGCTGCCAGGTATTTCGGAGATGAAGATCCCATCGGTAAAACGATGAGACTGGTAGAGCAATTAAATGTGGAAGTAACCGGTGTGATTGAAGACCTGCCCAGCCAATCTCATTTCAGGATTGATTTCCTCTGCTCCATGTCCACTGTTCGTGTGGCCTTCGGGGGCAGACTACCCCAGACCTGGATATGGAATCCCTGCTGGACCTATGTGGAACTCGCCGAAAATATTCCACCGGAAGAACTGGAAGCCCGGTTTCCGGAATTTTATGAAAATCATTACCCGGACCTTTCCAACCAGGACGTGACACTTTACCTGCAAAAACTAACAGATATCCATCTGAAATCCCACCATGACTATGAGATGCATGCCAACAGCAATATCATTTATGTGTATATACTTTCGGTCATAGCAGCCATTGTACTGGCACTGGCCTGCATCAATTTTATGAATCTTACCACGGCCAATTCTGCTACCCGGACCAAGGAGATCGGTATTAAAAAGACATTTGGAGCCGGCAGGATACGTTCTTGTACAAGCAATTTTTAGGGGAGACAATATTCACTACCCTTGTCTCTCTCATTTTCGCCTGTCTGCTGGTTGAATTGTTGTTGCCGGGATTCAATCAATTTACGGATAAAAACATCTCGGGAGATTATATCATCGCCATCACCTCCATCCTGTTCGGTATCCTGCTGGTACTGGGTGTAGGTTTACTGGCCGGGGCATATCCGGCTTTTTACCTTTCCTCTTTCAATCCTATTGTTATTTTCAGAGGGGGACTGAGGAACGGAAAGAGTAGTGCCATCGCCAGAAAAATACTGGTCACTGTCCAGTTTGCCATCTCCATTGCCCTCATCATCGGAACCCTGATCGTATTCTCCCAACTTAAATTTATCCGGAATGCAGATCTTGGATTTAAGAAGGACCAGATCATACTCCTTCAAAGTCAGGGTGTGAACCAGATACAGCGAAATTATGAGACTTTTAAGGAAAACCTGCTCAGGTACGCCGGAGATTGAGTCTGTTACGGCCATGGAAGATATCCTGGGGCAAATCATAATACCAGGGGGGTGACCATAGAAGGATTGAGTGAAGACCAGCAGTTCTGGTATCCCATGTTCATTGTCAGGTCACGATTTCATTGAAACTTTCGATATTGAGGTAGTTGCAGGAAGGGCATTTCTCGAAAGATTTCCGGTCGGACACCGCCGAACGCCATCATGATCAATGAAACAATGGCAAAGAACCTGGGCTGGACAAATGAAGAGGCCATTGGGAAGAGGTTGTCCATGAAGGAGATGAAAGGGTCATTGGGGTTTTCAAGGATTTCCACATGCTCTCTGCATAAACCCGTGGATAATTTCATTCTGGATATGGTCAGGAATCCAGGGTTTGCAGCAGCATGACTTATTACTTTGCCATACGGGTGAATACATCAATCTACAACAAAGTACTCCAGCAATCGAAACAAGGAGGAATGTGTTCGCCCCAACCGGCCCTTTGAATATTCATTTCTTGACGAAGAGCTGGATTCTCTGTACAAGGACGAAGATAAATTCAGTAAATTTTCCATCATGATGACCTTTTTGGCCATCCTTATTGCAGCGCTGGGACTGGTGGGGCTGACATCTTTTATGGCAGAACAACGTACAAAGGAGATCTGCGTTAGGCAGGTCCATGGGGGCCACCTTTGCCAGTGTCAATGCACTCTTATCCAGGGAATTCGTAAGGCTGATCCTGGTGGCGATCCTCATAGGTTGGCCGCTCGCTTACTGGAGGCATTACAGCTGGCTGAACAATTTTGCCAAGCATATCAATATGAGTGGCTGTTGTTCCTGATATCCGGAGTTCGGCCCTTATATTGGTCATGGTCATTACATCAATACATGCCAAAAGGGCAACATCAATGAATCCCGCCCTGATATTAAAATATGAGTAAACAAGTGTCATTTTCTGATCGAATATGCCCGGGAGCTCTTTTATAACCCGGGCCTATCTTTTAATCCCTGACTGTTTGTTTATATTTACTGCAACTTTGAAGACTGTAAATGAAACTGACCAGAAGCACTGTTGGATTTTTCACTGGTATCCTGCTATTTATTTTTGTCTTTTTCTTTACAGATCCGGATCCTGACAATCCTGCTGTTGGAAAAGCCCTGGCTGTTGCTCTATTGATGGCAGCCTGGTGGGTAACAGAAGCAATACCCCTGGCAATAACGGCACTGATTCCAATAGTCATGTTCCCGGTTCTTGGAGTTTTGGGAGCGGTGGATGTTATCCGCATCTTACATCAATCATATTATTTTTGTTTATCTGGGTGGATTTATCATGGCTCTTGCCATGGAGAAATGGAACCTGCATAAAAGAATTGCACTCAGGATCATGATGTCCATAGGTGTCGGGCCCGGAAAGATCCTGTTTGGATTTATGATCGCCACGGCCTTTTTGTCTATGTGGATCTCCAATACAGCAGCTACCATGATGATGATCCCCATAGTTATGTCTATAATTGCATCGCTTGAAGAGAATCATGTCATTGAAAGGTGTCGGTCATTATTCGACCGGACTTTTCCTGGCCATAGCCTATAGCCCTTCCATAGGCGGCATTGCCACCCTGTCGGCATTGCCCACGAACCTGGTATTTCCCAGGATCCTGACATTAATGTATCCCGGGGCGCCCGAGATATCATTTGCGAACTGGTTCTTTTTTGCTTTGCCTGTTACCATATTGATGCTTTGTTGCCATCCTTGCCGTGATCTATCTGATCTACCGGCCAAAGGAACCATGGGCAGCCTTGGATAAAAACCATTTCCGGATAAAATACAAGGAACTGGGACGGGCAAGCTTTGAGGAACGCACGGTGCTGATTGTTTTTCTTACACTGGCTTTTATGTGGATTTTCAGGGCTGGTATCAAGTTTGACAAATTCACCATTCCCGCTGGTCTTCAATTTTCGGGACCCCGGCCTTTATTAATGACGGTACAGTAGCCATGATTACCCCATCATCCTGTTTATCCTGCCTGCCAGGGACCTTAAAGGAAGCCGAATCATGGATTGGGAAACAGCGAAAAAGCTGCCCTGGAACATTGTCCTGCTTTTCGGGGGAGGATTTGCACTGGCCCTTGGGTTTCAATCCTCGGGACTGGCACTCTGGTTTGGTGAACAATTGGATTTGGACCGGAGCATACATCCATACCTGATCCTCCTGGCCGTTATAACACTGATGTCCTTTTGACAGAATTGACCTCCAATGTTGCTTCCACGCAGATGCTGCTCCCGGTCTTTGCCTGCCCTGGCCGTTTCCAGCGGGAATAATCCCATACTTTTTATGATACCTGCCACCATTGCTTCCTCACTGGCCTTTATGCTGCCGACAGCCACACCACCTAATGCGATTGTTTTCGGTACCGAACGCCTGAAGATCAAGACCATGGTCAGAACAGGCTTGTACTGAATATGACCGGTATACTGGTCGTTTTACTGGTAACCTGGATACTGGGGGAAAGGGTACTGGGTATAGAACTGGGCATATTCCCTGACTGGGTAAATGCTACAGTTAAATGATACACTGAAGCAAAACGGTTTTT
>CAVYEL010000011.1:0-16817 GCA_963767555.1 uncultured Bacteroidaceae bacterium | reverse complement strand
GAATATGATCTGCCCATACAGATCCATACAGGATATCTCGCAGGAAACGGGAACAACCTTGAAAATGGCAAACCGGTGAAACTGAATAATCTGTTCCTTACTTATCCGGAAGCTCAATTTGTGCTGTTTCATGGCGGATATCCATGGACGGGGGAATATGCCGCACTGGGCAAGATGTTTCCCAATGTATACCTTGACATCGTCTGGCTGCCTCAGATCTCACGTGAGAGAGCTGTTCTTGCACTCGATGAAATGTTTGACTGTGTTCCTTATAATAAGTTTTTCTGGGGAGGAGATTGTTCTTTCATCGAAGAATCAACAGGATCGCTTGAATATGGAAAAGAAGTCCTGGCAGAAGTTCTGGCCAGGAGAATAGAACGGGGATTACTGACAGAAGAAGTGGCTTTTGACATTGTCAGGAGGGTATTGAGAGAGAATGCCATTGAAGTATTCAAACTGGAAGAGAAACTTGGAAAAGAGTTCTGACAACACTTTACACCGTCAATGCTTCGAGCGAAGGCATAATCTCTCCAGCTTAGAAAATAATTTGCTGAAAATGAGAATAATACGTCGAGGGAATTATGGCAGCCTGAGCTAAACCTTAGAAATCATTTTTGCAGTGGCTAAAATCGTCTGATCTCCTATATTGACCGTTGCGGTTTTGCTGCCTATATCTTCAATGACACCTTCTGCAGACCAACTTCTCTTTGCAACCTTCACATTATCTCCTACACGAAATTGTTGCAGGCCATTCTTCTGGCTGGTTTGTAGAAAAGCAAGTTTAATTTCCTTATCAGCGGCTATCAGTTCTTCCCTTGTCAACTGATTCAATTCCTTACCGTTTACCTTGATATCCATATTAAAATTTAAATACAGTTCAAAGATACAAGAATTCAACGATAAAATATACAACTAATTGTTCCGTCCATAAATAAAAAATGACAACTCATCAAATAAAAAAGCAGGATTTACCGATAAAGTAAGATGTTTTACCGATTTACTCCTGTGAATAACTTTTAGCTGGTATAATTTTACTCCATAAACCTTTAGAACCATGCCGACAGAAAAAGAATTTATAAATCAATTCCAGGATAATCTCTCATTTTTTTTCAATGAAGCAGTAGAAATAAACCTGACAAACCTGAAACAATGTGGATTCTGGATCAAGACAATGAATCATCAAAATCATGCAGCCGAGATACGGCAAAAAAGAACTGACAGGGGCCTGCCAGCTCCACCTGTTTTGATTTGCAGTGTCACCAACCAGTGCAACCTGCAATGTAAGGGATGCTATCACAGGTCCCAGCAAAGAAATGCAGGCATCGAACTCACTTCTGAAAGATTTGGCAGACTGATCAATGAAGCCTCCGAAATAGGAACAAGGATCATCATGCTGGCAGGCGGAGAACCACTCCTGCGCAGGGATATGCTGGAAACTGCTGCAGCAGAAAAAGGAACACTTTTCCCGGTGTTCACCAACGGGGTACTACTGGATAGCGATACTACCAGGTATTTTAAGAAACACCGGAACCTTATACCAGTACTAAGCATTGAAGGTGATCAACAAAAAACAGACGAAAGACGTGGAGATGGACTCTATGGCAAGGTTGAATCGGCAGCTGAAGTGCTCCGCAGGAATAAAATGTTTTATGGATTATCCATTACCCTGACCAGTGATAATTTCGACCAGGTAATGAACCCGGAATATCTGCAGAGATATTATGACCAGGGATGCAGGCTTTTCTTTTTTGTTGAATATGTACCGGTCACAGAGAGCGATATCCCGAATTGTGTAACTGCTGAGCAAAGAAAAAAGATTCCCGTGATCAACAAAATATTGCGTGAAACGATCCCGGCACTCTACATCACCCTTCCGGGAGAGGAAGAACAATATGGCGGATGCCTGGCAGCCGGCCGGGGATTTATCCATATCAGTGCAACCGGGGATGTGGAACCCTGTCCCTTTGCCCCGTATTCCGATACCAACATTAACAACACTACATTTACCGAAGCTCTCGACTCACTCCTGTTGAACAGGATCCGAAACAATCATCATCTGCTGAAAGAATCAGCTGGTGGCTGTACGCTATGGGAAAACAAAGAATGGGTAGAAGAACAATTAGATGCACGTGAACCACTGAGTGCTTAAGCCAAGTAGGTATCCAGATCTGAAAACACTCTACAGCCTGTATAATCCACAAGAAGCCTATATATTCTGGTTAATGCCAGCATATTTAGCGCCGGTGTATTATCCAGGTTGAAAGGTATTATCAGATCCGGTTCAGGGCTTTGATGTCCTCATAATGAAACTCGAAATTGATCTCAAAGCAGTCGACAAAATTCTTCTTGAGTTCCCTGGTTAAGTGTACGGGATCCTTGCAGTAAAACAGATAGGCACCTCCCCCACCTGCACCTGCAATCTTTCCCCCGTATGCACCATTTTCTTTAGCAAAAGCATACATTTCTTCGAGGTATCCGTTGGAGGTAGCTGATGCAAGTTGTTTTTGTGCCTCAAAGTTTTTCTCCATGATCTCGGCACATAGGATATATTCCTTATTTTTCAGAGCTACAGCAAACTCAAGTGCATACCCGGCTAATTTATCCAGTGCTTCCTGTCCCTCAGGAGTCAGGTGATTTGAATACACGTCTTCTACGGCAGTTTGAGCATTTCGCGAAGCACCTGTATGTAGCAGAAGTAAGCCTTTTTTGAATTCCTCCAGTGTCTCCCTGGGGATCTCGATCTGAGTCCGCCTGGCATAATCCCTGCCAAACTCCCAGCAGCCAAAACCGCCGTGGACAATGGAATACTGATCCTGCCGTCCGATGGCCCAGTTAAGTTCTTTATTTTCCAGGTTAAATAAATCTTCACTTATATTCTCCAGGGTCTTGGATTCAGAATTATAGTTTTTTGCACTGATCAACTCAAGAACCTGTGCTGCGGTAGAGGTACTTAGCCCACTTCCCCTGGGGTAACCTGAAAAGTTAAATCGGCCGCTTTTTAGTTCTATCAGGGGACTGATGGTAATGTTTGAAACAAAACCCGTTTTATCTCCCATGATGTATGGGATATCTGTCCAGCCACCCGCGAAGTCAATACGGAGCGGAGCCCTGTAGGCAAATTTGATCTTGTCAATAATCCTTGTTGTGGAAGTAGCCTCAAGTGCTTTCGGAACAATTCGCTGAACAAACTCCATCCTGATCCCGAGCCTCTCACAGAGTTGATTCTTTTCCACCATACCCGAATCGCCCTCGTTCAGGACAAATACATCGGGGCGAAGTTTTTCAAGGACATCCTTGAAATCAATCTTACCCGGAGCTATTGTATCATCATTTAAAGTGGCATAATCCACATCCTGGAAAGCCGCTACCAGATGGACCCGGTTGTTTTCAGGGTTCACAGGCCGGCCCGCGCCTTTTAATTCTTTAACGGCATGATCCTGTCCAACTCCAACTACCAGCAAATCACCAAATTGTTTGCACTGGTTGAAAAATACTGCATGTCCGCTCTGCAAAATATCATAGCAACCTGTACAAAAAACGATTTTCTTGTTCTTATTGGTCTCTCTTATGGATTTAAGCTGTTTGTGATTCACAACTTTCTCCGCAATGGTCTGGAAAAGCATGTTTGTTTTTTTTGTAATTATTTAAAACAAATATAATAAGTAGTCTAATCAAAACGAGATCTGATTGTAAGTATTATTAATCTAAAATTGCCTATTTTTATTTATTACTGATGAATATATCCTTATTACTACTTAACTAAATATTACCATTAACTTATGAAAAAACCATTGTTCGTTTTGGCGCTGATAATGATTATCAGTAATTTTTCCTATGGACAATCTGTCCGTGACCTGGGTACCGATTCGGCACATTTTCAGATACCTGATATACCTGGTTATTATACCCTGAAGTGTGATTTTCATATGCACACCGTATTCTCAGATGGTAGGGTTTGGCCAACTGTCCGTGTGGATGAAGCCATTGCAGAAGGTTTGGATGTGATTTCCATAACCGATCATGTGGAATACCACAAAAAAGAGGTGGAAGATAACCATATGGCTCCCTATGAAATTGCAAAGAAACATGCCGAAGGCAAAGACCTTATCTTAATCCTTGGAGGAGAGATATCCGCCAGCCGTGATCATTTCAATGCGCTGTTTCTGAAAAACACTAATGAACCGAACCTCAGGGATAAAATACCTGCCAACAGGATTGGTGCCGCCAATGAACAGGAAGCTTTTGTATTCTGGAACCATCCGGGTTGGACAGCTAAATACAAAGATGGAAATGCTCCCAGGGATGAGGAATTCATCGAGCTTATTAAAGCCGGGCAAATAAAAGGAATCGAAATTTGTAACGGAGATGGATACTGGGAAGGAGCACATGAACTGGTTCAGGAATTTGACCTCACCCTTCTCGGAAATTCGGACATTCATGGGGTAAGTACTTATCAATACCTGCCGGATAAACACAGGACCATCACGCTGGTTTTTGCGCGTGAAAAATCTGTGGATGGGGTACAGGAGGCCTTATTGAATCACAGAACAGCCATATACCAGGGGGATCACCTCATCGGACCTGAGGATCTCCTGAAACCTTTGTTCTTTGAATCGCTGGATATTGAAACAGAATACAGAGAAGGAACTTCGCTGGCCAGAATGACCATTACCAACAATTCCGATTTTGACTTCATATGTGAAAATAAAAGTCCGTTTAAATTTTATAACGGGATCCATTTTTTCACCATAAAAGCCCATGCCAAAACAACCATCGTTGTGAAGACCCTGGAACAATTATCCGGATTCTCACTCGACTTGTTGGTCCATAATGTTTTGGTAGCACCGGGGAAAAGCATGGAGCTGGCAATATCGGTTGAAGATCTTATACCCAGCAATAGCACATCGGAGAATAATCAGTGATTAAACTGATACAAATTTTATTATCAAAGTATAAACCCAAATTATCTGTCATGAAAATTTATCGCGTTCTTCCAGTCATTATTGGATTTCTCTTTTGTTTGCCACTGACCGCACAAAAAGATGCTTTTAACGGTCTGGATGTTAACCTCAGCAATCTTTACCGTCTTTCGGATGCCAAAACCCGATCCATCAGTCCCGAGAATTTTACCGGAGAAAAGGGAAAGGGTGGTATGGCCACCCTGGAAGAAGGAAGTGCTGCCAATGCGGCGCGGGACCTGGGACAGGGATGGAAGGTAAACCCATATGTAAGAATTCCGGCAGGAGAAACATTTACCATGGCTGAGATCGAGGGACCGGGAGCGATTCAGCAGATCTGGATGACACCTGCAGGAAAATGGAGATATTCCATCCTCCGTTTCTACTGGGATGGTGAAGAAGAACCTTCAGTGGAGGTTCCCGTTGGAGATTTCTTTGCCGCTGCAGAAGTCTACAACCAGATCTCTTCTCTTCCTGTATGTGTTAATCCCGGATCCGCCTTCAACTGCTACTGGAACATGCCTTTCCGGAAAAGCTGCAAGATCACCATGGAAAACCTGGACGATGAAAGGATGACCCTCTACTACCAGGTGAACTATACCCTGACAGAAGTGCCTGATGATGCAGCTTATTTCCATGCACAGTTCCGCCGTACCAATCCCGTACCTTACAAGGAAGTTTATACCATTGTCGATGGGATCAGTGGACAGGGACAATATGTTGGTACATATATGTACTGGCAGACCAATAACAATGGATGGTGGGGAGAAGGTGAGATCAAGTTCTTCATGGATGGGGATAAGGAATTTCCGACCATATGCGGGACCGGCACGGAGGATTATTTCTGTGGTTCCTATGGCTTCCACGGAACCAGGCCAGACGGTACCAGGGGATACGTTGACTATACCACACCCTATGCCGGGTACCACGTAGTAGAGCCTGATGACAACGTTCTGAACAGGTCCCAGACAAGGCTTGGTATGTACCGCTGGCATATCACCGATCCTGTTCGTTTTGAAAAAGACCTGAAAGTTACCATGCAGGCGCTCGGCTGGCGAAGCGGCGGCAGGTATCTTCCCCTGCAGGATGATATCTCATCGGTAGCATACTGGTACCAGGCAGAACCCCATAAGTCCTTTCCCAAATTACCGGAAAGGGATGATCTGGAGATCCAGTAAGAACGCCTATCTGAAAACCCATATACCTTACCTATGATAATCAGGAACTGTTTTCTGCTTATTGTTCTTGTTATATCATCCTGTCAGGAGGAGGATCAAAACAGCAGGTCCAATTACCTGAATAATCGTCCACCATTACTCTCCAATCAATACCTTGAATTACCCCTGGGCAGTATCCAGCCTGAAGGATGGTTGTTGCAGCAGCTCCAGCTGATGAAAAGTGGATTGACCGGTCACCTCGATGAATTATACCCCACGGTCCTGGGGCCACGTAATGGATGGCTCGGCGGGGATGGTGATGGTTGGGAAAGGGGACCCTACTGGCTCGACGGACTGGTTCCCCTGGCCTGGATCCTGGATGATGCAGACCTGAAGGCTAAAGCTATGCCCTGGATAGAATGGACCCTTAACAGCCAGACGGAGGATGGTTATTTTGGTCCGGTCCCATTCACAGAAAAACCAGAACCGGAACCCGGCATACAGAAGAGTCCAAGGCGGGACTGGTGGCCAAAAATGGTCATGCTGAAGGTCCTTCGCCAGTACTATGATGCCACAGAAGATCCGAGGGTAATCGATCTGATGACCAACTATTTCAGGTACCAGCTCAGGGAGCTGCCAGATACACCACTGGATAACTGGTCTTTCTGGGGAAACCGGCGCGGAGGCGATAACCTGATGCTGGTATACTGGCTGTACAATAATACCGGGGATGTTTTCCTCCTTGAGCTGGCTGAGCTGATCCATGAACAGACTTTTCCATGGACAGATGTATTCCTGAATGAGAATTGTTACAGTGAGAAGGGCAGGGATCATTTATTCCCGGCCAGCAGCCAAAATTCATATCCGTTTAACACAGAGCTTGTAGACAGGTTATGCCTGAAGGAACAAAGGAGTTTCCATTGTGTCAACCTTGCCCAGGGTATCAAGGAACCCGTCATCTATTACCAGCAGGATCCGGACCCAAAGTATCTTGAGGCTGTTAGAAAAGCCTTTACCGATATCAGGGAAAACCATGGTCAACCACAGGGAATGTATGGGGGTGATGAAGCGCTACATGGAAGGATACCCACACAGGGAATAGAGTTTTGCTCTGTCACAGAATTGATGTTCTCCCTTGAGACCATGATCGGCATTACAGGGGATGTAAAACTCATGGACCACCTTGAGAAAATCGCCTACAATGCATTGCCCACACAGGCATCGGATGATTTCACTTCCAGGCAATATTTTCAGCAGGCCAACCAGGTCATGCTCACGCGCCACCGGCGTAATTTTCACGTCGAGGATCATCATGGCCACACTGATTTATGTTATGGCCTGGTTACCGGTTATCCCTGCTGCACCTGCAACATGCACCAGGGATGGCCAAAATTTGTGCAACACCTGTGGTATGCTACTCCTGACGGTGGACTAGCAGCTGTGATGTTTGCGCCAAACACCCTGGATGCCATAGTTGCCGGTAATGTTAAGGTCCGTATAAAGGAGGAAACCAATTATCCCTTTGAAGACCGGGTCAGGTTCCGGATCTCAACGGAGGAAACCGTCAAATTCCCATTCCATATCAGGGCTCCCGGATGGTGCCAGGAAGCCGAGGTCTCCATTAATGGTGATCAAAGTAAAATGTTCCCTGGCGGGAACATAGTGGTCCTGGATCATGAATGGTCTGATGGAGATTTGATTGAAGTTAGATTTCCAATGCAGGTAAGCTTGAGTACATGGGACGAGAAATCTGTGGCTGTGGAACGTGGGCCCCTCGTTTATGCCCTCAAAATCAGGGAAGACTGGAAACTGGTAAAGAACAATGACAAGTGGGGTGATTTCTATGAAGTACGTCCACTTGATCCCTGGAATTTTGCCCTGCCGGAATCAGCCATAACAGATCCTGAGAATGCTTTTGAGGTGATCGCAGTACCCGACCAGGGTTCTTATCCCTGGAACATAGATGCAGCCCCCCTGGAATTGCGTACCAGGGGTTTCAGGATACCGGGTTGGAAATTGTACAATGAAATGGCCGGACCGCTGCCGCACAGCCTGCAGCAGCAAAGCCTGATCAAGTCAACAGAAGAGGAGATCACATTGATCCCATATGGGTGCACAACTCTCAGGATAACTGAATTCCCGGTTGGACGATAGCCAGAAATAGCAATATCCATCAAGCAATACACCTGAACAATTGTTTATTTTTAAAGCTAAATGCACTTGAATGGAAACTACTGAGATCATCACACTGAATCCTGGAAATATCACTGATGAACACATCTGTTGCGCCATCGGTAATGATAAAACCAGCGAGGCCAGGTCCATACAAAAAAAAGTATGGCTGAAGGAACAGTTTGAAAATGGTTTTGTCTTTAAAAAAGTTAATGTCAGGGGTAAGGTTTTTATAGAATATGTGCCTGCCGAATATGCCTGGAAGCCTGTGGAAGCACCTGGCTATAATTTGATCAATTGTTTCTGGGTATCCGGAAGGTTTAAAGGCCAGGGGTACGGCCGCCTGCTGATGGAGGAATGTTTTGAGGATTCGAGCCATAAAAATGGACTGGTAGTAGTCTCTGGCAAGAAAAATATGCCCTGGCTCACCCCAAAGAAGTTTTATCAGAAGTTCGGTTTTGAGACCTGCGATGAAGCTCCGCCTGCCTTTGAGCTCCTGGTTAAAAAGCTGAGGAAGGATGCTCCTCAGCCCCGGTTTAGGGATGTCGTTCGATCTGGAACCATTGAAGATAAGGAGGGTGTAGTGATCATGTATTCCCACCAGTGTCCATTCCATGAAGATTTCGTGGAGATCATGCTGGGAACGGCAAGGGACATGGGACTGCCCGCAAAGAAGATCAGGATTGACAGCCTTGAAGCAGCCCAACATGTACCTTATCCGACCGGACTTGCTGGCATATACCTGAACGGCAAGTTCCTCTCATATGAAATCACGACTGCCAAACGGTTTGAGAAAATGCTTCGAGAGCAATTGGCCTGATAGACCAAGGGTCAGTTTTTGCCTGTTTCCACCCTGTATGGTTTGAGCTCTTCAAAAAAGATGTCATTATTTGGAACATCGAAATCCATTCCGGTTACCTGGAGGTTATTATCCATATTGAATTTGACCGTTCCAAAGTTGAACCACGCATGCTTGTTATCCCATTTTATCTCCCAGACATCATAATGCCAGTGATTCAGTGTAGAAGAAAGATAGGGTGAATGTTCGAATTCCATCTTCAGTTGGTCTGATTCAAGGCTTATCTTTATTTCTCCATATATATCCGACTGGTAAACACCGGTGTAATCTTCGAGTGCAACAGAAGGTTTTGTTTCAGGTATCCGTTTTTCCTTTCTGCTGGATATACGGGTATCCTCTTTCTGCCTTTTATCCACCCTTTCCAGGTATTCTGCCGACCAATCCCTGGTTTCCAAACCCAGGAATTTATCAATGGCATAATAGGTTGCGGCCATAATGGGACTTTTCATACCATTGGTCAGTACAACAACTCCCAGGTTCTCATCCGGGATTAAAGTAACTGCCGTAATCATGCCATCGTAAGCGCCTGGTATGACCAACCCTTAAACGCCCCTGGTAATCGCTTAAGCCCCAGCCCAAACCATAGGCACTGAAATGCCTGTTAAAATCATTCTGTGTGGTGTGGTCCACCCTGAAATTATTATGCGGGGTCCAGACCATGTTCCGGGTTTCTTTAGTCAGTATCGTATCCTCTCCCCAGATCCCATGATCCAGGTTAAATATCATCCATTTTGAAACATCCTCTACGCTGGATATTATACCTCCCATAGCAGCCACTGTTTCCCAATCAACCCAGGGAATGGGTATATTAATATCATGCTCTCGTCCATGTGGTGTGGCAAAGTTGCCCCTGGCTTCCAGTTCATGGGGAGTTGTTACAGTCCTGTCCATGCCAAGCGGATCAAATATTCTTTCCTTCACATTTTCACTCCAGCTTTTGCCGGTCACCACCCGGATAACTTCCCCCGCAGTTACATACATGACATTTGAATAGCCATATCCTGCCCTGAAATTAAACGCTTTCTCCAGGTATTTGACCCTTCGAATAATATCCTCCGGGGTCAGGTCCGCTTTGTACCAGATGACATCCCCGCTGAATGTTCCAAGTCCGACCCGATGGCATAGAAGGTCCCTGATGGTTACCTCTGCACTTACCCATGGATCATATAATTCGAAATAGGGAAGGTATTCCTTAACTTTGTCATCCCAGTCAAGTTTGCCTTCCTGCACCAGCATACCAATGATCGCGCTGGTAAATGCCTTTGAGTTGGAAGCAATGGCATAAAGGGTATTTTTATCCGGTCCAGCATCTTTCCCTTCTTCCAGAACTCCGTAGTTCCCTGAGAAAATCAACTCACCATCTTTGACAATACCGATAGAAACACTTGGAACATCCCATTCCTTAACCATCCCGGCATAGTACTCATCAAGCTGTTTCAGATCTTTCTTTGACAAAGCCTGTCCGGCTAAACCGTTAGTTACCAGTGCAATCGTTGCGAATAATAGAATACTTTTTTTCATATTATTTATAAATCCTGGATTCAATCGTTTCATAATGTGCAGATTCGAGATCCATTCGAAATAGCTCGATGCTTTGATAACCAGAAATGTTTTTGGCTTCTATCCCCGGAAAGATTTCATCATGCAAAAGCTGCTGGTAGGTATCCGCATTTTCCGGTGTAGTCCAACCCTGCCATATACGCTTTGTTGCCATTATTTTCGATTATCCACATCGTTTATAAACTTGATCAGTCCCTCAAAATACACTTTCTGGTCATCATATTGTGACAGATGACTTCCGTCCGGACAGAGTAAAAACCTGCCATCCTGAACCTCCTTTGACATCCATTCCATATGCTCCGGATCCATGGTGTCATAGGTAGCCCCAATGACCAGGGTTGGCACAGAAATACTTGATAAATCATTACTCACATCCCAGTCTTTCAGGGTAGCATCCCCGGTCATGCCAAATTCACTGAATCCCTGCATATAAACATATACCTCCTGGTTCATATGCTTAAATGCTCTGTTTATGGCATCCGGCCATTGTTCAATTGGCAACCTGAGTAGATGTTCAGGATAATAATGATCCATCAGCACTTCCATATACCTCGGATTGGAAAAATCATTGTTTTCTTCTATGGTTTTAACCTCTTGAAGAATTGCTGGATCAAGCATGGGACCCAGTACCTCCTCTGCATATTGATTATATTCCGGAGCACTGGACATCATGTTTGAAATGATCAGCCCCTTAAGATTCTCCTGGTACTTCAGGGCATATCCCATTGCCAGAATACCTCCCCAGGACTGGCCCAACAGATAAAAATTATTTTTATCCAGGTTTAAAGCTATCCGAACCTGTTCAACTTCTTCAACAAACCTGTCAAGCGTCCACAGACTTGTATCAGAAGGCTGGTCACTGTAATAGGATCCCAACTGGTCATAGTAAATGTATTCTATCCCTTCAGCAGGGAGGTATCCATCAGCACAAAGGAAGACCTCATGTGTGCCCCCCGGACCTCCATGCAGGAGAAGGACTTTCATATCCGGATTGTTACCCACCCTCTTGGTCCATACTTTGAACTCACCTTTGGGTGTTGATATGGGTATCATTTTAATACCACCGGTGAACTGATCATCCCGGTTTGAAAAGTCCAGGTAATCAGCAGTGGCGTTTACCACCTGACTGGCATCCTGTTGAAGATTCGAACACCCCTGGAAGATCATAGTCAGGACCAGCAGTAAAAGGATTGCGTTTTTCATAATATTCAGATTATTTTGTAATATCTCAATTTGTTTTCCAGGTAAATATGAAGTCCCCCGCGCCAGGGTTTGGTACACATATCTATGTCCCCGTCCCCGTCAACATCAGCAGCCACTGCTTCATGAATTCTTTTCCCCTCCAGGATTAAATGCTCTTTCCATTCGGCAGCGTCTCCGGAGATATTCTCCCAGATGAAGAGCTTATGGGTATCCTGGGACAGGGGTCCCCCACCCGATGAAACATCCAAATCCCCGTCCCCGTCAAAATCAGCCAGGGCAAGAGAGTGAAAATCCTGTTTTGTTGAACCGGCAGATATCGGATGATAAATGAATGTCTCTGCATTGTTCTGGTTTTCAAACCAGTATACCCTGCCATCTTTGGTATCTGCCTCTGCAATAACTATATCAGGATCATTATCTCCATCCAGATCTTCCACCCATGTTCTGAGTGCCAGTCCAAATATGTCTGACCTGTTGCCACCTTCCGGGACCAGTGATTCATGGATTTTCCATTGGCCTCCTTTGCCATCCAGGTTCTCAAACCAGGCATTTCCTCTTACAATATCGGGATCACCATCACTATCCAGGTCCCCGTATCCTTTAGGAGCAATGCCTCCATGGATGCCATTCCCGATCTTATGGTAATCCCAATTCTCCTTATGGTCCTCAGGTATTTTATACCATGCCAGCACCGGATGATCAGGATCATTTGACACGGATACAATATCCTTTATACCATCTCCATCTATATCAAGGTAAATGTTGTCATGACAGCTGATCATGTTTTTTCTGTGCAATATGAAGCTTTCTGACCTGGGATTACCCGGGTTTTCGTACCAGGAATCCCCCACAACGAAATCAATCCAGCCGTCTTTATTAATATCCGCCGGGCAGCCCCCTACATCTGTACGGGCTCCTTTTCCGATATCATGCAGGTCCCATTTATCCGGAGAGATGTATTCATACCAGTACATTTCTCCAAAACGCCCGAACACCCAGTCCAGGTCATTGTCATTATCCACATCCACCAGGCTGGTTTGTCCCATCCTGTCCCGGAACTCTCCAATTTCATGGTATTCGAATTTCATCTTCTGCCCGGAGCAGTGAGCAATTGAGAATATAAAAAGCAGTGCGCTAAAGATTGATCTCATTAATTTGGATTGTTTCATAAAGTTACTTATTTAGTCTAGCATAACATGTCTTTCCCTTGGGATCGTCTCTGTATAGCTCCTTCAGTAGTGGTAAAGCCTTTTTTGACCTGATCTGGCCCAGGGTCCAGATCGCCTCTTGGGTGCGCCCCTCTGGTGAGATATTCTCATCCATCATACAGGCAATCAGGGCATCTTCCGCAGTACCAGCAATCAATAATTTGCGTTTCATAGGTTTTCTATTTCAAACACTGGTACCTGTTGATACAGTATGCCATCACATTAACCGAATAGTGGTAATTGGTCCGGAGCCTGGTTTTGCATCTCCAGCTGGAGCAGTTTCCTTTTCACCTCCAGGCCACCTGCGTAGCCTGTTAATTTCCCATCGCTTCCAATGATCCTATGACAGGGAATCATTATGGATATGGCATTGGCACCATTGGCAGCAGCTACTGACCGAATGGCTTTTTCGTCCCCGATCTTCCTTGAGAGTCCCAGGTAACTCTCCGTATGCCCGAAAGGGATCTTCATTAATTCATTCCATACTGTTTTCTGGAAAGAAGTGCCAACCATCAATAAGGGAACATCGAAATCAGTCCGCTTACCCGAGAAGTATTCTTCCAGCTGTTGTCTGGCATTTTGTGTGACATCGGTTTCACCATCTTCATAATTAGCATCTAATCCTTCACATATTCTTTTGTCAATGTTGTCCCTCATTTTCCTGTACCGCCAGTCACCCAGGCATAGCTGCTCATTGAATGAACCAAGCATCAGTTCCCCGAAGCTTGTTTTATAATACTGGATGTATACTTTGTTCACAGGCCAATAATAAAATATTTTCCACTATTAGTTTTTGACTTTGATCCTGATTAATTCCTTAATATCATCCAGGTAAGTGTCATCATCCACCTTGATGTTAATCCCTCTTCCTTCAGCATATTTTCTGGCTTCTGACAATTCCTTTTTCAATGCTTCAGCAATATCTGAATCAAAAACATTGTTTGCTGCTCTTTCCCCGAATACGAATGCAATCCTGAAATACCCGTGGTACATGCCAATGAATAACAGGTTCCTCTTTTTGAAAATTTTTTTCAGGGTCCATCCCAGTTTCTGGCCATAAAATTTCCATTCCTCAACCGTATCCCCGATTTCTTCATTAACAAATTGCCGGATATTTTCAAGATAAGCATAACTGGAACCCAGGGCTTTCCTGACCATTTCCTCATCCGGCATGGCATCTTTTGTATTGAATACTTTTTCTTCGTTCATCACAGTTGGTTTTGTATCAAAGGATCATTAAATACCACAAGTTAACAATTCTAACATCATATTTGGATGTTTCCGGGAACTGGATATGACCTATTTTGACCTAGAATCCCTGGTTTGCCAGGGACCTTTTATAGACCTCCAGGGCCCTGTTCCTGGCAAATGAGTGCTCCACGATAGGAGCAGGGTAATCAGGTGTCCCGAACTCCGGCAGCCATTTTTTTACATAGACCAGATCCCCGTCAAACTTCTGCAACTGGGTTGTGGGATTGAAAACCCTGAAATAGGGTGCAGCATCACATCCGGTACCCGCTGCCCATTGCCAGTTACCATTATTGGATGATAATTCGTAATCCAATAGCTTTAGTGCAAAGTATGCTTCTCCCCAGCGCCAATCAATCAACAGGTGCTTGCAGAGAAAACTGGCAACCACCATACGTACCCGGTTGTGCATATATCCGGTCCTGTTCAATTGTCGCATACCTGCGTCCACCAGAGGATATCCTGTTTCCCCGCGGCACCATTTTTCGAATTCCCGCTCATCATTCCGCCAGACCAGACCATTGTAGCGGGCATTGAAATTCTGGTCAATTACTTTTGGGAAGTGACTCAAGATCTGCATGAAGAATTCCCGCCAGATCAATTCCCCCAGGAATACTTGATCTTCAGGCTTTAGCTGCCGGATCACCTGTCGAATGCTGATGGTCCCGAACCTGAGATGGGGACCCAGGTAACTTGTCGAATCCTCTCCGGGTATATCACGCGAGGCTGCATATCTATCCAGTCGGCTCAGATCAAAATCACGGACCTTGATTGGAGATTTCCGAAACCCGATTTCTTCCAATGCAGGAAAAGAAAAGTTACATGGAAAGAAATGGCCTGAACGGTTCAGCTCAGTGGGTCCATTTGGAGATTTGTGAAATTGTTGAAGCCATTTCTTTTTATAGGGTGTGTAAACAGTATAGGGTTTTCCATCATCTTTCACCACCTCATTTTCTTCAAATATCACCTGGTCTTTGTTTTCGAAAAGATGTATCCCACCCAGGTCCATCAATGCCCGTATCTGATCATCCCTGCTGACAGCATAAGGCTCATAATCCTTGTTCAGGTATACATTTTCTATATTGAACTGGGTGATGATCTTCTTCCAGACACTGACCGGTTCTCCAATATAAATTTTAACTGCACTTCCATGCTTATTCAATTCCATATTGATGGATCGAAGGCTTTCATAAATGAAATTGACCCGGGCATCATCGCTGGAAAGTTCCCCAAGGATGTTCTCATCAAAAATGAATACAGTAAGCACAGGCAGGCCTGATGAAAGGGCTTGATTCAGGGCCCTATTGTCTTCAAGCCTGAGATCCCGTCTGAACCAAAATACCGATAATTTCATTCTTTAGGATCTCCAAAGATTTCTATCAGCTTTTTTCGCCTGAAATCGAAAATCTCTTCTAACTTCCTTCTTATAAGGAAACTGTTAGCCAGGGCTCCGATAAAACCCAGCGGTGGTTTGTAGGTAACCAGGTCGGTCATTATTACACCATCTTTTACAGGCCGGATCATGTGCTGGTGATGCCATATTTTATAAGGGCCCGACCGTTGCTCATCGACAAAATATTGCTTGTCAACCACATGTGTTATTTCTGTCACCCATTTCATTTTAAGCCCAAATGCAGGAGAGACCTTATACATAATGATCATCCCGGGATACATTTTCTCAGAGAGGTTTTCTGAGGTAATATCAAAGCCCATGTAAGCTGGAGTAATATGTTTAAGATTACCCGGGGTAGAAATGAAATTCCATACGGCATCCTCTCCAGCAGGTATCTTCTGTTCCTTATAAAATTGAAATACTGCCATCCTTGATTTCTTTTAACAGTTCATTTGAGCAGGGTCAATTGTACAATTCCACTCTGATAGGATTTGCTTGCTTCCAGCTTTAATTTCACTTCCTTGTAGGATCCGTGGAAAAGAGGTATACCTTCACCCAGTGTCATCGGAATAATGGTAAGGATAATTTTATCGATCAGATCATTATTCAGCAGGATTGTATTTATCTGTCCCCCTCCAATCAGCCAGATATCAGCACCATCTTCCTGTTTTAATTGCCTGACAAGATCGGCTGGGTCTTTCGAAATGTATTCGACAAAATCAGTATCCCGCATATTGCTTGAACGGCTGAATACATAGTTCTTCTTATCCGGATACGGAAAAGGGACATCCTGTTCCATGATAAACTGATAGGTGCTCCTACCCATCAGGGTTGTATCAATAGTTTGGTAGAAAGATTGGTAACCATAATCTTCACCGGGTATCAAAAAATCCGGTGAACTGAGCCAGTCAACACGCCCATCGGGCCGGGCGATAAAATTGTCAAGGCTTGCTGCAATGTATAGGATAACCTGTCTCACGATAAATGGGGTGTATTAAATTGGTTCGAACCTGGCAAGTGATTTCTTTACAAAATCAATTGGCATGCCGATAATTTTTG